>NZ_CM132207.1:611254-1222509 GCF_053667775.1 Cerasibacillus sp. JNUCC 74 | reverse complement strand
TGATAACCAGGAAGTTCAAAATGATCATCGTATACAGCTGTTGAAAGCTGCGACGAAACATCTTTTGGGATATCCACAACAACCGGTCCTGGTCTCCCTGTAGAAGCAATATGAAATGCTTCCTTTACAATTCTTGGCAATTCTAGCAAATCAGTAACCTGATAATTATATTTTGTAATTGGTGTTGTGATCCCAATAATATCAGCTTCCTGAAATGCGTCTGTTCCAATGACAGTGTTAGCCACCTGACCTGTAAAAATAACGATTGGCAACGAATCCATCATTGCATCTGTTATTCCTGTTACCAGATTAGTCGCTCCCGGACCGGAAGTAGCAATAACAACTCCTGGTTTCCCTGTAACTCGTGCATAGCCTTCCGCTGCATGGATAGACCCTTGTTCATGACGCGAAAGCACATGTTCAAAGGGAGCATTACTGCGATAAATTGCATCATAAATTGGTAACACAGCACCACCTGGATAACCGAAAATAGTATCGACTCGAGCTTTGACTAATGCGTCAATTAATACATCTGCACCCGTTTCTAATTTTTCTGTACTTTTCACTTCATGCTTTGCCTCAACCTTCACTTCTGCATGCCTCCTTTAGATAAAGTTTTTTTAATATGAAAATCCCGCTCAATCAGAGCTGTACGGATTTATTCAACATTTCGCTAACCTGATATTTAGCTATTAGAAAAACTTGGCTTGTCGCTTAGTCTTTATGGCGAAAGCGGCAGTTTTTCTTATACATTAAAGCCTAAAGTTTTTTTTATACTCCTACAGTACAAAAAAAGCGCCCTCCTCCCCTAACTGCACATAATTTTACAGTGTTTGGGGAGAAAAGCGCTGCCTTTCACGGTACCACCCAGTTTTTTAGCATTCTCGCGAATACTAACTTAGCAAGTTTAGTTGATTCTTATGCTATATCTTGATTAAGCATCGAAGAATCAATGAAAACTCATTTGGATAACAGATACATAAGTAAATGCACCTGGCCGGCCTATTAAGTTACCTGTTCAGTCCGGCGCTCAGAGATGATGTCAGAATATACTGTATTTCCGGGCTTCCAGCATCCCCGGATCTCTGTGTATACATTTAGCTATATTCCTTTTTTCTCGTCATCGCGTTATAATAATTAAATTTTCAGTTTGTTTTTTGTTTAACTTTTCAAAAAATAGACAAAATAAATGAAATACGAAAATTACTGTTGTTGTAAGATTTTTTTGATATTGCCGTTAATAATATACTGTTTTTAAACAAGAGTCAACAGGTATTTAAATATTTTTAGATAAATTTATTTATTGTATACGCTTACAAAGCGTTAACTATAATAAAACAGATAATATATTACATTTTCTTTACAATGCAATATATCGCAATTAAAACTATAAATACAATGTTTTTTAAAAACAAACAAAGCGCAATATATTAATTCAATATACTGCGCTTTATAATAAGCCTATAAAACCATTTAGTTGCCCGATATACTAATCTTTTTGTTTATTTATCGAGGAAATCAGTAACTGCACCAAGTGAGGAACAGGAAACATTATGTGCATATTTTCCTAATACCCCTTTTTTATACAAAGGAGGTGCTGTCCAGTGTTGCTTTCTTTTCTGTAACTCTTTTTCCGTAATCGCAAACGAAATTTCTTTTTTAGTAGAATCGATCGTAACTATATCGCCTTCTTCTAAGAAAGCAATCGGCCCTCCATCCTGAGCTTCCGGAGCAATATGACCGACGACTAAACCATGCGTTCCACCAGAAAATCTGCCATCTGTCAAGAGAGCAACTTTTTCTCCCAGACCTTTTCCTACTAAAATTGCCGAGATTGATAGCATTTCTGGCATACCAGGTCCGCCCTTTGGTCCAACATACCGAATCACAAGTACATCTCCTTCTTTAATTTTATTATTGATAACGGCTTCTGTTGCTTCTTTTTCTGTATTAAATACTCGTGCAGGACCCTCATGACGGCTGACTTTTACCCCAGATACTTTAGCAACAGCACCTCGAGGAGCTAAGTTACCTTTTAGAACGATTAATGGACCATCCTTACGCTTTGGATGATCAAACGGCATTATTACAGCTTGGTCTTCTTTTAAAGCTGGTACATTCTTCATATTTTCAGCAATCGTTTTTCCGGTTACAGTTAAGCAATCTCCATGTAAGTAGCCAGCTTCATACAGCATTTTCATGACAGCTTGTACACCACCAACTCTGTGTAAATCTTGCATCACATATTTACCACTCGGTTTTAAGTCAGCAAGATGCGGTATTTTTTCTTGAATTCGATTGAAATCATCTATCGTTAAGTCTATTTCCATAGCATGAGCGATTGCTAGTAGATGTAAAATGGCATTGGTAGAACCGCCCAAAGCCATAACAACTGTTATTGCATTTTCAAATGCTTTCTTTGTCATAATATCCTTAGGGTAAATGCCTTTTTCAAGTAGATGATAAACAGCTTTTCCAGCATTCTCACAATCTTTTGCCTTTTCTTTCGATTCTGCAGGGTTGGAAGAACTTCCTGGTAAACTCATTCCAATTGCCTCCATTGCTGAAGCCATTGTATTTGCGGTGTACATCCCTCCGCAAGCTCCGGCTCCCGGGCACGCTTGACATTCAATCTGACGTAACTCATTATCATCGATTAAGCCATTATTATGTTTTCCAACGCCTTCAAATACAGACACGATATC
Organism: Cerasibacillus sp. JNUCC 74; assembly: GCF_053667775.1. The sequence continues at coordinate 1,219,804 of NZ_CM132207.1, read as the reverse complement.
GATATCTTTTCCGTTAATGGATCCAGGGGCTATCGTACCTCCATACACAAACACGGCTGGCACTTCTGCATTAGCAATGGCAATCATACATCCTGGTATATTTTTATCACAAGCACCAATAGCAACCAAACCGTCTAAGTTTTCTGCACCTACTACCGTTTCTATCGAATCACCAATTAGATCACGACTTGGTAAAGAATAACGCATCCCTTGCGTTCCCATCGAAATTCCATCAGAAACCGTAATGGTATTAAAAATTAACGGAACCCCTCCCGCCTCTCTAGCACCTTCTTTTGCGCGTTTCGCCAAGTCATTAATATGTATATTACATGGCGTAACCTCACTCCATGTGCTAGCAATACCAATCATCGGTTTTTTGAAGTCATCATCTGAAACACCTACAGCTCGCAACATAGCACGATTTGGGGCTCTCATTGCTCCATCACTAAAGACATGACTTTTTATTCGCAAATCTTTTTCCAAATCTATTACCACCTTTCTTTCGCATTATTATATGCTTAATTATCAAATACTTCAATGTATTTTTGGAATTGGGAAAGGAAAAAATTCCGTATTTGTTCATCCTTCGATCATAGTTGTGCTAATCTGAACTTGTAAGCTACTGAACTAAATAGATACTTCGAATAGCCGTTTAATTACTATTCAGTTAGCTATTCTAACAACTTTAATAGATTTGATTGACAATAAAATCTAAGTCACGAAAAATTAAAATTTCCTATCCGCATAGATAGCGAACTTCATTGATTCCCTATTGATAGATTTAAAACAAAAACTCGGCCGTCCTTGAAAAAGAAAAACACTTTTTCTGCATAACATGTGGTGCTGACGAAGCTTTTCTTGTCTTGTCACCCAAACGAATCTGGGAATGAAGAGCCGTTTTTTCCCTCTTAGACTTCTTCGTATTCTCTATTACTTTTAAAGTGAGATACGAGATGTAACATGTATGATCAATAGATGTACATTAGAAAAACTTGGCTTGTCGCCAAGTCTTTAGCAAAAGCTATCGTTTTTCTTATAAGATAAAGCCTAGAGTTTTATACTTTCCTATAGCACAAGAAAAACTTCCATCCCTGCACTGGAATAGAAGTTTTGTTGATAGGTTTTAAAGTAGCTTAATCAAAGCTGTCTGGATTTGTGCCACTACGATCATTCAAATTTAAATTATTAATCTGCTCCATTTCTTCTTCCGTTAGTGAAAAATCAAATACGTCAGCATTTTCATGGATTCGTTTCGGCTTAATGGACTTAGGTATGGTTACAACCCCTTTTTGTATATCCCATCGCAAAATTACTTGTGCGGAGGTTTTTCCATATTTTTCGCCAATGCTTTCTAAGAGAGGATCATGAATCAGCTGACCTCGTTTTAACGGCGACCATGCTTCCAGTTGAATGTGATGAGAATTACAAAACTCATGTAAAGGTACTTGAGTAAGATGCGGATGATATTCTACTTGATTAACAGCAGGTATAATTTTACTATCCTCTAGCAAATTTTCTAAATGGTGTTGATGAAAATTACTAACACCTATTGTTCGAACCTTGCCAGCTTGGTATAGTTCCTCCATAGCCTGCCAAGTTGCTTTATACTTACCTTTCACAGGCCAGTGAATCAAATATAAATCTAAGTAATCTAAACCTAGCTTTTCCAAACTAAGCTCAAATGCTTTGAACGTATTCTCATAACCCTGCTGATCATTCCAAATCTTCGTTGTAATGAATAACTCATCGCGAGCTATTCTTGATGCTCGAATCGCTTCGCCAACACCTATTTCATTGTCATAAAAAGAAGCTGTATCAATCAAGCGATAGCCAGTTTCCAGCGCTGCTTGAACAGCTGTTTTCACAGTTCTTCCATCTTCTACTTTGTACACACCAAGCCCAAATCCTGGCATTTCAACTCCATTATTAAGTGTTACTGTATCTTGTAAGTGAGCTATCATATCGCTATTCCTCCATCATTACTTATATGCTTGTTTTAGAAAAACTTGGCTTGTCGCCAAATCTTTAGCGAAAGCTGTAGTTTTTCTTATACTATAAAGTGAAACTTTCATTCAGTAGGAGTTTTCTTCCCTCTCCTACTGAATGTTAGTGGAACCAATCGGGCATTTAGGTGCCGTTTTCTCCCACTTTGACCCTTTGTATTAACTAAAGGCTCTTGAAGTGGGAATCTTACGGCACCTTACATGCGGGATAAACCCTAAAATTTTATATTTCCTATAGTACAAAAAAGGATGAGAGGGGACATACTTCAAGGAAACAAGTCAAGAACAAAAGGGGAAGCGTTCGGGTTTGCTAGGCGTTGAAGTACACGACGAAGCTACTCCCATAAAAGATATCCACCATATAAAAACGAATAGCGTTTCTTGATCAATAAAAACTTAGCTGTCTCCTAAGCTTTTGACAAGAAATGTCCTAGTTGTACATATACGTTGGACTTAATAACCTAACTCAACGTTGAAATTTACCATATTGGCTTTGTACTTTTGCACCCCTTGACATTCTATTATAGAGGTGTTCCAAAAGCACGTTAAAATGAAACATTAAATTTCTTCGCCCGTTCGAACGTATAAAATTTTGCGCTCTAAGTTCATTCCATGCAGTAAAAATTTTTAAGTTCTACGTATACGTGCAACAAAGCTAGCATCTACGCTCTGCTTGCCGCTAGCTACGTTTTCTTTATTAGCTTGTTTCTCTATCCCTTGGAAATAATCCCAAGAAAGCTGCACTAGCACTTATGTATCTATTAAAAGGATCTTCTACTAAAAGCGCCCACATCCTGTGGGTAACGTAGAAATCAGTACGTCCTGTACAATCGCGTAATCGAAACTTCGCCTAGATAGGAATACTAGTGTCGGCGTTAGCAAATGCTGCGATCTCAGCCGATCTTAGTTCTTTTTATCCTCTTTTTAAACGCGCTCTTATATATCTATTTTAACGAATAAGCAAGTATAAATAAAATAAATTCATCACAAAAACAAGTCTAAATATAAACTGCGGGGAGAAGAAAAAAACATTGCGGATGTTAGCAGTATATATTACTACCAGTATACCATTCTTCGTTTTAACGGAGGAAATAGCCGGATAGTCTAATAACCATGTTTTAGTAGGGATTTTTTGTGAAGTGAAGCTATAAAGTAAAACTCCATTTAGTAGGATTTTTCCTCCCCCCCTACTTCCCATCCTTGAAAAAGCGCGGTATGCCACTCCGAAGCTTTCCTTGTCCTTGAAAAATCGCGATGTGTCGCTGACGCAGTTTTCCTTGTCCTTGTCACCCCCGAATGTAAGGTGGGGTAAGATTCCCCTCTTGAAGGGGTTGTAGAGAACATGAAAAATTCGCCTGTTCCGCATAGCAACACCCGCTTACCTCAGATTTTTTCTACTTTGATACAGGCGAATAAATTTTATACATTGACTTTAACCGGATTGTTTATCTAAAATTGACTTGTCTTCGTTAATCAATGGACTCAGAAATTTGTTTCTTTGCCAAGGCAATTCTAGCACCATCAATTTCATGCAGGTAATGACAAATCTGTTCAACGACAAAAAGCTGCGACATTTCCGTAATTAATGTACTACCTTCTTGTGCTACTTCTTTTCCTGCAGTAAATAATATCAATTCAGCGATTTTGGTAATAGGCGACCGTGAATGGTTTGTAATAGCGATCGTTTTTGCCCCATTTTCCTTCACCTTACTTAACCATTGTAACGTCTCTCGTGTATCACCTGTTACACTAAATGCTATCGATAAGTCATCAGATTCGATTAAATGAGATGATACTACTCTTGTATGCTGTTCTGAAAAAAAGTACGCTTTATATCCAAGGCGCATAAGTCTAATCTGTGCTCCCTGCGCGGCCAAAGCTGAAAAGCCGATCCCAAACAAATAGATTGCTTTACTGTTCTTTATCAAATTAGCTGATTGTTTTATTTTTTCTGCATTCGTTAACAACCTTGTTTCATCAAGCATTTTAACGATATCATGATACGTTTTTTCAAATTCAGTATTTGTTTTTACCTCTTTTGCGTCTAGTAATTGCTTTGCCATAGTAGTCTTAAATTCATGATATCCAGAAAAGCCCACCTTTTTTAAAAAGCGAATAACAGTAGCCTCCCCGACACCAAATTCATCAGCAAACTCGGTTAAAGACAAAAAAGCAATGCGCTGGTAGTTCTCGGAAACAAACGAAGCTACCTTTTTTTCGCTCTTTGTTAAGGATGGATAAATGCTCTTCACTCTTGCTAAAAAATCCATGATATTCATTGATTAAACTCTCCTTACGCCAGGGATAACTATTTATTCTTTATTTTTAAATCAAGACCAATTTCAAACATTCTTCTCCACGGTAAATGTATACTAACCTGTGATAATTCGAATTCTGAAAAGCTATATTTCACCATTTGCTGATAATAGGTTACAATCCTCTTCTCAATTTCACTAGCAACTTTATCATCTTGATGATTCAATTGGAAATAGTCTGCACCGATTCCAGGAAGAACGGTTTCTGTAACCTCTTTTCGAACAATGGCCTGATATAAACCATCTTCAAGAATATGGTATATGAGATTCTTTTTTATTGTCAAGCAATCCTGCTTGTCAAACGCAAAGCTGCCTGCAGCAATTGATGTCCCTAACGTATTACCATTTGTGTTCCAACCTTTATAGGATATTATTTTATCTAGAACCTGATAGTCATCCAGATAATGGAGCAATTCTATATCTCCTCCATTTGCAAAGGCACTGTCCGCAAGCACTACAGGCTTTCCCATATCCAAATAGTCTTGGATACGTTCCGTAAAAAAGTGAAGCTGGCGATAGCTACTGTATGTGACATCTTTTTCATCTTGATTAAATGCTTCTTGCATTACTTTGCCTGGCGTATTAATTGCTAATATAAAATCTGCCTCCTCCGGTTGCAAAGACACTTTGCAGCCAGAAGCAAGCAAATGTGCTTTGACACTTTCAGCAAATGGTCTGTCTTCATAAAGTGGTACAATATAGGGACCTAATGTCGAGCTAAAAAAAGAGTATACCCGCGGTTTCCTATTGAGCAAATGATTCAGCATCCGGGCAACTAATGTGGATCCAACCTCATCTGCTCCTGGATAGACCATTACTTTGTTTTGTAATCTTTTTTGTTCGATGTAACGATAAACAACTGCCTGATCTTTTGCAGTATATCCATATACTGTAGCATCATCTTGCGGAATAGCAAGAAAGTTTATTACATCTTTAGCAACTAAGTCGAGGGTATGCATGTTCATCGTAACATTGAAATTACGTCTTCTTTCATAATCTTCAATAAACATTTCTGGAATTTTAGTATTTATTTTTTGTAATTGACGCTTTTCCTTTTCATTTAATCCTGTACGTTTGTCTTTATCTAGTAAATAAGCTCTTTTAAATATTGCTTCTCCATACGCAGCATAATAATCCGGTTCTTCATCAGCACTATTAAATTTCGGAGTTCGCATAATTAGATTTGATGCAAATATCAGTAAATGCGGATACGCTTCTCTTAGTATTTGAAACATTTTCAATCGCTCTTTTCCTTCTGATTCACGTAATTGATGTAATCTAGAAGGTAAAAGACCGCCGTATAGCATCATTTCAACAGAAACCACCAGACCATCCGCATCAGGAGCATGATCATTGATAAACTTCCATAATTGCTCGACATTTGCCTTTTCTTTTTTCTTGCCTAGTATTTCACTTGGTGGAACAATCAGTTGGATGTCTTTTCTTGTTTCCTCCATATATTTCGGATATACATAATTACATGGTCGCTCATCTAACGGGATATAGATTATCTTTTTCATGTTATCACCTGACTTTCGGAGATGTATTCATAATCACTTCAATACAGTCAGCTACTGTTTTTTGAATCTCATCCGCTTTTTGCTTTACTTGATCTGAAGCATTGTCAATAGCAAATGAATATCCTGCTGCTTCAAACATGGATATATCATTTTCAGAATCACCGATAACATACACATCTTGTGTTGTTCTATTCAGTTCTTTCATAATTTGGCGGACAGCTACACCCTTTGAGATATTTTTAGACATAATTTCTAAGGAAGAGTCACTGGTTTTTACACAATTAACGATGTCTTCATATTTTTTATGGATGACAGCTTTTATCTCTTTGAAACCTGATTTTTCACCGAATATAAGGAAGATGGTTGGAATCACATTATTCCCAACTTTTTTGTTTAGTTGTGGATCAATAACTGACGAATCAACAAATTCAGCGACTCGTCCCATAGGGCGTGGTGAAGGAAAGTAACGCCGTATAGCGTCATTTACTTCAACTCGTTCTTTTCTTTTATCTAATATTTTCATGATTCCTTTAGCCGTATGAGAATCAATCTCCTGTTTAAAAACTACTTTTCCATCCTTATTCGTTATCACGGCACCATTTTGGCTAATTCGAAAAGCACCTTGAATTCCTAGCTGCTTCTCAACATACACAATATCATGATCTAATCGTCCTGTAGCAATAATAAATGTACCACCTGAGTTTGAAAATGACTGAATTTTCCTCATATTTTCTAATGATATTTCATTGTTTTTATCAAGTAATGTTCCATCTAAATCACAGATTAATACTTTCGTCATGCATATCCTCCTGTTGAAGATCTCTCTTTAGCTTCTGTTTTTCCTTTCAATAGCTGCTACGCTATTCGTTGCGATTACAAATGGCAAATAAATAACTACCGATAGAGCAATTAATAGAGCAGCTAAAATTACTGCACGGAAATCACCTGCTGTCGCTAAGAAAGCGGATAATACAGGCGGGGTTGTCCAAGGAATAAAAACAACCGTTTTTGAAATTAATCCTAAAGATGTCGCGAGATAGGCAATATTCAGATTCACAATTGGTACAAGAATAAGAGGTATCGCTAAGATTGGATTCAAAATAACTGGCAGCCCAAACATTAATGGTTCATTAATATTAAATAACCCTGGAGCAGCAGAAAGTTTAGCAACACCACGGTACTCTGCACGTTTTGAAGCAATAAATATGGCAATTAATAACCCAATTGTATTTCCGCCACCACCCATCATTGCAAAACTATCAATAAATGGTTTGGTTACAATATTAGGTATGATGCTACCAGCCTGAAATGCTTCGATATTTTCCTGAATAGCAGCTAGTAACGTTGGTTCCGTAATTGGTCCAAGAACAAAGGTACCGTGAATTCCTAAAGCCCATAATAGGTTTTGTACAAACATAACTCCATTAATACCGAGTAATCCCTGATAGATAGCATCAAGTGGTGCTTGTATCGCTTTGGTTATTATTTCTTGTAAACCTAAATCAAAAAACGCATTCGTTAAAAACACCAGTAAAGCAAACAATGTTAACGTGAAAAATGCTGGAATCAATGCATTAAAAGATCTAGCAACTTCTGGTGGAACACTTTCCGGCATTTTGATTTGTAATTTTTTGATTCTCTTTAATCGTAAAAAAACTTCTGTTCCAATTAAAGCTGAAATAATCGCAAAAATTAATCCAGTAGCAGATGTTTCACTTTGACTAAATACCCCCGTTATCTCTACTATTTTCTCTTGATTTAGGGGAACAACTTCAACCATACTAGGAAACATGGATACTAAAACAGCGACTGCCATTACTCCTGGTATAACGCCATCTTCATTGTAAGAACGTGCCAGTTTATAAGCTACAGTAAAAGCAATCAAGATTGAAAGAAGTCCTAATGTGCCATTGTAAACTTGATTTCCTATTTGCTGGTAAGCACTTAAATCTGCAACATTAGCAAAAATACCGTTAGTAGGATCCAAAATTACATTATTAATCAATACAAAAAATGAGGCTACAATAACAAGTGGAATCAAAATAATAAAACCATCGCGCACAGCTCCTAAATGACGCTGCGTAGAAAACCTTGTAGCAATTGGCGTTAACCATTGGGCAATTTTATTGGCTATTCGATTCATTTTTATTTCCCCCTAGCCTTTTATTTTTCTATACTAGCGGTTTACTATCCAATATTTGTTTTAAAACATTTTCAGCACGCATTAAACCATAATCCTGACTATTAATGACACCAACCGGAAGCGAATTACCTAATTCTTTTTCCATCTGATTTTTCATAAAGGCAACTTGCGGACCTAACAGTAGCAAATCATACTGGTTATTTTGTAATAGCGAACGTGCTTCTGAAATGGAGACAGCTCCTATTTGCAAATCTACTCCTTCTGTTTTTGCAGCATCCTTTATTTTTTGCACAAATAAACTCGTGGACATCCCTGCACTGCATGCTACTAATACACGCATAACACACACTCCTTTTCTCGTATTTATTCGTTTTAGACAAACTTCTATCTTACTTACTGTAAGCCTCTATAGAGTTTTAGCTTGCTGCATTGCAATAATTTCAGTTGCTAAATCTTTTGCCAGCATTGCTGTCATTAAGTGATCCTGCGCGTGAACGAATATAATGGATAGTTTCATGCTTCTTCCATTCGCTTCCTCATGTAATAATGATGTTTGAATTTTATGTGCTTCAAGCAGCTGATCATCAGCATCTTTTAACAATTGTTCGGCTTTTTCAAAATTTCCTTTTCGGGCATTTTTTAATGCTTCCAGCGTATGAGAGCGTGCATCACCACTGTGCATAATGATTTTAAAACCGCTTTCATTTATATCCATCGTTTCACCTCCTTGCTGTAAGCGTATCACAAAAATTAAATTTTGTATATAAATATTCACCTTTATTTATTTTATGGAGAATATACTCCAAATGTATTTAGAAAAAAGATAGTAAAGAACTAAAGCTGAAGCGTTCGGTTAGCGACATACAAACGGACAGAATTCTGAGGAAATAAAGAGAAACTTCATGTAAGAAGGTGCTTTTCTCTTTGAATGTTAGTGAAGTGAAGTGAATTGGGGATTCAGAAGCGCTTTTCTCATAAGTCCTAAATAATATAAATTATTTACAGGTTTAAAACTTGAATCTTTTTTAACAACATGTATATTGTAAAATTACAGGTCTTTTAGTTTTAATATATATTCCCCTAATTCCGTAGACAAGCGTTAAAAAAATAATCTGTCTACGTTTATGTATTTTGATCATAAATGAATAGACATGTTATTTTGGTGCGAATCTGAAGTGCACATAAAATCTCTAGGGGATTCGCACCAATATTTGTTTGTATAATGCGCGATAATGGAATAAAATAAAGGAAACAGTCACTTTTTTTGAAGTTTTTGTTATAAAAAGAGGCAAATCGCTCATGTTTTTGTAAAAAATTAGGTTATATTCGCTGTCGTACCTTATATAGGTGCGTGGATTGAAATTGTTTTCCAAAGCTAATACTCGTTGTAACTACGAGCGTCGTACCTTATATAGGTGCGTGGATTGAAATGTAGAATTAACAAACAAAATAGCAGATTTAAAAAACGTCGCACCTTATATAGGTGCGTGGATTGAAATAAGCCCTCTAACTTTAAGTAGTAGTTAGGTAATCGTCGCACCTTATATAGGTGCGTGGATTGAAATTTCCAGTTGCTTCAATGACCTAAACTTATTTGTCATGTCGCCCTTACATAGGTGCGGGATTGAAATAGCATAGTACTTAACATCTGCCACATTGCTTTTCGTCGCACCTTACATAGGTGCGTGGATTGAAATTCAAAATCTTCCATTGGTGGTACGTTGACTGTATCAAGTCGCACCTTATATTAATGCGTGGATTGAGATTACTGTGTACGTTTCTCTTACCCATGTCCTCATTTCGTCGATGCTGGGGACATAACTAAAACAGCTGATTAAAAAACGAACAATAAATCGTCCTTGTACTATAGGAAAGTATAAAATTTATATGGTTTATCCCGCATGTAAGGTGCCGTAAGACTCCCACTTCAAAATCTTGGAGTTGATACAAAAGGATCTAAGTGGTAGAGAACGGCACCTAAATGCCCGATTGGTTCAAGGGCCTTTAGGTTATACCCTTGTGGTACTAACATTTCTTGGGAAAAGCATTCCAAGAAATGAAGTTTCACTTTATCGTATAAGAAAAACGATGGCTTTCGCTAAAGACTTGGCGCCAAGCCAAGTCTTTCTAAACACAAACAAACCGAACAATTATAAGGTACCGACCCCCCAAAGTTAGAGTAGAAATCTAATTTTCGGGGGTGTTTTTATGGCTAAATATAGTGAAGAATTTAAAATAAATCTTGTCACCGAGTATTTATATGGCAACCTAGGATATAAATTATTGGCAAAAAAATATAATATGGGTAGCGCAACACCAATATTTGAATGGGTGAAAGTCTATAAGTCTCAGGGAATGGATGGGTTAAAAAGAAAAAAAGCTAGGAAGTTTTATCCTGTTCGATTTAAATTAAATACGATACAATTTGTGTTAAAGACAGGTGCTACTTTTTTAGAAACTGCTGTTCAATTTAAATTGAACAACCCTTCCTTAATTAGACGCTGGATGAAAGAATTTAAGGAACAAGGAGTAGAAGGCCTGAAACCAAAGGGGGAGTCTTCTATGTCTAAGAAACCCAATAAACGGAAGAAAAAGGAAGAAAAAAAGTTAACACGTGAAGAAATATTAGAACGAGAGAATGAACTATTAAGGCTAGAAAATGCGTACCTAAAAAAGCTACGAGCTTTTCGGGAGAATCCAAATGCCTTCCACGAAAAGCACAGGCAAAGGTGGCATTTGGACTTAAAGAAGAAGGATTCCGATTAAAAGATATTCTCCTTATTGTGGGCATACCTGAAGCAACCTATCACTATCATGTGAAAAATTTTGGCAGAGAAGATTCAGACAAAGTACTAAAAAAAATCATTATCGATTTATTTAAAAAGTTCCATGAACGTTATGGCTATAAACGTATTACTAGAGAACTAAATAAATTAGGATACGTTATCAACCATAAAAAAGTATATCGCATTATGTGCGAATTGGGATTGAAATGTGTGAAATTTATGCGAAAATCCCGTAAATACAATTCCTATAAGGGAAACGTTGGAAAAGTGGCGAAAAACCGATTGTCTCGCCGTTTTAACACGCCAATTCCTCTTCAAAAATTAGTAACCGATATTACAGAATTCAAATGTCTAAGTGAAGAGAAGTTATATTTAAATCCGATTCTTGACCTTTATAACGGAGAAATTATTGCGTATAAAATCAAGGAACGTCCAACGTTAGATCTTGTCATAGAACCTTTAAAAGAAACGATAGAGATAATAAAGAATCATGCAACCTATCGCACCACCATCCATTCTGACCAAGGCTTTCATTACCAACACAACCAATGGGTGAGAACATTAAAAGAGAATAAAGTATTCCAAAGCATGTCTAGAAAAGCAACCTGTGCGGATAATGCTTCCATGGAGAATTTTTTTGGCATTTTAAAACAAGAAATGTATTATGGAGAAAAATTAGTAAGCTATGAAGAATTAAAAAGTCGGATTGAAGAATATATCTATTGGTATAATCATGAACGAATAAAAGAAAAATTGGCCGGGCTGAGCCCAGTCGAGTATCGAACGCAATCCAGCCAATCAACTGTATAATAAAACTCTAACTTTTGGGGGTAATCACATAATTGAATTGTTCGGTTTGTGATATTTAGTATTTAGCCTCGTGGATTGAAATTCTACAACATTTGAAATACTATCCCCTTTTGGCAGTAGCAGCTAATATAGGTGCCGTAAATTGAAAAAAAACAAAAAACAGGCAGAGAAAAATAATTGTTTTCTCCCGCCCGTTTTTATTTTTGGTTATATCTCAAACGAACTAATAATAAAGTCCATTCAAACGTTTTTTAACCATTGCTTAACCTCATTCATATTGTTGATGTAAAATGATACATTTAGCAGTCAACATATCTCCTTTGCGTATCCATTACGTATGTGAAACAATCAATTCTGCATTGCCGACAAGCTGATATGTATCCATGCCATACGGAAGAATAAAATTGTCCCCTTTTTTTAATGTGTAAGATTTATTATTTACATGTATTTCAGCATTTCCCATAATTACACTGCATTGAAGAAAATCAGCTTCTAAATGTTGCGTCACTTCGCCCGAAAGTTTCCAATGATACACAGTGAAATAAGTTTCTTTTACTAATTGCTGAACATGTAAATCCTCTTTCTGATAACTTTGCTGTTCAAATTTTGGCATTTGATGAGGGATATTCGTAACTTGCTTTGCTTTATCGAGATGTAATTCTCTTGGATTTCCCTTATTATCTTTACGATCATAATCATACACTCGATATGTAATATCAGAGCTTTGTTGGGTTTCTAATATAACGATACCTTTACCAATTGCATGAATGGTTCCACTTGGTACATAGATAAAGTCGCCTTTGTTTACAGCTACATGTTGTAACAACTGATCCCAATCTCCATGATCCATCATAGTCGCTAAATCTTCTTTCGTTTTTGCGTGATGGCCTAAAATAATTTCTGCTCCTGGCTCTGCATCAAGCACATACCAACATTCCGTTTTACCATATGGTTGATTTTCCACATTTCTTGCAAACTCATCATCGGGATGAACTTGTACTGATAAATTATCATTTGCATCTAAAATTTTAACTAATAGTGGATATGCTTCATTAACACTGCTTTTTTTATGAAACAGTTCGCCATGATTTTCCCAAGCATCTAATAAAGTTTTTCCCGCTAAGGGGCCATTTATAATTTTGCTTGGACCGTGTGGGTGTGCAGAAATAACCCAAGCCTCGCCTGTTTGCTCTGATGGAATTTCATAGCCAAACAATGCTGTTAATTTTTTTCCTCCCCAAATTCGTTCTTGAAATACAGGTTGTAAAAATATTGGTTCTTGATTCATGCTGAATCCCTCCAATAGATTATTTTTATCCCGCATCTAAGGTGCCGTAAGACTCCCACTTCAAGAGCCTTGAGGTGATACAAAAGGGTCTAAGTGGGAGAAAACGGCACCTAAATGCCCGATTCGTTCAAGCTAACATTCAGTAGGAGATGGAAGAAACTCCTACTGAATGAAGTTTCACTTTATTAAACAGGGAATGGGAAAAGAGGTTCATCCCTTTTCCCATAATTATATAGTGAAACTCCGCACAATGACAGTTTTTCTTTCATTTCTTCCAATAATTCAAATTTTAAAGGTAAAGTAAACTTTTGTTAAATTATCAAAGAAACTGCTGATACTATTGAATCTCATCTAGCAACCGGTACGCTTCTTCCTTCGTTGTAACCTTTAAAAGCTGGTCTCTAAAATCAGCATCCATTAATTTTCTGGACAACATTTGCAAAATTTTTAGATGAGCATCTCCTGCCTGTTCTTGCGGTACAGCAATCATAAAAATTAATTTGGCATCTGTTCCATCCAAACTTTCCCAATCTACACCATCACGTTTTATGGCAAAGGCTACTGCGGTCTTATTAACAGCTGTAGATTTTCCATGGGGGATAGCAATATTCATTCCCAATCCTGTTGTTCCTTCTTCTTCCCTAGCAATAACAGCTTGTTTATAAGCCTTTGGATCATTTAAAACTCCCGATGCATTTAATTTTTGAATGAGTTCATCAATTACTTCATTTCTCGTTGTGCCCTGAATATCTGTATCAATTAAATCCATCGTCATAATATCTGTTAATTTGTTTAGCTCAATGGACGTATTGCCTCCGGGCTTATTGTCTATTTTCTGCTTAGCTTTTTCCTTATTGGAATGTTTAAGAACACCATCTACATCTTTTTTTAAAAAGTTAACTAGTAATGCGGTGACAATTGTACCAATAATAGCAGCAATAAAGAACATAAGTACATTATCTACTGCCCCCAAAACAGCAACGATTGGTCCACCATGTGCCACCCGATCGCCTACATTTCCAAGCATAGCAATAACTGATCCGGTCATTGAACCAATGACGATACTTGGGATAACACGTAATGGATCTTGAGCTGCAAATGGAATTGCTCCTTCCGTTATTCCAAACAGTCCCATAGTAAAGCTCGCTTTACCAGCTTGTTGCTCTGTTGGTTGATATTTTCGTTTATTGATAAATGTTGCAAGACCCATGCCAAGGGGTGGAATACAAATTGCTACTGCAATTGGTCCCATTATTTCATAGTTTCCTTCTGCAATCATAGCTGAGCCAAATAAAAATGCTACTTTATTAAATGGACCACCCATATCAATAGCGATCATGGCACCGAGAATTAATGCCAATAATACGGAGCTTGCCCCTTGCATCCCTTCCAACCATGCTGTTAGTGATTCAAACACTTGAGCTACGGGAGCACCAATGACATAAACAAATAGTAAGCCAACAGCTGCGGTTGATAAAATTGGAATAAAGATAATCGGCATAACCGGTTGGATAGCTTGAGGGACTTTAATTTTTTTAATAGCTAAAGTAATATACCCTGCCAAAAAGCCTGCAATGATCCCGCCGATAAATCCGGCACCAGCTTCACTACCATAAAAACTCCCATTTGCCGCAATAAACCCGCCAATAATACCTGGTGCTAAACCTGGTCGATCAGCAATACTTACAGCAATAAATCCAGCTAGAATAGGAACCATAAAACTAAATGAGGCAGCTCCTATCTCTTCAATTTTTTTCCAAAATGAATCTTCGGGGATAACAATTCCCCCAGGTGTCTGCTCTCCACCTAATGTTAAAGCAAGTGCAATCAATAATCCGCCTACAACAATGAATGGAATCATATAAGATACACCACTCATTAAATGCTTATAAATCGGATTTTCTTTTTGTTTTTTCCTTTTTTTAACTTCTTCTACGGACATTAAATCTGCTCTATACACAGGTATATCTTCCGTTTCAAACCGTTGGATCAGTTTTTGCGGATTTCTAATTCCTTCTTGTACACCTGTTACAATCAGCTTTTTTCCAATAAACCGTTCTTTGGAAACCTCTTTGTCACTAGCTATAATGACTCCATCCGCATCTTCAATATCCTTCTCAGTTAGAGCATTTTCTACACCAATGGAACCTTGAGTTTCTACTTTAATGTCAACACCCAATTCCTCTCCAGCTTTTTGTAAATTTTCAGCTGCCATATAAGTATGTGCAATACCTACTGGACACGCAGTCACAGCAACTATTTTCATTATTTCAACCTCCTTGTAAAGTGAAACTTGCTTACGAGCGATACCCCACAAGTTTAAGAACAATCTTGAAGAAAATAAGCCCATTTGGCGACCAAAGTACTGTAATTTCATACCTTCCATTAGAGAGCCGCGTTTTTGGTGGGCGTACTCCAAAAAGTCTCCTTTTTTATCCCTAAGAGCTACCACTGTCTACATTGGATTTTTTATCCATTTGCCTATTATCTCTTTCGTTGTATCATACAAGCGCTTTATATGAATATCTTGTAAAGCTTTATAGTAAAAAACTATAATGCTTTCATCACAAAGTATATATCATTATTGTTCATTAATTACGCTAAGTTTTTACCGGAACTATGGTAATTTAAAATATATAGGGTAAACGTAACCCAGTTAGATTAGAAAAACTTGGCTTGTCGCTAAGTCTTTATAGCGAAAGCGATCGTTTTTCTTATACGATAAAGCCTAAAGTTTTATACTTTCCTATCGTGTAAGAAATACCTTTTTCGTCTATCCGAACCGCTATTTATGAATGGTTTCCCAGTTTCACTTAAAATTAGGAAATAAAAAGGGAAGCCTTCATCCATGAAAACATCATGGATGAAGGCTAGCGTTGGTATTGTGGAATATACAGGAGTATACTGCTAACAAAGTTTTATTTTCGCAGTACTAAAGCAAGTCTTATAAATTTCTTTCATTTAAAATTCGTAAAAAATTTTGTTTATCGCGAGCGTTTAATAAAGCCCCAACTATTTCTGGGTTTTTAGAGAGAGCTGATATTTTGTGAATAATTGCTTTAATCGGATTTGCTTTGTCATTTACTAAAGCTAGCATAAACACAATCGATACTTTTTCTTTGCCCCAGTCAATCGGCCTATCTAAAACAGCTACAGCTATCGAGGACTCTCTAACTAACATTGGATCACCATGTGGAATCGCTACTCCACCGCCAATAGAAGTTGCAGACTTTCGTTCTCGTAATAACGCCTGATGAATATAGGATTTGTCTACTTTTCCCTGTTTATATAGCATATTTCCCAGCATTTCTACTACTTGAAAACGATGCTGTGGTCGGATTCCGACAAATGTTAATGCTTCATCGATAAATTCACAGAGCACATGATCTGAAGCTGCTAACACAGATGACTCCACTGCTCGTCTTTTAAGATACTTTTGTAGTTTTTCTTTATCTGTAGCTTCTAAAAGTGGCGAAATAATAATAGAAGGTACTTTTACCTTTTCTAAGGTTGTTGTGGAAATAATTAAATTGACATCATTTTCTTTCAAAAAAGCTTGTACTTCCCCTTTTCCTATTGCCCCTACAATTTTTAATTCTTGATATTGCTTTTCGACCTTAGCTTGCAGCAAACGAGACATGCCTATGCCCATATCACACACAATTAAGACTTTTGGTATAGCATGTTTTTCAGCATCCATCCTCTCAATGGAAGCTTGAAAATGGAGTACAATGTATGCCACTTCTTCCTCTGGTATATCTAAATGAAAATTGTCATTTATCCGCTCTGTCGCGAGTGTTACCATGCTAAACACATATGGGTACATCTTTTTAATCTCAAACAACAACGGATTAGAAATTGGAAACCCGTACATTAAACGATTGACTACAGCATCTAAATGAATTATGAGCCCATTCACTAATTGATCATCACTCAAGAATGGGACTCTCGTCAGCTGTTGCATCGTTTCGATTAGTGTAGCTAAAATTTGCTTCATTGGTTCATCTTTTTGTTGATAAATCGCCTCTTCGTACTTTTTACTGCCACGTATATGCCAAGTGAAATAGATTATCTCTGACTCAGAAAAAGTAAGACAAAATTTTTCTGCTAATTGCTGTAAGCCCCACTTTGCAGCTTGGTATTCTTTTGATTGAAAAATAGATTCATTCTGTTTCGGTATGCCAATAGGAGCATGACACTTTGTTCTTTTCACAATAATTAACGCATGAACTAAAAGGTTATTCAATGATTCACTTGTTATAGGAAGTTCCCAGCGCTTACACATGCTGTCTAAGGTTTGCTTTACTGTAGCAACTTCAAATGGCATAAATAAATCCAATACAAAGTTTGCTGAATCCCCAGTAAGTTCTTCGATATGAGCTAAAGCAACTCGTCTATTTATTTCATCTCCCGCTATATAGTGCCCAAGCCCTTGTCTGCACTCCACACTTAAACCAAAACTCTCTAACCATTGCTGTATGCAGTTGAGATCATCTTTAATAATAGTAGTGGGCATAAAATATGTTTCACTAAGGTTTTGTATAGTAATTGGTTGTTCCTCAGTTAATAGTCGATAAGCAATGTTCATTACTCGTTCATCCTTTGTTTCATCTTCACGAAAAAGAGCATGGAATAAACGGGCACGGTCGTTTTCATTTATTTCTATAAATACTCCTGTTCCTGGTTTTCGAATAATATAAGCAGATGGATAACCCTTTAACAACTTGTCAATCGTTTGCAAATCATTGCGTGCAGTTTTCTCCGAACATTGCACTTGTTTAGCAAGGTCTTTTATTAATAACGCACGTTGGTTATTGGATAATAAAATTTCTACTAACTCTCTTTGTCTTTGATTCATTGTTGCACCTACTTTGTTGACAGCTCTCTAGACATAGCATAGCAGATTATAGCATTATTCTTTAAATAAAGCATTTTTAATTTGCTGCCATGTGACCTTCCTGAGGAAAAAGCCAAGGTTTGTACGAATGATTTATTATTAAAATCATTTAGCACTTTAATAAAAGACGTATAATCGTCAACTTTAAGTAATTGTTGGACAATTGTTTCAGAATTAACAATAGCTCCTAATAAATCATACATCGGTTGTAAATCTTCCTGATTGTTTCTTTTTATATTTAACAAACATATATATTGTGCTGGCTTGTCTTTCCAAGCCATTACATTTGTAAGAGTACAAACAGTTAAAAAAGGTTTCATCGGTCTGTGGTGTTACTGGATGGGGATAGTGACTAGATTACCGTAAACAGTTGAAGCAATTTTTTCTATTTAATAAAGGAAAAGCAGCAAGAGATGCTTGTTTCAAGGTATGAATCTGAAAAGCTGACGTATTGGTTTTGGAAAAGTCCTTCTCGTAGAAAAAAATAGCATTAGAAAACTTGGCTTATTGTCAAGTTTTTATGGCGAAAGCTATCGTTTTTCTTATACGATAAAGTGAAACTTCATTCAGTAGGAGTTTTTTCCCTCTCCTACGGAATGTTAGTACCACAAGGGTATGACCTAAAGGCCCTTGAGCCAATCGGGCATTTAGGTGCCGTTTTCCAATTTAAACTTCTCGGAAGTTGTAGTCTTACGGCACCTTAATGCGGGATAAATCCTAAAGTTTTATACTTTCCTATAGTCTAAAAAACGAAAATAGGTCAGATTTTTATAATCCGACCTATTTCAACAGTCTGAAAGTCTCTTTATAAGAAGTTTATTTACGATTCGGGGTTTCCTTCTGTAGCTTCAATTCCAGCTGCAAGATCATGTCTGTTTAAATCAGCTTTAAAGAAGTCCTTCGTATTCGGAAGTCTAAGGTACATGTTTAGTTTTTGCGAAATTTGAATGGTACACTTTTCAATTTCATAATCAAATACATGTCCACCTGAATAGCGATCTTCATCAATAAAATGAAGGTGAAAGCCAGATACGGCGATCCCATTAGCATATTGCGGTGTCCAAAATCCTACAATTGTCCCCTTGATGTTATTAAAATCAAAGATCGGCTGAGATTTTACTGCTTCAACCATTGGTACGTACGGCTTTTCCTGCAATTCCACCGTTCTCGTTTTTACTTTTTTAAAGGTACCGTCCATACGGATTGCATAAAACACATTTTCACTAGGCAACAGCACATGCATCTTTTTTTCAAACGTTTCACGAGTCATCCGCTGATTGATGTCATGATAAATAGTTGGATGGAAAAACGTTAGTGAACAAAATGGTGAGCAGTCGCTTTCTTTAACTGGATAAGCTTTTCCATCAGAACGGAGACGGTAAAACTTACCATCAAATCCGATTAATTCCCCGTCCAGTTGATTAAAAGTGCCAATCCCAAAATCACCGTGTTCCCTCGCTTCCGACATGTAAAAATCCCCATCATAAATGCCGTCCAACAAAGAAGCCATGGTTGAAAACTGATAAACTTGGTCAAAATTTTTATCGATCGTTGACATGTCTTTTTGCTTGCTTTGACTTTTCATTTTCCTCTTTTCACTTCCTTGATTATTTAAATATGATTGAACATGATGTGTTTAAGACTTACATAGAGGTTTGTTTTTTCCTAAATTGTTTCTCAAAAATCTTTGGAAAGCGCTGTTCAGCCAAATGAATATTGTCACTGTAATCAACTAGAATATCAATGACAACAGGTCCCTCTATATCTAGACTTTTTTGAAGCACAATTGCCAGCTCATCAGGTGAATTGACTCTTAAGCCTGTAGCTCCAAAGCTTTCAGCGTATTTTACAATATCAATATTGCCAAAATCGACTCCGGACGTTCGTTTGTATTTCATTTTCTGCTGGAATGCCACCATATCATATGTGCTATCATTCCAGACAAGATGAACAATCGGAGCTTTTAATCTGACCGCTGTTTCCAGCTCCATTGCCGAGAACAAGAAGCCACCATCACCTGAAACAGAGATGACTTTTTGTCCCGGATTGACAAGAGTTGCAGCAATTGCCCAAGGGAGAGCAACGCCAAGTGTCTGCATACCATTTGTAAACAGGAGACCGAGCGGACGGTAACAGCGAAAATAACGCGCCATCCAAATGGAGTGGGAGCCGATATCACAAGTCACCGTCATATCATCATCGATTAAATTGCGCAGATCCTGTACAATCTGCAATGGATGAACGAGATTTGCTTTCTTCTCTTTTGGAGGTTCACTTTGATTTTTTAGTGCTTTCTTTAATTGCTGAAGCAAAGGTAAGAACGATTTGTCAATAGAAATCGGCAGAGAATCACGCACTATATGATCCAACGTTGTGGCAATATCAGCGACAAGCTCCATTTCAGGTTGGTAGTCATGATCAATGTCAGCTTGGATTTCATCTAGATGCAAAATGCTCCGTTCGCCTTTTCTGTTCCAGAATACCGGATCGTATTCAATTGGATCATAACCGATCGTCAATACAACATCAGCTTTTTCTAAGAGAATATCTCCGGGCTGATTGCGGAATAATCCGATTCGTCCGAAGTATTGATCTTCCAAATCATGTGACAGCGTCCCTGCTGCCTGATATGTTTCAACAAACGGTAGCTTCACTTTTCTCAACAGCCGACGTACCGCTTCCGCCGCTTCAGGTCTTCCTCCCTTCATTCCGACTAGAACGACGGGAAGATTAGCGTTATGAATTTTTGCAATAGCTGCACTGATTTGTTCATTTGGAGCAGCACCAGATTTCGGTACCGGTGAAGCCTTTATCAGGTTGAGGTTGGCGGTTACTGGTTCTGATACCACATCTTGTGGAAAGCTGATGAAAGCTGCACCTGCTTGTCCAGAAGTTGCCGCTCTAAATGCATTGGTTATGGCTTCAGGGATATTATAAGGATCTTCTACCTCTACACTGTATTTTGTAATCGGCTGAAACAATGCCGCATTATTCATCGATTGATGAGTTTTCTTGAGAAGATCCGCTCTTTTTACATTTCCCGCCAGAGCAACAACGGGATCTCCTTCTTTATTGGCTGTTACAAGACCAGTAGCTAAATTAGACGCTCCTGGACCTGAAGTCACTAGGCAAACTCCGGGCCTTCCAGTCAATCGTCCAACTGCCGCCGCCATAAATGCTGCATTCTGCTCGTGACGGCAAACGATCAATTCAGGCCCTCTGTCTTTCAATACATCAAACACTGCATCGATTTTTGCTCCTGGAATTCCAAAAACATGAGTGACACCTTGCTGAATGAGACTATCCACCACAAGTTCTGCTCCTCTTACTGTAACAGTTTCTTTTTTCATGTCTTCATTATTCAAAGTCCTCACTCCTTCGATTTCATTTGTTTACAATGAATTTTTAATAAAATTATTGTATTATTAAATATACATCTTATGGAAACTAGTTTCCAATATATGTTTGTCTTACAATTAATATGGAATACGACTGAAATCGCATACGGAAAGGAATGAGTGAATGATAGAGCTGCGCCACCTTCGTTATTTTATAGTTGTAGCTGAAGAACTGCATTTTGGAAAAGCAGCTCTTCGGCTGCAGATGACACAGCCTCCGCTTAGCCAGCAAATTAAACAGCTTGAAAGTGAAATTGGTGTAACCTTGCTGAAGCGATCCAAAAGAACCGTTAGGCTGACCGCTGCAGGCAAGGTTTTTTTAGAACAGATAAAGGAAGGCCTTTCCCAGATTGATCACGCAGTTGACATGGCCCAGCGTACAGCCCGGGGGGAGCTTGGTAAACTGGTAATCGGTTTTGTCGGGGCTGCTACATATGAGATCATGCCTCCTATTATCAGGGAATACCGAAATCAGTTCCCTTCGGTCAAAATTGAGCTACGGGAGCTATCAACTCCAGATCAAGTCAGTGCTTTATTAAACGGACATATCGATATCGGTGTACTACATCCCCCATTGGGAAACGATAAGCTGAAAGTAAATACAGTCATGAAAAGTCATTGCGTACTGGCACTTCCTAAACAACATCCGTTGACTCTAAAGAACCAAGTTTATTTAAAAGACCTTGAAGAAGAATCACTGATCGTTATTGCCAAAGAATCTTGGCCCTCTTTATACATTAAAATTAACTTCTTGTGTGAAAAAGCCGGATTTACCCCAAACATTAAACTGGAGACCACCGAATACCAAATGGCGCTCGGCTTGGTGTCTGCCGGAATGGGGGTCTCAATCGTTCCGGCAGCGACCAAACGGTTATATAATTTGGACGTTATATACAAGGAAATCAAAGACTTATCCCTACGAGTCAGTTGGATTACTGCACATAGAGAAGACAACCCAAATCCGGCTCTGAGACATTTTATAGAAGTTTTAAACCAATAATAGAAAACAAGAAAATCCCTCTTGACTTACTGCATTGTGAGAGGAGTTTTCTTATGATGTCAGATCACATTCTGTATTTATTTTAAGGTGCTAATAGTTCTTTAGGTGCAGGAAGTAATTCCTGCAGTCCCATTCAAATGTTTTTTTATATTAAGAAAGGGAATATACTATAAATAAACGATTTAATAAAGAAGGGAGTTTTACCGTGGCAAATACGATCATAGTTAAAAACCCTGCTACTGGAGAGGTAATTAAAAAAATTAAGAAGTTTAGTAAAGAGGAAGTAGAAACAGCTTTACGTAAAGGTTTTGATTATTTTCCAGCGTGGGCCAAAATAAATGCTCACAAACGGTCTGAGTTGCTAAATAATTGGGCGGTAAAGGTGAGAGAAAATAAAGACGAACTTGCTAAATTGATGACAATGGAAAATGGAAAACCATTAAAAGAATCATACGGAGAAGTAGAATACGCGGCAAGTTATATTGACTGGTATGCAGAAGAGGCAAAGCGAATTTATGGTCGGACGATCCCTGCCAATACGGAAACAAAGCGAATTATTATTAGTAAGCAGCCCGTTGGCTTAGTTGCTGCCATTACACCATGGAATTTTCCTGCAGCTATGATGACGAGAAAGGCCGCACCGGCACTTGCTGCAGGTTGTACATTTATTGTTAAACCAGCATCTGA
Organism: Cerasibacillus sp. JNUCC 74; assembly: GCF_053667775.1. The sequence goes on along the minus strand of NZ_CM132207.1, from coordinate 1,196,957 downwards.
AACTCCACTAACAGGGATTCGTATGATTGAATTGGCACATGAAGCAGGAATACCAGAAGACGCCATTCAATATGTTACAGGCTCAGGAAAAGAAATTGGCGATTTGTTTACAGACAGCAAATATGTGCGAAAAATAACGTTTACCGGTTCTACTTCAGTTGGCAAACAATTAATAAAAAATAGCGCCAATACGGTTAAACATGTAACAATGGAGCTCGGTGGACATGCTCCTTTAATTGTCACCAAGGATGCTGATGTGGAGCTTGCTGCTAAAGAGACTGTTGCTACCAAATTTCGTAACGCCGGTCAAACCTGTGTTTGTGCAAACCGTGTGATTGTCCATGAAGATATAGTTGATGAATTCGCTGAAACGTTTGTTCAATTTGCAAAACAGCTCAAAATTGGAAATGGACTAGACAAAGGAGTAGATATTGGTCCAATCATTAATAAAAGCAGCTATGAAAAAATTGTTGACCAAATTGCTGATGCAAAGAAAAAAGGTGCTGACGTTTTATTAGGCGATCAGTTTGATGCGGATGAAGAAAAAGACTATTATTTCGTACATCCTACCATACTAAATCATGTAAACGAAGATATGGATATTATGCACGAAGAGACGTTTGGTCCAGTTGCTCCAATTACAGTATTTAAAGAGCTTGATGAAGCTGTTAAATTAGCAAATAATTCCCCATATGGTCTTGCCGCATATTTCTTTACGAATGATTATCGAACTGGTATATATCTTTATGAACATTTGGAGTATGGAATTATCGGATGGAATGATGGCGGTCCATCTGCAGCTCATGCACCATTTGGAGGTATGAAAGAAAGTGGTCTCGGTCGTGAAGGTGGGCTAGAAGGTATTGAACCTTATTTAGAAACAAAGTACTTATCGATCGGCAACCTATAAATTGATTCGGAAGATTTCCTGTTATTCCTACAGAATGTGATGAATAGAAAGTAAAAATATTAACGATTGTGATAAAGCTATTTTCCTTTTTTATCCTTCTTTTGGAATAAGCTTGTCATTCTATCACAACAGCTCATGTCAAGGGTGTTTTTCCTTTTTATACAATCCTATGCACTTAATAACGGTTAGAATTAGACCGTCTTCTACATTGGTTCCTTTACTTTATAAAAAAAGTTGCTTAAGTAGTTCTAATTTTTACTACTTAAGCAGCTTTTCAAATCTAAAAAATGTTAGGTTCTTAATAAAAAACCGGATGAAAATAAGCTTCATTTTCCATAAATAAATCCTGAATTAACGCATGTGCTTTTTCTGCAGGTACCAATGGATGAAGTGCTAATGCTTGTAGACAAATGCCCATATTTCTAGTTACTGCAGCTTCTACTGTTAGCTCCTCAAAGGCTTTGATAAGTTGTAAAAATCCACGGATATGTGGAAGGATTATTTCGGAATTTAAAGGCGAAATCCGATGTTGTTCCACAACGCTGTTCACTTGAATACATGCATCATCAGGTAAACAAGGTATTGCGCCATTATTACAAACACTTACTGCGTGAACTTGTTTTTGATCATAGTGAATTGACTTTATTACATTGATTGCTGCTTCTGCACAAGCAGCCCCCTCTCGATCCTCTAAACCCTTTGGCAATTCTATTGTAGATTTTCTTTCATAAATAGAAAAAAGCGTTGTCTCCTCTCGTATTCTTCCATCTGATGGAAGATTTCCCTCTTTATAAGCTTCTTTTTGCTTCGTTAAAATCTTTTCCGTCTCTAAATAATATGGATGATGGTTACAAGGTATTGCTCCATAAGTCTGTAAGAAAAATGGATCTAATCCTAAAGAGTTAGTTTTTTCGTTTACCTCACTGATTGTTGAATCACTAAGCATCATATCTGTAAGCTTTGATTTTCCTTTAATGAACAGCTCCGTCACCCAAAGTAAATGATTTGTCCCTACAAAACTTATATTTATATCCTTTTTAGGTACTTGGTACATTTCGGCAAACGTTTGATAAAAATGGGTTGGTGTTTCACTTAAGCCAACCACTTTGATGTTTGTATGTTTATAAATGGCTTCTGTTATAATTCCACAAGGATTAGTAATATTTAGCAACCAGGCGTCAGGAGCTAATTCTTCAATATCCTCACATATATCAAGCATGACCGGAATCGTTCGTAATGCGTTCATAAATCCTGCTGCTCCTGTTGTTTCTTGTGCAATGACGCCATGTTTTAAGCAGATCGACTCATCCCTTTGTAGTATACTTAATCCTCCAACGCGTATTTGCGTGATAATATACGTAGCATCTTTAATTGCTTGACGTCGGTCTAACGTATCTATAATTTTAATTGGATAGCCTGCACGCGTCACCATTCGCTTAGCTAAATTTGTAACAATGGATAATTTTTTTCGTCCTTCTAGAATATCTACTAACCAGATTTCTGTAACCGGTAGTACTTCGTATTGTTGAATAATTTCTTCTATTAATTGTGGAGTATATGATGAACCCCCACCAATTACGACTAACTTAATGGTGTTCATGCTACCTGTCCTCCTTTTTTATAGTCCTTAGTATAGTGTATTAAGGTAGCATGTCATTTAGTATCCATTCATTTCTACTTCTTCAATGATATTCCTTTAGGAGATCTATTTTATGTCAATTTACACGAAGAATTTTGTCTTAAACAGAGAGTCCATTGCTTAAACCAAAATATCCAATATACTAAAAAAGCCGATTAGAAGTTATCCTAATCGGCTTTTTTAGCTAGCTCCAGTCCGCTTGTCTGTGCTAAACGGACGCTTCCTAGCTTTTATTCTTATAACTTAATGATATCTTTTTCTGCTCGAACTACTTTTCCGCTTTTTTCAATGTTTACTTGTTGTCCTTGTTCTAAGTTTGTAAATACAATCGGTGTAATAATTGGCATACCTTTACGTTGAATAAACTCTAAATCGGCTTTCAATAGAGGCTGTCCAGCTTCAACTTGATCTCCTTCTTCGATTAACGTTTCAAACCCTTCCCCTTTTAAGTTTACCGTATCAATTCCTACATGAATCAAAATTTCCTTACCGCCCTCTGATTTAAGCCCAATCGCATGTTTCGTCGGGAATACATTAACCACTTTTCCGTTTACTGGTGATACGACAAGACCTTCATCCGGCTTGATGGCAAAACCATCGCCCATCATTTTTCCGGAGAATACTTGGTCAGGAACTTCAGTAATTGGAAGTAGCTCGCCAGTCATAGGAGAAACAATCCGATCCTCCACTTCATCACTCGATAAAGCTTCCGGATTCACTTCTTCCATTTGCTGTTCTACTTCTTCCTGTTGATCTGCTTCAGCTTTTTGTGGTGTTTTTCCTGCTATAATGTCTTGTATTTGTCCTTTAATAATCTCTGAACGAGGACCAAAAATCGCTTGAATATTATTACCTACTTCAAGTACTCCAGAAGCGCCAAGGTTTTTCAATTCTTCTTTGTCCACATCTTTAATGGAATGAACAGAAACACGTAAACGGGTGATACAGGCGTCAAGATGAGCGATATTCTTCTCACCACCCAAAGCTCCTAGAACATTATAAGCAAGATCTCCAGTTTGACCTGTCTTTTCCTTATTTTCTCCATTATCTTGTTCACGCCCTGGTGTCATCAAATTAAATTTCTTGATAAAGAATCGGAAAACCACATAATAAACAACAGCAAAAGCTAAGCCCAGAATAATAGTAATCCACCAAGGTTCTTTACCAGGCAAAATTCCAAACAAGACAAAATCAATGGCTCCGCCAGAGAATGTATATCCCACATTTACACTAAACATTGTCATTAATACAAATGCTAATCCATCTAAAACAGCATGTAAGAAGAATAACAATGGTGAAACAAACATAAATGAAAATTCGAGCGGCTCTGTAATTCCAGTTAAAAATGACGTTAGTGCTGCAGAACCTAACAAACCTGCTACTAGTTTCTTTTTCTCAGGACGGGCTGCATGATACATTGCTAAGGCTGCAGCCGGTAAACCGAACATCATAATTGGAAATTCACCAGCCAAAAAATTACCAGCTGTTATGTCTACATTATCTTTTAACTGTGCAAAGAAAATCGTCATATCTCCGCGAACAATATTGCCTGCTTCGGTTGTATAGGAACCAAACTCATACCAAAATGGAGCATAAAAAATATGATGTAACCCAAAAGGAATGAGCAATCGTTTAATAAACCCAAAGAAAAATACAGCAAAATAGGTCCCTTCTTGCATCAACCAGTATGATGCACTATTCATTGCGTCCTGCACAGGTGGCCAAATAAATACCAATACCATCCCAGCAATAAACGAAAAAGCCGCTGTTACAATTGGTACAAAGCGTTTTCCTGCAAAGAACCCAAGAAATGCCGGTGTTTCGATGTCATGATAACGATTATAACAATATGCTGCAATTAACCCAACAATAATACCACCAAAAACTCCTGTTTGCAGAGTGGGAATCCCTAACACGGAAGCAAAACCTGGGTCAGCCTTAATCATTTCTGGTGTAACATTTATCCAGGATCCCATTACTTGGTTTAATACTAAGTAACCAACCAATGCTGCCAAACCAGCTGCACCGTCGCTAGCTAAACCAATGGCTACTCCAATCGCAAAAATCAATGCCAGATTACTAAAAATAATACCTCCAGCATCTTCCATTACTTTTGCCACAAGCTGAATCCAATCAGCGTCTAAAAACGGCAAATACTCTAATGTTGTCTCCTGTTGTGCTGCATTCCCCAAACCTAACAGTAAACCAGCTGCAGGTAATAATGCCACAGGAAGCATAAACGCTTTACCAATCTTTTGTAAAACGCCAAAAGCCTTTTTAAACATCCCGTTTCCTCCTTTTACCAACAAACACACTTAAAAACCATCACATGAAACTTCATTCAGTATGGTTTCTTTCAATACATAGAAATTTTGCATATTACTAAACCGAACCGCTAAATTGCCACTTCCAAAATACAAAAAAGGCATGAGTAGAAAACAGAAATAAGCAGTAGGATGTTAGGATGTTAGGATGTCCTACTTGCACTTATTTCATAATCTTTCCACTCATGCCTGATCGGATCAGTAACACGGAAAAATAAATTATGATTCATATTTTTGATATAAACGCTGCAAATGCATCGTTAAATACACTGCTTCTGCTTCATATACCGGTTTTTTTAATGTTTGTTGCATTATTTTAATTAACTTCCACGCTAAATTATAACATGTTGGATATTCTTTTTTCAATAAGGAAGCTATTTTTACCGGTTCATTTACAGTTTCTCCCTTTAATACACGCTCAATTGTATACCGGATATGTCGAACTAAACGAATATATTTCACCCCGTCTTTATCAACTTTAATTTTTAATTGTTCTTCTATAATATCAACAAATTGAGTGACGAGCTGTGAATATTTATTAATATCAGAGAGCCTTTTGTTGGAAATTGCACTGTGTACATGCAAGGCAATAAACCCTATTTCTCCTTCTGGCAAATGAATATCTAAACGTTGATTCATAAAATCGACAATTTCCGAGGCAATTTCATATTCAAAAGGATAAAGCGTTTTTGTTTCAGCAAGAAAGGGATTTTTAATTTCTAATCCCTTCATCATACGATTAACTGCAAACAGAATATGATCCGTCAGCGCAACATGCACGGATTCATTCAGCATAACGTCAGATCGTTTTCTAATCAAATCGATAGCACTAATAATGGAATGCAATAAAGCTTCATCCACATTTGGGATTAACTGCTTATATTGTTGTTGCTCCTGTTGATCGCGTAATACAAACATTTTTTCAACTTTCTGTGCGTCAACAATATCTTTCTTTTTATAATGAAATCCAATCCCATTGCCGATTAAAACGACTTCTTTTTCTTGGCCATCTAAAGCAATTAGTACATTATTGTTTAATGACTTCTTAACCCTAAACATGTTCAAAGCCTCTATCCTCTCACAGCATTTTCTGCGGCACGTATGATTATAACATGTTTTTCTCGATGAAACATTATCTAAGATTATAAAATCACAAAGAGCAGCTATTTCCAATGTGGTGGCTGATAAAAATAATTTGGTTTCTTCGTTGTATTGTTATAGGGTTTATGAAAAACATGGGTTGCCGCTGGTGAAAGCGGAGGAATTAACCAGGACCATTTCCCGGTAACCTCTCTTCCTTGCTTTTGTTCTGTTTCTTCAAATACTTGAAATTGCTTCGCTGCTGTATGATGATCAACCATCGAAACCCCAGCCCGTTTAAACGATTCAAGTACAGCTCTATTCAATTCAACAAGAGAAGTGTCTTTCCACAACGTACTAGCATGCTCTGTATTTAAACCTAACTGTTTAGCAACAATAGGCAATAGATTATAGCGGTCTTTATCAGCTAAATTCCTTGCTCCAATTTCAGTTCCCATATACCAGCCGTTAAATGGGGCTGCTATATAATTTATCCCGCCAATTTCCAATCGCATATCAGAAATGATCGGAACACCGTACCATTTCACCAATCGTCCGGCAAAAATATCTGTCTCAGGGTGTCGAATGTTTACTTCAATTACTATATCTTTAGGTAGCTTCCACCACTGAGGTGGCTCATTATTCACTTGAATAACTAATGGTAATAAATCATGCGGCGTTCCTTCCCCTTGCCAGCCGAGCCTCTGACATTCTTTGGTAAACTCTAGCGAGGCAGGATCTCCAATAATGCCGTTTTCCGTTTCGTAGCCTGCATAACGTAAAAGTTGATGATTCCATATCTTAACAGGCTGCTCACGATAGGGACGCTCAGGTGGAAAAATTGTAATTAACGGTTTTATTTTACCTTTATTTCCGGCATTCTTAATATGCTCATACAAATAGTGAAACACATCTTGACTTGTTTGTACGTCTCTTGCATCAATCACTTCTAACCGATTCCAAAATAGTCGTCCAATACATCGATTGGAATTGCGCCAGGCTACTTTAGCCCCATAGCTTAATTCCTCATAGGTATGTTCATATATTCCCGTCGCAGCAATCTGCTGTTTTATCACTGCCAGTCTATTTGCTAATTGGTCTGATGATAAATGAAGTTCTTGATAATACATTCGTAAAAAAGCGTTAGCCTCTTCCCACAATTGATCTTTATGCATATAGACCTCCCCCTGCAAGTTCCTACATAGTGTAACAAAAACATTTCCCATCATGTATGACAAACTGCTGACAATTTATGTTTTATTCAAGGAGCTTGTATGCAAGGGAGGGATAAAGTAAAACCTTATTGTGTGGATGGTTCTCCCATCTCAAGATGTGTTAGTCAAATAAAATACTCAACTAACATGGAAAGAATACAAAAAAATCTCTTCTTGCCACGTTCAAGTAGCAAATAAGAGATTACTCTACAATCGTTATACGTCTAACATAAAGGAAAGGATATATTTTAATTCTAACCCAATATTTCTACTTCCAACTTTTATGCAATCCGGATAAAAACTCCACAATCTCTCAGAAGCATAAGCTCAATTATACTTCATACAAATGTAAAGGTAGCCCTCGTTCCCAGGTCAATCAAATTTAGTAAATACGTAAACAACACACCCGATATGACGTCAAATACAATACTACAGAACAGATATAAAAAAACTGTGTATCATGCCTTCTTCATCTAAAAACCGCTCTTACGACTGCAAATTCTTTTCTCTAGTAAATACGGTTTACTAAAGTATTAATCGTTCCTAACATTTCCCCAATAAGAATAACAAAAATCACCAGTAAAAAAATCGACCAGCGTTGTGAAAACATTTTCCTAGACTGTTGTATTGATTGCTGATAACTATCAAATTGTATCCCCGGAAACTGATTTTTTAACCATTCCAGTTGTTCCAATGCTTGTTCGGAATCATCAAGAGCCCGTTCAAAAGGAAGAAATGTCGAATTCTTCTAATCTAATAAAACATCCATTTTCTCATAGAATATGGGGAATGAGCCAACCATATTTGTGGCGGTCACTGTGTCGGATGCTTTCAACCAATGGTAAAATTTGATTGCTGTTTATCTATACTAACCTCCACTGAGTTAGTACTTGAATACAAATAAAGATATTTTTGCTTTTTTTACACTTCGCTTCTGTTGTTTTAAAATGAATTTTTTATTGGAGTAGACGCCTTTGATTGCGTTTACTTACAACACTCATTTTTTAAATTACTTTTAAACTAAGGGGATACAGCCATCCCCCATTAGCTTTATTTCGTGAACACTTTCTTTTCCATCGTATGTTTCTCTACCTCGTTCATCAACACATTATAGCCAATCCCTGGGAAATCATTTACCGTAAGTACCCCTTGCTCGGCAACTACCTCTGGATCAATGATATCCTTCTCCCAATACCTGGATGAAGAAGCCGTATCACCAGGTAGTGTAAAGTTAGCAAGTGAGGCGATGGCAATATTATGTGCACGTCCAACTCCAGACTCTAACATTCCTCCGCACCATAATGGAATACCTGCCTGTTCACATAAATCATGGATGCGTTTGGACTCTGTCAGACCACCAACACGGCCAATCTTTAGATTAATAATTTTACAGCTTCCTAACTCAATAGCTTGACGTGCATCGTCATAGGAATGAATGCTCTCATCCAAACATACAGGTGTTTTTATTTCCTTCTGCAACTTCGCATGATCAATGAGGTCTCCTGCTGCAAGCGGTTGCTCGATCATCATTAAATCGAACTCATCCAATGCTTTTAAAACATCGATATCCCTAAGGGTATAAGCACTATTAGCATCAACCATCAAAGGAATACTAGGGAAATGTTTTCGTACCTCTCGTACTACTTCAATATCTTTTCCTGGTTTAATTTTTATTTTAATCCGTTTATATCCTTCATTTACTTTACTTTGAATGTTTTCCAATAGTTTAGCATAACTGTCTTCAATACCTAAGCTAATACCGACTTCAATTTTATTCTTACTTCCTCCCAAAGCTTGTGATAACGATTGGTTATTCTGCTTTGCATATAGATCCCATACAGCTCCTTCTAAAGCTGCTTTAGCCATATGATTTCGCTTATAAGGTTGAAAAATTGCTTGAAGATCATTAGGGTGATCCATTTTTCGATGGATAACTTCAGGTATAAGAAATTGTTCCAGCATGTACCAACTTTGCTGTGTAAATTCTTCACTATAAAGAGGACGGTCAGAAGCTACTCCTTCTCCCCAACCAGAACGTCCATTTGCATCTTTTGCCTCTACTAACAAAAATATTCGATCTTGTTCGGTTCCAAAACTGGTTGTAAATGGATTTTTCATTCTCATCTTTAGTTTATACAAAATAATTTCGTTCATTTCCATCGTTTATCGCTCCTTTTTACATTTGTAAATATGTTATATATGCTTTCCTATCATTTTGGCATTCGGGGAAACAGTATTAAAAAGATAAATTTTAAGTGCGCTTTCAAATAGGTCCCCACCCTATCATGACAGCAATCGTTAAATAAACAATACCAATGACACACCAAATAATCACTAATGGCATAATGAATTTAAGCCATTTCCCCCAGGGTATTCCAGCAATTGCCAAGGTAGCCATTAAAACGCCTGATATTGGTGTAATAACATTAGAGAATCCATCTCCCATCTTATATGCTTGAACAGCTACTTGTCGAGGGATCTCCATCATATCTGCAAGTGGAGTCATAATTGGCATAACAATCACTGCCTGCCCACTTCCAGAGGATACAATAATATTAAACAAAAAATTTGCAATAAACATGACGATCGCACCGATTACACTTGTAAAAGGGTCCATCATTTTGGACATCCCTTGAACAATCGTATCTAAAATTTGTCCATTTTCTAATACGACAACGATGGAACGGGCCATGCCAATAATTAAAGCCCCGTAGACCAAACCTTTACATCCATTAAAAAACTGAATAACAAATTCATTAGTATTAATTCTCGCAATTATTGCCGTACCAATTGCAATAACGATAAACATAGCAGCCATGTGATTCAATGACCAATTGTATTGAAATACTCCGAATACATAGAATCCTATACCAATTGCAAGCCAGCCTAAAACCAATTTATGTACAATTGTTAATGGTGCTGGTGCATTTGACATGTCCTTATCAGCATTTTTTGGAAAGCGATGTTCGCCTAAAATACTATTCAGCGGATCTTTTTTGACTCGAATTGCGTACCAGCAAACGTAGCCAATGGTTGAAATTAATATAGTTAAATAAATTAAAATTCGTAAACCTAGCCCTGAAAATAATGGAACTTGGGCAATTTCTTGAGCCATTCCCGTTGTTAGCGGATCTAAAAATGCCGTATTAAAACCCGCATATGCCCCTAAGTAAATAATGGATACTCCTACTATAGCATCTAGCCTCATAGAACGCGCTAATATAATCCCAATCGGAATAAACGCAATAACCGCATTCACAATAATTCCTAATGCACCAAAAACAGAAAATAAAGCGCTTACAATAATGATTAGCAAATATTCCTTATCCTTGGTCTGATTGATTGTTTTCATAATTAAAGCATCAATCGCCCCAGTGTATTCAATAACTGCAAAAGCTCCCCCAATAATGAGGACAAGAAAAATAAGGCCTGCTGAATCGATCATTCCCTGCTGAATAGCAGTAAATATCTCAATCAGTGATATTGGTTGCTGATCTATTTTTTGATAGCTTTCCGGTACAACTGTCGTGATATCATTTACTGTTTCTCGTTCAAAGCTTCCTGTTGGTACCACGTAAGTAGCAATTGCAGCTAATAACAAAATAGTAAATAAGATAACATAAGCATCAGGCAAAGCCATTTTCCTTTTCCGCTTCTCTTTTTCCCCTGTAGAATTTATCATAACCCCTCCTGAATTTTCGAAATTTTACCAACTTGCATTTTATTATAATAAAGGATATAATTTATCGCAATAAAAAATAACGGAAATACGTTAACTGCTCAAAAAAAGAACTCAATACATGGGGCTTTAGTCCTTTATAAAAGAAAATCTGTCCATATCTTTTGCAATTTAAACAACCACACCGTAAAAAAAGATCCTACGTCAACGCCTTTACAAAAAGCTTCTAACAAGCCATTACGATGATAGAAAGGATCTAGCAATTAAATACTGAATTATTCAAGATCTTATTCAACACAATAATCAAAAAGTAAACAGAATTAGTATTGCTGGTTACCACCATTCCTTTACATTTATCCATTGGATGTATTTTTATCTAAATTATATTATGGGCAATGCTCTATGATACCAGCCAGAAACAGATGCTGGACTACTTGGTTTTACCTTCAAAGAAAAAATGTATTATATTCTCTTACTATCGATATACACTAGATACCATCCGTTTAGCAGCAGAAGCAAAAAAGAAAGGGATTAAGGTGATTGCCTTTACAGATTTCAGGATCGCACTAATTATTGATTTTGCTGATGTTGTCATTCTATAACAACACAACATCATTTTTTTAGTAAAGGACTAGTGATATTAGCTTATATCAATGCTATTTTGATTGAACTGTTTGAACGGATTGTAAAATAGGCAAAGTACAATCAACGAAATACTTTATTAAAAATGGGGAGGATTAGTATGGGGTATTTAGAACAAAGGATGAAAGACACATTTACTTATTTACATACACATGCAGAAATTAGCTGGGAAGAAATAAATACTACAAACTATATCGCAAACATATTGCAGGAAAATGGCTGTGAAGTGACTACTTTTTCAGACCATACAGGAGTAATAGCACAATTAGGAAACTTTGAAAAAAATTTACCTGTAGTAGCAGTCCGAGCGGATATCGATGCTCTTTGGCAAGAAGTAGATGGAGTGTTTCAGGCAAATCATTCTTGTGGACATGATGCACATATGGCCATCGTCCTAGGATTATTATGGAAGCTGAAGGAAACACCCGAGCTTATGGACAATATAGCAGTTAAATTTATCTTTCAGCCTGCCGAAGAAACGGGGCAAGGCGCATTAAAACTAGTTGAAAAAGGAGCTATGGAGGATGTTGATTATTTATTTGGCATTCACTTACGTCCACAGCAAGAAACTCAAATGCATCATGCTACTCCAGTAATTGTACATGGAGCAACAAAAATGTACCAGGCAAAAATTAAAGGACATGATGCGCATGGAGCTCGGCCGCATTTAAATAGTAATGCAATTGAAGTAGGTGCACAAATGGTTCATTTACTAAATAAAATTCATTTAGACCCGACTATTCCCCACTCTGTAAAAATGACAAAATTCCAAGCTGGCAGCAAAAGTACCAACATTATTCCCGGTAACGCTATTTTTGCACTAGATATGCGAGCTCAGACAAATGAAGCAATGGAAGAATTAGATAAGCAAGTAATACAAATTTTCACAGCAATCGAAAGCTTAAATAGCATTGAAATAGAAATTATAGAGAAACGTGGTATTGCAGCAGCAAAAATAAATTCAGAAGCAATATCTATTATGGAATCGGCTATTAGCAATGTCTTAGGCTCAGAAAATGTTGACCCCCCATTACTTACACCAGGTGGAGATGACTTTCACTTTTATACGATTAAAAAACCTGAATTAAAAGCAACAATGCTTGGACTAGGCTGTGAATTAACACCGGGCTTACATCATCCACAGATGACATTTAATAAAGATGCCTTAATAAATGGGGTACATATTTTATTTAAAGCCGTTCAACAAGTTTATCACAATAACGAATAGAACTTTTTTAACATGCTAAGGGGATATTCGATTCAACTCTCCCTTTAGCATAAATCTTCATTCAAGAACTTAGCAGCACGCAATTTTTTTCTTGCTTCTCTTCCCCAGCTTTTCACAGCATCAATCGATACACCCTCTCTTTCAGAAATAGATTTTATCGACATGTCTTGAATAAGAAAGAAATAAAACCATTTTAATTGATTTATGCTTAATAATTGATAAGCTTCTTTAATTAAATCGTCGTAATCTACCAGCATTGGCTCTTGGCTTTGCACTTGCTTCTTTAAACTGCCAGCACGATAAAAATTTCCGCTCGTTTTATTGAGCTGCTGATACTCGCGATAGACATTTAACTTTTCTTGTTCTCTAGCTTTACTTCGAATTAAATCAATCAATCGATTGCGAATGGTATAATTAAAATAAGTTGCCATTGGTCCTTTGTCCGCTCGATAGGTTTCATATGCATTCCACATCGCTACTAATCCCTCTTGATAAAATTCCTGATGTGGATCACGTATATTAAGTTTATGGATCTGATAATAAATTCGTCGCTCATTTTGCTTAACGATTTCTTCAAACGTCATATTTATCTTATGCATATTATTATCCATGCTCATCCCCCTAATTATTTCTTCTTATTCCTATTTTCGTAAGAATCACACAAATAGTGGCATAATACAAACATCATTCTTTTTTACCAGAGCTTGTATATTAGTAAAAACCGTTTTAAACCTATGTATTCTCTCAATAAGCTTGAAATATTAGTGAAGTTTATCAATTGGTTTCGTTTTCTCTATCTAGTTGTAGTAATATATATAGGAAGAATGAATTTAAGGAGATTAAAATGGAAGATTTACTACATGATTTACTTAGTGAAGAGCTTATTTTAGTTTTTGTTATTTTGTTCCTTGGGTCATGGCTAGGACAATTAAAAATTAAAGGGATTGGCTTAGGGTCAGCAGGCGTTTTAGTTATTGCCATGATTTTTGGTCATTATGGTTATCAAGTATCACCAACGATTCAGAATTTAGGCCTTAGCTTATTTATTGTTGCTGTTGGTCTTCAAGCAGGACCGCGTTTTTTCCGAATGATGCGTTCTAATGGGATCGTTTTTTGCCTTATTTCTTTATTTATTGTCTGTAGCGCTGTTCTCACATCTGTTTTTGTAGCAAAAGTCTTCCACCTATCACCTCCATTAGCAATTGGTTTAATGACGGGTGCGTTGACGAATACGTCAGGCTTAGCAGCAGCTCTTCAAGCAACCAATGATCCAATCACATCGGTTGGCTATGGGATTGCATATCCGTTTGGAGTATTAGCTATTATATTATTCATACAGCTTCTGCCCCGTATTGGTAAAATAGACCTAATCCAAGATTTAGAAGAAACAAACAATCCAATAAAAACGGAACATTCACCAGAAGTAATGACATTTAAAGTGACTAATCCAAAGTTGCATAAAAAAACATTAAGCGAAATTGCTTTTAGTCGAAATTCCATTGTGATTAGCCGAATTATTCGAGATGGTCATACAATGATCGCACTTCACGACACAATTATTTTAATGGGTGACCACCTTGTTGCAGTCGGAGAAGCCCATGAACTTGAATTATTTGGCAAATATGTCGGGGAACCAGTAGATACACTTTTAGAAAATCCAGATAATGTTCAATTTCGAAAAATAGCGGTTGAAGATGACGAAATTGTTGGTAAAAGTATTAAAGAATTTAAACTTAGACGAAAATACGGAGCAACCGTAACTAGAATTCAACGAGAAGGAATTGAGCTTAATCAAAATCCAACTATGCCGTTGCTTCGCGGCGATGTTTTAACAATGGTAAGTAGTGAAAGTCGATTAGATGAATTAGAGAAACTCTTTTCCCGAAAAAAGCTAACGGTAACGAATATTCATATCTTATCTATAAGTATTACACTATTAGTAGGAATTTTGTTTGGAATGATACCTATCCCTATTCCTGGTCTTGGCACGATGAAACTTGGGTTAGCAGGAGGACCATTAATCGTCGCTTTAATTATCGGTCATTTTGGTAGGCTTGGACCAATTCATGTACGCTACTATGGGCCAGCTAATCACGTAATATTGAAATTAGGTCTTGCTTTATTTTTAGCTGGTGCAGGGACGACAGCAGGACAAGGCTTAGTGGAAGTCATTCAAACCGAGGGATTCAAATTAGTTGTTAGTGGTACTATCATAACAATCGTGTCGATTATTATCGGTTATACTGTGGCCAGAAAACTGTTTAAATTTGGTGTTGTTTATTCGCTTGGCACACTGTGTGGTGGCAGAACCTGCACCCCAGCACTAGGTGCTTTAAATCAGTTAGTAGATTCAGAAGACCCGGCAATTGCCTATGCTGCCGCTTATCCATTTTCACTTATTTTTGGATCCATTGCTGCTCAACTCATTTTAATTTTCTTTTAACGTCTATATTAGAAAGACTTGGCTTGTCGCCAAGTCTTTAACGAAAGCTACAGTTTTTCTTATACGATAAACTCTAAAATTTTATGCTTTCCTATAGTAAAATAAAAACTTAATAAACGGCAAACAGTTACAACCTAAACATAATATGTTTTATATATTGATTGAATCTACGCTAACGATTCATCTGTAAGTAACATCATTCAATTTATAATTTTTTTATAGTTCTCGATATTATGTTCTTTATTGCACAAGATAACGAATTACATGATACGACTTTTCAGGAGCAAAATTGGGCTTCTTAATCCGCCCTCAACAAGGTGCTTTACGCGTTGGTGTAAGATTTCTAAGCTGTAAGAAGTTGAAACGATACCTTAGGATCACTAAGTGCTGAGTTGGATGCGGCTAATTTTAAAACAAATTAGCCGCATTGCACAATTTTTTATAATTCTGTACTAACAGATTAACCCTTTTTTTGACAATAACACTCTTCAAAATACACTTCTTTTTTCGTTAGCTATTCCTTAAGACGATAGCCAATTCTTTTATGTCGTAAAGGGTAATGGCTTTGTCCGCTATACTTCGCCCTTACTTCCATTTCAGAATTGACAGCTACAAAGTGTGGACAAAAAGAAAAACACCCAAATTTCTTCTATAACTACCTTACTCTTTTGTAACAAGTGATAGACATGAATACTAGAATAATTATGTCAATAATTGTAGAAATTCACAAATACGTAACCGCTTCACAGCCCCCCATAAGATTTAAATTTATATCCAGATATACGTTTCTTCCATATTATTATAACAGCTCTATATGGAGATCATATTTGACGGCACTCTCTCCCAATAATTTTTTCAATACATCATTTCTATGGACGATCAGTTTAGAAGCAAGATCCAAAGCAGTGGTTACGTGGTTATATCTATATCTCCGTATTTACCATCTTTGTACTCCCTAATCCAACATGTCACCATGTTTAGATTTATTTCAAAGTGACGGATTATTATAATAAAGGTTTTTCTTGTTTTCATTGTCACTTTTATAACCTACATTCTAAATTAATTGAATGTTTTGTGCATCTCATACAACTACAATGTCAATCATTTGTCCATGGAGCAGCCAAAACATATGAGACAAAAACAAAAATGTAAATGCATACATTTTTTCTTTCTCCCTGTTCATTAATCAATTATGCATTTTTCACTTCTTTATTTTCATAAATTTCTTAATAAAAACAACTTACAGTTAATTAAAAACGGTTACATACTTAATTAGCCCATAGAAGCTTGAAAACTTATTGAACATTGCTTTTGAATCTAAGATTTTAAATCGGCTTGTAGTACAATATGTTTATAAAGTGAAACTTCATTTCTTGGAATGCCTTTCCCAAGAAATGCTAGCTGAACGAATCGGGCATTTAGGTGCTTTTTTTCTCATCATGTTCCTAACATCACTAGCATATTTTGCAATGGAGAAAATTACGGCACCTTACTTGCGGGATAAATGAAAGAGGAGAGGAAAATGGAATCTTTACTGCATGATCTACTAGATGAACAACTTACTTTAGTTTTTATTATTTTATTTCTTGGCTCCTTTCTAGGTCAAATCAAAATAAAAAAATTAAGCTTAGGAACTGCCGGAGTATTACTCATTGCTATGATTTTTGGTCATTTTGGGTATCAAGTTTCACCAATCATTCAAAAATTCGGATTGAGCTTATTTACTGTAGCTATCGGTCTTCAAGCCGGGCCACGTTTTTTCCGAATGATTCGTTCAAATGGCATCATTTTTTGTGTTATTTCTTTATTTATCGTCTCCAGCGCTGTATTAACGACAGTGTTAGTTGCAAAAGTATTTGATCTTACAGCACCATTAAGTATCGGATTGATGACGGGAGCATTAACAAGTACACCGGGCTTAGCTGCTGCATTACAGGCAACAAACGATCCAATTGCCTCCGTGGGCTATGGAATTGGCTATCCTTTTGGAGTACTTGCAATCATTCTATTTGTTCAGCTTTTGCCCCGTTTTAGTAAAGTAGACCTTATGGAAGACTTAGAGAAGACGAATCATCCGGTTAAAAATGAACATTCTCCTGAAGTCATGGCATTTAAAGTTACAAACCCGAAGCTCCATAAAAAAACGTTAAAAGAGCTTGCAATCAGTAAAAAAGCCGTTGTCATCAGCAGGATTATTCGTAATGGTCATACGATGATTGCGCTCAGTGATACTACAGTTTTAATGGGTGATAATCTTGTTACTGTTGGCGAAGAGAAAGAACTGAAATCTTTCGGTAATTATGTTGGCCAGCAAGTGAATACCCAGCTTGAAAATCCTGATAATATACAATTCAAAAAAGTAACTGTAGAGGACGAAACGATAATCGGAAAAAGTATTCAAGAATTGAAGCTCCGAAAAAAATATGGTGCGACAGTAACTAGAATTGAACGAGAAGGACTGGAATTAAACCAGCATCCAAATTTGAGTTTACTTCGTGGCGATGTATTAACAATTGTAAGCACGGAAGATCGTTTAAACCAGGTAGAAAAACTCTTCTCACAAAAAAATGTGACACTTACAAACATTCATATTTTCTCGATTAGCATAACCCTATTATTAGGGATCATGCTTGGAATGCTCCCCATTTACATACCGGGACTTGGAACAATTACGCTCGGAATAGCTGGAGGCCCTTTATTTATCGCCTTAATTATCGGCCATTTTGGTCATATTGGTCCGATTCATGTACGCTATTTTGAGCCTGTTAATCATGTTATTCGTGAATTAGGACTTGTATTATTTTTAGCGGGTGCAGGTACAACAGCAGGAAAGGGTTTTGTAGATGTGATTCAAACAGAAGGAGTTAAATTGGCAATTGGAGGCACAATAATAACACTTGTGCCAATCTTTTTAGGATATTTAGCAGCAAAAAAACTGTTTAAACTTAGCATTGTCCATTCACTTGGCTCGCTATGCGGAGGCAGAACAAGTACACCCGCCTTAGGTGTATTAAACCAAGTAGTCGATACAGATGATGCCATTATTGCCTACGCTGCTGCTTATCCATTTTCACTTATTTTTGTTGCCATTTCAGCGCAATTAATGATGTTTTTTATGTAATCACATGCTCAATAAAACACATTTTCTAACTTATATTATGGGTATTTGAAATAATTCGAGCCGATGTTGACTTATCGTAGGAAGAAATTCGAAGTTTGCTAGCAGATGAGCGCTTAAAGCTAGACGACAAAGCTACTTTTCAAAAAGGTTTTCCCCCACGTAGAAAGATATTGCAGTGTATACTTTTAGATATTGGTCTAAGACAAAGGGGATACCCCTTTGTCTTAATCGTTTATTAGATAAAGCTGATCAGGAAACTGGTGAAGTATTTGATATAAATTCATCTGAAATCAGTGCCTCTGTAATACCTGCTATCCCTATAATAGTCGGATTTTTAGCAAGATTTGGTATCAAATGGGTTGTAAAGAAATTTGGAAAAAAGGCTATTAAAAGCGCAGTTAAAGATTTAAATAAACAACTGAAAAAAAAGTCCCTAGGAAAGGGGTCTACAGGGAGAACTACAGCTAAAAATCTTGAAGAACAAATCGCAATGAAAAGTGTTTTATCCAACCCTTTGAAAGGTGCTAAAGAAATTCTTCCATCAAAAAAAATGACGGATAAACGTTGGCCTGGTAAAAAAGGATGGGTTAAAATGCAAAGAACATTTAAAGTTAAAGGTAGTAAAACAATTACAATCCACTTCAATTATAATAAGAAGACTAAGAAATTTGATGATTTCAAATACAAATAAAGGTGGTCAACATCGTTGGAACAAGAACTACTAAATATCTTTGAAAATTGGGAAGCAGAACTTGATCAAAATGAATGGTATTTCAGAGAGTCTTTTGAAGAACTTACTGAAGGTCTTTCAGCGGAAGAAGCATTTAATGCTATACCAGAAATATGTTCAGTTTTATTAAAACTTAATAATAGCTTTCTTATTGGAGAAACTATAGATTTTCTTCATGAAATATATAATCTAGCAGATACTACTGAAATACATTCTTTTCTCCATGAACATCTTGATGAAATTCAAAAACATATAAATCAATATGGTGATGATTACGGTAAAAATGCATTTAATGAATTCAAAGAATCAATAAGACTATACTAATCACTTTTTTTATACTTTGAGGCTAACTATATAAAGTCAATAAGCTTTTAGCAATAAATTTAGTATTTTCCATTAGAAGCTTTGGAGCATGGCAAATAAGTTTGATGATTTGTGAATTTCAAATTAATCATCAAGCTTATTTGTAGTTTGAAATCTGAGATTATTGCAACGCTATTTACCATAGCTTCACTTTTTTTACATTACGCACATACTTCTTTATATGATTCACCGGTTTACAGTAAAAATGGAATATCACTCTTATTAATTTCTTCGTTACATGGCTGAGCACCACATTATAGTGCTTACCCTCAGCTAGCTTTTTCTCATAGTACGCCTTGAACGTTGGTGAATAATTGGCTATTAATCGTGAAAAATTGTAGGATAGGAACATTATAATGGCCAGTATCTTCCATCGCTATTTGGCATTCTTACGCTACTTCTGCCACGACAAAGTTTTTCATGAAGTCTTTGAAATCCTGATATATAACTAAATCATGTTCGTAGATTTCACCTCCATTATCAATGATTGCCACTTGGTGTTTATGCTTGGCTACGTCAATACCCTCATAAATCATTGATTTAATCCTTTCGTATTGTCTATTACGCTGTGCTTCAAGCCACGCACTCCTTGTTCTGTATCCTTGTATGAAATCAAACGTCTAGCGTTATCTAACTGATTAACAGATAAACAAAGAACTGTGGTTAGACTCTCTAAAAATAATTACTAAAAAGTACTGTAGGCTGGGTTACATGACGCATTGTAATATTAAGTGAAACACCTAAAATTGAAGCTTACCTGGTCCAGAACACATTGTCGGACGCTTATTTCAAGGGGCTTAGCATGTAAACCATTTATCGTTGGGATATATCAAGGATGGTTAGAAAACAAAAACTTGAGTGTTCTACGTCATAAATTTTATTACAAGAGTTCCTCCCTAAAAAATCGTTTTGGCTAAAGCCTCAGATGCAGAACTAGAAAATGCACTAACACTGATCAACAATAGACCTTGAAAATGTTTAAATTGGAAAACTACACACGAAGCGTTTCAGGAAGAACTGTTGCACTTAATTTGACAAACTGTCATACCGAAAAATGGGAACAACAAAAAGAATATGTAAGACAACAGCTTTCGAATAAAGAAACTGGTGAAATCTATGGAAAACGTAAAATTGATGTAGAGCCAGTCTTCGGATTTTTGAAGGATAATTTGGGTTTCACTCGTTTGTCCGTCAGGGGCAAAGAGAAAGTAGAAAATGAATTAGGTTTTGCGCTCATGGAGGTGAACTTGAAGAAGTATATCGCTATGAACAGAAGCCAAACAATCGATAATGGAAATAAACCAACAAAAAATGGTTCCAATTATCAAAAACCGATGATCGAAACCATTTTTATTTATTTTTGGCTAGTTTTGTCCCAGCCCCGTTCTCATTTAATCAGTAGTCTCTGACACACATAAATTTTATTGACATCAGAAAGCTTATTCCATGTCTTGGTCTGCGCTTACGTACTACCATATTTAACAGCAAGTCCAGATACGGCATCTCCTGCTCTAACTGTATGGTATTTAGCGGCCGGCTTTGCTTGTGCAGATCTGGACAGCTTGATCTTTTGTCCCTTATAGATCAGGTGCTGCAGGGCTGCTACACTTGTACCATACTTAGCCACAATGCCTGACCCAGATTTTACGGTATAAGTACTGAAAGCGGCAGCAGGCTTACTGGATGGCTTCACCGGTTTAGCGGTTTGCTGTACATTAGACTACCACCAGTAAAATATGACAACAACTTGCTACCAGTCAGTTTGTTCAAGTCCACATTACTGGACACAAAACGACCAGTCTCCGTATATTGCCATAAATCACACGGGCAAGCTGGCTTGTTGCTACCATAACGCGGGATCCAAACAAAGTCTGCTTTCACCTTGTCCATGTCCAGCGGCTTATAGGTGTCGTGGCCTGAATATAGATCACCCTTCCACCCCTTCGCTTTCAACGTATCAATAAATGCCTGGTAGCTGGCGCCATGTCTGCAACACCCTTTGTGGTTTGTTCTTCCACATCAGCCACTAAAAAAAGCGCAGCCTTATCAGCGCTCATTAACTCATTTAGAAGTTTATCCTTCGTGCATTCATGGTGTAAAAACACTATAATTGTTCAACCCTTTCCTCACGATAAGTGCCTTGCGCTTCTCTAGTGGTTGGTTGTTGTGTAACCCCCACAGTGGACTTTCACCACTAAGATAGTCGCCATGCCTGACACACATAAAAAAGTGAAAAGAACCGATGATATATGCACTCCTTTCGCTTTTTGTGATGCTTTACAAATCTTTACATTGTTTTAACTGAGTATTAATAGTTAATATTTATACTTTATATAAAGTCTATAAAAGGGAGGGAAAGTATGAAATAACCCCATAATTACTTTTTAAATTAAAACTATATGCCAAATAAACCATCAAAGATGACTTCTTTAAAAAAATTATAAACCAATAGCAATTTGTCTATGTTCTTTAGTTTCTAATATAGCAATGCGAAAACCTTGAGATTTTGCGAGTGCAATGGCTTGTTCGACCGTTATCTCACGACTTACAGGAAGAACATCTGATTTTTTATATAGCTCTGGGTTATAAGGTCCTTTTTCTTCAAAATGTGCTAAATTACAGTTAAGTGTTTTGTAGAAAGTAACTCTTGTAGCGATACAGGCAATAACAAAGGTTTTGTGGACATCAATTCCACAACAGATCGGGTAAACAAGTTTTAAACCATGATGTATCTCCTTTCTAGAATATATAGGGATAGAGCAGTATTGACTGACTACCCAGCCATAAACGAGTCATGTTTATACAAAGGATAAGTCTGCGTGCTCGAATCACACTTATTTGTGCTTGAAAAGCAATTTACACAATATAAAAATGCGGTCACTCTGTACAGAATGGTACACTCACCTCCACGTGATTTGTAGTTAACTAAGCATCCCCATAAATCTAGAATAATAAAAAAGCGCTCAGCACAAGTACATTTCATACCGTTTTGTGCCTTGAGCGAAAGTGAAAGGAATGGTTATAAAAATGAAAAAAAGAAAATTACATACGCTTTTGGCAGTAATAACTGCAATTACGCTAGTCATGACAAATTTATTACAAACTAGCTCTATTGCTTATGCCGCTGTTTCTAATTCACAGCAACATACAGAAAAATCGAATGAGCAATCAAATGAAAGTTCCAATTCATCTGAAGAAATAAAGCAACCATTAGAAATTCAACATGACGTACCTGAATCGTTTATTGCTTACGAAAATCAGCAAATAACCGCAACCATTCCAACCGCAACAAAAGCAACCTTATACTATCAGCCTACACTATTTTCTAAGCCGGTTGCAGTAATGATGAATAAGGAAGAAAATAATACCTTTACTACTTTTATCCCAGCTACTTCTCTTTGGTCAGAAAAAATCAACTATTGGATTGTAGCTGATGATGGACAAGCCCAACAAACTTCAAACACTTTTACAGTCCCTATCAAAAAAGAATCTAAGGCTGATCCACAAGCCGCTCCACATCTTATGATAACGGAAGTTAACCTAGGTAAAGAGCCATTTATCGAAGTGTACAACAACACGACAGAAGCTGTACCGTTAAAAGATTATTCATTGTTGATTCAGGGTAAAAAAATTGAATTTAATGATTCACCTCTAATTCCAGCTGGAAAGACCAAAATCATCCGTTTTACTAACAAAGCGAATCATGTGGAAACCTTTAATCATCATTACAATACAAACTTAAAAAGTGAGCAATTCATCATGGTTGGTCATGTAGCCATATCAACGAAAGATTCAACCATCAAATTTATTAAACAAGAGGAACATAAAGAATTATTCGAAATCACCTACAACTATCGTGAAGCTAGTGCAAGTCAACTCTTTTATTTTCACAATAACCAGATGAATGACGGTGGCCTAACCGAAACAGCTACACCTGGTACATTAATTCATGGGCAAATACCAGATCAACAAGTGGAAATAGAAGTACCTCAAGAAACTCCCCAAGATAACAGCAAACAAGAAAAGACAGCCAATTCCACAAAACCAGTTCAAGAAAAAAAGAATAAAAACTCTACAAATAAAGCAGAAACGGCTAACGAAGAATCGATTATTAAGCACGAGCCGGTGGAACAGATTTCCAATGCAAACGATCTAACTATTCGCGCAACTGCCTCTCATGTGAAAAACTTGACACTAAAATATAAAACTGGAAAGCAAATGATGACCCAAGAGCTTTCTTTTATAAAAATGGAGGGAACAGATACATTTACCGTAACGGTGCCAAAACAATACCTTTGGTCACCTAGTTTTAGCTACCAAATAGTTGCAGAGACTATGGACGGCGGAACAGTTGTATACCCAAAAGAGAATGATATACACGTTACCGTCGATCAAGTAACGAACATGGATACGCAAAAGCTTCCTAAGCTATTAATTACTGAAATCACTCCTGACACTACAAATGTGAATAAAGCAGATGGTTATGAGTTCATTGAGATCTATAATAATTCAAACCAATCTATTAATATGAAAGACTATCAATTATTTTATCGTTATCCTGACGGTACAGCCGATCAAGTATGGAAGCTATCTGATAACAAAGTAATTGAGCCGCAAGAAAGCTTTATTGTCTGGATTAAAAATTTCGGCAACCAAGACAAAACACTTGCTGACTTCAATCAACAATATGGGCTAAATCTGCCAGAAAGTCATGTGACAGAAATTTATAATGATGGAATGGCTAATGGCAATCAGCGCACCTTAGTCGTTGCAGATAAGCTTAATAACGAAATTGTGCAAGCAACCTATAATGATACTGCAACAGATGATACACTTCCAAATCAAGGCATTGTATACAGTTACCCTCGACAAGGAACAAAGATGCTGAAGGTTGGAATTGGTGAAACGATTACACCATTAACCATCGTTCCTGGGCAAGCTCCGGAAAAAACTGTCAAGATTGAAGACGAAAATGCAGCTAAACCAGTCATTAAAAATCCTGCGGTTACCGTTGACAATGATCAAATTACGATAAATGTAAACATCTCATCCAAACAGAAGTTATTAGGAGCAACTATTTCAATTTCACAAAGTGACAAAGCAGATTATCAAACTTGGCAATTAGAACCTTCTAAAGATGACCCGACTATCTATTCCGTGACGATTCCCCGGGATGCGATATGGAGCGATAAAATAAACTTTTATTTGACAGCTTCCAATGAAGCGGGTGAGACAAAAACTAAAGTTCAAGAATACAACTTTCCAGTAGAAAATATAGATTATCAAAAGGTGCCGCCTCTTTTAATTACTGAACTTGTTCCGGATACGACAAATAGTAATGGCGCTGATGCCTATGAGTTTATCGAAGTCTATAACAATTCAACAGAACCGATTAATTTTAAAGACTATTCGATCCGTTATCGTTATCCGAATACAGGTGCGGGAAATGACTTAATTTGGGGCCCAAAAGATGACCAAGAAGTGATGGTTGATCCCGGAGAAACAATCGTATTCTGGATAATAAATCATGCAAACACAGATAAAACAGCTGCTGATTTTAATGCGAATTTTAAAACAAATTTAATAGAAGGGAAAAACCTTTTTATGATTTATAATACATCAATGGCGAACAGCGGCCAGCGTACACTAATTATTGCTACCAAAACAGGAAAAGAACTCTCCTATGCAAGCTATAATGATAAAGTTGATGTAGATGATACGGCAGCTAACAAAGGTATCTTTTATCGTTATCCAACCGACGGAGGACTTTATTCGAAAAAAATCAGTGCTGGAAAATGGCCGGCAACTCCAGGATCTGTATTAACAGAACAAGTGCCATCTGAAAAAGTCAATTTATCTAAAGACTTGGAAAAACCAGTAATTAAGCATACAACAAATAACAAGGAAATTACTTTAGACGAACCTGTTACTCTTTCAGCCACCATTACAGATAATCTTGATGTTAAATCCGTTAGTGTTTATTATCGCACAGATAAAACAGCCGACTTTAAAAAAGTTAATTTAGAAACACAAGCTGATGATAAATATGAACATATTGTTTATGAACCAGAGTTCATTGGCAAACGTGAATTAGAATATTATTTTGTCGCAAGCGATGGTAGAAATGAATCGATTTCTAATTCGAGTACAATCAACATTAAAACTTCAACGATACAAGAAGGTTTACGACTAAATGTTAGTAATAATGAGTTGCTTTCTGGAGAAAAAGTAATGAAGGCGACAACAGATGATGGAAAAACTGCACCTAAATTATTTATCGATAACAATGAAGTGACAAACACCTTTAAAGCAATGGAATCAGAGGCATATTTTGCTTTCGATGTTAAAGATACAAATATTTATTTTCAAAACGGAGTGACGATGGGAGATGAAATTCTCCGGATATTCGATGATACACATACGAAATTTACTACATTAACTGTTCCAATCCCTGCTGATAAACTGAAACAGAATGAAAACACCATTACCATTCGGGCCGGTAACAAAGTAGGACCATTTGATGAAACCTCTCAAGAAAATCGGGATGATTTTACCATTAAAAACATTCGCTTGGTTTTATCTGATGGAACAACGATATATGATCCAACATACAGTGATCCAAATCAGGATTATTCGATCGGCGACAGCCCTGGAAAAAATGCAGTTTATGATTTCACGTTTAATCTTGGAGAAGAAGAATTTGCTTCAACCGCTTATTTATTTGATACAACGAAAGTACCCGATGGCAAGCATCACATAAAAGCTGTTTCGGATAACGAAGAAGTTGCCGCTACGGTTATAACGGATAATACAAAGCCGATTATTCTTCCTTCTATCAAAGATGGTGAAACATATAAAGGCGAATTTACAATTGATGCAGCAGCAAAAGATGAAACAAGTGAAGTTACTTCGCTAACTG
This sequence comes from Cerasibacillus sp. JNUCC 74, assembly GCF_053667775.1. The sequence continues at coordinate 1,170,665 of NZ_CM132207.1, read as the reverse complement.
CACAATTAGATGGAGAATATATTTCACTTCCTTATCAGACATCTTCTGCCCTTTTAAAATCGGGAAAACATGAGCTCGTCTATCAAGCTACAGACGCCGCAAACAATACGGTAGAAAAAAAGGTAACATTTCATGTAGTGGAAGAGCATCCGTTCTTACCTGACTGGCTGGCAAATGATCCGGATAGTACCAGTGCTAATCTATCCGTTACGGTAAAAGATCCGACAAATGATGAAATGAATGTTGATTTTTATCAAGCGTATCAATATACTGCTACAGATAAAAATATAACCATTTCCCAGAATGCTGTTGATACCGAGCCTCCCAAGGGGTATCTTCCTGAAGGAGAAGAACGTATAACAGATGATAGGCGCAACCAATTACAAGTACGCGATGGAAACAAACTAGAAACGGAATCCGATTATCAATTTCCTTATCACCGTTTTGATGTTACTGTCGATCAACAGGTAGATGAAAACGACGAAATTGAAATTGTTTGGAACGGTTCTTCCTTAGAAGGCAGAAAAGTAACCATGTACGCTTGGAACTATCAAACTAGTAAATGGGATGCTCTTATAACTACGATTGCCGGAAAAGAAGACTTTGAACTTGTGGGAACTGTTCAGGGGCAGGAATATGTTCAAGATCAAAAAATAAGTGTTATCGTTCAAGATCAGATTGCTGCTATTGGGGAAGAATTCAGCTTTGTTTGGATGTCTGACACACAATACTATACGGAAAGCTATCCATATATTTATGAAAAGCAAACAGAGTGGATCGTAAAAAATAGAGAAAAGCTAAACATTGAATATGTTTTCCACACAGGAGACATCGTAAATGTGTATAATGATTTAAACCAATGGAATGTTGCAGATAAAGCTATGAAAACGTTAGATGATGCAGGTGTTCCATATGGAGTTCTTGCTGGAAACCATGATGTCAACAACAAAGACCATGATTATAGTTACTATAGTCGTTTCTTTGGAGAAGATCGCTTTAAAAATAATGATTATTATGGAGGTTCGTTTCAAAACAACCGTGGACATTATGATTTAATGTCTGTAAATGGTATTGACTTTGTTATGATATATCTTGGTTGGGGAATTGAAGAAGAGGGCATTGCCTGGGTAAATCAAGTCCTTGAAGCTCATCCCAACAGAAAAGCTATTCTTAATGTACATGAATATCTATTAGCGACCGGTAATAGAAGCCCTATCGGGGATCAGCTTTTTGAAAAAGTGGTTGTACCAAATGAAAATGTCTTTGCCGTATTGTCTGGACATTATCATAATGCCCAAACGTTGGTAGATGACATTGATGATAACGGAGACGGCGTTGCTGATCGGACCGTTTATCAAATGTTGGCTGATTATCAAGGCGGCCCTGAAGGCGGTCAAGGATATTTGCGGATTTTTAATTTCAAAATGAAAGATAATCAAGTCTATGTCCAAACGTATTCTCCTTATCTGGATGATTATAATTATTATGATCCAACGGAGTATCCTGGAAAAGATGAATTTTCTTTTGAGTTTGATACAGCAGCACAAACAAAAAAGGTTGCTACGGATTACATTGAAGTCAATGTTTATACAGACGAAAAAATCGGTACCGTAAACAATGTTCCAAGTGGTAAAAAAGCTTCTGTCATATGGAATGATTTAGATCCGAACCATGAATATTTCTGGTATACGATAGCGACGGATAAATTTGGCGGCAAAACACGCTCCAGCATTTGGAATTTTCTAACCGTTGATGGAGAAATCATTGAACCAGAAAATCCAGAGAAGCCGGAAAATGCAGAGGACGACGGCCAACCAGGTGGAGGTACCAATGATGGTAAAAACGAGCAAGATAATTCTACCGGTAGGGATGGCGGCCAGGGATCTACTGGAAGCGATCAAGATAATAACAACAATGAAAAGCCTAGCATGGAGCAACCAGCAGCGGATAATGGCATCAACCAATCGAAACCAAATCAAACAAGGGATGATAGCCAAGCTCCAATTATTGAAAATACTTCCAATCACAATGGTACAGGATCATCTTCCTTACCGAATACAGCAACAAATATATTTAATTGGATGTTAATCGGCACACTCTTATTACTTCTTGGTACAAGTGTATGGCTGAATCAATCCTATCGTAAAAAAACAACCTATTCATTAAGAAACAAAAGCTAGAAGCGCTCGGTTAGTAACGCACAAATTAAAGAGCTTCTAACTAAGATACGACACACAAAGGCGATGTTAACTTATCGTAAGAAAAAGTAGATAGGTAACCTTAAAAACCGGAAAGCTGAATCAGGCTTTTCGGTTTCTTCTACTTTATTTCGAAAAATAAAAATATCCAAACGGTCGATTAGAATCACGTATAAAGTGCTTTGCTTGGAAACCTTGTTTGAATAGCGACAGGAAAACTTTGCGTGTTTTCATTCGCCATTCTAAAGCCTTTTGCAAATCTTCTTTTTTTAACTCTAGTATATTGTTAGGAATAGTGACAAAATATTCCTTTCCTTGAAGCAACTGATCAGCTATATCTGCCGTAACTGGATTTCCGTTAACTTCATTTAATAACAGTTGATCATCGACTACTTTCTGGACATCCATTGATGAACGCTGGTTCCAATACCACTCTATAATCATACGATCAGAGGGCATTCCTTGATTTAACTCATCCTTCATTTCACCATAGTAATTCTCTTTATATGTCATTCCGACAGCTCCGAGTTTAGCCAAATTAAGATATGCATTTAAGCTTTGCAGCGGATCAAATGTCCACTTCATTTTGGTATACCCCATTTGCTCTGCTATTTCTGCTTGCTTTAACTTTAGCTTCATCCCTAACCCCATTTTTTGATATGGTTGTGTAATTCCAAGCATATGCGAATATAAATATACTTCTTTTCCATCATAGGCACTAAACCCATATGAAAAGCCGACTAATTGGTCCGTATCATATGCGCCAAGCATAAGCCCACCATTTTTTACTGTTGTATAGGTCTGATGCACAGGTGTAGCATTTCCCCAGATCGCCTTCTCTATGGGGATCACCTTTTCCAATTCATGTTTTTCCACCAACTGTTCAATCCTTATCTCACTATTCATGGCATTTCTCCATTCTTCAATTTCATTTGTTTATTAGCTGCCAACAGGGATTTATCATGTGCAGCTCTCCTTAAAGGATAAAGTGAAACTTCATTTCTTGGAATGCTTTTCCCAAGAAATGTTAGATGAACCAATCGGGCATTTAGGGGCCGTTTTCTCACACTTTGACTTCTTCGTATTGCCTACACTCTTAAAGTGGGAGTATTACGGCACCTTACATGCGGGATAAAGTGAAACTTCATTTCTTGGAATGCTTTTCCCAAGAAATGTTAGATGAACCAATCGGGCATTTAGGGGCCGTTTTTTACCACTTTGGCTTCTTCGTATTGCCTACATTCTTAAAGGGGGGTATTACGGCGCCTTACATGCGGGATAAAGTGAAACTTCATTTCTTGGAATGCTTTTCCCAAGAAATGTTAGATGAACCAATCGGGCATTTAGGGGCCGTTTTTTACCACTTTGGCTTCTTCGTATTGTCTATGTCTACATTCTTAAAGGGGGGTATTACGGCGCCTTACATGCGGGATAAGCATACACCAGCTGTCTCATTTTCCTTTCTCCAGCTTCATAAGATGACAAGCTGCCTCATGTCCTTTACTTATTGTCACGGTACTAGGCTTTTCAAACTTACAACGTTCAAAAGCATGGGGACACCGAGGATGAAACATGCAACCACATGGCGGATCTGATGTATCTGGTAGGTCTCCTTTTAACTTGGTTGATGACTGCTTGTTTCCTATCGTTGGAATAGCTGAAAATAACGCTTGTGTATAAGGATGCTTTGGATAAGCTCCTATTTCTTCCGTCATGCCATGTTCTACTATTTCTCCCATATACATCACAGCAATCCGATCGCAAAAATACTGGACAATATTTAAATCATGAGAAATAAATAAGTATGTCAAAGAATACTTTTCTTGCAACTCTTTCAATAAATTAATAATCTGGGCTTGGACAGAAACATCTAGCGCCGAGACTCCTTCATCGATTACTATAAATCGAGGCTCTAAAATAATTGCTGCTGCAATAGCTACGCGTTGTCGCTGTCCTCCACTAAGTTCGTGAGGATACCGATACAAAAAAGAAGGATCTAAACCTACTTCTTTTAATGTCTGAATAATTTTTTCATTTCTGTATGCCTTATCCCCAATTCGATGCAATACTAACGGTTCATTTAATATCCACTTTATCGTTTTTTTGGGATTCAATGATGAATATGGATCTTGAAAAACGATTTGTACTTCTTTTCGCCATGCTTTTAACTGCTTAGTCGAAAACGTAGAAACATCTTTCCCCTTATAACGAATAGTTCCGTCTGTTTGCTTCATTAATTGAGTAATCAGCTGACCAATTGTCGACTTGCCACAACCGCTCTCGCCAACTAAACCAAAAGCTTCACCTTCGTATAATGTGAGCGATATGCCATTAACAGCTTTTACAAACGAAGGTTTTTCGAATATATTTGTCCGTTTTTGTTTGTAAAATTTTTTCATATTTTCTATTTCAATGAGTGGCTTCATAAGCTGACTTCCTTCTCTTTTGCATATAAATGACAAGTAACTGTCTGCTCATTGAATTTATACGTATGAGGGAAAATTTGTTCACATGACGTTATTTTGAACTGGCAGCGATCGGCGAAGGGACATCCCGTATGCCGAATATGGAGCTGTGGTACTGTACCGGGAATTGTATATAATGGCTGTCCTCGTCTTGCGCCATCTGGAATTGATTGTATTAAGCTCTTTGTATAAGGATGCTTTGGCGAACTTAAGAGTTTTGATATTGATCCTTGTTCAACGATTCGTCCTGCGTACATGACAAGCACACGATCACAAATGGCATGAATAACTCCCCAATCATGTGAGATAAAAATCATCGATGTGTTCCGAGTCTGTTTAATTTTTTTAAAGAGCTCTACTATTTGTGCTTGGATTGTAACATCTAAGGCAGTTGTAGGTTCATCAGCGATAATAAGCTTCGGCTGGCCAATTAAAGCCATCGCGATTACAACCCGTTGACGCATACCGCCAGATAACTGGTGGGGGTATGCTTTCCATAATTGTTCAGCACGAGGTAACCCAACTTCTTTCATGACAGATATGGTCTTTTCTTTCATATCTCTATTCGATAAGGTTGTATGCTGTTTCAATACCTCAGATATTTGTTTACCAATTGTTAGTACAGGATTAAGCGAAGTCATTGGCTCTTGAAAAATCATGGAGAGTTTTTTCCCCCTAATCTGCTGCCACTGCTTTCGAGATAAAGCTGTAAGCTCATCATCCTGAAAAATAATCTTGCCTTGCTTTATGGTGGCATTCTTGGGGAGTATTCCCATAATAGCTTGGGAAGTTAAACTTTTTCCACAGCCCGATTCACCAACAATACCGACAACCTCATTGGGGTAGACGGAAAATGAAATGCGTTCTAGTGCGTTAAACTCTCCCTCCGGAAGCTGAAGGGCCACATCAACTTCTTCAACTGACAATAAAGGTTTTACCATTTAAGCCCCTCCTATGCCTTTCTATCCTGAATGTCACGTAAACCATCACTTAATAAATTAAACCCTAACACCATCATTGTAATAATACCTCCAACAATAATTACATACCAAGGAGCTGATTCAATATAGGGCTGTGCTTCCTTTAACATCCTTCCCCAACTAGGATCTGGTGGCTGAACACCTAAGCCCAAATAGCTCAAGCCTGACTCAGCCAAAATAGAGCCAGAGAAACTTAAACTTGACACAACTAGTATAGGGGAAATAGCATTAGGCAAGATATGGTTCAGAATAATATGAAACGCCCCTGCACCCTTGGCGATACTTGCTTTAACAAAATCATATGATTTATATTGAATGAAGCTGCTCCGAATAACTCGAGCAAATGCTGGAATACTCATAATTCCTAGTGCAATTATTGTATTTTTCATTCCCGCTTCAAAAACAGCTATCAGCATAATAGCTAATAATATACCTGGAAAAGCTAGCATCGCATCAATAAATCGCATCAGTAATTCATCGAGCCAACCGCCAAAATACCCTGCACAAGCGCCTAAAACAAAGCCAATGCTCAACCCTATCATAACCGTAGTTGTTCCAATTAAAAAAGCAGTCTGAGCTCCTTCCATCACCCTGCTTAGAATATCTCTTCCGAAGTTATCTGTACCAAATGGGTGGGCTAATGATGGAGCCGCAAGTCGATTAGTCGGATCAATCGCATTAGGCTCATACGGTGTATAAAATAAACTAATAAACATCATGAACAATAAAACAATAACAAAGCTCAATCCTAAATAGAAAGGGAGTCGATTTGCCTTGTTCATTATAGCTGTTCACTCCTTTTGCTAATTCTTGGATCAATGAGCTTATATAATAAATCAATTATGAAATTGATTACTAAAACGATCACGGCAATATACAGCACCATGGATTGAACAAGCGGAAAATCTCTCGAAGTAATAGATTGAACAAGCAAATTTCCTAATCCAGGAAGTGCAAAAACATTCTCAATGATAATACTGCCGCCAAGCGTATCGGCGGTTATTAATCCAATAATGGTTAATACTGGAATGAATGCATTTCGCAGTACATGTCTATACAAAATCGTTCGCTCTGATAGACCCTTACATGTTGCTGTTCGTACATAATCCATTTTTTTCTGATCCAAAATCGTATTTCTTAAATATCGAATGACAACTGCTATGTTCGAGATGGCAATTGCTAGCGATGGCAAGAAATAGGCCCGTAAAGCACCAAAAAAATCCTCTGACCAAGGGACGTAACCAAATGTCGGAAACCACTTTAAGATAACCGAAAAAAACAATATTAACATAAACCCAAACCAAAAGGATGGAATAGAAATCCCCAGTTGAGTAATCATAGATAAAAAAACGGATATGAATTTTCCATCCGTACGGGCAATGAGAATTCCTAACGGAAAGCCAACCAAAACTGTCAACAGCATGGAAAAGACAGCAATTGACATGGTCACCGGTATTCGATCCGCAAGAACTTCGCTAACAGGAAGCTGATAGCGTAGTGACTCCCCTAAGTCACCTTGAAAAACACCTGCAATCCAATCAGCATACCGTTCCGTTACTGGACGATTCAACCCTAACGCTTGTTCCAAATTACGAATTTGCTGTTCATCAGCATCCAGCCCAAGAATAATTTGGGCTGGATTCCCTGGTAACAGTTGAAATACAAAGAAAATTATTAGAGAAACCATAATTAATGTTAAGATGAACATAGAAGTTTTATATAGATAATACCTCACATCAACGTCTCCTTTACTAGACGGTTATTCCGTATAGTATAAGTCTTCTAGGTTGAACTTTTGAATTGGGTACATCTTCCACCCTTTCAGGCCCTTTTTCATTGCAACAGTCCGATATGGATCCATAATAAATACCGAAGCAGCATCTTCTGTTAACAATGTTTGGGCTCGCTTATAAATAGTAACTATTTCTTCTACATCTGTTTCTACCAATGCTTGACGAATCAACTGGTCGTACTCTTTATTCTCATACTTGACAAAGTTATTTTTATAATCACTAACATATCTGCTTAAAATTTCATACGGATCTAATTTCCCAGTAAATCCAATAATCGTACTCTCATATTGTGCTTCATTATATACTTTTTCTAACCATGTGCTGAATTCAATGAGCTTCATATCTACTTTAATCCCAACTTGACTTAGTTGATCTGCAATCACTTGCGCAGTATCAACATGAAATTGGTAATCAGAGGGAACCGTTAATTCTAATGTAAATCCATCAGGGTACCCCGATTTTTCTAATAATTGCTTTGCTTCTTCGGGATTCGTTTGATACGTATCTTCTAAACCTTCTTGATAATAAAGTTCCATGGAAGGACTAAAGTTAGAACCAAGCTTAATTCCTTCACCTTCTGCTACTGTTTCTATAATCATATCTTTATCAATTGCCAGATTAATTGCTTTTCGAACGTTCGGATCATCTAATGGTTTTACTTTATTGTTTAGCGCCATCAACTGTACCATATTTTGCGGTGCCGATACCGTTTCAATCAAATCATCTAATTGCTGCTTACCTTGCGAAGAAATACCGGGAATAACATCTATCTCTCCTGACTTCATTGCTAGAATAGCAGATTCTGGATCTGGCATAATCTTAAAGTGAACCTCATCTATTTTTGGTACTTTTTCTGGATCATAATAATTTTCATTTTTTACTAGCCGTAATTCTTGTCCGACTTTATATTCTTCAAACTTAAATGGACCTGCACCAATTGGTTTTTCACTTTGTTTATCATAATCAGCCGGTAAAATTGGTCTAATCGTCGCTGCCAAAAATGCTGAATTTTTTTCCTTTAATGTGATAACAGCCTCTAAATCTGATGGTGTTTCTATTTTTTTAATTATTTCAAATTGCGAAGAAATCGGCTCTCCCCCACTTAATCCTGCTAATTTTTCATACGAATATTTTACATCTTCAGAGGTTAACTTTGAGCCATCATGAAAGGTAACATCTTTTTTCAATTTAAACGTATATACTTGTCCATCATCAGAAACTTCATAGGACGCTGCAATGGCCGGCACCAATTTACCTGCTTCATTGGTATCTAATAAACCATCATAAACATTATCCATCATGGACATCGTATCGGTTGCTGCCGACTGATATGGATCTAAAGTATCAATTTCTGTACTCATGGCAATTCTAACAATACCGCCGGATTTTACCTCATCGTTTGCTTTTGCTGATTTGTCTTCATTCTTCTTGCTGTCATTGGAGCACGCTGTTAATAAAAGAGAAATAAATGATAAAAAGATAAGTAATTTCAATCCATTCTTTTTCATAATAAAGCCTCCAATATATTATATGGTAAATGTAAAACCTTCCTTTGCTAGATAAACAGGTTGACCCAATACACTCTCCACTTCTTGCTTTAATTGCAAGATATCACCAAAATGAGGAAAGTGAGTGAGAACAACATGTTTAGCTTTCGCTTTTGTGGCAATATCCGCTACTTCTTCACTGGATAAATGCCCTTTCATCATCCCTTTCTGCTTCCTATAAAAGCTGCATTCAATTAACAGTAAATCCGCAGCCATAGCAAAATCGACAAGTGCAGTTGTATAGCCGGTATCACCAGAATATACAAGCTTGCTTTTGTTATTACTAACTTTCATTGAACAGCAAGGAATTTCGTGAATATTTTCAGAAAATGTTAGCATTAATGAACCGATGTTGACAGTGTCAGTTAATTGCAACTGATGCACACGCATCACATCCGGAAATTCAAAGGTTAACGAAGCTATATCTTCTGTATACACATACACATCTAAGGGCTTTGTTCGTTTACCTAACTGTGTTAATATCAGCATGGCATACTCTAAACTATAAATATCTGCCATATGATCTGTATGTGTATGGCTTATAAATACAGCGTCTAAATCTTCTAAATTTGCTCTTGCTTGTAGTTTAGAAAGTGCTCCGCTGCCACAATCTAATAATATTTTCGTATTTGAATCTTCTATGAGGTAACACGACGTTGCTTTATTTGCCTTTGGATATGCCCCCCAATAGCCAATCGTATGTATTTTCACTCTAAACCTCCTAACTGTAAAGTAAAACTCATCATCATATTCTAGTTATTGACTTTTTTAATCCGATCACCATCCTAATAAGATAAATCTTTTATTGGTAATTTATATTAACAAATAGCTTGCTTAAAGAATCCAAAAAAGTATATCTCCTTGTTTCCAAGTAGATGAAACACGTAAATAGAACTACTCTCATTATCTTGAAAGATCCATTCGTGAACCCGCGTTACTAAATGATCTCATTTAAAAATGAAATAAACATCGATCTCCATTTTAGTAAGATATAGTTCGTGTTCCTTTCAACAAACCCCTTCCATTAAATATTTCTTTCCATCTTCTCTAGTTTTGATGTAACACCTGATCATATTCTAGCATGGTTTGTTTACTTTTTATCATTAATAACCCTAGATGTGTCCGCATACAATTATTTATTCGCTAAACTGATAAGGAATTTGTTATTAATGATCACTCTCTCAACATTTAGTTGAAATACATCTACGTTTTTTAATCAACAACCTAAATTATTGTATAATGTTTCACATCCTTTATTAGTGTTTTGACCAATCCTATAAGAATGAATTCTTATCGTTTAATTTATAAAATGTATTTATTCCCGTGATATGGGAAGCTAACTACCTACGTTAAACAAAAACACCACTTCTGAAAATTACTATTTTTTTATGTTCGTGATTTTAGTAAAATACAAGTTTAATCTTTCCAAATCTCCTAATCCGTTTAACTATAGATGGAAATAGTTTACTTTTAAGAAAAGTAAGTTTGAATAACGATAAGATCTACTAGCAATTGCTTTTTGGCAAAATATTCGATTTTTAATAAGTAGAACTCATTTTAACCCCGAGAAGTTGATAATCTCTTACATATACTGAAACTTTCATTCAATCGTGCGCTTTTCTCCTTGAAGTGTAGTCTTACGGAACCTTAGATGCGGGATAAAGCCTAAAATTTTTATACTTTCCTTAGTGGAACACAAGCTAGAACGCCTTACTCTGACGAGGAAGCTTGAGCACTGTTGCAGGAGTGAAGCAACCTCAAAGAGCTAGGCGCTGAATCTGGATGTGAATAGACTATCTTACAATGAACTAATTTTATAAATTCCTAGAAAATTAAATTCCCTTTATCCAAAATATTCCTAAAATTATTACATGCTTTTTTTGAGTAGTATAACATATTTTATCAGTTTTCGTTACCTTATTTTAATTTATAGGGTAATCCCCTTATAAATTAGAACTATACTTCATTTATAAAATCTCTCTCTCAGAACCTTTTTGAACAAGAGGTGGAAGCAACTATTTTTTATCAATGGGGGCATCTATTGATACTTTTTATCGCTATCTCATGATTTTAGCGTTAAACTTGACTAGAATAACCCTTTTTATTTGGAAAAATCCCTGTTAAAATGCTAATGAATGGAAGGAGTGAGTGGTGTTGAGTAAATGGATGAAAGAGAGCATGATCATTATTATCGGCTCTTTTATTTTTGCATTTGGAATTAATTATTTCGCGATTCCTAACAACTTGTCAGAAGGTGGTGTTATTGGCATATCCATCGTAACGTACTACCTATTTGACTGGTCTACTGGAGTTGTGAATTTTATTATAAATGCCATTTTATTAGCAATTGGTTACCATTATTTTAATAAAAGAGTCATTATATATACGATTATTTCCATTGTTTTTTCTTCTCTATTTTTACACCTCACTAAAAATATTGGAGAAGCAGGAAATGGTGACACCTTGCTGGCAGCATTATTTGCAGGACTAACAGTTGGAATTGGTTTGGGATTAATTTTTAAAGCGGGAGGAACTTCTGGTGGAACAGCTATCATCGTGCGCTTATTAAACCAGTTTATCGGTTGGAGTTTCGGTAAAGGAATGCTAATAATGGATATAGCTGTAATCGGACTTTCTGCTTTTGTCATAGGTCAAGAAAAAGCGATGTATACATTAATTTCTGTGTATATAGGTGCTAAAGCAATTGATATTATCGTAGAAGGTGCTAACGAACGAACTGCTGTACTGATTATTTCAAAATATCCTGAACACGTATTAGAACAAGTGACAAACCATATGTCTCAGGGCCTTACTGTATTAGAAGGTAAGGGTGGTTATACTAAAACAAATAAAGAAATCCTTTATATCGTTATTAATAAACAAGAAATTGTCCAATTAAGGCGTATTATTGAAAATGTCGACAAAAATGCCTATGTAACTGTCCATAGTGTACAGGAAATAAACCGAAGAGGGTATAAGGGAAAATAGCCGAAAAACTCTTGACCGATGGATTCCGTCATATAAGATTTAACTTTCATTGTACATAGAACAGCCTGTTATTTTAAAACAGTGGAAGAAAGAAGATTGCGTTAAGAATCTTACAACAGCCCATTTATTGCTCATACGGATAATAGGGACACTTCCCAGCATAAAAATAACAGATGAGCCTCTCCTCCATGGATAAATAAAGTTTGCTTAACGGCTAAAGGTTAACGAAGCAAAACGAGCTAGATGTCTAGTTCTTAACCAAGAAAACTCAAATAAAAATCTTGGCTTTAAACTGTCTTTTAAAAAGTGGAAAAAATAATAGAATAATTGGAGAACATATAAGTGAAAACTTTCCGGAATTTTTCTAAATAAAGTCTTACTCTTCTTTAACAATAAATCGGTCTTTTAAAACGCTCACTACATTTGATGTGGTGAGCGTTTTACTATAATAAGATGATCAGCTGTGCCAAACACTTGTCGTCCCGTTAAGCATCCTTACTGGCTTATGGAATCTATTCATTAATGTATACCGACATTTTCCTCCTTGAATTTCAAGGCGGTCATATTAGTATTGACGGTAGAATTGAACAAGTAGGATTTCTCCTTGAAAAACCGCGATGTGTTGCTGTCGTAGCTTCCGCTTTCCCTATTGACTCAAACGAATCGGAAATTTAGGAATCTTTTTATCATATTCGCATCATCCTATTCAGATTTTAAAATAAAAAATACAGTTCCTTATTTGGAATAAGGGAAGCATATCCCTGCCTTAGGTGTATACCGGTGCTTTACGGCAAGCCCGCTTTTAGTCGGCCTTCTTTAAATTCGATTTCGATATTAACTTCTCATAAGAAGATCGAAGTTTTACGAGTGCTTAAGCTAGACGTAAATACTTTCCCAAAAAAGTTACTCAAAAGGTACAAACGAATATACTTCCTAAACAACATTGTAATTTTTCAAAAACGTGGCATCTTAGTCCTTTTATCCTCTTTTTAAAACATACATTATAATTTGACCCGCTTGCTATACTTTTTAACCAATTGCTGATTATGCTCGTCTGCACCTTCTATATTCCCACTTAGGAAAATGGGAGGTTCAACGTCTTGTTCTGCCATTTCTTCAATTGCTTTGGCAAACAATGCATTTAATATTGCTGCACCGATTACAGTTGAACTTGGTGCAAAAGGTACTTTAACTTTTTCATGAGATAGTAATGCATCACCTACAGGTGCGTGATTATCAATCACTAAATCGACTGCATCGAATAAATGCTTTCCACTAGTGTGACGAGACGGTTGACTAGAAGAATAAGTAATCGAAGTAATGCCAATGACATAAGCTCCTTGCTGTTTCGCATAGTTTGCCACATCTACTGGTACAGGATTCCGTCCTGAAGTCGAAATAACAAATACAATATCGCCTGCTTCAATACCTTGTTCTTCCATAAAGTTTGCTGCATAATTATTTTGTCTTTCCAACGTGGATGAACGAACAGCCCCCTCGTGAAGCATTAATGGTTCATGTAGAATTGGATGCATCGGAACAAGCCCACCAGCCCGGTAATACACTTCTTCTGTTAAAATATGCGAATGACCACAACCAAATAAATGAATAACTCCGTCTGATTCGATGGCTTTAGCAACCTTCTTTGCCGCTTTTTCCATCACTTCCATTTCTTCTTTTTCAACTACTGCCAACAGCTCTGAAATTTTTTGAAAGTATTGTTGGATCAATATGTTTTCCTCCCTCTATATAATTTAAAGGCGTAAACAGTTTGTCAATTCTGCTCTTTTGTAATCATAGGTTTTTGTTTAATTTTCACTAGCTTTTAGCATCATTAGCATGTTATCTAAAGCAAGATCGATAATATATTTTCCCTTATCTTTAGTTGCTAACGTGGCATCTCCTAATACTGCTGATGTTGTGAAATTTTCCCATGGAGTAGGAGTGACATCTGCATCGTTTGGTATAACCGGAATATCGTTCAAAGCTTTACTCATATCTACATATTCAGGTGCTAAATAAAGCATGTACGATGTTTCAATTTCGCAAGCATGAAAATACGTGGCATGCGCTGATTTTGTTTCTCGAACCTCTTTAGCAGCTTTATTCATCCCTGGATAAAAGAAATAAAATACTTTCATTTCAGGACAAGTCGTAAATAAGACCCGTGCAGCATCCTTTAACGCCGGCTGATTACCTAGATGACCGTTTACCATCGCAAACGTCTTAAAGCCTTGTCGATATAAACTCTCTCCAATATCGACTATCATGGAAATTAGTGATTCATTCGATACATTAATACTTCCAGGAAAATTACGTAAACTCCATACTTGTCCATATGGCAGTGTAGGCAAAACAAAACAATCAATTCGTTCTGCTAATCGTTTTGCAACACGTTCAGCCAATAAATTATCTGTTCCTAATGGCAAATGAGGGCCATGTGCTTCAACCGCACCAACTGGCAAAACGGCAATCTTTGTTGTTTTCAATTTTTCCTCTATTTCAAAGGAATTTTCATATTGAAACTCCATTATTTACACCTTCTTCTTTTTTTGAAAACATAGCTAGCACTATTGTTTGACAAACGTGTTTGTCTTATCGATTTTATTTAAGATCTAAAAACATTGTAACGACGAATGAATCTCTCTGTTACAGTTTGTAATTAACTTTTAAAAGTAAAGCATCTAGCTGGGTTTTCTACAAAAAAACGATTTACTAATTGTTTTCCTGAAAAACCTGATTGATCAGCTTCTTCCATAAAGCGTGGAACCCATTTACCTAAAATATTTTCTAGACCTAAGCCATAATCATAATGTTTGAAATATGTTTTTCGAGCTGTATCGCCACTAATAAGAATTTGCTTTTCATAACCTTTTTTCACTAATTCGAAAATACAATGAATTCGAGTACTCTCTGGTGCATATTTTATTTTGGCTATTCCATCAAAAGAAACAAATGCTCCTGTTTGTGCAACCTTCTCATGGTAGTAAGGGTCTGGATTTCGATCCATATGACCGAAGCTAACATATTCTAAATTAACACCTTCAGATTTTAGTATTTCTATTTGCTCCAGTGCCATCGTACCTGCCTCTGTATGCGAATGAACGGGCGCTTTCGTCTCATGGTGTGCTCTTGCAACTGCTCGTATCGTTTTTTCTTCTAAAGGAGTAATCCGATTATATCCAGTGCCAAACTTTACCTGTCCTCCAGGCGTATTTGTACCTTCCAATCCTTCTTCTACTTCTCTGATTACAAAATCAGCAAGTTCATTAATGGATTTAGCTTCAATCCATTCGTAAAAAGTAGCATAATCACCAATAATCTCTTTTATATGTGCTGGTACTTTTGCTCCCCAGAGAAAGCTTTTATTAAAACCAGCTGTTCCAATAATCGTGATACCTGTTTCTTCTGCTATTTCTTTTACAGCCATGACATCTCTACCATAATCAACTGCAGTAGCATCAACGATTGCTTGTCCGCCAAGCTGCTTAAAATCTAACACATCCAGCTTAGACTTTTCTTTATCATCAAGCAGTAAATCATCTTCTCCTCTTTCAGCCCAAAATGGCGGCCGGCATACAATATGTTCATGTGAATAGGTGACTCCTAATGTCTTAGGGTCAATGTCGCCATGAAACGTCCGAATAAAACTCATTTTTATTCACTCCTTATTAGTAATTTTTAATTTGCTTAGATAATAGGAAGAAGGAACAGATGTCTGTTCCCCATTTCCGTTTTGAGACTCTCTTCAACGTTTAAGCATAAGTTTTATTTAGAAGAATAGCTGGGCTAATAAGCGGACAAGCGGTCCTAAGATAAACATATCCGAGTCAGCAGCCCACATGGCTGTATCAGGAATTGTGTCAGATATTAGCATTTTCACCATAAAAAATTGTCCCCATGCTACTACTGTTGAAGTAATAAACCCAGCGATTAGTGCACCGCGAACACCTCCGGTTGCGTTTCCAAAGACACCGGCTGTTGCCGAATGGAAGAATAGAACAATCATCGTAGGTACAAATACGTAACCAACTGTATTTCCTAGCACTACGAGCCAGATTAGTGCCCCAGCAAACGCACCTAAAAATCCTAGAATAACTGCATTTGGTGCATAAGGGAAAACAACCGGGCTATCTAAAGCAGGCTTTGCTCCAGGCACAATCTTGGTAGCAATTCCTCTAAAAGCGGGTACCATCTCACCAATAAACATCCGAACTCCCAGTAAAACGACAGCTATTCCAGCAGCAAATGTGAAAGACTGAATAATAGAATAGATAATAAAATTCTTATCGCCTGCTGCAGCAACTAATTCCTGAGCTCCCGGAGTATCCTTAAAGGAGATAATGATGGCACCAATCAAGAATAATAACCCCATTGTCAGTGCAGTGATTACATTTGAATCTCTTAAAAATTCCAATCCTTTTGGGAGTTTTATTTTTTCTGAATCATTTTCTTTGTTTCCAAGTACCTTGCCAGCTAATGCCCCTAATAAAGCGACGGAAGCAGATGTGTGTCCAAGTGCAATATTATCATTACCAGTAATTTTCCTCATAAAAGGTTGCGTTAACGCTGGCTGAATCGTCCAGTATAACCCCATAAAAATAGCTAAGAAAATAACAAGTTTCGTAAATGAAACATCCCCGGCTGCTTGTACAACAACCCCAGCGAATATCGTAGTTGTCCAAAACATCATATGCCCAGTTAAATAGATATATTTTAGTTTCGTAAAACGAGCCAATAGGACGTTGATCACAAACCCTAATGTCATTGCTAATGTTACTGCACTACCAAATTTTGCATTAAATCCTTCTTGTCCCATGAACTTACCGAGTGGCTCGGCTGACAAATTAAATACCTCTTTCCAGAGCGGTTCAAATACGGTTAATGCGTTTACAATAATTCCAGATCCAGCACTAATAATTAAAAATCCGATTACTGCCTTAAAAGTGCCACTAATCGTTTGACTTGCCGATTTTTTTTGAAGTAATAATCCTAGTAAGACGATAAATCCTAATAGTATTGCAGCTTCTCCAAAAACATTCGTGGCAATCCAAATAATAATATCCATTGATCATTCCTCCTATATTTTTATCCCGCATGTAAGGTGCCGTAAGTTTCCCACTTCAAGTCCTGAGTTGGTACAAAGGGGGCTAAGTGGGAGATAACGGCACCTAAATGCCCGATTGGTTCAAGGGCCTTTAGGTCATACCCTTGTGGTACTAACATTCCGTGTAAAAAGCATTTCACGGAATGAAGTTTCACTTTATATTGAAACCTCTGTTAAGAGGCTTCAATATTTTCTTTCAGTGCTTCATTAATTTCATCCATGTCAAAGTAGTTGTTAACAATGACAACTTTTGCCTTATGCCCTTGCAAACTTTCTGCAAGCTCATTACTTGTGATGATATAATCAGCATCCATACTAGAAGCTGCTGATACATCTGTATGTTCTACATCCGCTTGAATCCCCATATCACCAAGAACTTGTTCCACATTCATTTTCAATATGAGGCTTGTCCCTTGACCTAACCCACAAACAGTTAATATTTTTAACATTGTCATCTCTCCATTTCTATAACTTTTTTTATATCATCAACAGTAGTTGCTTGTAATAATTGATCAATATTACTTGTATCATTCAATAAGGTTGTTAATCTTCTAAGCAATGTCAGGTGGTCAGAACTGGAAGCCGCACCTAGTCCAAATACAAGACGAACTGGATCATTGATGGCATGTCCAAATGAAATTGGTTCTTTCAATTGAACAAGGGAAACAGCTGCTTCATTAACCCCATCCTCAGGTCGAGCATGAGGGATAGCTATTTGAGGAGCTAATACAAAATAAGGGCCATTTTTCTGATAAGCTTGTTTCATAGCTTCTATATAAGAAGGCTCAATCAATTCTTCATCTAACAGTAATTGACCGGCAGCAGTAATTGCTTCTTCTGCATTATTCACTTCTACGCCAAGTTTTATTAAATTTTTTTCCAAAAAATTCATGATTTACAAACACCTGTCTTTCTCTATGTTATTCCAGTTCGTTATGGGAGTACGCTTTAATTAGTTTATAAATATCATGTTTATCGTGTGCGTCCATCACGAGTTGTTTATTATTTTTATTAGAAAAGAGCTTTGTCAGCTGTGCTAAAGCCTTTAAATGCTGTTCATTATCTTTTGATGCTAAAACAACAAAGATGGAAACATTTTTTCCCAATAAATCAACCGGCTGTTGTAAACAAAGCATACTCATTCCTGTTTTCTTTACACCATCATTAGGGCCGGCATGGGGTAAGGCAAATCGCTCAGAAATAACGATATAAGGTCCATTTTGATAAATCGCTCTCAACATTTTATCTACATAGCGAGGCTCAATCGTTTTATCATCAATTAATGGTTGAGCAGCAAGCTTTATAGCTTTTTGCCATGTATCCACATGATCGATTAGTCTAATCCGATGTGAAGGCAACAATTCCTTTAAGTTTCTTTTCCTTCCGCTACTTACTACATGACCAGGGGTATAAAGATACCTTTTTATCTCTTGTTGCAAAGCATCTTCGTTATGGATGGTAGCATAGCGTTTTACCATATCAATTAATGCTTCCACGGAATAGTCTTGCTTCTTATTCGTCGCAAACATACTATTTACTTTTTTTAATAGCTGTTCCTTATCATCATTACTTAATACAGGGCTGACGACAAATACTGGTATACCACGATCAGGTAGGGGTATCGTTGAGACAATAAAATCGACTGCTAAATCCATTTGCTGATACTCACGTAGAGAAGTTACTCCACTAATTTGAATATTGGAAAACAATCCTAACAGCTGACTTTCTAACAACTTTGACGTTCCCAAACCGTTGGTGCAAACGATTAATAATCTCTTTTGTCTATTGTCAAGCACCACTCCTTCTTTACGAAGCCATCCACCAAAATGTGTCGCAATGAATGCTACTTCATTCTCATCAATTGGTTGTTCAATCAACTCTTCAAAATGCTTCATTACCAGCTTTGTAATGTGAAACACTTCTGGATACGTTTTCTTAACAGAATCACGTAACGTATTTTCTAGTTTAATACCATATTTGATTCGGTAATAAGCGGGCTTTAGATGCAACAGTAAATTTTCAATAATTTTCTTCGGCTCATCAAATTCAACAGCAGCATATAGCTGAAAGTCTGCCACCATCTTCTCAACTACACCAACCAAAGATTGCATCACACTATTTTCTTCATATGGATTTAAGTCATAATTTACTTTCGCACTAAGTAAATATTTAGCAAAGTAGTAAACCTCTTCTTCATAGTTATGCTCTCCTGGCAGTACCTTAAAAAGTTCCTGGCATAACATCTTAGCACCTAAGAAAGTGTCCGTCGATTCAATTACTTCTCTTTCAATTGGATCAACATCAATAGTGGATCCTTGTTGCATACGTTTCATAAAAAAGTGAAACCAAATAACTAAACTATTTAAAACATCATCAATAATTTCAATATTAAATTGTTTTTCATATGCGATTAAATTACGATGAATCTGGTGAAGCCAATTACGATTAAAAATGGAATACGTTTGAGGCAGGGCCGTTTTACCTTTAGGTTCATCATGCAAAATGCTATACCAGCTATCTATCGGGGTGATAATTGACAAATATTGGATTAATACTTTTCTGACATCGGTTTCATTTCCAATAATATGATACCCTCTGCCTCGTTCTGTATACATATTTAATTGATGACTCTCGATTTCATTTTTTAATATTCTTACATCATCTAGAATTGTATTTCTACTCACTTGAAAAAGCTCTTGTAAATCTTCTACAAAATAGGCGCGCACACCACAGGTTATATGCAAATAAATCCATGCCTTGCGCTCTTCCTTTGTATATTCATAGTAATCATCTTCTAAAAGTGTATAGCCTTTCGCAATAGCTTTTTTCGTACTGTCATCCAGATATATTCCTTCTGACCTTACTTGTTGAATCGAAGTCAAGCCCTGTTCCTGAAGCCAATCATTGATTCTTCCGATATCGTTATAAATCGACCTTCTGGAAACATTAAACATATCAGAGAGCTGGGCGATAGAAATATATCCATCATGAACTGCTAGTTTTTTTAATACTGCCATACTACGTTGATTCATAATTATCCTCCTGCCATCAAAATGAAGTAAGTAGTATGTCTTACATTTATTATAGCCAATAGTAGTTATTATAATAAGACCAAATTGATCACAGCCATTTGTGCAAAATTGGGTCATCCTTAAATAAGATCCCTCAGATCATGAATTTGTATAGAACTTATACAAAACTAATCGACGGCTTTCTTTTCGGATCTAAACGATATTGGTAAAAGTAACTAACGACCTGTGCTTTCAATTACGTATATCTCTAACTAAGTAAATAATGTCGTTTTGAATAAACTTGAATTGAACAGCCACTTTACGAACAAAAGTTAAAAATGCTCGCTTAGCGCTGTACAAACGGTAGAGCTTCAGAAGAGGTAAAGTGAAACTTCATTCAAGGAATACTCTTCTCTTGAAACAGAAGATTAAAGGCTAAGTTCACAGGCGTCCTTGAACACGATGCGTCACTGTTGTAGTCCTTTTTGTCCTTAAAAAAGAAGAACGCTTTTTCTGCGTGCGATGCTTATTCAAGAAGCTTTCCTTGTCCTGTTGACTGAACAAATCGGGGGATTTAAGAGCCGTTTTTCTCACCATGATCGCAACATCATAAACAGATTTTTGACATAAGAAAAATATACCTCACAATAGCCACCTTGCCTTCCGTTAACAGTTCCTACTGCCAAGCCTGTAGTAGACTTTCACCACCAAGTTTTCGCCCATGAAAGTGCATATGAAAAATCCATTGTTCCTAATGAAACAATGGATTTTTCAGCAATTTTTAAAACGTACATATTTTTCTGTCGTTAAAAAATATTGCTTACATAAATCATTTAATCTACTACCTTATCATTAAGCTGATTGGCTATATCTGCAAGCAATGTAGCTGACGCTGATACTTCTTGCATCGAAGCATTTAATTCCTCGATAACAGCAACGATATTTTGCAAGTTGCCGCTTGATTCAACCGTAACATCAGATACATGATTAATAGACGAAGAAACATCATTCATACTATCTTTGACTTCATGCATTGCCGCTGATAAATCATGAATAAATTCATCGATTACGTCAACATCTTGGTAAATATCATTAAATACCTTTCCCATCTCTCCATTTCTTGAAACGCCTTGTTTAATTGATTTTCCACTTTCCTTAATAACATCTATCACTTCATTGGTGCCAGATTGAATTTCTTGAATGAGCTGTTGTGTTTTCGCAGTAGCATCATTTGTTTGTTCTGCAAGCTTACGAACTTCATCTGCAACTACCGAAAAACCTTTCCCGTGTTCTCCGGCACGAGCAGCCTCAATAGCAGCATTAAGCGAAAGTAAATTTGTTTGATTTGAAATATCCGTTATCAGTGACAATATTTCGCCAACCTGATTTGTTTTCTCATTTAATTCATTAACCACTTCAATCGAACGTTCTACTTGTTCACCAATCAGATCCATTTGTTTCGCTACATTAGCAACTACTTCATTCCCATTTTTTGCATTCGTTATCGCTGTTTTAGAAGTCTCTGCTACAAACTTGGTACTTTCATCAATTTCCGTTAAACTGAAAAATACTTGGGATGAAGATTCATTAATTGTTTGAATTGACTGAGCCTGGGCATCTGCTCCAGAAGCTAATTCCTGAATCGAAGCAGATATTTCTGCTGTTGCTTTACTCGTCTCTTCGGTTGTAGACATGAGCTGATTAGAAACTGTAGCTGTTTGCTCAGCCAACGCTAAAACTTCAGGACCATCTGTTTTATTATCTTGCTGAGCTACTGGAAGTTGATTCATGACCCATCGGTAGAGAGGATGGTTTGAAGAAGCCACTTCCAACTGGCTTGTGTCTACCCCTTCTTTATTTTTTAAAGGTGAAAACAAAAAATTTCCAAATAAGTATGCAAGAAACAGCGCTAATAGTATAATAATACCAATGAAGGACCATACAAAGATAGACTGTAAAGGAATGTCTAAGACAATAAATGTAAGAAATGTTAAAACAGGCAGTAAAACAATAACAAATGTGAAAAGTATTATATAAAGCAATAATATTTGTTGGATAGTTAAGGTTTTCGCTGTTTTTTTCATATTACTCCATCCTTAATCTATTTTAAATTCCGGAATACCCATAAATACCAAGGCTTCCTGCAAGTTCGTAAATGCTCTAATAGTATCATATGTTCCAGCACTTCTGGACAAGCGATTTAATTGCATTTTCAGTGCTACATTTGGTGCAACAGTAGCGTTTTTCTCGATATGACTGCTTACCCATTTCATTAATTCTCCCCACACTTCATTAACTTCCGGCTTAGCCACACCTTTAATGTTACTATTATCGTTGAGAAATTTTTTAATACCCGGTTGTTGTAAAGCACGTTTTGCTTCAGCAGCATGCTCCTTAGCTTCAGCTACAGTTTCAGCCATCTCAAAATAATTAAAATAAAGAACATCCTTATAAACTTTTATTTCATATTTAGCCATTCGTATTCTCCTTTTCTTCTACTACTGTTTTAAAAATATGCAAAGCATGAATCGCTTTAGGAAATCCTGCATAAGCACTACAATGATTGATTAATTCAAGAATTTCAGCCTTACTAACTCCAACTCGTAAAGCCGCATGAAAATGATACTGTAAGCCTCTCCCTGCATCGCCTTGTGTAATTAAAGACGCCAACGTTATAAGAGAACGCTGTTTTAAATCAAGATGATCATCTTGATAAACGTCACTATAACCGAATTCCAAAGCAAGTTTAGCTAAACGTGGTGAAAACCTTTCTACCTCTTTCATCGCTGCTATTCCTTTTGATCCAGCCAATTCTTCAATTTGCTTCCATCCTCGTTCCTGCTTATCCAATTTCTTCTCTCCCGTCTTAGTTTAAGTAATGCTTGATTACTAATTGAAAATCAGATCTTCAGATAGTTTATTACCCTCGTTTTAATGTAGGCGGTACTTCCTCTTTTTCTACTATGATTTCAATTACCGCAGTTTGTGGATGCTTTAATGCCGTTTTTGTTGCAGCAATAACTTCTTCCATTGTCATACAACGATAACCAGTTGCACCTAATGATTCAGCAAATTTTGCTGCATTCATTTCGGTCGTATATCTTGTCCCTACTGACCTACCTAAGTTATAGAGCATTCCTTTATCTACCATATCAAGCATTCCATTATTAAAAACAAAGAAAATCATATGAGCTTGTTGATTCACGGCGGTAGATATTTCTGTTCCATGCATCATCATACAGCCATCACCTGTAAAGCTTACAATCGGCGTTTCTGGTTCAGCTATTTTCGCCCCAATTGCAAAATTAAGACCATGTCCCATTGCACCAAATACATCGTCAAAAAAGAATGTACCAGGATTCACAATATCAAAATGCTTAATTGCATGAAAAGTATGGCTCCCGTCATCTCCAAATACGATGGTTTCCTCTGGTAAGAGCCCTCTTAAGCATTTCATAACCGCTGCTGTAGATATTTTTTGATAATTCGCATGTTTAATTTGCTCGTTCTCTCTTTCTAGCATTTCTTTTTGCCAATATGTTTGAAGATCTGGTGCTTCTCGCTTGGAAAAATAATTTATATTCAACTGATGAAGATTTACCTTCGCATCACCTTGAACAAATAAAGTTTCCACTGGAATTGATTTTCCAACAAAATCTGCAAATGGATCAAAATGAATGATTGTTTTTGGATAATGGTCTGGTTGCAAACCTGCTATCGACATATCACTTAACTTAGAGCCGATAACAACCATAACATCGACTCCTTCTTCCATATAAGCAGAAGCCGCTGCTGTACCGCCTAGTCCATATGCACCTAGTGACAGTCTATGTTTCGTAGGAAATGTGCCTTTACCTCCTGGCGTCGTCATGACTGGGATGTTCCATTTCTCAACAAACTCTAGTACCTGTCGATACGCCTTGGCTATGTGAACTCCTTTCCCTAACAATAAAACTGGTCGTTGTGCAGCATACAAAATTTGTGAAGCTTGTTCTAAATTTCCTGATACAGGAATATCGTTACTCCATTTAGAAGGTAAGGTGAATGACTCTGTCTTATCAATAAGCACATTGAGTGGAATAGACAAATGAACAGGTCCTTTTGCCCCAGTCAGCGCTTTTTCTAAAGCATGCTGTACATAATTTTTTAACAAGCTAGCATCTTCTACCTTTGCACTAAACAAAGTAACCGGACGAAACATTTCTGTTAAATCAGTACCGAACATACTCGAATCTTGTCCAACTGGTTTACCTGCATCCGTCAATGGTGGATGACCAGTGATAAACAAAACCGGTGCGTGATAAGCCTTTGCTTGTGCCGCTGCCGTAATAAGATTAGTTCCGCCTGGGCCAGATGTACCAATAGCGATACTCAGACTATCATTTTGCATGGCATAACCTGTCGCCATATAACCAGCACCGCATTCATGGCGCGCTAAAACAAAGTCAATTCCCTGCTTTTCCATTTCCAAGATAAGTGGTACAATAGGCTTTCCCGGAACTCCAAATGCGAACTGACAGCCTTGTTCCCTAATCATTTCTACAATATGTGCTGCAACTGTTGCCATATCTTTAGTATCCCTCCTAGAAGAATTATTAACTTCAGCTTTCTTTATATCGGCATATGTCAGGTATCTTTTAACCAATTCTTCAAATTATTGGATTCAGCTTTGCTGTTTCACTTGAATTTGTGAAAAGCCGGGAAAATCCTTCCTATACACTGATGTGCACAGATAAAATAAAGCTCTCCAAGCTAGCGTTTTAAACATGATGTAATAGAACGATTTTTTGCTTTTATCTAGAAAACTTTTTTATTCCAAACCTTTTACATATACATGTATCAACTTAATCTATAGATCTAACATTTTTAACATGCAAAAAAGCAAACCTTTATCTACGAGAGATATTAGCTTGCTTTTCAGAGAGTATATTTCGTTGTACTTGCAATGTCTAATTCCATTATAAAATGAACCTTCATTCAGTAGGAGTTTTCTTCCATCTCCTACTGAATGTTAGTACCACAAGGGTATGACCTAAAGGCCCTTGAACGAATCGGGCATTTAGGTGCGGTTTTCTCCCACTTAGACCTTTTGTATCAACTCAAGGCTCTTGAAGCGGGAGTCTTACGGCACCTTACATGCGGGATAAAAGACGAATTAGCTCGTTATTCTAATTACTTATGCAAAATATTAATTTAAAAATTTCACACAGACTACTTCCGGAACCTCTACCACAGAGTCTAACTGAGCTAGCTTACCTGTCTGTTGATTCCGTTCAAATAAAACTAAATTACCACTATGCTGATTAGCTGCAATAATGAAAGACTCTGTAGGATCTAACACAAAATCACGCGGCCATTCCCCGCCAGTAGCTGTAAACTCGATAAAGGAAAGCTTATCGGTTTTCTGATCAATTTGAAACAGTGCAATACTATTATGGCCACGATTTCCCGTGTATAAAAACTTCCCATCCGAAGAAATGTGAATAGCACTGGCATCGTTCGTTTCAGCAAAATCTGCTGGTTTGGCAAGAATCGTTTGTTTTTCAGAAAAACTTCCATTTTCCGTATCATAATCGAAAACAATCACTTCCGAGCTTAGTTCTGTGAGCACATATGCCGTTTTACCATTTGGGTGAAATTCAATATGACGTGGACCACTCCCCGATTTTACTTTTATAGTTTTATGACGCACAAGTTTGTTGGTATCGATACGATACGTAACCAGTTCATCTGTTCCTAAATCACAGATAATGACATAGTTACGGTCTGGCGTAAATCCTGCATAATGAACATGCGATTTTTCTTGCCGTTCATGAGGACCACTACCTGTATGTTGTATAAAGGAATCTACTTCTAATGTTTCCTTAGCTGTGAAAGAGTATAGACCGACTTCTCCCTTATGATAATTACCGGTTACTAATTTATCTTGATGGAAAGATAAGTGACATGGAGGCTTTCCTTCCGTTATTTGCTCGTCTAACTTAACCAATTCACCAGCTTCCCCATTAATCTTATAGGCTTGTACCCCACCTAATTCTCCATCTTGCCCAATAGAGAACAAATAACGATTATCCTCACTTATCGTTAAATACGTAGGACTTCCTACTTCAGCAACAGCTTTAACTGCTGTTAACTTTCGTGCTTTTGGATCGAATGCAAACCGATAGATTCCTTTACTTATTTTTCGGGTATAGGTTCCAGCATAACCAATATAATTTTTTTTCATGATGATATCCTTCCTTTTGAAAGAAATGTATACATAAAGTCTAATTGTAAATCAATAAAAAGTAAACCTGAAACCAAAAGCAGACACGGAGTGCTCAAGCTGTACAATTTTTCTTTCGTGATATCTTCAAGTAGCTTTCCTTATCCTTGAAAAACCGTGATGTATTGCCATCGGAGCCCTTTTTGTTCTTGAAAAAACCGCGATGCTTATTCAAGTAGTCTCTCTAGTCCTGCAATGTAAAACATCATTAAATAATAAAATAATCCCTGAACCAACTCGTAAAATATAACTATTATAGAAATCACCTAGCCAATCTGGAGGAGAAAGCGACTGTTGTTACTGATTGAGTTTTCTCACCTTTCTTACGACCATGATAACAACAATCGGTCCTCCTCCAATGATTACTTAGAAAAACTGGCTTGCCGCCAAATCTTTAACGAAAGCTGTAGTTTATTTTATACGAAGTGGGAGTCTTACGGTACCTTACATGCAGGATAAAGTGAAACTTATTAAACGGTTAAACCGCTACGGGCAGGATGTTCATCCGATATATTTACGTGACCTTTTCCAAATAAATGTTCCCTTAAAGTAACTGCTTCATAGTTTCTTCTAAAAATACCCCGTTCTTGTAAGACGGGTACAACATAATCAACAAATTCAGAAAAAGTTCCAGGGGAGTAAAATTGCGCAATATTGAAGCCATCTATATCCCCTTCTGTTGCCCAAACTTGCATTTCATCAGCGATTTGTTCAGGTGTCCCAATAAATTTTACAGTACCATTACCAAGTCCATGATTTTTTACCGCCTCTTTTAGTGTCCATTTCTTATTTGGATCTTTTGTGTACATATCTAAATTACCTTGTACAGCATCTGTTTCCATATTTTCAATATATTGATCAGGGTCATATTGGGCGAAATCTATTCCTGTATGTCCCGACAATAAAGCAGCAGTTCCCTCATAACTGACGTGTTCTGTTAATTGCTGATACTTTCGGTACGCTTCTTCTTCCGTTCGACCAACAATTGGAAGTATCATTAAAAAAATCTTTATATTTTTTGGATTTCTACCTTTCTTTTTTGCTCGCGCTCGTAAATCAATGGTGTATTCTTTTACAGCTTTTAAGGAATGGTTTTTCGTAAATACTGCTTCCGCATGCGTAGCAGCAAAATCCCTTCCTTTTGATGAGGCACCAGCTTGAAAAATAACCGGAGTTCGTTGCGGAGATGGCTCTACTAAATGCGGACCAGGAACATTGAAATATCTACCCTTGTGATTAATCAGATGCACTTTATTCGGATCAGCAAATTGATCATTGTTCTTGTCATAAACAACGGAATGTTCCTCCCAACTATGCTCCCAGAGCTTATACACCACTTCCAAAAATTCATCTGCTCGTTGATACCGAAGCTCTTTTGGTAAGCGGTCTTTAAGCCCAAGGTTTTTTGCTTCACTTTCCAAATATGAGGTCACGACATTCCAAGCAATCCTTCCATTGGTTAAGTGATCCAATGTAGAAAGCTGCCTTGCTAATGAATAAGGTTGTGCATAAGTAGTAGAAATAGTCGCAGCAAATCCTAAGTGCTTCGTCACAGCGGCCATAGCGGAAATGGGTACAAGCGGATCGTGTGCCGGAAGCTGAACTGCATGCGTTGTTGCTGCACGATGGCTATTTTCATACGTGCTATACGTACCTAATACATCGGCAATAAATAGAGCATCAAATTTTCCTTTTTCTAATATTTTCGCTACTTCTGTCCAGTACGATAAAGTATTATGTTTCCTTCCTAAATCTTTGTCATGTTTCCATAGCCCAATAGAATGCGGTGATGGTGAGTTTTGAATAAACCCATTTAAATGAATTTGCTTTGTCATCTTTTAATCTCCTCCATAATTGATATTTTCAAAGAGAGCACCCTTCATTAACTTAAATTAAATTATCCACATCGTTTTAGTTGGTTTTATAGTACTATTTGGATAAACCGTTTCGTTAATACTAGGATCTATTCAAGCAACCACTTCCTCGGATTAAAAATTAGACATAAAATTTTTTGGCATTCTAACTAAAAATGCCCCTTCCGATGAGGAAGAGGCATACATAACCATACAACACTTCTCATCTTTCAAGCAAAAAGCTTGCTGGAATTAGCACCTTGTTACAAGTAACGGTTGCTGCGGGATCACAGGACCAGGTTCCTCCCCCGACTCGAGATAAGATAAAGTTATTTATAAATAACATTTTCGGATAATACTCCATTTTGATGATTCCATCCTATTGAGCTATCATTATTATATCAAAACTAATTACCATCTATATATACTGTTAACATTAAACTCAGCTTGAATTATTTTTAATCTAAAAACGAACCTCTTTTCTGCAGAATATGTTTATATACTGATATCACAGCTGAGTTAAAGACAATTATGTGGAAGTTGAAAATGAGTTAAAAATTTAAAATAATTGTTTTATATCGATCCTGTACGATAATGTCAGAGTTTAGGAATAAGTCACCGAACCTCTTTATTAGGATTACTTTTTGTTTTTTCCTATATGACAAAATAAAATATACAATTAAAATGACAGCTCGTATAAAGGATAATTGAGGCGTAAATGTTTCAAAATCAAAACAACCTATTCATATCCTTCTTGATTTGTCACATTGGAGCTAGAAGTTCGATTTAGGAAATGTTTCCGTTTAATTCTTTCTTTAAATTTTATGCGGATCACCAATTAAAATCGAGTGCCGTATTTCTCTGTACCAGATATTTTTTATTACTAAAACGCAAAAATAGATATTTCATTTTTTGCTGTTATAGAATATTACAACTAATAATACTTAAAACAAAATAATCTGTCAAGTCATATTTTTGCGAATTATATTTCAACTTTTTGACCACAACCTAATAAAATTGCCTTTTTATAAATGCCTGTAGCGACGACTAAATCAAAATATGCGGACCCCACCGATTTAAAAAAGGTAATTTCATCATCAGAAGAACGAGATAATAATTCATAATCCGTTAGTTCCCCTACTATATCCCAAAAGTTAAAATCACTTTGCTTTTTAGCGTAAATTAATTCTCCTGCTTCTTCTTTTGCACTAGAAAGATCATCAACAACAATCTGAGTAGCACGTTTAATAGTTACAAGGTCAACCTCTCTCATCGAAGGTAAAAATGAACCAATCCCATTTATATGCGTTCCTGGTTGAAGATCCTTTCCAGCAAAAACAGGTTCATGCGATCGTGTGCTGCATATTATGATATCAGCTACTTGCACTATTTCTTTCGAGCGATTAACGACTCTAACAGGTATATCTATGCCCGAAGCTAAAAGATTTGTTTTAAAGCGTACAGCTTTTTCCAATGTCCGATTATATAGAACTATTTCTTCAAGTTCTCGTACAGCAAGTACACCCATCACTTGTTCAAAAGCCATTGCCCCAGTACCAATTATACCTAGTATTTTGGCATTAGCACGTGCGAGTTTGTCTGTAGCAATCGCACTTAATGCCCCTGTGCGTAAACGCGTTAAATAAGAAGCATCCATCATACAAATATGCTCACCAGTTGCAGCATTTGTCAGTAAAAGGACGCCCTGCGTCGTTTTTTTACCTTGTTTAGGGTTTTCTGGGAAAATGCTTACGACCTTTATTGATGCAATATCTGATGATAGATCTGCACTTGGCATATACAAGCTGGAGGCTTGATATTTCGGTAGACTAATCACCGTACGATGGGGGTTTACTATCTTTCCAGACTTTTTTGCATCTAAACCTAGTTTTATATCTTTTATCGCATCACTTATCGAATAGTGAGCTTGAATTTTCGTTTTTGAAATAATTAACATGGAACGCTCCTTTTCTGGCATTCAAAAGTCATTCATTTTGATTTTTTTAAAACTCCTCTTAAAACAAACATAACATTGGCAGGGCGCTCTGCTAAACGTCGCATATTATAGCCAAACCAATCTTCACCATAAGGCAGGTAGATTCTAACTTTGTAACCTTCTTTTAATAATCTGTCCTGCAGGTCATTCCGAATCCCATAAAGCATTTGAAATTCGAATTGATCCCGTGATAGATGATAGGTTTGTTCTAGTTCCTTTGTATATGCGATTATTTCATCATCATGTGTTGCTATTGCCGTATAATTACCATACAATAAGTTTTGTTTGATTATTTTTTTGTAATTTTTATCGACATCGGCTTTATTAGGAAAAGCAACCTCCTCGGATTCTTTGTATGCTCCTTTAACTAAACGCAAATACGGTTTATATTCATTCAATGCCTCTAAATCTTTTTCTACTCGATATAAATAAGCTTGTAAAACCGTACCGACATTATCGAATTCCTGTTTTAAAGTAGTAAAAATATCTAACGTCTGCTCCAACTGCCCATAATCTTCCATATCCAGCGTTACAATCACTTGATGTTCTTTCGCAATCTGCATTATATTTCGCATGTTTTCCATAACAAGCTCGTAAGAAATATCCATTCCTAATGATGTTAGCTTTAACGACAACTCTGCATTTAATTGTTGATGAGCAATGACCTGAATAGCACGGATACATTCCTGTGCTGACTGTCTAGCTTCCGTTTCATTATCGATAAATTCGCCTAAATGATCAACCGTTATAACAAAGCCCTTTTCATTCAATTCCTTTATTTTTTTGGCAGCTTCATGAATATTTACACCTGCTACAAAGCGAGATGCTCCAAATCGGAATCCATATTTTTTGGCTGCTTTTGTTAACGCTTTATTGTTTGATAAAAATAAAAAGAAATTTCGCATTAATTGTTCCATGTTTATCTTCCCTCCCAACCATCTCGAAATTCTGTCTTAGACAGAACAAAATCCTAGAAGCGCTCGGTCAGCGACGTAACAAAGAAAATATACTACTAAAAACAGGGGGATGCCAACGCCTGAGCATCAAGCCCACCTTTAGTCGGCCTTCCTTTAGATTCGAGACGACGTTGATTTATCATAGAAAGGAAATCCAAGTTTACTAGGCATTGAGCACGCAAGCTAGACGAAGCTACTTTTCAAAAAAGTTATCCATGAAGAAACGGATATCTTCTCCTAAACACGAAAATCGGTGTAGGAAATGAAATAAAAAAGGGCCCCCTATAGTTGATGTTGCCAACCATGGAGGGAAATACGAGGTCTCTATATTAGTTAAAACATTTCAGAAGTTGTTTTTCCTTGCATATGCTGAATTAAATAGTCTGGTCCACCGGCTTTTGAATCGGTTCCAGACATGTTAAAGCCGCCAAATGGCTGATAGCCTACGATTGCCGCTGTACAGCCTCGATTAAAGTATAGGTTTCCGACATGGAAATCTTCTCTTGCCTGTTCCATATGTTCACGATTATTTGTAATAACTGCACCGGTTAAACCATACTCCGTGTTATTAGCAATATCTATAGCCTCTGTAAAATCTTTTGCTTTAGTTAAAGCAACCACCGGTCCAAATATCTCCTCCTGCATTATTCGCGCTTTTGGATTTACATCAGCAAACACGGTTGGATGAATCATCCAGCCCTTACTATCATCACCGTTTCCACCGATTAATAACTCACCTTCTTGCTTACCAATTTCAATATAATCCATTATTTTATCGTATGCTGCTTGATCGATAACCGGACCCATAAAGTGTGTATTATCATGTGGATTGCCAACCGACAATTCATTTGTTAATTCAACGATGCGATTTTTAACTTCTTCATAAACATCCTCATGAATAACCACCCGTGAACATGCAGAACATTTTTGACCTGAAAAACCGAAAGCAGACTGAACAACGGATTGAGCAGCTAATTCCAGATCCGCTTCTTTATCAACGATAATCGTATCTTTTCCGCCCATTTCAATAATGGTGCGCTTTAACCAAATCTGTCCCTCTTGAACTTTAGCAGCACGTTCAAAGATACGGGTACCGACCTCACGAGAACCGGTAAAGCTTATAAAACGTGTACGCGGATGATCGACTAAATAATCACCAACCTCTTTTCCCGAACCAGGAATATAATTGATTACTCCTTTGGGAAGTCCTGCTTCTTCTAATACTTCCATAAATTTATAAGCAATAACCGGTGTTGCACTGGCAGGCTTAAGCAATACTGTATTTCCTGTAACCATAGCAGCAACAGTGGTGCCAGCCATAATAGCAAATAAAAAGTTCCATGGTGAAATAACGACACCAACGCCTAGTGGGATATAATGATATTGGTTATGCTCAATTGGACGGCTATTTATTTTTACTCCATCCTTCAACTTCAACATTTGCCTTCCGTAATACTCTAAGAAGTCAATTGCTTCAGCAGTATCTGCATCTGCTTCCTTCCATGGCTTACCGCCTTCCTTGATTAGGTGCGCAGTAAATTCGTACTTCCTTCGGCGAATAATTGCTGCTGCGCGAAATAGCAGATCTGCTCGGAAATTTGGATCCGATTTTCTCCAAGTGGTAAAAGTTTTATCCGCTACTTGTATTGCTCTTTCTGCTAAATCCTGATTTGCCTTAGAGACATAGCCGACTACCTCATTCTTATTAGCCGGATTTACAGATACGATTTTCTCTTCGGTTGTAACTCGTTCTCCGCCAATAATAAGTGGATATTCCTTACCAAGCTCTTTCTCCACTTTTTTAAGGGCAGAAAGCATTTTTTGCTTATTTTCTTCCACTGTAAAATCAGTAAATGGCTCATGTTTGTATGGTACTACCATGTAAAAACCCCCTTATTATAATTGAACACCCCGAAAAGGAAGCGTTTTCAATAAGATCAGCACTTTAACGATTCAAAGTTATACTGCATTATTTAATTACCACCATAATCCTTTTTCGATTATATTATTCTTTGTTTTCTTCTCAATTGGAGTATATTTATATACTTAAAACGGTAATAATTTTCAAATTATTTTTCTTAAAACAATTTAAGTATTACTTAAATTGTGGTTAACTAAATTATAAGATAGTTTTTGCTTTTTCGTCAACTAATTGCTTAGAAGTTATTCAAAAAGGGATAAGAATCACCTAATGGAACTAACGGATTTTTCTTATGTTGTCCTTTCAACCCATATAATTTTTTGAGCAAAAAGTGTAAGCCATCGTTTAGCGACGGTCAAACTGGAGCTCTTCTGACGAGTTAAAGGAAATACGGTGATGAAAGGAGACGATGTTGACTTATCGTAGGAAGAAAAGCGAAGTTTGCTAGTCGCTCGAGCGCTTACGCTGGACACAAAAGTGTAAGCCTCGGGTTAGCGACGTACTAACTGGAGCTCTTCTGACGAGATAAAGGAAATACGATGACGAAAGGAGACGATGTTGACTTATCGTAGGAAGAAAAGTGAAGTTTGCTAGTCGCTCGAGCGCTTACGCTGGACGACGAAGAATGAATTGCAAAAAAAGGATATGTGGCATGTAAAAACGGATCTCGTTTTCCAGCCAGTCAAAAAACTACCTAGAAAGGAGAGGGATAAATGGAAACATCATGGAATCTTGGAGTAAGAATCAAACAGCTGCGTAAGCAAAAGAACTTAACATTAAAAAATATTTCAGAGAAAACGGGATTATCTATCAGTTTTTTATCCCAATTAGAACATTCTAAAACATCAGCTACTTTGGAGTCATTTAAAAAGATTTCCGATGCCTTAGAGGTTCACCCTAGCTATTTTTTTAATCAACCGAAAGCTTCGCGCTCTGTCATTACGCGAAATATTGTAGATACATTGAATGCAACAGAAAATCGCTTTATTTATAAAAATTTATCTGGCGGGATGGAAAATCCAGCTTTTATTCCTAATCTTATAATTCTTGATCCTGACGCAAATCGTGGCAATAATTTTTCTCATAAAGGGCAGGAGTTTTTATACGTATTAGAAGGAACATTAACGATTGAGGTAGACCATCAACTAGAAGTGTTACATCCACATGATTGTGTTTTCCTGGATTCATCCAAGCCACATTATTGGTATAACAGAACAGATAAACCGATTAAGTTTTTATGTATTTCTACAACAGAATAAGACCACACAGTACTGGTTGTGCGGTCTTATGTTACATGTAACAACGAGTTTTAGCGGAAGTGTAAAGTTAAACATGCATATTAAATCAGATTTTACAATGAATATATAAAATTGGTATAGATACAGAACAATCTGTTTGCTTTGGCTATGTCTCTAGTCTTCTAATATTACTACTTGAGACTAGATCACCCTTTTATAAATGGCTGTCAATAAAAACTGTTAGTACTTTAGCAGGCTCATTATCAACAGGAACAAACAGGTGAGGTTTACCTCCTTTAAAATAAGCACTATCCCCTTTTTCCATATAGTGCTGTTTACCTTCATAGCGTAAATAAATTGCCCCTTCCAATATATAAATAAACTCATCCTGTGAATGCGTATAAGCCTCATGTCTTATATTCATATCACGCGGCGTCACATGGACAATCGTTGGTTCAATCCCACTAAATCTAGAACGATTCGCCAACAATTCATATGAATACCCCATATTGTCATCGCCTACCTTAAACTGACGCTTTGTATGGGAAAGGATGACTAGATCACGTTCTTCCTGATCATCAAGTACCCATGATAGTGGAACATGTAATGCCTCACTAATCTTTGATAATGTGGCTATCGCTGAAGCAGTTTGTCCGTTTTCAATCTTTGATAATAAACTTTTTGATATACCGCATTCATCTGCCACTTGCTGTTGTGTTTTTTTTGCTCGTAGACGCATTTGCTTAATTTTTGCTCCAATATTGTTCAGATTTATTGTTATTCTCCCCTTCCACTATAATAAATACCTAACTTCAACTAGAACCGAATACTTATTGTATCAGTTTTGCATACAATTAAATGCAAGAAGAAAATGTTTACTAGTGTTATGTAACTGATGCAAACAATCGACTAGTTGCACTTGTTCTTAAAACATTAAAGGTAAGTGCTAACTTTATGCAACTGGTAATAATTAAGAGAAGGAAGACAATGGATGGAATCAGTTGTTCATCGCTTCACCTACATTTCATCCATTACGGGCAGTACTTTCCCGCCCTCCCTCTATTAAAGATAAATATATTTAATCATAAAATAGAAGCGAACCAACGTCAAATCAATATTGGGAAAAATGAATACACTCCTAAATGAATACCTCTTACAAGTTAGTTCGAGACAGGAAAAAGCTAGAATACATATCGTTTCAATGCATTCTAGCCCTGTAAATATAGAATTAGTTATTTAACAGTTGGTAAACTCTTGCTTCATAAGGTCTTAGAGAAACCCTATTCATATCCCCCAAAGACGGCGCTGGATAATTACTAATAAGTAACTTGCTATCAGTTAGCGTTACGTTTTTCGGTAAAATGAACTCCGCTTCCTCATGGAATAGATTTGTAATCACTATTACTTTTTGATCTTCAAGCGTCCTTACATACGCATAAATTTGATCATGGTCTTCTAAAATAAGATCATAACTGCCATAAATAAGTACTGGGAGCTCTTTTCTTAACTGGATTAACTGACGATAATAATGATAAATGGAGTTTGGATTAGCTAGTTCACGTTCGACATTCACTTCCTTATAATTAGGATTTACTTTTAGCCAAGGTTTTCCTGACGTAAAGCCTGCATTTTCTTTATCATTCCATTGCATTGGGGTCCTAGAGTTATCTCGTCCATTTTTCCAAATGATTTTCATGATCTCTTCATGACTTTTTCCATTTTCCCGCTCGTCTGCATACAGATTTTTGCAGGAAACATCGTTGTAATCCTCAATGGAATCAAACTGAACATTGGTCATCCCAATTTCCTGACCTTGATATATAAACGGCGTTCCTTGCATCAGAAAATAAAGAGTAGCTAAACATTTTGCTGATTCTCTGCGATAAGCTTGATCATTTCCCCAGGTTGATACCGAACGAGGCTGATCATGATTTTCCAAAAACAGCGCATTCCATCCATTTCGCTCAAGGCCTTTTTGCCACTTGGTTAATGTCCTTTTTAATGCATGAATATCCAATCCACCGGAAATACTTTTTCCCCAAAGGTCGAGATGTTCAAATTGAAAAACCATATTAAATTTACCCTCTTGCTCACCAACCCATAAATGAGCATCGTCTACCGTTACACCGTTCGCTTCACCAACGGTTACAATATCATACTTAGCAAATGTTTCTTGTTTTAATTCTGCTAAAAACTCATGAATTCCTTCACGATTCATATGACCTTCAAAGGAAGGAGCATATTTTTTATTTTCCATATTTGGCACATCTGGAAATCCTGGCACCTTTTTAATATGAGAAATAGCATCAATACGAAATCCATCAATCCCTTTATCCAACCACCAATTAATCATATCGTATAAACTTTTACGGACATTTGAATTTTCCCAGTTTAAGTCGGGCTGTTTCTTGGAAAAAACATGTAAATAATACGCGTGTGTTTGTTCATCATATTCCCATGCTGATCCGCCGAATATGGAAGCCCAATTATTTGGCTCTTTTCCATTTTTGCCTTCATGCCAAATATAGTAATCTCGATACGGATTATCTCGTGACGAACGAGATTCGATAAACCATGGATGTTCATCAGACGTATGATTGATTACTAGGTCCATAATCAGTTTCATCCCACGACGATGAACCTCTTCCAAAAGTAAATCGAAATTTTCCATCGTTCCAAATTCAGGCATGATTGCTCGGTAATCACTTATGTCGTAGCCATTATCGTCATTAGGTGATTGATAAACCGGGCTTAACCAGATTAAATCAACACCAAGATCTTTTAAATAATCCAGCTTAGAAATAACCCCATTAATATCACCAATTCCATCACCATTTGAATCCATAAAACTGCGAGGATAAATTTGGTAGGCTACAGCTTCTTTCCACCATACTTGTTTCATATCTATGACTCCTTCTTCCTATATTATTTCTAGTTAATTAGGTATGCTGTTTTATTCGTTAACTATATATAGATTTAATAAAATAACAATTCGCTTAATTATTAATTGCGACTATCCATTTGTATTTGAAAAGGCTCTTCGTCATCCCTTCACCATCCTATATGACAGGAATAAAGGCTCGCTATTTTTCTTTTAAAAATAATTGTCATCCCTACAGCTTTCCGAGTCTACCAAAGATTTCTATTCTCACATGGACTGCCGTAAAATGAGTCTTGTTAATAGTGCAATTCCTTCTTCAACATGATCGTAAGCAATATAAGAATAAGCCCATATAAATTCATAAGTGGATCCTAATTCCTGTGATTTTTCTGAAGAAACAATATATCATTATCTGTCTTTAAATTCCCATCTACATTATCTGCTGCAATAGATTGACTTACTTCCTACAAGGTAATAATTAGTGCAATCGTTTTCTATATTTTACAAAGCTGCTCTTCCATAAGTATATAGTAGTTTAAATATAATCCTAGTTACTTATATGTGTTTTTTATTTCCAACAAATTAAAAACTAGCGAGCCTCTTTGCGCAAACGATTGCATTACAATCATATAGTAGAATTTAAGATAGGTCAACACTTATTATTAAGCAAATCAAAATTTGTTATCATTCAGCTTCCCTCTCAGGAAAAAACATACTCGTTAAGCCCTTGGTCAGTTACTGCCTAGTTGCGCTTATATGAAGGACATGAAATGGATTGATGTTTGAAGTGGAAGAAATACAGAGCTTGCTTTCGAGATACGAAAAGAGCGGATGTTGACTTATCGTAGGAAGGAGATCGAAGTTTGCTAGCAGCACAATCGCTTTAGCTAGACGACGAAGTTACTTTCAAAAAAGACATCCATCAGGAAGATATGGATATAATAGCCTTTACAATGGAAAAAGGATAAAATCGTATTGTTTTCACGACTTCATCCCTTTTGATCTAACTTTATACTGTTTTTTTATAGTGATAAGCAAGTGCTTTACTAGGAAGCTGCTTGCCGAGCTTATCTTGAATACACAAAGCAGCTTGCTGCATCTTATCTTCTTGCACCCCTGTTTTAATCCCCAAACCGTGCAATAAATACAGCACATCATTAGTAGCTACATTTCCTGCTGCACCTTTTGCATATGGACAACCGCCTAAACCGCCAACTGCGCTATCAAAACGGGTTATTCCATAATTTAAGCTCGTTAATATATTTGCAATTGCCATTCCCCTTGTATCATGAAAGTGCATAATAATTTTATCCGAATCATAACGGATTAAAACAGGTTCTAATAGTGCTTCTACTTGAGAGGGAACTGCAGAGCCGATCGTATCCCCCAACGAAATAAAATCAACCCCAGCTGCAAATAGCTCATCACAAACGCGAATAACTTGTTCCGGGTTGATCCTTCCCTCATAAGGACAATCAAAAACAGTCGATACATATCCAGTAACAAATTTATCAACCGACTTAGCTTCACTGATCACTTCTCTTAAAATAGGATACGTTTCCTCAACTGATTTATTAATGTTTTTCCAATTATGTGTCTCACTCACCGACATAAATACAGATGCCCCATCTATTCCAGCTTCTAAAGCACGCTCTAGCCCTTTCAGATTTGGTACAAGTGCAGAATAACGAACATTAGGATTTCGTTTAATTTTTTTACCAACTTCTTGAGCATCTTTAAGTGCAGGAATCCATTTCGGGTGAACAAACGAAGAATATTCAATTTCACCGACCCCGGAATCTGATAGCATATCAATCCATTTTACCTTATCCTCTGTATCAATAAAAATACTTTCATTTTGCAACCCATCTCTCGGGCCTACCTCTTTTAAATGAATAAAGCTTGGATAATGCATATCGTTTCCTCCTTTTCAATTCATATGAACAGATGCTAATTAATAGAAAATACAACGGAACAAATTCTCCGCTGCTTTCTTTTAGGAATGCGCTTTCAATATAAATATGATAACTACTCCGATTTTGTTTACTCATTTAAGCAAAGGTAAGATTCATCGAACTTCTTATCCTGCTTTTGTTTTAAACGTCCTATTTTACTAATTAAATAAGATACTTACCACATTCCATTTAGTTTCACCCAATTCAACATTGTTGAATTAAGTATATTATAAAAATTCGGATATAGTCAACCATAAGACGATCGTTAGAATCTGTCGTTTCCGAATTCATCTTTGTAGTAACCTGAATGAACGCCCTTTTAGATATTACAAGATTGTATAGTTAAACGGGGAGCCATTAAGATGGGGAGTTTTTTGTAGACGATGTTTTTTGTTACAATGCAATATCTTTAAAGCAGTTACAGATGGTTATGATGTTATCCATTCCAATTTACCGATGCATGTGCCATAAATACTTCCTTTAAAGTCATAAATGTTTTGATTTAACATGAGAAAGACAAGGAATTCCGATAATTCTAAATCTCAGGAAACATGTTTATAACGTAAAGTGAATCTTCAATAGTGGTTTTCTTTTATCCCCCAGATTGTTATGCAAGGGTATGACCTAAATGCTCTCAACGGTATCGGACATTAAATTGCAGTTGAATTCTCCACTTATCCTCCTAGGGTTCTCCTCGTAGCATGGAAAGGCAGATCTTACCGCCAATTACATACGGAATAAATATCCACGAAAAATCAGGAAGTCCACCTCGTTATGTCGGAATAATTTTCTTTAAATTAGTAGAATTCAGGATCTAAATTACTTATTTATTCCACATTTTTCACATACTATTCCCATGTTAATTAGTTAAGATAATAGTGTAGTTCCTAGTACAGGTAGAAATTGTATTTTAGACTACCACAGAAAGATAGGTGAAAGAAGTGGAATTACTTAACCTTCAGGGGTTATCACATATCGTTGGTATTCCACCATCCACCGCGGCTGCTTGGATTAAAGAATTCAATATGTATGTACCAAAAGTGCAAGATGAGGAAGACAATTATTATCTTCCCGAGGCTATTGATGTTTTAAAATTTATTAAGGTTTGTAAAAGCAAGCATTACAAGCAGCACGATATTGCAGAGCGGTTGGCTAATGGACATTTTCCAATCATAGTAGAATGCAGTACGAAAGACACTCACAAAGAAGAAGTAGATCAGGAATATTATAACGAAAACATTCGTACAATTATGCAAACCTTAGGATTAACAGTAGCTAATATCGCTAAATTAGAACAATCATTTCAAATACTAAAACAAAAACAATCTGAACAAATTCAAGAAATAAATAAAATGAAAAAACAAATGGAATGGCTACAAAGAAACCAAAAAAATGATGAAATTAACTGAGTGCACAGATTTCTTAAGGAGGAATAAATATGTTTAAACCTGATTCAAAAAAAGCTAAACCAGGAGATATAATAGAATTTAAGAAAGAAAATGTGTTACTTCAAGGAGAGGTTTTGCCATCTCATTGTAAAAGAAGTACTATTGTAGACATCTCAAAATCTCGTAACTCATCTAAATTAAACCATAGTTTTCCTACTACTGTCGTAGCCCATAAAAATTATCGTATTGTTGAAAAATATTCATAACTATAAATACGTTCAAAAAGTGGATAAAAAGGGACAAAGTTGCTAAGATCGCAATGTTCTTGAAAGATTTTTTCCTTACCTTGAAAATTTCGATGTTGCTATTGGGTTGTTCCTGGTTCTTAAAAAATTGCGATGTGTCGCTCGAAGCTTTTCTTGTCCTCGAAAAAGAAAACCGCTTTTTCTTCGTGCGATGTGTCACTTCCGAAGCTTTTCTTGTCCTGCTGTGCTCGAAACACAAGCACAGCTGGGTATCCAAATTCTTGGCGACTTAGCCAGCTATAGAATAGTTGGGCTTATGGAACAGCCTATAAGCAATTCACAACACATAATCCATATCTCCAAAATAAATAGTGCAAATATCTGATGTAATGAGCTATTCCTTATTGTTGAAGAATGCCAACATCATGTATAATTGTATAGACAGTTATACATGATGTTTTTTTATTTCCCGATTTTTTCCATCTCACAACACTCATAAATTAAACAAGATATGGAACTGAGCGATGGAAAGACCCCCTTAATTAGTTCAGTTTAAGCTCAACGGGAATGAAAAAATGTTCACAGTTTCACATATCTATTACAGTAATTTACTTTGGCATCTTATTTGCATCAGTGAAAGTAGACTAACTATAAACGTCAAGGAGGATTGTCTTATGGAGTTGAATCACCTCACGCTTACTTACAAAAAAAATGTAGCTATATTAACAATGGATTCCCCACCAGCGAATGCATTATCTTCAGTAATGATTACAGAAATGAGAGAAGTACTCAAACAGTTACAAGATAACTCAGAAGTACATGCGATTATCCTAACCGGTGCAGGAAGATTTTTTGCTGCAGGAGCGAATATTAAGGAATTTGTTCCTGCTATGGGTGATTATAATAAAGGAATTGAGATGTCTAAAGCAGGACAAAATTTATGCAATGAATTAGAAGCAATGACAAAATCGGTCATCGCCGCCATTAACGGACCGGCATTAGGTGGCGGATTGGAAGTTGCAATGGGGTGTCATTATCGAATCGCTTCCGACAATGCTACACTCGGTCTTCCAGAAGTTAAACTCGGACTTGTCCCTTCGTTTGGCGGCACACAGCGCTTATCCCGTATCACTAGTATTGCTACAGCATTAGAATTAATTCTGACAGGTAAACATATTGACAGTCAAAAGGCATTTGAACTTGGCATTGTTCAGCTAACCGTTTCCGCTGATGAGCTCATGTCTACAGCTATTACCATTGCCAGCTCATTTATTGAAGGAAATAGTATGCAAAGTATTACCCGTGCCGTGGAGAGTGTTGTTCAAGGATACTATCAATCTATTTCTGATGGATTAAAAAGAGAAAATGAAATATTTGGCGAGTTATTTTTAACATCTGATGCAAAAGAAGGCGTGCAGGCTTTCGTCGAAAAACGTAAGCCCCAGTTTCGCCATAAATAGTACATAGGAGGCATATTGATGACAAACGTATTATTTTCGGTTCACAACCAGGGTATTGCCACCATTACGTTAAACAGACCAAAAGCTATTAATTCATTGACCTATGACATGCTTTCCCCTATCCATAATAAACTAAAAGAATGGGAACAAGATCCTTCTGTCTCCGTTATTATTCTAAAAGGAGAAGGACCAAAGGGATTCTGTGCTGGAGGCGATATAAAAACATTATATCAAGCAAAAGAAAATCCAGAAGCATTTAACAAAGCGATGGAATTTTTTAAAAAAGAATATGATACTGACGCGTTTATAGCAAACTTCTCAAAGCCAATCATCGCCTATTTAGATGGTATTGTGATGGGTGGAGGTGTAGGTCTATCCTATGGTGCTAGTCATCGCATCGTCACTGAAAAGACAAAATGGGCAATGCCGGAAATGAATATCGGTTTTTTCCCCGATGTCGGAGCAGCTTATTTCCTAAATCAGGCTCCTGGTTTCACTGGACGTTATTTAGCACTTACATCGAGCATTATAACCGCTAGCGATGTTCTATACGCAAAGGCAGCAGATGTTTATATGAAGAGCAGTCAATTTGAACCTTTTCAGGCTGAACTCAAAAGCATGAATTGGACAGAAGAGTCAAACATTCATCAAAAACTTGACGAATTACTTAAGAAATATACAAGTGAACATGATGATAACGGGATTTTACAAGTTAATCAGGCACTAATCGATAAGCATTTTTCCCATGAAACGGTTGAGCAAATTATTGAATCTCTTGCTTCTGACCCTAGTAAATTTGCTCAAAAAACAAAAGAAACCATATTGGAGAAATCACCTGTTTCCTTAAAAGTGACATTAGCCCAGCTAATTAAAGGCAAAAATAAATCATTTAGAGCATGCTTGGATACCGACTTCATTATTGCCCGTAACTTTTTAAAGTCGGATGACTTTTATGAAGGTGTTCGATCAGTAGTCATTGATAAAGATAAACAACCAGTTTACAAGTATCAACAATTGGCTGATGTTCCAGATTCACTTATTAAATCCTTTTTTATACTATAGAAAAGTAAAAAATTTTAAGGGTTTTTCCCGCATGTAAGGTGCCGTAAGACTCCTGCTTCAAGATCTGAGTTCGTTCAAAGGGCTAAGTGGAAGAAAACGGCTCCTAAATGCCCGATTCGTTCAACTAACATTCCGTGTAAAAAGCATTCACGGAATGAAGTTTCACTTTATCCCGCATGTAAGGTGCCGTAAGACTCCTGCTTCAAGATCTGAGTTCGTTCAAAGGGCTAAGTGGAAGAAAACGGCCCCTAAATGCCCGATTCGTTCAACTAACATTCCGTGTAAAAAGCATTCACGGAATGTTAGTTGAACGAATCGTATAAGAAAAACGATAGCTTTCGCTAAAGACTTGGCTACAAGCCAAGTCTTTCTAAAATGAACGTTGTAAAAAAGGGTCTGGGACATAAGCAAATAGGAAATAGCAAAAACCGAACAATTCCTTATAATTGTTCGGTTTGTTTGTGTTAAAAAATTCCTATCCTCGCTACGTCAACATATTTCGCTTCCCATGGGCACGGCCTCAGCTTCCTCGGAAAGCAAAGATTCTTTCCTGCGGGATCTTCAGCTTGAGCTATTTCCGAGGAGTCTACATATGTTGATTATGCTAAAAACTAGCGTATACATAAGGACGATTTATTGTTCGTTTTTTAACCAACTGTTTTAGTAATGTCCCAGTCTCTTTTTATTTAGAACCAGCGTTCGGTTACTACCTTTTTTCTCGTATAAAATTGCACTCCATCTTTTCCATTCGTACCTAAATCACCGTAAAATGAAGCTTTATTCCC
The DNA here is from genome assembly GCF_053667775.1 of Cerasibacillus sp. JNUCC 74. The sequence continues at coordinate 1,126,571 of NZ_CM132207.1, read as the reverse complement.
AGCAAATGCAAAAAATGCCATTGGCGCAGGAACATTAACGTTTACACCTATCATGCCTGCATCGATCTGTTCACGGAATGTTTGTGCATGACGACCACTTGACGTGTAAATAACCGCACCATTTGCAAACGTTGACCGATTTGTTAATGCTATTCCTGCTTCTAAATCTTTAATGCGTACAATACTCAACACAGGAGCAAAAATTTCATCCTGCCAAATCGTCATATTCGGGGTTACATGATCAAAGATCGTTGCACCTACGTAATATCCATCTCGCACTTCGTCTTCAATATGACGACCATCAACTAATAACTCCGCTCCCTCTTCTACTCCTTTATCAATGTAGCTGATTACTCTTTCTTTATGTGACTTACGAATAAGTGGACCAACAAATGCTGTCTCATCCATTCCATCACCAACTTTTAACTTTTTTGTTTCTTCTGTCAATAAACTAATAAAGTCATCAGCTATTTCATCTATAACTGCTACAACGGAACAAGCCATACAACGCTCACCACTGCTTCCAAAGGCAGCACCGATTACACCTTGTACCGTTTTTTCTATGTTGCAATCATTCATAACAATCGCATGGTTTTTGGCCCCTGCAAGTGCCTGAACACGCTTGCCATGAGTTGTACCCGTTTGATATACATGCTTTGCAACTGGTTCTGATCCAACAAATGAAATAGCTTCTATATCCGGATGTTCTAACATCCGATTAACTACTTCTTTTCCACCATGAACCAGATTAAGCACCCCATCCGGAAACCCAGATTGATAGAATAATTCAACTAATCGTTCTGCTAATACCGGCGTTCGTTCTGATGTTTTTAACACAAATGTATTCCCACAAGCAATCGCTAATGGGAACATCCACAATGGAACCATCATTGGAAAATTAAATGGGGTGATCCCAGCAACAACACCTAGCGGATAGCGCCAAATCGAACCATCAATTCCACTGGCGATGCTGGGCAAGGCATCTCCCATCATTAAGTTTGGCGTCGAAGTTGCTAGTTCTACTACTTCAATCCCACGTTGAACCTCTCCATCAGCATCTCGGAACGATTTGCCATTTTCAAGCGTAATAATTTTTGCTAATTCTTCTCGATGTTGGTTAAGTAACTGAAGATACGTAAACAACAAACGCGTTCGATTAGGAACCGGAACAGCTGCCCAATCTGGAAATGCAGATTTTGCCGCAGCTACTGCTTGATCAACATCTTCTTTTTCGGATAACACTACCTGTGCAATGACTTCCCCAGTCGCTGGATTTGGAACATCTAATGTTTTCGTTCCAGTTGATTCTACCCACTTATTACCAATAAAGTTTTTTATCCTTTTTACTTCTTGAGATATCATTTAGAAGCCTCCTTCAATTCTGATTGTTTTTGTACGCGTTCATAAAGTACCGCCATATCTTTATCGCCAAAACCCTCCTTTTCCACTTCTTTATATAGGGAAAGTAATTTCTGGCTAATTGGTAAGTCGAGCTGGTTTTTTTCAGCAACATCCATCGCAAATTCTAAATCTTTCCGCAGGAGCTTTAAGGAAAAGCCTGGTTTATAATTATTGTTGGCGATAAATGTTTTGTAATTACGTTCGTAAATACGGCTTTGACCATAGCTGACACTGAGCATGGAAAAAAGGTCATCTAAATCTATGTTTTTCTTATTCGCAATATGAAGCGCCTCACTAACCCCTGCAGTATAAAATCCAATTAATAAGTTATTAATTATTTTCACGGTTGTTCCACTATCAATTTGTTCATTTACGTGAAAGATATTTTCTCCAATGATCTTGAAGATGGGTAATGCTTGCTCGTAAACCTCTCTTTTTCCTCCAACCATAACGGTCAGCGTTTGCTTTTCTGCGCCAATCACACCACCGCTTACTGGCGCAGCTAAAAAAGGTATCGCCTGTTTATGACAAGCCTCTTCCAGTTTTTGATTCAGCTTAGGAGAAACAGTACTCGTATCAATAAAAATTTTAGTATGATCGCCATTTACAATGAGCCCATCCTCTCCTAAATATACGTCTTCTACAGCTTTCTCAGATGGTAAACTAGTCATAATCACATCACTCGCTGCAATCACATTTGCAATCGATGTTGAAATCTCTCCTCCTTGCTTTTTAAAAGCAATAAGTGTCGACTCACTTATGTCATAACCAATAACACCAACCCCTTCTCTTAAAAGACCGGTTGCCATTGGAAATCCCATATTTCCTAAACCAATAAAACCTATTTTCGCCATTTTATCCCCCCATATCATTGAAAATAACCACTTTTCGCAATGATTTCAGTTGCTATTTCCTGCTTTTTTTCAAACAAATTAGAATACATCACTGGTAAAGAGCGAATCCCTTGAATCATCTCTTGCTTAGAACTATTCTCTAACCCATAAATCGATGAAAGCAAAACAATCGCTTGATTTTCTATTCGCATATAGCCTTCTTCACATAAAACATCAAATAACTTAACGGTTAATGGCTGCTTATCTGCATTTACGGCAATCTCTCCAGCTTTTATGACATAAAGCTCTTCAAGGATATTGGCAAGCCCATGTAAATAAAATTGATTTAGTTTTGTTAAATCAAATCGTTTCGTAAGCGCATTCATAATGGAGTTTAATAGCTGATGTGAATAGCGAATAAATACGTTATTGATCTTTTCTGATTGTCCCATAAGCTCAGGTGCGTTTACATATTGTTTTAAAAATGATTTTGTAATTGTCAAACGGTTAATTTCATTTGTTCCCTCAAAAATTCGGTTAATTCTAGAATCACGGTATATGCGTTCAACCTCATATTCTTGCATATAACCGTAGCCACCATGAATTTGAACAGCCTCATCAATGCAATAGTCCAATGTCTCTGACGCCTTTACTTTATTAATAGAACAATCCATCGCATATTTAGCCAGTACTTGAACAATCTGTGATGGCGATTCTACGTTAATGCCATCTAGGATGCTGGCAGTATAATAAGCAGTACTTTCTGCTCCATAAATTGCTACAGCCATATTTGCCAGTTTCTCTTGAATCATACCAAATTGAACAATTTCCTGATTAAATTGTTTGCGCTCCTTTCCATATTGAACAGCAATGGCCAGAGATTGCTTAGATGTTCCGATATTAGCAAAAGCAAGCTTTAGACGTGCCAAATTAAGTATATTTAGTGCGATTCGATGACCTTTCCCAATTTCCCCTAATATGTCTTCCTCCGTAAGTTCAACATCTTCTAAAATAAGCGTTGCTGTTGACGAACCTTTAATTCCTAGTTTCTTTTCTTCTGGTCCTATTGAAACACCAGGTTGATCCCTTTCTACAATAAAAGTAGTTATCCCTTCTGTTGTATTAGCAAAAACAACATATACACTTGCGATATGTGCATTTGTTATCCATTGTTTCTCACCGTTTAATACCCATTTGCCATTTGTTTTTTTGGCAGTTGTTTTTGCATGAAGTGCATCAGAACCTGCATTTGGTTCCGTTAGCGCATAGGCACCTACCCATTCACCAGTAGTCAACTTCGGTAGATAACGCTTTTTTTGCTGTTCTGTTCCAAAATAAACAAAAGGTAATGTCCCTACTCCCGTATGAATATTAAAAGAAACACTAAATGAACTTCCGTACCCCATTTTTTCTGCAATAAGTCCTGCAGTTCGTTTTCCCATTTCCAACCCACCATAAGCTTCCGGAACATCAGCACCTAAAAGTCCAAGATCACCAGTGGAACGGAATAATTCCTTCGCTACTTCATAATCATAGGCTTCTAGCTTATCCAAGTTGGGATTTACTTGCTCTTCTACAAATTTTTCAATCGTTTTTGCAATGAGCTGTTCTTCCTCACGAAATTCATTAGAATAATCCATTTGTAATAAGTGTTGCTTACTAGGAAAAATAAAGCTTTTATTACGCTTATCCAACCTTTTCATATCTATCCCCCCTTAATACAAATGACATTGCAAAAATCATACCAACTATTTAATATTGCACAAAGTAGATGTGAAAGACCATGCTAGTTCACTTCATTCATGAGGTCTCCTTTTATTCTCAAGGAAAATGGATAAAGGAAATTTATCCATATCTTTCTGTTTTTTCACTCCTGAAATTTGGAATTACTATCTATTAAACGCAAGAAAGAATTTGTTTAATTGTCCATACAGTTAAACAAGTATTAGCCAATTGAAGATTGACAATTTACAAAGTAGCAAGTGACTTAACTAATCAGTTTTCTGTTCTTTTCATTACGGCGCGATTATCCACTGATTGACATTCACTTTATGATTCTTTTTATCCCCTCTACTTGTTAGAATGAACAGAATCGGACATTTGACTTGCAGTTGAATCTTCCACTTACCCTTCCTATGGTTCACCTCGTAGCATGGAGGAAGTCTTCCTGCTAGTTACATGTGGAACAAAATCCCCCTATCGAATATAAGAAAAACCTTTTACCAACTTGCATTTCTAGCGAAGAAAAACAAAGGAATAAAGTTTAGATACGCATTATGAAATCTGCCGACAATAATGTAAATATACCTGTTTTTCATTTGTGTCGGTTATCCTAGTTTGCTTGAATCGATGCTTAAATCCTCTGGCTTTAAAGAACGGATTACCCACTGATTGTCCTCTTGTACGAAACCCATTGTTCATCTGCGCCGCCTGATGATTGCTATGTAGTAAGCGCCCACAGCAGTCTGCTTCCAATTCCTTTATATCGGCATTTTTCATCTACATAAAGTGAAACTTCATTCAGTAGGAGTTTTCTTCCATCTCCTACTGAATGTTAGTTGAACGAATCGGGCATTTAGGTGCCGTTTTCTCCCACTTAGACCTTTTGTATCAACTCAAGCTCTTGAAGTGGGAGTCTTACGGCACCTTACATGCGGGATAAAGAACGAATATTTCCGCGTTTTTATCTTCTATAAATCCACCGCCAATGACTCCGATAACCTGTGAATTATGTAATACTATATAGGAATACTTTCCTAATTATATGTCGGAAGAAACCTATTCTTTATTATATCAATAGACAATATTCTTATATTGATACTCTTCATTCAACTTTCCTTGTACTATTTGTTTCCAGCCTAAAGTACAAATCTTAGCTATAGCATTGCATGTTTCACATTCGGCTTTTTAATTGATGTATTCATTTTGCATCTTCCCTTTCCTCTAATGCACCGACTATTTAAAATATTTTTGCTTAACTTCTAAGCCTTTTTGTTTTTATACCGCGATAGTTTATTGTAAAGGGTGGATCGAGAGACACCTAACAATCTAGCAGCTTGTGACTTATTTCCGTTTACCTGCCTCAACGTTTGCTCAATAATTTCCTCTTCTTCCTTAGAGACTTCATCCATCAGCTGCTTCTTTCTTTTTATATGATTTAGTTTTACATCCGCAGTATCCTGATAAGCCGAAACTTGCACCAAATCTGGCAAGTCCCTCAGAGAGATATGATCACTATCTGTTAAAACAAACAAGCGTTCCAACACGTTCATAAGTTCGCGAATATTTCCCGACCAATGATGATTTCTCATAAGTTTTAACAGTTTTTGATCTATCGTTTTCTCTTTCATTCCATAAATCTTAGCTAATGATTCGAGCTTATGTGCAATCAGAATAGGTAGGTCTTCCTTTCGCTTGCGAAGTGGCGGGATATGAATAGGGATCACGTATAACCGATAATATAGATCTTCCCGAAAATCTCCATTACGTACCAGCTGCTTTAAATCTTTATTCGTCGCACTGATTAGTCGAAAATTAACGGATATGGACTTATTTCCACCAATTCTTACTATTTTCTTATCTTGTAAAACCCGCAATATTTTTGCCTGCATATTTAAAGGCATATCACCAATCTCATCTAGAAAAATAGTTCCATTATGTGCCAGTTCAAACTTTCCTGGCTTACCCTCCTTATCAGCTCCTGTAAACGATCCTTTCGTATATCCAAATAGTTCAGATTCCATCAACCCATCTGGAATAGCTGCACAATTTACACTGATAAATGGTCCTGCTTTTGTCATTCCTCCATAATGAATTGCTTTTGCAAATTGTTCCTTTCCTACACCACTTTCTCCAGTTATAAGGACAGTCGCATTAGAGTCAGCTGCCTTTCGGGCAATCTTTTTGGCCTGAGAGATTGTAGGACTTTCCCCTAAAATATCCTCAAAATGGATTTGGTTTTCTTCTATATCTGGTAAAGTAACCTTGCTGTCTAATATGTGTTTACCATCTAATTTTTCCATTCGCTTCATTGCTTGATATATTTCTGAAGTACCTTCATAGACAAGAATCCCTGCTGCACCAATTACTTTATTATCCTTCCAAATAGGAATACGATGGACAACCAAATTTTGACCTTGAAGACGATGTGCTTGGCTACGTTCAGGAACTCCTGTCTTTAACACGACTGGTAATCTGGTGTTTTCAATTACTTCTTCCGCTAATCGACCAACTGCCTCTTCTTTAGGTACACCAACATAGCGACTATACGCTTGATTAAAAAGTTGGATAACACCTTTTTCATTTACTACCGTTAATCCCTCATATGCCGTATCAAATGTCAGCTCATACCATTGAATAGCCTCGCTTTTATCATTTAATTCTTGCATGATCCACTTTTGAAAAGTTAGCATTTCTACTTCTGAAAGTTCACCTATCATTTTTCCACTTTGCCTGTCAACAATATACACGGGGAGATGAGTAATATCCTCCATTACATAATCAGCAAAAACGGTTGTATAATCACTTTTCATCATGGCGGTAATGGAATTATCCCCGGAAGTCTTATCAAGGTTGGCGATCACATCATAAATACGTAAAATTCCATGTACACGTCCTTCTTCTACAACGGGAAGTTCATTCTTTTTATACTGACAGAGAATAGTTAAAGCATCTTTTATCCGCATTGATGGTTGAATAGTAATTGGGCTTTTATTCATCCATGTAGCAACAGTATAATTTGTTTTCTCCACTCCATACCCCTCCATTATCACATTAAGTCAGCCATATAAGTGCGGCTCAAAAAACGAAGAAGCTCAAGTCAATATATATCATCACATAGATTAAGTTACACATTTAAATCAGCAATACGTTTGATAATTTTTTGGACTACAAATAAAGCATTGGTCGACTCCAACACATATTTGCATTTTATGTAACCCTTTTCATTTTTGGTTAATTACTCAATTATAATGCCTCGTAAGTGGATGCACTAATTAAAAACTACGTTACTATTTGCTATGCCTTTTCAATAATGGAAACAAAGAGTATTTTTCTGAATTATAGCATTATTATTATTTGTTCGCAAACAGCCTCGCAATTTGTACATCTTTTTAAAGTAATGGGAAGTTTAAAAACGAAAGGAGGGTAATCATGGAAATGGTAAAACAAAAACTAAAAATAAAAGTAAACAAGAAATCAATGATATGAAAAATCAAAAACGGATATGGTTTTCCTAGTTAGTAAGAGTCTTCAAGAACTTCATACAGGAGACTGCTTCGTTGTACCTAAATAGGTAAACATTCATTTTACATTTACTATTTATTACCGTTTTCAGAAGCGCCATTTATGAAGATGTTTACTTAGAACCTGGACATTATAGTTTTCACATGTTGACTTAACTGTTTCACTAAAATTTTTAGACACCTTAACAAACCAGCAAACTCCAAAATCATCAGCTGATGCTGGACTTTTTATTATTCACTTGACTTTTACCATAATCATACGGACAATACAGATAGAAAATATCCAAGAACGTTAAAGGGGAACTTCATTCAATGAGGGTTTAACTAATAAAAAGTAGAATGAAGACTCAAACGCTCGAGTGGATAAGCTAGACGAAACTACTTTCAAAAAGATATTCACCAAGTAGAATAGATATCGTTTTTTAGACAAGAACGATCTATTCTCTATACCCCTAAAAGTGGAAAACTTATGGAACCTTAGATGCGAGATAAAGACAGATATCTATTTTCAAAAATAAGTAAAAGGCAGGGAGAAAAAATGAATCAGAGACAGTTGGTACAAACGATCGATTTAGAAGGAAGTTTTAACTTTCGTGACGTAGGGGGATACGAAACGAAATCAGGGCGAAAAGTCAAAAATGGTATATTATTTCGTTCTGGGAACTTACAGAATTTAACTCAAAATGATATAACAACCTTAAAAAAAATTGGAATACGGACAATCTTTGATCTTCGCGGTTCGGATGAGGCTAAAAAACATCCAACTCCTAAAATACCAGAAGTAACAAACAGGCATTTGCCTTTAATTGAAATTGATAGAGATGCAATTCGTAGTCCAAAAGATTTAGCCGACTTCTCCTTTCAACAAGAAGAAGATCCTGGACAAGTTTTAATTCAACTTTATCGAAAGGTAACCAAAAATGTCCCCGTCTACAAAAGTATCTTAACAACATTACTAGAAAATCCGCAAGCCCCAATTCTTTTCCACTGTATGGCTGGAAAAGATCGAACTGGCGTTACTGCCGCATTAACTCTTCATATGTTAGATGTACCGGAAAAACTTATTTTTCAAGACTATTTATTCACCAATCAATTCATAGATGCATTGAAAACCAACCTGCAAGTTGAAAAAATTCAGGCAGACAAGGCTTTAATCCAAGCTATGTTAGAAGCTCGTCGTGAATATTTACAAGCATTTTTTGATGAAATCAAATCACAATTTGGTTCTGTAGATGAGTATGTTAAAGAGGCAATCGGTTTTACTAAAAACGATGTAGAGATGTTAAAAGCACACCTGCTTGTATAAGTTAGCAGGATAAACGAGAGTTAGAAGTGCTAGGTTCGTGACGTAAAACCGGAGATTTTCTGACGAGAGACAAAGTGAACCTTCATTTAAGGGAGTACTTTTCTCTTGAAGTAGAAGATCAAAGGTTAAGTTCGCAGGCATCCTTAGAAAACCGTAATGCTTTTCAGGAAGCTTCCCTTGTCCTATCGACCTGAACGAATCGGGAATTTAGGAGCCGCTTCTCTCATCAAGATCCAAAATAATAAGCAAAATTTTAAAAATGAGAGGGGTACGGCTCCTTCCATTCAGGATAAAGAAAACATGCCCTGAGGTATACCCACGCCTTAGCAGCAAGCCCGCTTTTAGTCGCCTTCCTTTAGATTCGAGCCAATGTTGACTTATCACTGGAAGAAGATTGAAGTTTGCTAGTAGCACGAACGATTTAATCTAGGCAAGACGAAGCTACCTTTTAAAAAAATAAATGACTCGTACTCGCTTGCCTCCTTAAAGGACTCGATAAAAGCCTCATTCAAGATCCTATCAAACTTCCAGCTATGAATATTGTTGCATGTATTTTAATGTCGCAGCTCCCAATACTTTAGCAGCATGTAACAATGCACGTTCATCGAAATCAAATTTAGGGTGGTGATGTGGAAATGCCTTGTCTAGGCTAGGGTTCTTTCCACCAGTAAAGAAAAATGTCCCCTTTACATGTTGTAAGTAATAAGCATAATCCTCCCCACCCATTACTGGAGGCGTTTCCATAACTTCTTTTATACCAGGGACTTGTTTAGCAACATTTGCAATAAATTCCGTTTCCCTTTGGTGATTAACGAGGGTAGGATAACCTCTAGAATACGTAAATTCATATTCAGCCCCAGAAGCTTCACATGTCCCTTTAACAATACGTTCCATTTCTTCTTCAATGGAATTACGTGTTCCTTCATTCAATGTTCGTACCGTTCCTGTTAATTGAGCAGTATCGGCAATAACATTATATGGATTCTTAGCAATAAAATTACAAACAGAAACGACTGCTGCATCAAGCGGATCTACTTTTCTACTAACAATTTGCTGAAGGCTATTAATCAGTTGGCTACCAACCACAATGCTATCTATTGTATGATGTGGAGCAGCCCCATGCCCCCCAGCACCTTTAATCATAATATCAAATCGATCTGCTGCAGCTTGCAAAGCTCCGGTTCGGTAAACAATTGTTCCAAGTGGTAATTGTGCCTGTAAATGTGTTCCAAAGATAACATCGACACCATTTAAGCAACCAGCTTCAATCATGGAAATAGCACCTCCAGGTGGAAGTTCTTCAGCATGCTGATGCAGAAAAACAATCGTTCCTACTAATTCCTCCTGCATTCCATTTAATACTTTAGCAAGTCCTAACAATGTGGCTGTATGTCCATCATGACCACATGCGTGCATAACACCATCATTTTTTGATTTGTATGGGACATCCGTTTTTTCCTGAATTGGTAAAGCATCAAAGTCTGCCCGTAAAGCAATCGTCGGACCTGGTCTTTCTCCTTTTAAATAAGCTAAAACTCCATTTCCACCAACATTTGTTTTGACTTTATGACCCAATGCAGTATGATAATCTGCAATATAGGCAGCTGTCTTTGTTTCTTGGAATGATAGTTCCGGATACTGGTGAAGATAACGACGAATTTCTACCATTTCATTATACACAGCATCCAACTGACTGAATAATTTGTCCATGCAATCCGTCCCCTTTTTTATATTTTAATGAATATCATAATATAATCTGAAAAAAAATAAAATAGCAAAATGACATACGTGGAACTTTTTTCTAACATGTTCTTCCACGAAATACTAGTTTAATCAATAGAGCATTTTAGCAATGCAATTACCTAGCATCCGGGATAAAGGAAACATGCCTCTGCAATAGGGGTATGCCGACTAAAAGCGGCAAATCTGCTTTTAGTCGGCCTTCCTTTAGATTCGAGATGATGTTAAATTATCGTAGAAAGAAGATTGAAGTTTGCTACAACTTGAGAAGCTTAAGCTAAAAGACAAAGCTACTTTCGAAAAAAAGTATCCCATTGTGAGAATGGATATAATTTCTCGATAGTATAAATAAACAAGGACCTTTTAAGAGATCCTTGTTTACACTAAATTATTTATTTACCAAAAATAACCATAATCATTCAATAAAGTGAAACTTCATTTCTTGGAATGCTTTTTCCAAAGAAATGTTAGTACCACAAGGGTATGACCTAAAAGGCCCTTGAACCAATCGGGCCATTTAGGTGCCGTTTTCTCCCGCTTTGACTCTTTGCACGAACTCAGGACTTGAAGTGAGAAACTTACGGCACCTTAATGCGGGATAAAAAATCTCAAGCTTAAATAATGCCCTGAGCAATCATCGCATCTGCGACTTTTATAAATCCAGCGATATTTGCACCAAGTACTAGATTTCCAGGTTGACCATAATCTTCTGCTGCTTTGGTAGAAGTAGTGTAGATATTATTCATAATCTCATACAGCTTACTATCTACCTCTTCAAAGGACCAAGCTAAACGCGCGCTATTTTGTGCCATCTCTAAAGCAGAGACAGCTACTCCTCCAGCGTTTACGGCCTTTGCCGGAGCAAATAAAATATTATTTTCCAAGAAAATCTCAATAGCTTCTAGAGTTGTAGGCATGTTTGCACCTTCACCAACAGCCTTAACACCATTCGCAACAAGGAGCCTTGCTGCACTGTCATCTATTTCGTTCTGAGTAGCGCAAGGTAATGCAATATCACATGGTATTTCCCAGATGCCGGAGCAGCCTTCTTTAAACATAGCATGAGGGTGCTCTTTGATGTATTCTCTAATTCTCCCTTGTTCTTCTTCTTTTAAACGTTTAACAGTCTCCAAATAGATACCATTTTCATCATAGATATATCCGTCCGAGTCACTGCAGGCAATAACATTCGCGCCTAATTCCACCATTTTTTCCATTGCATAAATCGATACATTTCCTGAACCTGATACAATCACTTTACAGCCATCTAAGCTTAATCCGTTGTCTTTGAACATGGCATCCATAAAATAAGCAGTTCCATAGCCTGTTGCTTCTTTACGAGCTAAGCTGCCGCCATATCCAATTCCTTTTCCTGTTAAGACTCCTGCTTCATAGGCTCCACGCAACTTTTTATACTGACCAAACATATAGCCTATTTCCTTAGCACCAACACCGATATCACCAGCTGGCACATCTAGGTCTGGACCAATATGTTTGCTAAGTTCTGTCATGAAACTCTGCGTAAAGCGCATAATTTCCATTTCCGATTTCCCTTTTGGGTTAAAATCCGCTCCACCTTTTGCTCCGCCAATTGGTTGACCGGTTAAGGAATTCTTAAATGTTTGCTCAAAGCCCAAAAATTTAATAATGCTCTCATTTACAGTTGGATGGAATCTTATACCACCTTTATATGGGCCAAGTGCACTACTAAACTGCACACGATAGCCACGATTTACCCGTACCTTTCCTTTATCATCCACCCAAGGAACACGAAATGTAATCGTTCTTTCCGGCTCTACCATGCGTTCAAGAATTGCTTGTTGCATATAATTTGGATGCTTGGCTAAAACAGGTATAAGAGAATCAAACACTTCTTTTACTGCTTGTTGAAACTCTACCTGATCAGGATTACGCTTCTTAACCATTTCATATACTTCATCTACATAATCCTTTGCCTGTTGCAGATAGCTAAACTCCATTTTTTCAACAGTTTTCATTTTTCGTCATCCCTTTTGTGTCATTTAAATAATGAAAATATTTAGCGAACAATTAAAATTTAGTGGATTTCCTATTAAAGAATATTTTATAATTAAACAAAGTATCGAATCAATATAAAGAAACGATAGAATTAATGCGTTAAACGCATGATTAGGAAAGGAGAGGGGAAAATGGAGATTCGCCAAATACGTTATTTTATGGAAGTTGCTACAAGAGAACACGTTACAGAGGCCGCAAATGCACTGCATGTTGCCCAATCCTCTGTTAGTAGACAAATTGCCAATTTAGAAAATGAATTAGGTGCTGATTTATTTATCCGAGAAAGCAGAAGGGTTAAATTAACACCGATAGGAAAAATCTTCTTTGAACGAATGAAGCAAGCAATGAACGTTATTGATGACGCAACAAGAGAAGTGGAAGAATACTTAGATCCGAAAAAGGGAACGATTCGAATTGCATATCCTATCAGTCTGGCTTCCCACACGATGCCCACTGCCATTCACGCATTCCGTATTTATTATCCTGAAGCAAAATTTCAATTAAAACAAGCACTCTATCCAGATTTAATCCAAGGAGTAATTAATGGCGATTTCAATTTGGCATTATTAGGTCCATTACCTAAGGCAGACGAAAAATTTAGACGAAAAATTCTATTCACGGAAAATATGGTAGCACTTTTACCGCTTCATCATCCACTAGCTAACAAGCCTTCTATTGGGCTTAGGGAATTAAAGGATGATCCGTTTATCATGCTTCCAGAGGGGTTTGTGTTAAGAGAGATTGTAGAAAAAGCCTGTGCTTCACATGGATTTACTCCGAAGGTTGGTTTTGAAGGAGATGATACAGATGCACTAAAAGGATTAGTTTCAGCTGGACTGGGGATTGCCTTGATGCCGGAAGTTACAGTGATCGATAATGTTCCCCGTTCCACTGTAAACGTACCACTGTCAGACAATACCATCACTCGCACTGTTGGAGTAATCACACCTACACATCGTAAGCTATTACCCACCGAAGAAATATTTCATCAATTTTTACTGGATTTCTTTTCTAGATTAAATCATTTTAGCGACTAAGAAAATAAGCCTCCCATTAGCATGAACGGAAGGCTTAGCAACTTTAAAAATCATTCATTTATGATACCTTCTAAACATTAGTTAACACGTTTTTCACTATCCCAATACATCTTCCTTAAACGAAACTTTTGCAATTTCCCTGTAGCAGTCTTCGGAAGTTCCCCAACAAATTTAACTGCCTTTGGCGCTTTAAAATGCGCCATATTCGCCCGGCAGAACGCTATAATTTCCGATTCTGTTACCGTACTTTCCGGCTTTAAAACAATAATCGCTAACGGTACCTCCCCCCATCTATCATCGGGAATTGCTATAACAGCCGTCTCCAAAACTGCCGAATGTTTATATAACACCCCTTCTATTTCTGTTGAAGATATGTTTTCTCCTCCGGAAATAATGATATCCTTTGCTCGATCACGAATTTCAATATAGCCGTCTGGATGAGTAACTGCTAAGTCTCCTGTGTGGAACCACCCATCCTTCATTGCAGCTTTCGTTTGCTCTTCATCTTTATAATATCCTTTCATTACGACATTACCTCGAGTTACAATTTCCCCAAGTTCTTCGCCATTCCAAGCTACCTCTTGACCATCCTGACCAATAACCTTTGTTTCCCCATTAAAAGCAAGTTCAATTCCTTGTCTCGCTTTTAATGTTGCTTGTTCTTCCTGTGATAGTTGATCAAAATCCGATTTCCATTCATTATAAAGAATAAATGGTGAGGTTTCGGTAAGTCCATAAATATGGATAATATCCAGACCCAGCAGCTCTTGAGCCTTTTGAATTACTGCCGCTGACGGAGGTGATCCAGCAGTCGCCATCCTGGATTTAACCTTAATGTTTGTTTCATTTACTTTCGGGTCATTCACTAGCATATTAATGACTATTGGTGCTCCACATAAAAGTGAAATATGATGTCGTTCAAATAAATTTAATATGACTTTTGGATCTACTTTCCGCAAACAAACATGAACTCCACCAACAGCAGTAATCGCCCAAACACCTCCCCACCCATTTACATGAAACAATGGAAGTGTATGTAGATAAACATCTTCATGATGGACACGCAAATGAAACATAAAATCTGCCGCATTTAAATAATTACTGCGATGTGTTTGCATAACGCCTTTAGGTTTTGATGTTGTTCCACTTGTGTAATTAATTGTTATAAGCTGATTTTCATTTATTTCCATTATTGAAAATGGAGCAGGCTCGACATGCTTGATAAAGTTTTCATAATCAATTCCTTGAATCTTGCTTTCATAACCCGGAACCGCTACAATAACTATTTCCTCCAGATTTAAATTAGCAGTAATCTCTTCAATGGAAGGTGTAAATGCCGCATCAACAATTAGTAGTTTTGCATCACTATGATTAATAATGTATTCCATATCAGCTGATGAAATACGATAATTCATTGGAACCATTACCGCGCCCATCTGACAGATTCCATAAAAGCATTCCAGCATATAATGCGTATTAGGAAGCATAACTGCTACATGATCCCCTTTTCTAATTCCTGCTTTCATTAATGCTCTTGATAGTCGATCAACTCTTTCTCCAAATTGCTTATACGTAAATGTTTTTTCTTCATCGATAACTGCCGTTTTGTTCGGATAATATTTCATTGCCCGACGTTTCCAATCTATTGGTGTAAGTGGATAATGCATACCATCTGCCCCTTTGTTTGTTCAATATTAATTATTTGAAAAAGCATGCTGTTGTTTTACTATTTTCATCTGAGCACGCTGATACGCTTCCTCTAGTTCAGCAACGATCTCCTCTATTGATTGCACATGAGTAATAGGTCCAATTCCTTGTCCCGCTCCCCAAATATCCTTCCAAGCCTTCACTTCTGTATTTAATTTATTAAAATCAATTTCTTGCTTTTTCTCTAAGTTTGTTGGGTCTAACCCGGCTTTTACAATACTGGGAATTAAATAATTTGCATGTATTCCGCTAAAAGCATCTGTATAAATAATATCTTTAATAGAAGAATCAATAATCGTCTGTTTATACTCTTTTGAGGCTGAACTCTCCATGGACGGGATAAATCTCGTACCCATATAAACAAAATCCGTCCCTAGGATTTCAGCTGCTAAAATATCCTCCCCTTTTGACATACCCCCAGCTAAAATAAGTGGTCCGGAAAAGAAAGACCGTACTTCGTGAACAAACGAAATCGGGTTTAATATTCCTGCATGTCCGCCAGCACCACTGGCCACCAATACTAACCCGTCTGTTCCTTTTTCAATTGCTTTTTTAGCAAATTTAATATCAATAACATCAGAAAATACGATGCCGCCATATTCATGGGCTATCTTTACCACAGGACTAGGATCGCCTAAAGATGTAATGACGATTGGCGGCTTATATTTTTCAATTAGTTTTAAATCCTCCGTATAGCGCTTGTTAGAGCGATGAGTAATAAAATTTATTCCCCATGGAGCAAGCTGCTTATTGGGATTTTCTCTTTTTATTTTCTCTAGCTCTGCATTGATTTGTGCCATCCATTCTTCTAATACTTCTCCTGTTCTTGCATTTAATGCCGGGAATGTTCCAATGATTCCAGAGGAACAGGCTGCTGTAACCATTTTTGGATTAGAAATTAAAAACATTGGTGCCATAATTACAGGTAAACGCATCGTTTCTTTCATTTTTTGCACAGCTTCATTTGACATTTACAATGCTCCTTTATACATTAAGTTAGATAAAGTAAAACTTCAGTCCGTGGAACACGGAATGTTAGTACCTTAAAAGTATGACCTGAAGGCCCTTGAACCGATCGGACATTTAGGTACCGTTTTCTCACACTTCTCCATGTTCCTTTAACTCTTATTGGGAGAAACTTACGGCACCTTACATGCGGGATAAATAAATAGAAACTTCTCTCCTTCTCAACTCTTAACTATTCTGTTTTCACAAAGACAATAAGGTTAATGAATTGAGATTTCCCATCCTCCTCTAAAAAAAGATGTTGCCAACATTGCTGTCAGTAAGTTCTCCTTCGACTAGTATTATGGTCTGACCCTTACTATCAACTTATACTGGGGATTAGAAAAACTAGGCTTGTCGCCAAGTCTTTATGGCGAAAGCTTCGTTTCTCTTATACTATAAAAGCCTAAAGTTTTATACTTTCTTATAGTGTAAGAAACGAAGCGCCTTATATAGCGAGCGTTTTCAATAATATGATTATCGATTTAAATTTACCAGTTTTACATATTAAACCCCTAGTATAATTACTGACAATTCTAATAATTACTTTTGTAATTGTCAAGTTTCATCAAGTGAAATATAGATCTTTTTGAAATACGCTTTCATATGGATTAATTCGTTTTTATTGATCAACCGAATAAATTTAAATGGGCATTTAATAGTTACTTAAATACGTTGAGACTTGTTGAATATCTTTTGAGAAGACTCTATCTGTTGTAATACTTGGTACGATTTCACGGAACTCCATCCATTTCTTTTTTAGCATTGGTGACATTTTATCTATCCCTCTATATTCCACAGCCTGTAGGGCACATATACATTCGATAGCTAGAACATACCTTGTATTTTGGATAATCAAATGTGCATGTCTTGCACCAACGGTACCCATACTTACATGGTCTTCCTGATTTCCGGAAGAAGGTATAGAATCAACACTTGCGGGGTGGGCGAGTGTCTTATTTTCTGATACAAGGGATGCCGCTGCATATTGCATAATCATAGCACCAGATTGTAACCCTGGTTCCGGACTTAAGAATGGGGGTAAATCATTTAATTGTGGATTTACTAGTCTTTCCACTCTACGTTCCGAAATATTTGCAAGTTCTGCCATTCCAATTTTTAAAAAATCCATTGCAAAAGCAATTGGCTCTCCATGAAAATTACCACTAGATATAATCAAATCTCCGTCTTGCAAGATTAACGGGTTATCTGTTGCTGCATTAGCCTCTATCTCTAACTTTTCTTTAACATAATCGAGCACTTGCCAGATAGCTCCGTGTACTTGTGGGATACAGCGTAGCGCATATGCGTCTTGTACCCGTTTTTCTCCTTGACGTGTAACCAATTGACTCCCTTCTAACCATTCTATCATCCGTTTTGCTACAGCCATTTGCTGTGGGTATCCTCTTGCTTCATGAACTGCAGGATGAAGTGCATCAATAATTCCTTCAAGCCCCTCCATCGTCATTGATGCAATCCATTCACTGTCATAGGCAAGCCTTTCTGCTTCTAAATAACCGATAACCCCTACAGCACCCATAGCCTGTGTTCCGTTTATTAAAGCGAGCCCTTCCTTAGCTTGTAATTCAATTGACTTTATCCCCTTTTCGTTGAAAACTTTTTCTGTATCTATATGTTCCCCTGATGGCCCGAACACCTTTCCTTCCCCTACCATTACTAATGCTAAATGAGCTAATGGAGCTAAATCACCTGATGCTCCTAAAGATCCTTGCTGA
This sequence comes from Cerasibacillus sp. JNUCC 74, assembly GCF_053667775.1. The sequence goes on along the minus strand of NZ_CM132207.1, from coordinate 1,108,526 downwards.
GGGATAACAGGATGAACCTGTTTATTAATCAATTCCAATAACAGTTCTATAAGTTCTGGACGAACACCTGAATACCCTTTAATAAGGGTATTCAGCCGTAACAGCAGCATTGCTCTTGAGATCAACTCCGAAAATGGCTCTCCTACACCACATGCGTGTGAACGAATAAGATGAAGCTGAAGTTCTGCGACATTTTCATTATTGATGATAACATCACTAAACTTGCCAAAACCTGTATTTATTCCATAGATGGTTTGTTTATCTGAAACAATTCCTTCTACAGCGGCTCTGCTCTTTCTGACACGATTCATACTTTGTTGAGAAATAGTTAGCCCTTCTTTTTTTAGACAAACTCTAGCAATTTGTTGCAACGTTAAAGAAGCTCCTGTTAATTCAACCATAAGTCTCCCCCTTACCATTGTAATTTATCGTTTAGAAAAACTTGGCTTGTCGCCAGTCTTTAGCGAAAGCTGTAGTTTTTCTTATACGATAAAGTGAAACTTCATTCCGTGGAATGCTTTTTACACGGAATGTTAGTACCTTAAAGGTATGACCTAAAGGCCCTTGAACCAATCGGGCATTTAGGTGCCGTTTTCTCCCACTTTGACCCTTTGCACGAACTCAGGACTTGAAGTGGGAAACTTACGGCACCTTACATGCGGGATAAATCCTAAAGTTTTATACTTTCCATAGTGTAAAAAATAACCGGCATATAAAAACTAATATTGTTACCTGAACATATAAAAAGGAGGCAATAATGGCATGCAAAATAGCCATCATCACCTCCTATTGACTAATATCGATAGGTAATGTTTTAAATATGATTGACGCCTAAACCTATAGCTTCATGTTCCAGTCCCTTTATCGGAGCTCCAATTGTTCCATAAAATGCAACCGCTAACCATTCACCTTCTGCTTCATTAGAATAAGGGTTTCCACGTATGACAGCAAAGCGAAGCCCTACTGTACGCATCATGTCACCAATTGCCCACTGTCCTCTCATCACGCCTTCAAGCGCTTCCAAAATGGCGTGATAAAGTGCATGAGTTTCTCGATAAATCTCTTCGTTAATCAACCCACTGCGCTTTACAGCAGTTTCTACAGCTGAAATAACCTTTTGCATATCCATTGACCCAACCTTTCCCTCACATATTTGTACCTCTTGAAATAGTTTAGGGAAAGCTACACGCTCCTGTTCGTTAAGCATAGCAAATAACATAGCGATCTTACCTATCCGCCTTTTTGTCATTGTTTCAGCCCCTACTCCGCATTCATTTTCTAATAAACTAATAACTAATTGTAGTATACGTATATGAAAGCATCTTCGTCAATCTACAAATGAACTACAGGATACAATCACACCATATATATACAGCTTGACTAATTTCATTATTCTTAGTAAAACAATACCCGATCATACGTAATTTATATTTGTTTTTTGAAGCATTGCGAACTCTTTTCTATTTCATCAATCTATTTTAGACTTTACTTTTGCTTTGTTCCTCTACTAGTTGTCTATTTTTTACAACTACACAACCATTTTTAATCACTGTATCTACATGATTCATACCATATTGATAGGATAAAATTAAATAGTTAGGAACATTAAATATGGTAATATCTGCTTTTTTCCCGACTTCCAGACTACCAACTTCTTGAGCGCAATCAATGGCATGCGCAGCATTTATCGTTGTAGCTATTAAGACTTCTTCCGGTGTCATTCCCATGTTTAAACAGCCTAAATTCATAATAAATGGTAATGACAGCGTCGGGGACGAACCTGGATTTGCATCGGTTGACAATGCAACAGCAACACCATTATCGATCATTTTCCGTGCTTGAGCATATTCAGCCATAAGGAAAAATGCAGTTCCCGGAAGTAAAACACCAATCACCTCTTTATCTGCCATCTGTTTGATTCCTTTCTCTGATGCCTTTAACAGATGATCTGCAGAAATAGCATTAACCTCAGCTGCAATTTCAGCCCCACCATATGACTCAATTTCATCAGCATGAATTTTAGGAAGCAGTCCATGTTTTTTGCCTGCTTCCAAAATACGTTTGGATTGCTCTGGTGTAAAGACCCCTCGTTCACAAAAAACATCGTTAAATTTAGCAAGTTTTCGCTTGGCTACTTCAGGAAGCATTTCATGAATTACCTTATCGATAAAAACTTCAGGGTCATCTTTGTCCGATACAGGGATTGCATGTGCTCCCATAAACGTCGACACGATGTCTACTGCATGATCTTCATGTAATTTTTTTGCTACTTCTAATTGTTTTATTTCATGCTCAGTCGTCAGTCCATAACCACTTTTCGCTTCGATTGTAGTTACCCCATGCAATAAAAATGTATCCAGCCTTTGCCTTGATTCTTCATATAGTTGTGCAAATCCTGCCATTTGGGTCGCTCTTGTTGTCGCATGAATGCCGCCTCCAGCATTCATAATATCCATATACGTTTTTCCATTTAAGCGCATGGCATATTCATTCTCTCTTGTCCCTGCATGTACTAAATGTGTATGAGGATCAATTAAACCAGGTGTTACTATTTTATTAGTTGCATCAATCTCGGTTGCATTTTCAATCAGTTCAGGATAGTTTTTTTGTATTTCTGCAGTTTTTCCAACAGCCACTATTTTTCCATCATGCGAAAGTATGCTACCATCCTCCATAATACTTAACTCTCGCATAGCTGATCCTTTTGCCGGTCTTTTTGTATGTCCACGCATCGTAATTAACTGGGCTGCATGTTTGATAAATAATATATTCGTCATGTTTTTACGCTCCTTTATTTTTAGCATGAATCATAGCCATTGCTTACTAATTCCCTGCATCACTTCAGCAATTAAATAAGCGGCCAGCCTAACTGTCTTATCATTTTCGTCAAATTCAGGGTTTACCTCAGAAATATCAAAGCTAAGTAAATTCTGCTTGGCTGTTATAAAACGGATTAAATCACGAACTGTTTTTGGTTCCAATCCAAATGGGCTTGGAGCACTAACACCTGGTGCTGAAGAAGAGGCGAGCACATCCATACATATCGTTAACATCATATAATCATATTGCTTGGCAAATGAATCAATAACTTGATATGTTTTGTCATCCGTTGTTACATTTTCAGCGAGAATATACGTACAACCATATTGGGCTGCGTCTTGAAAAAGTGCAGCTGTATTTCCCCATGGCTGAATACCTATACATAAGTAACCTGCCTGCTTATCATGTTCCAAAATTTGTCTAAACATCGTACCAGAAGAAGGAGGATCATCATCTCGCAAATCAAAATGAGCATCGATATTAATAATACCTAACTTAGCATCTTCCTTTATATACTCACGTACACCTAAATAATGACCAAATAAAGTTTCATGACCTCCTCCAACAATGACAGGAGCGCAATGTTTTTTTAGTAATTGGGCAATATAGTTTCCGAGTTCTACTTGTGCTGCTTCTAAATCCCGATTTATGCAATTTACATTACCAATATCTATGAATCCCAAATTATTCATGTAGTAAGGTAAGTTAGCTAACATCGAGCGAATTTTATCTGGAGCTTTTGCTGCACCTTGCCGTCCCTTATTTCGTCTAACCCCCTCATCCGAAGCAAAACCAATAAGAGAAAATTCCCTTTGTAGCTCATTGTATTCCTTCCATTCATCCATATTTTTTAGTTGGACAACTTGATGAAATCGAAAATTAGCTGGGTTCGTTTCATGATCTACCCTCCCTGACCATAATTGCTTTTCCGCTGGAGTATACATAATAAAACCACCTTATTCCTAATTATGATGTACTATCTAAAGCAAATGGCGTCCTTCTGCATACCATGAACTTTAACCTCATCTTTTTTATGCATCCTTATTCTTGCACAAATGGACATTTCATGTGACAGAACTATAGAAGCCTATGATTAACAAGCAAGTTAACATCCTATTCCATCATGGGAATATGAATCCCCTTCTTTTTTGCTGTTTCTACGGCAATTTCGTACCCGGCATCGACATGACGTGCAACTCCCATACCAGGGTCAGTAATCAAAACTCGATTTATTTTTTCTGCTGCTTCATTCGTTCCATCAGCAACAACCACTTGTCCGGCATGCTGGGAATATCCCATTCCTACACCGCCTCCGTGGTGAACACTTACCCAACTTGCTCCTCCTGCTGTATTGACAAGTGCATTTAATATCGGCCAATCCGAAACAGCATCACTGCCGTCCTTCATCCCTTCCGTTTCTCGATTTGGAGAAGCGACAGAGCCTGAATCAAGATGATCTCGACCGAAAACAATTGGAGCCTTAATAACCCCAGAAGCAACAAGTTTATTTACTGCCAACGCAAAACGGTGACGGTCACCATAGCCTAACCAGCAAATACGCGCAGGGAGTCCTTGCCACTTGATCATTTTTTGCGCCATATCAATCCAATTAACTAAAGATTCATCTGCTGCAAACATCTCTGTTACTAAACGGTCTGTTTGGTAAATGTCCTCCGGGTCTCCAGAAAGTGCTACCCATCGGAAAGGTCCCTTTCCTTCACAAAATAATGGACGTATATAGGCTGGTACAAAGCCAGGAAAATCAAAGGCATTGTCTACGCCCATTTCTTTCGCATAAGCCCGAATATTGTTACCATAATCAAAAACTTCCGCCCCAGCTGCTTGAAAATCGAGCATGGCTTGAACATGAATAGCCATAGCCGCTTTCGCTTTTTCCTCATAAGTTTTTGGGTCTGTTTTTCTCAATATAAGAGCCTCTTCAAAGCTCATTCCATTGGGAACGTAACCATTTAACGGGTCATGAGCACTTGTCTGATCTGTTACGATAGCAGGAATTATCCCTTTTTGATAAATAGCTGGATAAATATCTGCACAATTACCAACAAGCCCAATCGATACTGCTTCTTTTTTATGTTGAAATTCTCTAGCCAATTGCAATGCCTCATCCAAATCTGTAGCTAAATAATCACAATATCCTTCTGTTATTTTTCGCTCAATTCGCTTTTGTTCTACCTCAACTACAAGCGTTACTGCGCCAGCCATTTTTCCTGCTAACGGCTGTGCTCCACTCATGCCACCCATTCCGCCAGTTAAAATTAACCGACCAGCTAAATCCGTAGTGCCGTATGCTTTCCTACCTGCCTCTACAAAACTTAAGTAGGTTCCTTGCAAAATACCTTGAGCGCCAATATATATCCAGCTTCCAGCTGTCATCTGCCCATACATCATTAAGCCTTCACTTTCCAGTTTGTAAAAGTGATCCCACTTCGCCCATGCCGGAACAATATTCGAATTTGCGATTAATACACGAGGCGCATGTTCATGTGTTTTAAAAACAGCTACTGGCTTACCTGATTGCACAATTAGCGTCTCATCATTTTCTAATTTTTTCAATGTCTCTATTATTTTATGAAAAGATTCCCAATTCCTTGCAGCTTTGCCAATTCCTCCATACACAACTAATTCATTTGGATTTTCTGCAACTTGCGGATCTAAATTATTCATCAGCATTCTCATGGCAGCTTCTTGCTGCCAGCCTTTACAGGTTAAGTTTGTACCTGTTGGTGCTTTGATCATTTGATTTGTTTTCATAAAAAAACTCCCCTCATAATAAAGTGAAACTTCATTCCGTGGAACGCTTTTTTACACGGAATGTTAGTTGAACGAATCGGGCATTTAGGTGCCGTTTCTTCCATCTAACCCCTACTAGCTTAGACTCTTAATGTGGGAGACTTACGGCACCTTACATGCGGGATAAAGTGAAACTTCATTCCGTGGAACGCTTTTTTACACGGAATGTTAGTACCTTAAAGGTATGACCTAAAGGCCCTTGAACGAATCGGGTATTTAGTGCCGTTTTCTTATCTCACATTTGGACCTCTTCGTATTCTTGAAGCAGGCGTCTTACGTTAACTGAGATGTCGAAATAAATTGTTAATACCAAAAATCAAAGGAATTTCTTATAATTGCAGTACAAATACTATAAGAAGATTCATATATTTATTTACTCAAGGCAAAACGTAGACAAATTAACTTAACTAATGTCAATCCTCTTGCAACAGGCATTTGTCTAGTTATTTCTGCATCAAACAATTTACAGTGGTTTTATTCGTGCTCATATTTAAATAAATACTCTAGATATTCGCCAAATATCGTATATACGCAAACTAATCCTTTTTATTTTAATAAGTGGCTAGCTATAACAATCTTTTGAATTTGCGATGTTCCCTCAAATATTTCTAAAATTCGCTGGTCACGGTAAAATCTCTCTACTGGAAATTCCTTCATATATCCATAACCTCCATGAATCTGAACCGCTTTGTGCACAATTCTTTGACTCGCCTCAGAGGTAATTAATTTAGCAATTGCTGCTTCTTCGGATATTCTTCCTCCCCTATCTTTTAACGAAGCTGCATAATACGTATACATACGTGACACTTCCAACTCAGCCTTCATTTCTGCCATCATCCATTGCAAACCTTGATATTCAGCAATTGGTTTGCCAAACACAGGTCTTTCTTTTGCATACTGAACAGCAGCGTCTAAAGCAGCTTGAGACAGTCCCACTGCCATTGCTGCAATTCCAATTCTGCCCCTGTCTACAACCTGCATGGCTAGCTTAAACCCATCTCCCTCGTTTCCTATTAGATTTGCTTTTGGAATACGGCAATTTTCAAAGATCAATTCATCTGTTCGTGCTCCTCTTATCCCCATCTTGTCATCCTCTGCTCCAAATGAAAGCCCTTTTACACCATTTTCTACGATAAAAGCACTTATTCCTCTATTTCCTTTCGAAGTATCCGTCTTCGCATAAACGACAATAAAATCAGCATATCTGCCATTCGTAATAAAATGCTTCATACCATTTAAAACATATTCATCGCCCTCCCTAACTGCTGTTGTTTTCATCGATCCTACATCCGTTCCGCCAATCGGTTCAGTCAAAGCAAAAGCAAACAACTTTTCTCCTGTGCATCCTGGAAATAAAAATTTCTTCTTTTGTTCAGCAGTCCCTGCTAAAAATAGACCATCAATTCCTAAATAATGCGCAGTCAAAATGGATCCTGTAGCTGCACACCCACGGGTTATCTCCTCAACAGCAATTGCCTCAGTTATGGAATCAGCTCCTACGCCACCGTATTCTTCTGGATATGCTATGCCCAATAACCCTAATTCCCCCATTGTTTTCACATGTTCTATGGGGAATTCATTTTTTTCATCCAGTTCCTTTGCTCGCGGCACCAGTACATCTTTGGCATAATCTCTCACCATGTTACGGACACTCACCTGCTCCTCTGTATATGTAAAATTCATCGAATCGTCTCCTTATATTTTTTTATCATGTCTTCCGTATGTTCACCAAGTTTTGGCGCTGGATCTATTGTTATTTTGTCTACGCTCGAAAGCTTAATAGGATTTCCAGGAATTTTAAACCGACCACCCTCCGCTTGATCTACATCTACAAGCATATTCCTCTCTTTTATATATTCACTCTCAGAGATTTCTTGGATGTTATAGATAACCGAACAAGGTATTCCACCTTTTTCTAGTAACATCATCGCTTCTTCTTTCGTATATGGAGACAACCAATTTTCTATTTCTACTTTTAACGCTTTTTGATTCAATTGTCTGTTATGATCCGAATAAAAACGTTCATCAGATAACATATCTTGTCTGTCTATGATTAGACTAAATTTTTTAAACAGCGAATCATTCGCAATAGCAATTGCTAAATAGCCATTTTTCGTTTGATAAACATCAAATGGTGCACTAATTGGATGCCTGTTACCAATTCTTTGCGGAATCGCTCCTTCGACGGTATACCGCATAATATTACTTTCGAGTAGAGCATAAATCGAATCAACCATCGCTACATCGACGTACTGCCCTTCTCCTGTACGCTCACGATGGAACAATGCAGTAATAATCCCAATGGCAGCATTTAGCCCTGCACTAGTATCTCCTAAAGAGGCGCCCACTCTGGTTGGTGGAAAGTCATGGTAACCATTAATACTCATTATTCCCCCTGTAGCCTGAGCAATAAGATCATATGCAGGTTTTTCACTCCAAATCCCTTCTTGACCGAATCCGGAAATAGACGCATAAATAATATCGGGTTTTAATTGTCTTATCGATTCATAATCTAACCCAAACTTTTTCATGATACCAGGTCGAAAATTTTCAATGATAACATCGACATCTTTAACCATGTTCTTAATTAATTGAATGGACATTTCTTCTTTTAAGTTTAATTCAACGCTCTTCTTACCGGCATTTAAATAAACAAAATAACCACTCACTCCATTTTGGAAAGGTCCGAAAGAACGCGTATCGTCTCCTGAACCCGTTTTTTCTATTTTGATTACCTCAGCACCAAAATCGACTAATATTTTTGTCGTGAACGGACCAGCTAATACTCTCGTAAAATCTAAAACTTTTATTCCTTCTAATGGTTTCATAACAACCATTCCTCCTTCTTAAAATAGCAACTTAGCTAGCGGTATGATAATTATTAATGTAAGTACAACTCTTTGGAACCAAATAATGACCAGTTTAGATATCGGTATTGGAATATCAGTCGATATAATGACAGGTATTACTGCCGAGAAAAATAAAATAGATGATACAGACAATACGGCAACTATAAAACGAGTAGCAATCTCTGTGTCCACGACGATTAAAGAAGGAAGAAAAATTTCCGAAATTGATATAGCAGCAGCCTTAGCAGTTAATAAAGCCTCTGGTGCTTGAAGAACCCATGTAACAGGCAGAAAAATATATGCTACATAATCAAATAAAGGAGTATAGTAAGCTAAAAGGAGACCTAATAAGCCAACAGACATAATGGAAGGTAATGTATTCATTGTCATAATGAAGCCTTCTTTTAAATGCGAAGCTATGTTTACTATGAATTTAGGTGCTTGATCTGCTGCGTAAACTCCTTCCTTCCATGCATACCGTAATCTATTATTTTTAATCATTACTTCTGGATCCCCTTTTCCTGAAATATATGTGTCCTTCATATTTTTTAAAGGCCAAATCCTTACTGTAATTGCCGTTACAACAAAAGTAATGATTAACGATAGCCAAAAGTACAAATTCCAATGATTCATCAAATCTAATGTGTTGGCAATTACAATCATAAATGTCACAGAAACGGTAGAAAAACCAGTTGCAATAATTGCTGCTTCACGAATCGTATACTTTCCTTGAGTAAACACTCTATTCGTCACTAACAATCCAATGGAATAGCTGCCTACAAATGATGCCACTGCATCAATCGCAGAACGACCCGGAGTTTTAAAAACCGGTCTCATAATCGCTTGCATAAAAATACCAATAAACTCTAAAAATCCATAGCTGACTAACAAGGCTAAAAACATCGCTCCGATTGGAATCAAAATTCCTACAGGGATAATTAATTTTCCTAATAAAAATGGTCCTAAGTTAGGTTCAAACAGCCAAGCTGGTCCTACATTAAAAATAAGCATCGTTCCAAATACAAAACCAGCAATTTTAAACAAAGTAAATATGACATCGATAAAACTATAGTTCCAAGTTTTCTTCATGATTGGATAAACTGCTCCAAGAAATAGAATTAAAATAATATAACTATGGATAAATAGATTCGGAAGTGATTCTATAGCGCTTACAATATGATCAAGCAAGATAGATGTTTTTCCGTAAATTGTAATTGGAACAAAAAAGGAAAAAATACCACATAAACTAAACAACACAAATTTCCAACTAGCGAATTTATTTGTTGCTGAGCATTCGATTTGTGCTTCTATATTTTCCATACACGGCCCCCTCATTATTTATGCGCTTACATATTTAATTATTTTCTCTATTATATTTTTTCTGATATTATTTACATAGGGAATTATCTACAAAATCTAGCATTTTTTTAATTGAACTAAACCTATTGTGTTATTAAAAATAGCAATTACTTAATATTAACAAGATTTACTATTAAAATACTTATTCAAAAACACGATGAATAAACATGCTGCGTTTTGACAAGATAATTGTTTATTACCACATATAACAGAATCTTCTCGAGACAAAATAATCAATAATTCGCTGCGGTATTTTTTAAATTTTTAAACATCCCTTAAAGGAGGCCAATTCTGTGAATATACTAATCATCGATCGAGACACTACGGAAAGAACAGGAATCGAGTGGTTTGTCCGCTCCAATCAATTACCTTTTCAACATATTTATCATGCTGAAAACATCAAACAGGCAAATATGTTATTAAGTAAAGTTAAACCTCATGTAGTTATTTTAGAACTAGAAATCCTATCCAAAACAAATTTTGAATCCTTTTCAATGAATGTATTTCGTTTTTCAGAAAGACTAATCACCATGACAGCAGAGCCTGTATTTGAGCGGGCTTACCAAGCAATTGAGCTAGAAAGCAAGTCTTTACTAGTTAAGCCATTAAATCTAAACCAATTAATGAAAGCCTTAACAAATGCAGCACAAACTGAAGTTCATCATTCTGATACTTATTTTTCAAGAAATCAAGAAATATATCATTCTTTATTTATCAAAGCGCCATTAACAGATTCTATTCAACCTTATTTTTTACTGATTGAGGCAGAATGCGCAACGTACACGATCGATTTATTCCATTGGTTGCACAAAATTAATCTTCCTTTTACGGCAGAGTTTTTTCCGCTTCGTAATAAAGTAGTCTGTTTAGCTTACACGAATTATTCGTTTACAATTAACTCGTTAAAAACGGAGGCCTATAAAATGATTCAATTATGGAAAGAAGAATTTGACTCCAATATTAATATCGCTATTCATAATAGCTACATCAAGAGCGATAATTTGCAGCAAGCATATGTAGCAACAAAAAATATACTTCATATGCGCTTTTATAAAGGATTTAACCAGGTTTTTTTATCAGACGAACTGAATAAATTTATATCGTTTGACCCATTTTTAACTTCAACGGAACAACGCTTCTGGATGGAATGTCTGGAAAAAGGGGATATGGAAGGGATTAAAGATTATTTGTACAAGCAATTTACGAACCCGTTTCACGAATACCCAGAGCCGGAAATTGTCAGAATCCAGCTTACTAGTATTCTTGCGCAAATCAGACGTTTTATAAATAACTACAAGCTAGCAAAAATAGAAGACATTGAAAATAAATATCACCGAATGTTTCAAATTATTTTAAACAGTCCAATCCTCTATACAATTGTTCAGGAAATTATCTTGTTTTGTATCAACGTTATTCATTATTCTGGAATTCAAAAAGAAAAGAGAGATTTTAATTATGTAGAACGGTCCATTCGCTATATTGAACATCATTTTAGAAATAAGTATCTTCGTCTAGAAGATATAGCCAATCAATTGGAAATAAGCCCAAACTATTTAAGTCACTTATTATCATCTGAAGAAAAGCCTTTTAGAAGATTAGTTAATGAATATAGAATAAACGAAGCAAAAAAATTATTACGTAACACAAATGAATCCATTCAAAATATTAGCGATTTGGTAGGTTTCAAAGATCCCAATTATTTTTCTCGTGTTTTTAAACGATTTACAAATTCCACTCCCAACTATTTCCGACAAACCAAAACATAATAATCTGTTTTCATCACATCATTTATTGCCATTCATTCTATGATGTTTTTATAGACCTAAATTGCCACGAACTACTATACATATCGAGCTTATGATCATGTAAATGCCTGTACGACAAGCCTCCTGCGGGAAATCCGCTCGAGTTGCCCTATACTTAGTTCTTAACGATATTGAGTTAATTTCTAAGCTAAAAGTATCCTTTTTTTATTCACAAAAAATAATCAGGCAGGAATCTCCTTGCATAAAGACTGAAAATCTGCTATAGTACAGGCAATTGAATTACTTCCTGTTTCAATATTCTGTTGAAATGAGGATAGAGGTGCGGCATTCAAGAGTACACTATTGGAGGATAATGAGATCCTTTGAGAATAGTGAAAAGGGGATTTCGCCGAAGCTATGGAAAACCCATTGTTTCTATAGCTGGTTCTGCTATTGAATAAGTACAGAACTGTCATATAGGTGACTATATGGAGGGCTATCTGACGCTGAAACTTTCATGTGTTTCAAGCAGTAGCGATATGCTGTCGTTGCTGCTTTTTTGCGTAAAATCTTATGGCCTTCTCACCTAAACATTATTAAAAAAGGGTGTGAAGTAATGAAGTTTGGCCAAGTGGTTACTGCAATGGTGACCCCATTTGACAATGAGAAAAATATTGATTTTCAGGCTGTAGAAAGACTGGTAAATTATTTAATTGAAAACGGTTCGGATAGCGTAGTGGTTGCAGGTACAACTGGAGAATCTCCAACTCTTTCCAACGAAGAAAAAATAGCTTTATTTAAACATGTTGTTAAAACTGTAGATGGAAGAATTCAAGTTATCGCTGGTACTGGTTCCAATAATACAAAAGCATCAATAGAATTAACCAAACAAGCGGAACAAATTGGTGTCAATGCTGTTATGCTTGTTACGCCATATTACAACAAACCCTCTCAGGAAGGTATCTTTTTACATTTTCAAGCAATTGCTGAACAAACAAGTTTACCAGTCATGTTGTATAATGTTCCCGGAAGAACGGCTGTTAATATAAGTGCTGATACGACAGTTCGCCTTTCACAAATAGATAATATCGTATCGATAAAAGAAGCTAGTGGTGATTTGGATCAGATGGCAGAAATTATCCGACGAACGACGAATGATTTCTCCTTATATAGCGGAGATGATAGCCTGACATTACCAGCTTTAGCGATTGGCGCAACAGGTGTTGTCTCTGTAGCATCACATATTATCGGTAAGCAAATGCAAACAATGATCACTCAATTTTTTCAAGGAAATATTACGAAAAGTGCTGCTATCCATCAAAACTTGCTGCCGATAATGAAGGCATTATTTGCTCAACCAAATCCGGTTCCAGTTAAAACTGCTCTAAATTTAAAAGGGATCGCTGTCGGAGATGTCCGACTGCCAATGGTTCCGTTAACAAGTGAAGAAATCACTAGCTTAAAGCAAATTCTGGAAGCTTGATTCTATATCATGTTATAGTAAAATTGATCACTGGGGAAATCTCTGTTTGAAATAGAGATTTCTTTGTTTTTTTATAATTAGTTACGTTTCAGCTTTGGGGCGCTCTGTCAATCGGACATTCTCTATAGACTTCGAAGCGTTCTCTCGACTTCGGGATGCTCGAAACCGCACTCTATCATTACTGGGCAAATTACCTTGATTCGTTGATCAAGGTTTGAAGTATTATCCTACGATAAGTCCAAAAAAATTAAGCGGCAAAAAATAAATACACTTTAAAATAAGATCTAACTAGATGATAAGAGCTTTCTAAAAACCATTCAGGTGGCTAATAGCAAGCTTATTCTTTATTTGCCTTTAAAATGTTAATGCGGATCCTAACAGCCAATTTAGGTTATTGAGTCATGGCCTCTTTCATTTTCTAATCCTATAGAAATTACTATCATTTATCCATAAATCCATAATGATGCTGATATTTTCCCGCTAATTTTATTAGGAAGCAGATACATATTTTTATATAAGTCGATCTCTTTGCTATATATAAATTGTTATGAAATTTTAATTAAATTGTCGAATTATGCAAAAAAATGTCATGTTTTATCATTTTGCGCTAAGATAGGACTGAGGGAATAATATAAAAACACTTTTGGGAGGAAGAAAATCTTATGAAAGCTGCAGTATGGCATGGAGAAAAAGATATTCGAATTGAGGAAGTAAATTTAAAACCTTTAAAAGAGACAGAAGTGAAGGTAAGGGTTGCCTGGGCAGGAATATGTGGCAGTGACTTACACGAATATGTAGAAGGTCCAGTATTTATTCCAACGGAGCAGCCAGACGCTTTAGCTGGAGGAAAAGCTCCACTTACAATGGGACATGAGTTTGCAGGAGTAGTCGAAGAAGTTGGTGCTAAGGTAACCAAGTTCAAGCCTGGTGAACGTGTTGCAATAAACCCGACGATAACTCATGGCGAAAAGTCAGAAGATCTCGATCCGTATGACGGCTTCTCTTTTATCGGACTACATGCAGATGGAGGTTTTACATCATTTGCGAATGTTCCAGAAAATAACGTATATCGATTACCGAAGCCATTAACTTTACAAGATGGTGCATTAGTAGAACCTACAGCTGTGGCTGTACAAGCAGTTAAAGAGGGCGACTTAAAATTTGGCGATACAGTTGCTGTGTTTGGTGCTGGTCCAATTGGATTATTAACCATTATTGCAGCTAGAGCAGCTGGGGCAAGTAAAGTAATCGCACTTGATCTTTCCGAAACACGATTAAAAAAGGCAAAAGAAGTCGGGGCAACTCATATTATTAATTCTGGAAATACGGACCCCGTAAAAGCTATTTATGAGATTGTTCCTGAGGGTGTCAATGTTTCTTTTGAAGTTGCTGGAGTAGCTCCTACTTTTAAACAAGCAATAGAAGCAACGAAGCCACGTGGGACAATGGTAATCGTTTCTATTTTCGCTAGACCTATTGAGTGGAACCCAATGCAATTAACGAATAAAGGTGTAAAAGTAACATCAACTATTGCCTATACACCTACGTCGTTCCAACAAACCATTGACTTAATGGCAACCGGACAATTAAAGCCGCAATCAGTTATTACAGATCAAATTCAATTAGATGATATTGTTGATAAAGGCTTTGAAGCACTGACCAACGATAAGTCACAAGCAAAAATCCTCGTTGAATTAAGTGGAGAAAAATAAGCAATCTATTAATATGATAAAATACTAATTAAATCGGAGCTTACAAATAAATCGATGATAAGATTTATTTACAAGCTCCGATAGTTATTTCCATTTTTTACTTTTCCAAGCGACAGTGCTGTACCTCGGTAAATGCATGAACCTCCCCTATCATTTCAAAACAAAACAACTCTTTTTTTACATATTTAAAGCGGACGCTTCCAACTATTCACTATTTACCGACCTAACTCCACACTATAAAAAACGAACATTTATCATTAAAAATTCAAAAAACATATGTTATTGACTGATCATACTAAATAATGATAAAATAAATTCATGTTTTTTCGACAAAAACCTAACTTTTTTCTGGTTGTCATGGAGGTATTCACCGTGCAATTTAAACAACAATATGAAGCAATTAAAGCATTTAGCGAAGATATTTATCATCATCCCGAATTAGGCTATAAAGAAACACGAACAAAGCAACAAATACTTGCCTATTTAAAACGAGTAAATCCCGCGATTCAAATTGAAGAATTTAGTTTAACTGGCTTTAAGACAAGCTTAGGCAGTAAGGAAAAAGACTTGCATATTGCCTTTATCGCTGAATTAGACGCAGTTTATGCACCAACTCATATGTACGCTGATAAGCATACAGGAGCAGCACATAATTGTGGTCATTATACCCAAGTAGCGATTGCTCTGGCCTTGTACCAATACCTATTTTCAACGAAAGCCCATAAAGAACTTGATTTTAGGCTTAGTTTTGTATTTGTACCAGCAGAAGAATATTTAGACTTGGCTTATCGCGACAAGTTAATCGAAGAAGGAAAAATTAGCCATCATGGCGGAAAACCTGAAGCTATGAAATTTGGGGTATTTGATGATATTGATCTTAGCATTTGTGTACATGCCATCGGTGGAGAATTTTCTAAGCGAACAGTTGAAATTAACTGTGACCTAGCTGGTTTCTTATACAAAAAATATGCATTTCAAGGTAAAGCGACTCATGCAGGCTTTGATCCATTTTCCGCTAAAAATGCATATCACATGTCTACTTTGTTTAATACTGCGATTGGACTTGGACGTCAACAATTAAAGGAATCAGAACATGTTCGTATTAATCCAATCATTATGCAGTCCGACATGTCCACCAATGTTATTCCCAACCATATTGTCGTTGGGACGGACTTAAGGACAAAGTCAGTAACTTATTTAAAAGAAGCTGCTAAAAAATTAGATGATGCTGCTAAAGGAAGTGCCATAGCCTTACAAGGGAATGTCACCATCGATACTCAGATGGGATATTTGCCATTTAAGCAAGATCGTTACTTATCTACCTTTGCCGAAGAGGCGTTTCATGAAAATGATGAAATTGAAGAGCTTTTTAATGATAATTTTATTAGTGCCGCTGGCGACATTGGTGATTTATCTTTTATGATGCCTTGTATTCAAATTGGTTATAGTGGATTTACCGGAACAATTCATGGTGATGATTTTATCGATATTGACCCAGCATTTATCTATGAAATTTTCCCAAGATTTTTAGCCCAAACACTTAACAAAATGAGTGGAAGTATTGATAAATCCAAGCTGTACAAACGCAGCTATAAAGATTATAAAAAGTTAATTGAATCTATAATTCATCCATAAAATGAATCCTCCATCAGTGGGGTTTTTCCTTTATCCCTCACTGATTGTTAGTACCACAAGGCTTTGATCTAAAGGCCTCTGAACAGAATCAGGCATTTTACTTGCAGTTGGATCGCACGCTTTTCTTCCTAGGTTTCACCTTGTAGCATGGAAGGGCAAGAGGCTGGTCTAACTGTCAGTTACATGCAGGATAATTTATACGTAGGAAAGAGGAAAATGATGAACAAGAATTTCATTTATTTAGTTATCTTTGCTCTGGCTATCATTACGATCGCTGAACTAATCGGTTTTCAAGCCATTGCGATCGGCCCGTTTACAATTGGGATACTTCCTTTAGTTTTTGCAATTATTTTAACAATGCTTTTAGGGATAAAGCTGTTTCGTAAAGGTTTTTGGAAAAACGTATATAGTGATAAAAATATTAATTTTGCAAGTAAGTACTTAATATTCATTATGCTTCCTTTAATGGCAAGATATGGCGCAGATGTTGCACCACAAATCCGTGAAATTCTTCAAGTTGGCTGGGTATTTCTTATTCAAGAATTTGGAAACCTCGGTACAGTCGTATTTGGGTTGCCAATTGCCATTTTAATAGGACTAAGAAGAGAAGCAATTGGTGCAACCTTAGGAATCGGTCGTGAAGGAGAGCTTGCATATATTTCGGAGAAGTATACCTTGGAATCTAAAGAAGGTAGGGGAGTTCTTTCTCTTTATATTATTGGTACGTTATTTGGAGCGATCTTCTTTAGCGTGTTCGCCCCAATTTTACTGGATTTTGGATTAAGGGTAGAAGCACTCGCAATGGCGTCCGGAATGGGTTCAGGAAGTATGATGAGTGCAGCATCGGCAACATTAGTCGCAAGGGTACCTGAGATGGAAAGCACCATTTTAGCCTATGCATCAGCTAGTCAGCTCCTCACCAGTTTTCTTGGTACATTTACGATGGTATTTTTAGCTGCACCATTACAAAGGTTTATGTATAATAAACTGGTTCGAGGTGAAAAGAAATGAACGAGAAATTACGAAAATATATAAAATACGGTCTGATTCTACTATTAAGCGTTGGTTTGATTTTATTTACGCAAGAAATTAAGCTTTTGAAAAATCCTAGCTCAACACCTGTTACTACGATGACATTTGTTGGTCTTGGTGTATTATGGCTATTTTCCATGATTGGAATTATCGTATCCGATGTGATGCAAAAATCCAGCATTAAAATCATCCGTGACTTTCCAATTTTAGGATGGGTTTCGATTACGTCGCTTATTCTATGTTTAATCAGTGATTTTTTTGTTCAAGCAATTCAAGCAGTCGATTTCTTATCCATCACAACACCGATTCTTACATTTGCCGGTATTTCAGTTGCTAATCGACTAGTTGATTTGCGAAATACCTCTTGGAAAATTGCTATCGTTGCTATCTTTGTTTTTACAGGAACATATGCAGGAAGCGCGATTCTTGCACAACTTGGTCTATTTTTGGCTAATAATTAAAAGTGTTGCCATGATCTTCTTGACGATGAATGCTTAGAGAAATCGCTAGATATAGAAATGAAAGCTTTTTATGGTAGTAGAACATTCTACTGACGTAGGGTCATCAATAGCATTGTCGAGAAAATATTTGAAAAGGGCTGCCAATGTTGCCATATAAGGTGACTTTTTGTGCAGCCCTTTGTGCTGTTTTATCATTCTAATCCAGCTTGACCTACTAGTCTATGATGCTACGAGTTTCTTAAATATCTTTTGCTACATCCTATCTATTGACTAAAGCACATCCATATATTGATGTTTTACTAAATCAAGTATGTGTTTTTGCTTTAAATAGCTTTCAGGAACAAGGAATGTAACTGTAACCACACCAGGATGACGTCCAATTTCAATGGAGCCATTAATCGTAGCACGATTCATTACTTCCGGAACAGGTATATTAAAAAATGCAGCTGCTCGTTCCAACCCATTTGTTGTTGCTTCATTTAAATCTGCACCTGAACCTACAAAGGAAACTGGTAACATTTCTTCTAGTTCAGCAACTTGCCAGTGTTCAGCCAATACCTGTGCTCTCTCTTTTTCCTCTTTGGTAAACGGTTTAGCCAAATATGGGAGATCCTCGTAAACAGGTACGATAATCGGTCCGTCTACTTTTACTCCTTTTAGCACATTTACTTGTAAACTAACAATCCCAGCTACATCGGTAGTGTGACCGGCAATTTCACCATCTCCTTGCATGGCATGCATATCACCGAGATAAACCCCTCCCCCTGTTACTTTTACTGGACATATTACAATAGCACCTGCACGAACACGATTAATATCCATATGACCATCTGTTCGTTCCCCCAGTTCTTCCTTCGTAATGGCATAATCATGCGGAGCGTTGATTAAAAATTGACCAAAATCTCCCGCATTATGAGAATCAGGAAATGGTCGTGATGGTGTAGTACCTAATTGTCCTAAAAATGGTCGTAACCTTGCTATCGTACCAGGCATCTGATAAGGAGCAAAAGTTACAATTGGATTTTGAATGGAATTTTCTGGTGTAGCCATATAGCTTTTTCCATCTTTTGCAACTTGTTCAGCAGCCGCTTTATTCAAAGTTATCCCAACCGTTTTTTTATCATTAAATGCCATTGTATAAGCATGTGTAAATGTAAATGGCGTAATGTCTTTATCACAGTTTTTACAATGGACTGCTTTCTCACCAATTCCTTTAATGATGGTTTCAGGGTTGACCGTACCACACCCTGGACATTTAGCGGCAACAAATGGATCACCGTTAAAGCGGCCATCTACAGGCTTATCATTTCCAGAAGCAGTAGCAATTGATGTAACCTTAATTGATTTAAGATGAATAGCAATCGCATCACCTATCTCCGCTCCCTCCACATAGACAGGCTTTGTTACTTCATGACCACCTTTCAGAGCTGGAGTAATCATAGGCCCCCAACATCCCGGAGTTGTATTAGCAATAATATATCCCCCATCTTTTACCGCGTATTCCATTTTTCGAGCGGGATCAAGAATTCCATCTGTAAACTCATTAACATAAACGGTTTGCTTCGCCTTCATCATCCATCACTCTCCACATAAATAGTTTATTCCCTGCTTTTCACATAATTGTTCATTATTGAGCATATCTAGAGAAGTCAATTCAAGTAAAAAGCAATTTACCGACTCCTAGTAAAGCATGTTTACATAAGCTATATGCTCAACTTTTATTATAACTCATTTTGGGAGCGCTTACTATTAAAGCAGATTCCGTTCATAAATCTTTGGAATATATACAGACTAAAGAACGTTAAAAAAAGAATGTACAAGCGCTCGGATAGCGACGTACATACGGATAACTTTTAAAGAGATGAAGTTAACTTCATTCAAGGAGCCGCTTCTCTCACAAAGCTCGCAAAATAAAAGTGGATTTTTTGGAAATGAGAGAAGTATGGCTCCTTACATTCAGATAAAGAAAGCTAGATGATGGTAAGCTTCAGGCGCAGCCGCCAACTAGTTGCGCGAATACTTAAAACATCAAAATTTTACTACATTTGTATCTACTTTCTGTGCTGGAATTTTTTAAGGTAGAAAATAAATCTCTGCCTATGTGAACATTTTTCTTCTGTATATATATGGAATCTATAACAGGTTTTTTATAAAAAACTAGTACTTACTTTCTGCTAATCTAATCGAAAACAAATTCCTCATCTAGTTTTTGCTTTTACCTATATCATTCGTCTTATTCGTACACATTAAGGTGTAAATATTTAACTTTGATTAGCCATGTAGTCCTTTACCTTTTCTCTTAATGCTGCTTTTAAAAACTTTCCTACAGATGTTTTAGGAAGTTCATCCATAAATAATATTTCGTCTGGTAGCCACCATTTCGCAAACTGTGGTTGCAAAAATGAAAGGATATCCTCCTTGGAAACGGTTTGCTTATACTTATTCTTTAATACAACACAAGCAACTGGACGTTCTTGCCACTTCGGATGTGGAACAGAAACAACTGCCGCCTCGTAGATAGCTTCATGTGCCATTAATGTATTTTCTAAATCAACCGATGATATCCATTCACCCCCACTTTTAATTACGTCTTTCGTTCGATCCACAATCTTAACAAAACCTTCCGCATCAATGGTAACAACGTCTCCTGTATAGAGCCAACCATTACGAAAGGCTTCTGTACTTCGCTCATCTTTATAATAGGAATCGGCAATCCAAGGTCCACGAATTAAAAGTTCGCCCATGTCAATACCATCTTTCTTAATCTCTCCATATTCATTAACTGCTCTAATATCAATACATGGAGCAACTATCCCTTGCTTCGCACGCAACTCCAATCTTTCTGCTTCTGGAAGCTGTTCTTGATAGCTTTTGAGTCTGGAAAATAGAGCAAGTGGTGCTGTTTCTGTCATTCCATAAGCGTGATAAAATGGAATTCCGTATTTCGATTCGAAGGCTTGGATCATTCCCTTCGGTGCAGCAGCCCCTCCACACAACACCCCGCGCAAACTATCTGTATTATAATGATTTTCCTCTAGTTCTTGAAGTAATCCAAGCCAAATAGTTGGCACACCAGCAGTAATCGTAACTGCCTCCGACTCAATCAGCTCTGCTAAAACCTTCGGAGTTGGAAAGGGTCCCGGTAATACTTGCTTAGTTCCGAACCAAGTTGCAGCAAATGGCATTCCCCACGCATTAACGTGAAACATGGGGACAACCGGCATAGCAACATCTGATTCTGAGATTGCAGCTGTATCGGCTAAACCTAAAGCCATTGAATGTAACACAAGTCCGCGATGAGAATAAACGACACCTTTAGGCTTGCCTGTAGTTCCCGATGTATAGCATAGGACCGCTGGATCTTGTTCATCCATATTTTTAGAAAATGTAAATGTCCGATCAGCATTTTCCAATAGCTGTTCGTAAGCATATAGTGATTTTATTGCTGATTCTGGTAATATATTTTCATCCATCATCACAATAAATGCTTCCACCGTAGTGAATTGATCCTGTAATTTTTCTAATATTGGTAACAGTTCCTCGTCCACAAATATTACTCTATCTTCTGCATGATTTATAATATGCACAAGATGCTCGGTTGATAAACGAATATTAATCGTATGCAGTACAGCACCGATGGCCGGCACAGCAAAATATGCTTCTAAATGCCGATGATGATTCCAAGCAAACGTACCTACTCTATCCCCTTTTTTAATCCCAACGTTTTTTAACACATTCGCCAATGCTCTTGTTCGCTCACCCAGTTCGCGATAGGTTAAACGATGAATCTTTTTTTGCGTACGAGAAACAATCTCTTTTGTAGGAAAATACGTCTCTGCACGTTCTAACAAAGATACGAGAGATAAAGGCGTGTCCATCATCATAATTTGCCCCCTATACATTTAACTAGATAATGATTTTCCTATTTGTAGTGCTTCACGAATTTGATACTTTAAAATTTTTCCCGAAGCATTACGAGGAATTGCTTTCTCTTGAATGATTTCTGTCGGCACTTTGTACTTGGCCAGATGATTACGGCAGAAAGCCTTTATTTCCTCAGCATCTAATGCTTCCCCATCTTTGGAAACAACAATAGCAACGACTTTCTCGCCCCATAACTCGTCTGGCAAACCAACAACAGCTGCCTCCAATATGTTTGAATGTTGATACAGTGCTTGCTCCACCTCCGCAGAATAAATATTTTCTCCGCCGGAAATAATCATATCTTTTTTTCGATCAACAAGTGTTATAAAACCCTCTTCATCGATAATAGCCAGATCTCCGGTATACAGCCAACCGTCCCGGAGTGTCTCTTTTGTTTCATGTGGTTTTTTATAATACTCCTTCATCATCATTTCACTTCGAATAATAAACTCTCCAACTTGGTTAGCATATACATCTTCACCAGCCTCATTAACCACTCTGACCTCTGTTAACAACATAGGCTTCCCACCGGCACCCATATTCGTTTTATGATCCTCAGGCAATAGTAAAACACCGCCAGGACCACCTTCTGTTAAACCACACATATTATAAAATTGATCATTTTGAAACAATTTCATCGCTTTTTCTAATAATGCTACCGGCATTGGCGCTGCTCCATATCCACAACGCTTAACAGAGGATAAATCAAAGTTGTCACTGTTCGGTACTTGAAGTAAAAAATTATACATCGTTGGAACTGCGAAGAAAAGACTTATCTTATATTTTTCAATATCATTCAATACTTGTACGGGGTTAAAATCCTTATGAATAACCTGTGAACTTCCTAAAAGTGTTCCAGTTATCATGAATAGATTTAATTGAGCTGAATGAAATAGAGGTGCTACATGAAGTAAATTATCTTCTGGTCCGATCTTCATCATAATGGAGGATGTAAGTGCTACGAAAAGAATACGATGATGATCAAATAATGCTCCCTTAGGCGTTCCTGTTGTTCCTGACGTATAAAGTATTTCTGCATCATCTGTTTCGTTTACTTTAACAGGCGGCTCCGACTGATTGCTGCTCATTATTTCTCTAAGTTTGTACTGTTCTTCTACTATATTTTCATTTACGGATACTTGCAGCAATAATTGCTGATTCTCTTTTCCTATCTCAGCTACAAAAGCAGCATATTCTTCATCAAAAAATATCACCGAAGCATCTGAATCCCCTATAATATATTTAACTTCTGCCTTCGCCAAACGATAATTAATGGGAACAGCTATTGCACCAACTTTCATAATTGCATAAAACACAATCATAAACATATGGGAATTTTTCATTAACATAGCTATTTTGTCACTTTTACTTATGCCTTGTGCAAGTAAACCATGAGCGAGTCGATTTACTTCTTCATTTAATTGCCTGTATGTGTACACTTTTTCTCCATAGTAAATTGCCTGTTTATCCGGGTAACGGTTGGCGTTTCTAGCTAAAGTAGTCCCAAGATCCATCTTCATCACTCCCTCGTATATTATATTTAGGCGTTATTTTTTCGCCCATTGTTTCTTATTAGTTCATCTGTTTTATTTCTTGATAATTTATACGTGCGTTAAACCCATCGTTTTACACTACGGTCGGACGCCTTTTGAAGGTCTGCTTGAGCTTCCTCACTCGCAAAAAACGCTTGTTACGGGGTCTAAAGGCTCATGCTTTTCCCGCAGAAGTCACCGCCTTTCGTACCAAGCTACTTGTTTCCTGCTTATTCTATGAATGGATATGTCCAATAACTTGGACATGCCGTGATGTTCCTGGATAATGCTCTTAGGATTATTTGGGACAATTCTTTTCAATCCTGCGGGTCATAACCGCATTGTAAGACTGTTCCCCAGTGTGTGTTTCGACCTTCATACAGGCAGGCGTACAACTTGATGAATGTTGGAACCTAGATGTTAGTAGCTTTAGGACGGCTTTCGATGCAAGGATAATACTCATACACGAGGTTGCTGATCAATGTTCACACTAGGGCGTCACGAGCATCTCAAGTTTTGGTTCCAATGATTCTAAATGAAAGGAATGTTTCACCCCATGAAATTATTTGTTGGTTTGGATGTTAGTTTTTTGATATTAAGGTTTGCTTTTTAAACGGTGAAGGAGGTGAATTGAATTCCTTCACAGTGGCCAATGATTTACCTAATGCCACACAGCTAAAAAGACTTTCGTTTTAAAACTTCTTCTGTATGCTCACCAAGTTTTGGGGCTTTGTTTCGAAACGATCCAGGAGTTTTTGATAATTTAATCGGGATACCTATTTGCTTTATCATTCCTAAAGAAGGGTGGTAGGTTTCTTTAATCATCTCGCGTTCTTTAACCTGCGGATCATCGATTAATTCTGCAAAAGTTTGTACTGGGGATATACACGACTCATTCTTTGGAAAAATTGCTAACCATTCATCCAATGTTTTTCGAGAGATAATTTCTTGAATTTCATATTTTAAACGATGCTGCTCACGCAATGGTGCTTGTTGAAGTGGGATAAAGTCATCTTTCCCAATCGTATTACAAAAAACCTTCCAAAATTTAGCCTCCAATGCACCAACAGCAATCCAGCGATAATCCTTCGTTTCATAAACCTCATAACAAGCAAGGCCGCCACTTAACATTTGTTCACCACGTTTTGGCAACTGATTAGTAGCCATGAAATGAGGTAATACGGTTTGCATCCAAGCGATTGTCCCATCCATCATTGAAATATCTATAAATTGTCCGCTACCCGATTTTTCTCTCGCAATTAGAGCTAATAAAATACCTAATGCAGCTGGATATGCACCTCCCCCAATGTCGGCAATTTGTACAGCAGGAATGACTGGCTTTCCCCCGCTCTCGCCCATTAAATGAAGTAAGCCGGCATAGCTGATATAATTAATATCATGACCAGCTTTCTTAGCATATGGACCTTGTTGCCCAAAACCAGTTATACTACAATATATAATTCCTGGATTCATGGATTTCAACGTCTCATAATCTATTCCAAGTTTTTTCATTACCCCTGGGCGAAATGATTCGATAACAACATCAGCTTCTTCTACTAAACTAAAGAAACATTCTTTTCCTTCCGCTGATTTTAAATTTAAACAAATGCTTTTCTTATTGCGATTAAGGGAATGGAAAATGGCACTATTTTCATCCAACTTCGGCTCATAGTCCCTGGCATAATCACCAACTTTAGGATCTTCTATTTTAATGACTTCAGCACCAAAATCTGCAAGCAACATGGTACAATAAGGCCCCGGCAATAAGCGTGTCAAATCGAGTACACGAATTGATGTAAGCGGCAAAACACCACCTCCATATTAATTTTTAACTTGGCTGGTAACAGCCCTTTAGCGTATAAGCCACAACCTATTCAACTCTTAATTAAAACAGATGCCTATTTTTATCCCTCATGTAAGGTGCCGTAAGTTTCTCACTTCAAGTCCTGAGTTCGTGCAAAGAGTCAAAGTGGGAGAAAACGGCACCTAAATGCCCGATTCGTTCAAGGGCCTTTAGGTCATACCTTTAAGGTACTAACATTCCGTGTAAAAAGCATTCCAAGGAATGAAGTTTCACTTTATTTAAGTTAATCGTTCAATTATCGTTGCATTTGCCATCCCATGCCCCTCACACATGGTTTGTAATCCATAACGTCCTTCTGTCCGTTCCAACTCATACATCATAGTCGTCATGAGTCGAGCTCCGCTTGCACCAAGTGGATGCCCTAAAGCAATTGCCCCTCCATTTGGATTGAGCTTTTTGGGGTCTGCTCCTGTTTCTTTCAGCCAAACTAAAGGAACGGAAGCAAAGGCCTCATTCACTTCAAAAACATCCATATCTGAAAGGGATAGCCCTGCTTTCTTCAGTACTTTTTCTGTAGCCGGAATCGGTCCGGTTAACATGAATGTAGGATCAGAACCAATAACGGTACGAGCAATAATCCGAAATTTAGGTTTTACTCCTAATTCAGCTGCTTTTTCCTGAGACATGATTAACAGTGCTGCAGCCCCATCACTAATTTGACTGGAGTTTCCTGCCGTAATTGCCCCATCTTCTTTAAAAGCCGGCGTTAACTGTCCAAGCTTTTCTAAATTTGTGTTTTCCCTCGGTCCCTCATCTTGATTCATGACAGTTTCTGAACCATCTTCAAGTTTCACTTTTAATGGCATGATTTCATCATCAAAAGAACCTTGTTTACTAGCTGAAACTGCTTTTTCATGACTCTCTAATGAAAATTCATCCATCTGTTGTCGGCTTAGTCCCCACTTATTAGCAATTCGTTCAGCAGATAGACCTTGATTAATAATTTCATATTTAAGCGACAGATTCTCATTGATTTTAACCCCTTGCATATTAGATCCCATTGGCACTCGAGTCATATGCTCAACCCCTCCAGCTACGACTACATCCATATCTCCACTTATAATGGCCTGTGCCGCAAAATGTACGGCCTGTTGACTGGAACCACATTGTCTATCGATCGTTGTTCCCGGTACTTCAACTGGATAATCAGCAATTAATGCAGCTTGACGGGCAATATCAAAAGCTTGCTCTCCTACCTGTGACACACACCCATAGATAACATCTTCCACGAACTCTGGTGATATACCAGCTCGCTTTACCACTTCCATTAATGGTTTTGCTGCTAAATCTTCTGCGCGAATTTCACTTAACATGCCTTTACACCTTCCAA
Source organism: Cerasibacillus sp. JNUCC 74 (assembly GCF_053667775.1). Next base: position 1,081,969 of record NZ_CM132207.1, on the reverse strand, counting down.
TTGGTGTTCTAACTGCTTCTACAATTACTGCTTCTCGCATAATTATCATCCTTCCTGATTTTAAACCCCTGTTGTAAACCCTTACAACAATTGCAATCTTTACTGTTTTGCAAGTAACTGATAGGGAGTGTTCAAACACATCTACTAAACATGAAGCTATGAATGAATATACATATTTATACTTGTCATTTTCATAATCATTATAATCCCATATTTTTGCTAATAATCACTTTCATAATTTCATTCGAACCTGCATAAATGGAGGATACAGCCGTATCTCGGTATCTTCTGGCAATCTCGTATTCTTCCATATACCCATAACCGCCATGGAGTTGCATACATTCAGCAGCAACTTTTTTCACAAGATCTGTGCTCCACCATTTTGCCATTGATACTTCTGTAACCAGATTTTTTCCTGCCATATGAGATTTAATTATTTGATCAACAAAGACCCTTCCCATTTGAAATGCAGTGTTCATTTCTGCCAACTTAAATTGCGTATTTTGAAATTGACTAATCCTTTTTCCAAAAGCTCTTCTTTGCTTCACATAATCCGTTGTCAAATCGATCATTAATTCAGTAGCTGCAATACTTTGAATACTTACAATTAACCGTTCCTGCTGCAAATTTTCCATTAAATAATAGAATCCTTTTCCTTCTTCCCCCAATAAATTTTCAGCGGGAACCCGTGCATCTTCAAAAATTAATTCACACGTATCATTCGCATGTTGACCAACCTTCTTCAATTTCTTTCCTCGCCGAAATCCTGGTGTATCCGCCTCTACAACTAGTAAACTAATCCCTTTATGCGCCGGCTTTATATGCGGATCAGTTTTGCATACAACTACAATCAAATCGGCTGTATAACCGTTCGTAATAAAGGTCTTTTCACCATTTAAAATATACGTATCTCCATCTTTTATTGCTGTTGTTTGAATTGCGGCCAAATCTGACCCCGCAGCCGGTTCTGTCATCGCTATTGCAGATATGATATCTCCTGTTATCGCACCAGGCAGCCATTTTTTCTTTTGATCTTCTGTACCATATGCATAAATATATGGCATTACAATATCATTATGTAACCCTATTCCAACCATTGCAGTGCCAACTCGTTCCAATTCTTCGTTAAGAACCACAGAATAGCCAAAATCTGCTTCATATCCACCGTATTCCTCCAAAGCCCACGGACAAAGATATCCCCGCTTTCCCGCCTGCCGCCAAAATGATCTTGGTATTTGCTGATTTTGTTCCCATTCAGCAAAATGTGGAGCCGCTTCTTGTGCTAAAAATTTTCGTAAGGAGCTCCTGAAAATCAGATGCTCTTCCAGTAAAAAGTCTCTTTCCACAACACATATCCCCCCTAGAATATAGTAAAACTCTATTACGCATCTATATTTCCCGCAACATGTTTTTACCTGACATGTTTGACACTTAAATCGTTTTTTCATCAGCTATTCTTGTCACTTGCTATTGATTGAAAATAATTACCATAGTTGCTACTGGTCGCTTATTTATTACTTTGGCTGCATACGAATGGCACCATCTAAGCGGATTGTCTCCCCGTTCAACATTGGGTTTTCAATAATACTTTTAACAAGCAATGCATATTCTTCTGGTTTGCCAAGCCTTGATGGAAATGGTGTCATTTCTCCCAATGCTTGTTTAGCTTTTTCTGGAAGGGTTGCAAATAACGGTGTTTCAAATAATCCCGGTGCAATCGTCATTACGCGAATTCCTAAGGAAGCGAGATCTCTCGCCACTGGCAATGTCATACCGGTAATTCCCCCTTTTGATGCGCTATACGCTGCCTGACCAATCTGTCCATCAAACGCAGCAACAGAAGCCGTATTAATAATTACTCCACGTTCACCATGTTCATTTGGCTCATTTTCAGCCATTTTTGCAGCAGTAAGACGTAAAACATTAAAAGTACCGATTAAATTGACTTCAATCACTTTAGAGAACGTAGTTAAATGATGTACGCCGCGTTTTCCAAGCGTTTTCTCTGCAATGCCTATTCCTGCACAGTTCACAAGAACATCCACTCTGCCAAAACTCTCTATCGCTTCATCCAACGCCGTTTGGACACTTAATTCATCTGTAACATCTGCTTGAAAAAATGTCACTTTATCACCGAGTTCTTCTATTAGAGTGACTGCGTTTTCTTTAGATACATCTAAAATTACCGCTTTCCCCCCAGCTGCAACCAGCTTTCTCACTGTTGCTTCACCTAGACCTGATGCCCCCCCAGTCACTACAGATACACAATTTGTAATGTTCATTTAATCGCCTCCCGTTTTTATTAAAATCCGAAGTAAATACTCCGTAATATCCTCAGCAATTTCTGTTTTACTCTTTTTTCCACTGTCTGAATACCATTGTATTACCCAATTCATCGCTCCCAAAATGATATTTCTAACTACTTTTATGTCAACAGGGTAAAAAGTATTCGCTTCTATTCCTTCTGCGATCAGCTGGTCAAAACATTTCCCATATTCATCTCTCCGTTTTAAAATGACCTCGAGCTGTTCTTTAGAAAAAATCTGCTCCGGCTTTAACATTGATTCAAACCCCGACTTTTCAGTAAGGAGATATTCAATGTGGGTGGTCATTGCTTTTTTTAGCTTATCCATTATTGGCAAGTCCTGTTGTCGGATGGAGTTCATATTGTCCAAACTTTTTCCTAACAACATCATTTGACTTTGATATAATAGATCCTGCTTATCTTTAAAATAGTAATAAACGGTACCTTTTGTCATTAATAGCTTTGAAGCAATTTCCTCCATCGTAATGCCATAATACCCTTTCTCTGATAATACGCGTATAGCCATTCGAATAATTTCCTCTTTCTTTTCAGCTATTTTCCGGGCACGTAAAGACAAATCATTCACTTCCCCATTTGTATTTATCCCACATCTAACCGGCAGTAGATCCTCCACCTAGTGAAGTAAGAGGATCCAAGAAATCTGGTGGAGGGAACTTCCAGTAAACGTCCGATTGATTCATCTAACCATGAGTGTCTCATGGCAAGTTTCACTTTATCTTACCATTATTCTAATTATTCTTTATTTAACTGTCAAGTTAATTTTCTAAAAATTTAAAACTAAAGAGGAGACAGAAGTGTTAGTTTGTAGAGAAGCGTATAATATTAATCATGGGAGAAATTAATTAATGCAGACTGAATCTACGTATTCTAGTATAAAGTCTTTCAAAAGACTTTTTCCCTTAAGTCTATTGCCCTATTTGTTTTTTCTATTATTATTCATTAAAATAACTAAGTTAAAAGCTTGCAAATTTAAATTGCTTGTTAAAAATGTTCAAAAATTACCCACCATCTTTTATAAGAATGGTATAATCATACTAATCTCCATTTCTGGATAGTCAACTATGAGGTGATTCTATATGAGTATAAGGCTAGCTAATAAAATGGTTAATTTTAAAACTTCCATTTTCAATGAGCTATCTGCTTACAAAAAGAAAAAAATGCAGGAAGGGTTGGAAATGATTGATTTAAGTGTGGGAAGCCCAGACTTACCTCCTGCTCAGTTCGTAATAGACGAAATGACAAAAAATGTTCAAGATCCTGCACAATATGGCTATACATTAACCGGTATAGATGAATTACACGAAATGATTGCAACATACTATACCGAACAATATGCAGCACCTGTTCATACAGAAACAGAAGCCTTAATGGTAATCGGTTCACAAGATGGACTTGTACATTTACCAATGGTTCTTACTAACCCGGGTGATATTATTCTTTTACCTGACCCTGGGTATACTGCCTATCAAACTGGAGTTTCTTTAGCTAATGCAACACCATATCCCATGCCGCTAAAGGAAGAAAATAATTTCTTGCCTGACTTAGAAGCCATCCCTGAAGAAATTAGAAAAAAAGCCAAGATGATGGTATTGAATTTTCCAGGCAATCCTGTACCTGCTCTTGCTACAAAAGAGTTTTTTGAAAAGGTAGTTAAGTTTGCCCAAAAATACGACATTTCCGTGCTTCATGATTTTGCTTATTCTGAACTCTATTATGAGGAAAAACCGATTAGCTTCTTATCAATCGATGGAGCAAAAGAAGTTGGCGTAGAGTTTAATTCCTTTTCCAAAAGCTTCAACATGGCTGGTTGTAGAATTGGTTATATTGTAGGCAATGCTGAAATTATAGATGGATTGAAACGGTTAAAATCAAATATTGACTTTGGAGTCTTTCTCCCTATTCAAAAAACCGCTATCTCCGCTTTAAAACATGGCGCAGATTTTTGTCAAACATTAAGATCTGTCTATAAAAAGCGCAGGGATATTTTAATTCAAGGTTTTAGTGAATTAGGATGGAAAGTTGATCCTCCGAAGGCATCCATGTTTATTTGGGCAAAGGTACCGGAGCCATTTACATCTACAGAATTTACGTATCGATTAATAGACGATGCTGGAGTTGTTGTAATCCCAGGCAACGCTTTTGGAAAATCAGGAGAAGGCTATGTACGTATTGGTTTAGTTCAACCAGAGGAACTGCTTACAAAAGCCGTTAAAAAAATGGAGATGAGTCAATTATTCTTATCCGTAAACATGGTTTAATTACAACTTTTTAGAAGCTACATTTTTTTATGTCATCACTAGCCGAAAACATATAAATGCGAGTTCAATAAACAGGATAGGGCTTTTTGAACATCCTTTTAAGAAGATTATTTTTATTATATGGTTGAAAGTAAGAATAAAAATGATAAGTAAATAGGCTGAGGTGAATCGTATGCTTCGGGCATTTTCAATCGTGTTAATTATTTGTGGAATAGCGATTCTTGGCTATGGCGGATTTCAATTATATAACTTTAAAGCAATGGAAAGTGACCGGATGGATGAAGCAAAATCGTTTGTTTCGAACACGATTGTTAAAGAGGTAGAAAATGTCAAGAAATTTAATTATGACCAATTTAAAACAGGAGACACGATTGGTATTTTATATATTCCAAAACTTGATCGTGAAGTCCCAATCGTAGAAGGTGTAGATGAAGAAGAATTGGCCCAGGGAGTGGGGCATTACACCGGTACAGGTTTTCCCGGAGAAAATAAACAAATCTTACTATCCGGTCATCGAGATACAGTTTTTAGAGAATTTGATAAGTTAGAAGATGGAGATGAGTTCCATGTAAAAATGGAACATGGTACTTTTGTTTATACCATTCAGGATCATAAAATTGTATCTGCAGATGATACAACGGTCATTGATCCTGATCGAAAAGATGAAGTATTAACCGTTTCTACATGCTATCCATTTTCCTATATCGGTGATGCACCAGATCGCTATGTTATCTATGCCTATCCAAGATAACAGTAACCCTCATTTCCCCAGAAGTTAGAGTAAGATACTTCTGGGGTGTTTTCAATCTTCTGGCAGCTATATTTAAGTATCTACTCTATTCTCTCGATTTTTAGCTTATTGCATAGCGCTATCTTCTGGTTTTCGTACAAAGCACATAATCCCAGCAATTAAATACAATACAGATTGAAAGAAAAATCCTGAAAACAACAACCAACTACTAATTATCGCAGCTGCTATGAAAAAACCTCCGGCAACTTTCGGATTCTTTTTTATATTTACTACTGCAATTAACCCTAAAATAAAGCTGATAACACACCCAAGAATAGGAATCCACAATAAATTAATAAATACGGGGAAAAAATCAGAAAACGCCCCATATTCCGTTGGGTCAATAGCGTCTTTTAGAAAATCTACCCCACTATGAAGTATAAGTAGAAAAACTCCACTCATAATGGCCACTAATGCATCCATTGAAAAACCAACAATTCCTAATATATACTCAATTTTTCGATTCATTCACTTTAACTCCCCTACTTTAATGTTTTTATTTGTTATATACGAATACGTACAGAAAATAAAATGGCACACACTTCATTTACAAATCGAAGTTGTCATCAATGGGAAGGTTAGCCTCCTATTGGATTACTTAATTGATACAATCATGCTTATACTGGTAATTATCCTTGTATCTACTCCTCTTGATAAAACATAAAACACTTATCCTAAAAGACTTACTTCTTAGAAAGTCTTGGCTTGTCGCCAAGTCTTTAGCGAAAGCTGTAGTTTTTCTTATACGATAAAGTGAAACTTCATTTCTTGAATGCTTTTCCCAAGAAATGCCAGATGAACCAATCGGGCATTTAGGTGCCGTTTTATCCCACTTTGACCCTCTGCACGAACTCAGGACTTGAAGTGGGAGTCTTACGGAACCTTACATGCGGGATAAAGCCTAAAATTTTATACTTTCTTATAGTACTAGAAAATAAGTTGCATGACTTGCTACAAACTACCCAAACTTCCCTTGCCTAATATAACCGTTTTATACCAATATTTGTTTTTACAAAATTGCTGTTCATGCGTCAGCTAGCTAATTTAATTTATTCCACTTTTAAAAAAACAAACTGTAACCGTTGTACCATGGCCAACCTCACTTTCAAAATGAATGGTTCCCTGATGTGCGTCTACCAGCGCCTTTACAATCGACAATCCAATTCCAATTCCACCTGTTTTCGTCGCTCTCGATTTATCACCACGATAGAATCTTTCAAATAAAAAAGGCAGATCTCCTTCTTTTATTCCAATTCCTTCATCTTTCATAACAAAGCAGACATAATCATGTCGGTCTTCTACAAAAATAGATACCTTTTTACCGGCAGGCGTATATTGCAATGCATTATTAACAAGATTTGTTAATATTTGGATAACCCGATCATAATCCCCTTTAAAATAACTCGCTTCTTGAGGAGGAATTACTTCTAAAATCACGTTTTTCTCCTGAAATAGTGGACTAAATTGATTCGCTAATAAGCTAATTAGTTTTCCAGCTTCCAATGTTACAAAGTTTAATTTTTTTTGTGGATTTTCCACTGCAATCAGCTTTTCCAATTCATTAACTAAGCGAACTAAGCGCATTAATTCATGATGACTTTTTTCAAGACGTTCCGGAGTAGGCTCCCAAATTCCATCCTGATAAGCTTCTAGTTGACTGCGTAATGTTGCTAACGGCGTTCTTAATTCATGCGCAAAATCAGCTGTAAATTGTTTTCTTAATTTTTCTTCCTTGGCAAGTGATGTAGCTAACTCATTAAATGACTCTCCAAGCTGTTTCATTTCAATAGTTAAATCCTTTACAGGGACATTTACCCGTTTATGTCGTTTTAACTCCTGAATAGCTTTAGTTAAACGTATAAAGCCAGCAGTTAATCGTCTGGAAAATAAAAAGCTAAATAAAATGGACAAGAACAAAATAACAAGAACAGCAATAAGAATATTTTGTTTGATTGATTTCAAAAATGTAAAATCCTCACCAACTAATTCTACGGGATATATGACTTCCAGTTCACCAATTGCTTCATCTCCTAATTTTATCGTCTGTGAGCTTGAATCGAAATCGGTGGCTTCTGATTGGGAATAACCATGCATTCGGTGCATCATCCGTTGCATCATTGTTGTATCTGCAATGACATTTCCATTTTTATCAACGATTTTATAATATAGGTTTTCTGTCATTGCTTGATTATGCAACATACTACTTGCTTGATCGCTTAATAATCTTCCTGTTTGTTGATAGGTCTTAGTAATTTCTTCTTCTATTAAAGATATCTTTTCTTCTCTACTTTCCTCTAAATAGCTAGAAAATTGATTTTCAACACCAAAAAATATGGAAAAACTTGTTAAAAACACTCCACTTAGGGAAACAATTAATAAATAGATAAAGATCTTAGTACGAAGTGTTAGCCTCATCCGGCTTTCCTCCAAACTTATATCCCATTCCAAATACAGTCAAAATAAACACAGGTTGTCGAGAATCTGTTTCGATCTTTTTTCGCAAATTTTTAATATGTGTATCAATACTTCGCTCATAACCTTCAAAATAGTTATCATCTTCTTGAATCTTAACTAATAAATCACCTCGGCTGTACACTCTACCCGGATAACTTGCCATGGTTACTAATATTTTATATTCATTCGGAGTTAGTGAAATGAGTTGATCATTAAAACGAACTTCTTTTTTAAAATGATCAATAACTAATTGTTGATTATTAAAGCTGAGTTTACGATTACTTATTGATTTTCTCACTCGTCGTAACAATCCTTTAGTACGGACAACTACTTCTCTTGGACTAAATGGTTTGGTTACATAATCATCTGCTCCGATGATAATTCCATTTATAATATCATCCTCTGCAGATTTAGCTGTAAGCATAATGATTGGAACATCGTTATCTTTTCTTGTTAATCTGCAAACCTCTTCCCCCGAAATATCCGGCAACATTAAATCAAGAATAATAATATCGGGATTTTCTTCCTTTATTTGTTTTAAAGCTTCTAATCCATTTGTTGCAAATATAATATTCCAGCCCTCTTTTTCAAAATAAGCTGCTAACACTTCACGAATAACTTCTTCGTCGTCAACAATTAGTATTTTTGTCACCGTTACCCTCTCCCATTCAATGATTTACTATACATTCTAAAAGCAGAAAACGTTGTTTACGTACCTTTTTATAAAAGTGAAATTCATTCAGTGGTGTTTTTCCTTCATCCAAAGCTTTCCTTGTCCTGTTGTCCCGAATTAAATCAAGGCATTTAGTTGCCTTTACTCCCATGAGGCAGGGGTCTTACAGCACTTTAGATGCGGAATAAAATTTTTATACGCATAACCAGTTGTACATCAAGATATTAAAAATAAAGCAAAGCGGTTTATTTGGACGGATTTTAATAGCCTTAAATGGATAAAACATTACTTACTAAACATATTTTAAATGCGTGTTTTTTATATATTCTTAACTATTATTCATGATACCATGCGATGAAGTGGAAAAATACATCTTCACAACTTCTACATAAGTTCTTCATAGGTTCCTCAAAACAATTCGATAAGATAAAGGTGATCAAAAGAAAGGAGTTGTAGAAAATGAAAAAAATGATAATTGGTATCCTAGCAGGTGCAGTAATCATTGGAGGTGCAGCAACTTACACGTTTGCCGATACAAATGAGAATAATCAATTCTTTAATGAGATGAGACCTTATATGGAAAAAATGCATCCAAACTTCTCTAACGAAGATTATGAAGCAATGTTTAATTTCTGTCATGGAAACGGTCAATTTGACAGAGGTCCCCAAAAGGAGTTTGATAGACCTAACGAATAAAGTGAAACTTCATTTCTTGGAATGCCTTTCCCAAGAAATGTTAGTTGAACGAATCGGGCATTTAGGTGCCGTTTCTTCCACTTCACCCTGTTATATCAACTCAAAAGTTTGAAGTGGGGGTCTTACGGCATCTTACATGCGGGATAAAAAAGGGGTGAGCACGCATGATGGGCGGATATGGGCTCCATTTCGCAGGGTTTGGACTCCTCGGATGGATTATTAACCTACTTGTTATTGGTATCGTTGTGTACTATTCCACAAGGTTGGCTTTAAAACACCACGGTAAAGATAAGAATAATTAAAAAGGATTGGCTTTTTGTACCAATCCTTTTTTCTATGTTAGTCAATACCTATTTCAAAAGCAAAGAAAAAATCATATCATCCATTATGTTTTAATCATTTTTGTGAAAGAACCATTTGCTTTGAAGACGTTCGCGAGGTGTCAAGTTCATAATAAAGTAGCCAATATTTAAAATAAGTACCACAAAAGAGTAAAACATCGTATGGAGCGCGTTATGCTCGACAATAATAAATCGGATCATTGCCGTTATTCCAATATACAAAAAATAACGGAGAGGGAAATGGTAGTTCTCTTTAAAATACTATACAATCATTGCTACAAATTCAAAATAAAAAAAGAAAATTAAAATATTTGCTAAAAACAGTTGATGATCTGCCGTTTCTTTTGCCAACAAAGTACTAGCAAATACCACTAATTCTTTGAAGAGAAGAAATGAAAGAATGGTGGCAAGAAAAATAAGCGATACGTTTAAAACCATCTGTAATAAATAAGGAAACCGGTCAAGAAAAACAATATACACACCTCATTTTGTTCACTTAACAAGATGGTTTCGACAGCTTATAAAATTAATACCCATTTGGATAATTGCTTAACAAAATCATGATACGTACTAGCTTTAATTAAATGTTGCACAAGGCAGTTATTATCAATGATTTCGCTTATTAATTTATACTAATTCTTCTTCGGTATGTTTCTTTATACTAATTAAGCAAATAAACTGAACTTGTTTACCTGCCCATAAAATTGGTTTTTTCAACGTACAAACTGTTAAAAATATTTTCCGTGATTTTGGTACAATTGGATGGGGGATGGCTACTAGATTTCCAAAAGCTGTAGGAGCAATCTTTTCTCGTTCATAAATAGCCGGTAAAAATGTGTAATCAATCAAATTTCTTTCATGTAAAATGTTGCACAAATACTCCAACACTTGCTTTTTGGATGAAAACTCTTGTTGTAAAAATGTTAAATCCTCATTGAAAAATATATTTTTATTTAGTTGATCATGATAAACATATCGTCTAATAGCACGTATATCCTGATTACCTAATATTGCATTTACTTCAATAACAGGTACAGGGTTTAATCGGAATAGAACTCACAATAAAATCAATATCACTTAAATCATATTGTTTTAATTTATAGTATTCGGTAGTACCTACAACAGATAGATGTTCTCCAAATTGAAATTTTAACCGATAATAAATTAACTTTGCCGTTCCAAAACCCGAAGCACAAATAACCAAACAACGCTTTGACGCTGTTTTTAATTTTTGGTTTTCAATTGCTGCTCCTATATGCAATGCCAGATATCCTACTTCATTTTCGTCAATATACTAGCTTCCATTTTGGTTACTAGTAAACTAGTAGACATCCCTGCAGCACAACACAATAAGATGTTCATCGTTTTACCCCCTGTTCTTTTATACAATAATGTGTTTCTAGTTAAATTATACGGTTTAAGCGCTTTCTTAAACACACATTGTATTTCCACAGCATAAAGGAAAACATTACTTTTTTCCTTATGGAAAGCCATCTTGTATCAGAAAATAAACAGCTTAAAGCTACTCTCATAAGTTCATTGATTTCGATATCTCGTAAAAAACTGCTATTAATTTTAGTTGTTTTTTAGTTGCGCTAGGCAAACTTTTTAAGTTATAATCATAATATATTTAGAAAGGAAACAATTGAACGTTTTACCCAACCTTTCATATGTTACATAAAGTAAAACTTCATTCCGTGGAATGCTTTTTACACGGAATGTTAGTTGAACGAATCGGACATTTAGGTGCCGTTTTCTCCCACTTAAAACCTTTATATCAATTCAGGTCTTGAAGTGGGGGTCTTACGCACCTTACATGCGGGATAAAATATAATTCTATATATATGTTTCCTTAGACCAACTGTTTGCCTATAGACCAAAGGAGATGTCAGAAATGATTGAAGATAAGCCAATTTATCAATTTCAAATTGGAGACAAACTAGAAATAACTTCTATACAAGTAAAAGATATTATGCGAAGGAGACTGCTTGATTTAGGGTTCGTACAAGGTGCAGTTATTGAAGTGGTGCAAAAAAGCCCCTTAGGAGATCCTATCGCATTTAAAGTATTCAATACGACGATTGCCTTAAGAAAAGAAGAAAGCTCATTAATTTATGGAAAAAAAGTACTGAAAGAGGTGATATAAAATGAGTCATACAATTGCTTTAGCGGGAAATCCTAATACAGGGAAAAGTACACTTTTTAATCTACTGACAGGCTTAAGGCAACATACCGGAAACTGGCCCGGTAAAACCGTTATGCTTGCAGAAGGCGAATTAAAAACAGATAAGCATCTATATAAAGTAATTGATTTGCCTGGAACTTATTCACTCTATTCAAACTCAGCCGATGAAGAGGTTGCCAGAGACTACATTATTTTTGAACAGCCGGATATTACAGTAGTCGTTGTCGATGCTACATCGTTAGCAAGAAATTTGAATTTAGCATTGCAAGTATTAGAAATGACAGATCAAGCAATCCTATGTGTGAACCTTATTGATGAAGCAAGGAATAAAGGGATAACAATAGATAAAGAGGAGCTATCGAGACAGCTCGGTATCCCCGTTGTATTGATCTCCGCACGAGAAAAAATGGGTATTATTCAACTGTTGAAAACCATTGATCAGATGATTGAAGGAAAAATTCATACGAATCCATATAAAATTAAATATAATTCTATGGTTGAAAAACAAATTAACGAATTAGAACCAAAGATTAAGCAAATTGTTGGAGATGCTTTACCCTCAAGGTGGGTAGCATTACGTTTGTTAGATGGAGATACTAAATTACTGGAAGCTTTAAAAGTATATATTAGTAATCCAGAGTTTACAAGTTTAAAACATGAGCCAATGAAGGGAGGGTGCTGTCATGGCGCATAATACAGAACATCAACTTAATCAGCTTTTTAAACAATATGGTGACAATACTTCCCATGAAATGAGAGATCATATCGTTTCTAGAATCTATCAAACTTCACAAACTCTTACGAATAAATCGGTTCATTATACGAAGAAAAAAGTATCTTGGCTCGATGAAAACTTGGATAAAATCCTAACATCACGCATATACGGTTTCCCAATTATGCTTATGTTACTCGGAGTTGTCATTTATTTAACGATTGTAGGAGCAAACTATCCAGGAATTGTCATCACCAAAATCTTTTCCGTTGTTGAAGGTTGGCTTACTGCTTTTTTTCAATTGGTACACGCTCCTGACTGGCTATACGGAGTTTTAGTTGAAGGTTTTTATCGAGGAACATCATGGGTTGTGAGTGTCATGTTACCTCCGATGGCGATTTTCTTCCCTATGTTCGCATTACTTGAGAACTTTGGTTACTTGCCACGAGTTGCTTTTAATTTGGACCGAGTATTTAAAATATCAGGGGCTCATGGAAAACAATCCTTAACCATGGCGATGGGATTTGGCTGTAATGCAGCTGCGGTTATGTCATCGAGAATCATAGAGTCGCCAAGAGAACGTATGATAGCTATTTTAACAAACAACTTTGTACCTTGTAATGGTCGTTGGCCATTATTAATTTTACTTGCTGGGTTATTTATGGCTGCCGGATTTTCAGGCGGGATGAGTACCTTCGTGTCAGCAGCTGTTGTTGTTGGGATTGTATTGTTCGGTATTGTAATGACTGTTTTTGTTTCTTGGTCATTGTCTAAAACGTTATTACGAGGTGTGCCATCTCATTATACACTGGAATTGCCACCTTATAGAAAACCGAAAATATGGAACACGATTGTTCGGGCTACATTAGATAAATCATGGTTTGTTTTAAAAAGAGCTGTTATTGTTGCTGCACCAGCCTCGATCATCACATGGATTTTGGCAAATATCTTTGTTGGTGATCAAAGTGTACTCGAACATTTTGCCGGCTTTTTAGATCCATTCGCTCATGCTATCGGATTAGACGGTTTTATTTTAACCGCCTTTATTTTAGGGTTTCCAGCAAATGAAATTGTCCTACCAATTCTGTTAATGGGGTACCTCGCCACTGGATCTATGATTGAAGTAGATAACTTAAGTGATTTAAAACAAATCTTTCTCGATCATGGCTGGACGTGGTTAACCGCACTAAACATGATGCTGTTTTCGCTTTTGCATTACCCTTGTGGAACAACGATGCTAAATATTTGGAAAGAAACAAAAAGCGCCAAATGGACATTTGTTTCCTTTGCTCTACCGACAGCTATCGCTATTATAGTAACTTTTACAATTGCTCAAGTCGTAAGAGGTTTTGGCTGGGTATAAAAGAGGTGGGGCATAAGTTGAAAATTATTTGCCATGAGTTATATCATTAGAAAAACTTGGCTTGTCTCCAAGTTTTTATGGCGAACGCTATCGTTTTTCTTATACGATAAAGTGAAACTTCATTCCGTGAATGCTTTTTACACAATCGGGCATTTAGGTGCCGTTTTCTTCCACTTAGCTCTTGGCACGAACTCAGATCTTGAAGTGGGAAACTTACGGCACCTTACATGCGGGATAAACCCTAAAATTTTAACTTTCCTATAGTATAAAAATAAGCCGCATAAAATCAGATTTTTAAATTAGATTTTATGCGGCTTATTCATTTTAAAAGAGTTTTTTCTCAGCCTCTTTTTGTTCGGGAAAGAAAAAGGTTGATTATTTCACTCACTTTATTTATTGTCTCTTTAAAGAAATCCATGTTCGCTCGTTCTTTTTAGTAACTTCAACAGGTATATGATAGAACTCAGATAAACAACTCGTACTAGAAGTAATCTCATTGGTAAGCCCTTCTTGAAAGATTGTCCCATCTCGAAGCAGAAGTACATGCGAAAACACTGGTAGAACTTCCTCCATATGATGCGTTACAAATATAATTGTTGGTGCATCATGCTGTTTAGCTAATTCATTAATGGAGCTTAGGAGTTCTTCACGTGCTAGAAAATCGAGCCCGCTCGTCGGTTCATCTAAAATTAATAAATCTGGTTTTGCCATCAGCCCGCGTGCTATTAAAATTCTCTGTTTTTCCCCTTGTGAAACGGTTTGGTAAGGTCGGTTTTGCAAATATTCAATACCTAGTTTTTTCATTAATTGGTAAGCAAACTCAACATCTGTTTTCTCCGGCTGCTCATATAAACCCATAGAAGCATGTTTACCGCTAAGAATGATAGCTTCGGCCGTATTCGTTCCTTTTATTTTCTCTTGTAATGATGAGCTTACCCAACCTATTCTCTTTCTCAAATTCCGTAAATCCGTTTTTCCAAACATATTTCCTAAGACAATGATTTTGCCAGTAGTCGGCCAAATATAACCATTTATCATATTCAATAACGTTGTTTTGCCAGAACCATTCAATCCGAGTATTGCCCAATGCTCTCCCTTATTTACTTTCCAATTTATGTTATTTAACAAAACCTCGCCGTCTCTTTTCCATGAAACATTTTTCATTTCAATTACAGTTGCCAATCGTCCTCCCCCATTCTTCTGTCATAGACTTTATCTTTTATTATACTAAAGTTTATTAGAAAAACTTGGCTTGTCGCTAAGTCTTTATGGTGAAAGCTGTAGTTTTTCTTATACTATAAAGCCTAAAATTTTATACTTTCCTTTGGTATTAATTAAAGAGCTTAATTCCCCATTGTTAAGAAGTAGAAAACGAAGGTTAAACTCGTATTGTCCCTAAAAAGAAAAGGCAATTTTTCGTCGTGCAGTGTATCGTTATCGTAGTCTTTCCTTGTCCTGTCGACCCTCTTCAGCGTTAGGTGCCGTTATCCCCCATAGAGTTTATAACGTATTCTTCTAAAACTCTTGAAGTAAGGATTGTGGTAACTTAAATGCGGGACAAATATTGAATTTAAGTTATTTACCAAATTTAACCATTTAAGTATATATTTAAATATTTGTCATGTTTAAGAAGTAGTTCAAACAGCGTTAAATTTAAAGATCTTTAAGGTTTTACAATATTTCTTAAATGTAAAAAGTCCTAAAGCACATGTCATTGCTTCAGGACTTTTCCATTTACGCTCCAATATACCGTTGATACAATTTCCTAGCTTTCTGGACATCATTTACCCCATGAATCAACGTGCGGCCATCTTTAAAAACGACAAAACGAGTATTTTCAATCGTAAACATAAGTAACTCTCCATTATCTCTAATGGAATCTACAAGCGGCTTTAATTGCTTCGTTAATGCAGAAATAGACATACTTTTCACTTGATTTGGTCGTACCTGCACAGTATCTCTTCCACATAAGACGGCCGTTTGCATTCCTTGCTGCTTAGTTAAATAAGGGTAGGTAGCTTGTTTCGAACAAGACGGACAATTAGGATCCATTAACTTACTCACATTAATTGATGCATATGTCCGCTCCCACACATCAAAATGAAGCATTTCTTGTGACATTTCATGACCTGTTAAATATTTCAAGCATTCCGCTGTTTGATAGCTCGCTGTAATTTGAACGGCTGGTGCTATAATTCCCACTGTATCACAGGTTCTCCCTTCTTGTGGAAGTTTATCAACAAGACAATTTAGGCAAGGCGTTTTTCTAGGTACAATTGGTAAAACAATACCATAGCTTGTTAAACACCCGCCGTATACCCAAGGAACACCTGATTTTGCACAGGCATCATTGATGATAAACCTCGTGTTGAAGTTATCTGTCCCGTCTATTACAAAATCTACCTGCTCTAGTAATCTCTCTGCTTTTTCCGGTTCAAATTCGTCAGCAAGTCCCTCAATCGAAATCATGGAATTAATTGCTCTTAATCTTAATTCCGCTGCTTTTGCTTTTGTTCGAGAAAGTCTGGCATCTTCTTCGGTATAAAGCTGTTGTCTGCTCAAATTACTCCATTCAATATAATCCCGATCAATGACCGTAATTTTTCCAATCCCAGCCCTTGCTAGCATCTCTCCATTTGCACTTCCTAATGCCCCGGCACCTACAATTAAAACATGCTTTTTTGCCAGCTGATCTTGACCTTCCATCCCAATTGGCGCAAATAATTGTTGACGAGAATATCGTTCTGAAATCATTCCATCATCGCCGCTTCGGGACTGCTTTTTGTTGCATATGCCTTTTTTGCTATGCGACCTGCTTCATAGCCAAGTCGACCTGACTCCACCGCTAACTTCATTGCTTCAGCCATTTTCGCAGGATTCTTGGCACCAGAGACTGCTGTATTTAATAGGATACCGTCTGCCCCAAGTTCCATAGCGTAGGCGGCATCACTTGGAGCACCAATACCTGCATCGACAATAACAGGGATCTCTGCCTGCTCGATAATAAATTGTAAGTAAAGTGGGTTTACAACTCCTTGACCAGAGCCTATTGGTGAAGCTGCCGGCATTACCGCGTGAACCCCTGCTTCTTCTAGACGTTTTGCCAACACGACATCATCTGACGTATATGTCAGCACAGTAAATCCTTCATTTACAAGCTGTTTCGATGCTTTTAACGTTTCAAACGGATCAGGCAACAACGTCCTCTCACAGCCAATGATTTCTACCTTAATCATGTCACATAGTCCGGATGCTTTTGCTAAATGTGCAATCCGAACTGCTTCCTCGGCTGTTTTTGCTCCAGCGGTATTTGGCAACAATGTATACTTTTTTAAATCTAGTTCTTCTAACAAATTCGGCTCATTTGGATCAAAAATGTTCATTCTTCTTACTGCAAAAGTTAGTATTTCTGTATCTGAAACTGCAACAGCTTCTTTTTGTACTTGGAAGTTTGGATATTTTCCAGTACCTAACAATAACCTGGATTGAAACGTCTTATCCCCTATTTTTAACATAACTTAACCTCCTCCAACAAAATGAACGATTTCAATCGTATCCCCATCTTTAAGTTCTGTCTGTCGATACGCTTCTTTTGAAACAATCTCTTTGTTTCGTTCAACGACTGCTATTTTTTCTTGCAATTGATAGCTGGAAAGCAAATCGATAATGGTCATCTTTTCTTTGGGAAAATGAATTGTTTGACCATTTACACGGATATTCATGAAAAGCTCCTCCCTTTATTAGTACACTCTCTATAATCAGTGCCTTATTTTTATAGTACTTCTTGATAAACAACTCTTTCTGGTGATATTAAACCTAAAACTGGAGTGGAAACTTGCTTATCAATCATTAACTCCTTTACCAATTTGCCTGTTGCCGGAGCTAGTAAGACACCATTTCGGTAATGTCCCGTTGCATAAAATAACCCGGAATAATTAGGATGCTCTCCGATAATTGGCAGACCGTCTTTTGTTCCGGGTCGAATACCTGACCAAATAGATTGAAGCGCTTCGGGCTGTAATTGAGGAAATACCGAAAATAAACGTTGCATCAGCTCATATATTCCGCCTGCAGAAGCATCGCTAGTTTGATCATTCGGAACAGAAGTTGCTCCAATAATATAACGACCATCCAGTTTTGGCACAAGATAAAAATCATGAAAGAATAACGTCTCTTTTATCTCCTGTTTTTTCGGTTTGATTGAAAAACATTCTCCTTTCATTGGTACCATTGGATTTGGTAGATCAAAAGTTGTAAACCAACGTTCGCTATCTGCACCTGTTGCAATAACTACTTGGTCAGCCGTAAACGATCCTTTATTTGTTGTTAGGACGAATGTTGCTTTCGCCTTTTGAATCGTTACTACATGACAGTTTTCTATAACCCCACCCCCTAATTGAAGGGCTGCTTGTTTAAACGCTTCACACACTCGTGTAGTTTCTACATGCCCATCCTCTTTTATATACAATGCTCCTACCACTTTAGACGGTAACGACAGAAACTTCTCTTTTAATTCTGCTCTTTCAAGCCATTCTAATTCAGAAAAGGCTAGTTGTTTTTCCAAGAGCTTTTGAGCTTCCACTTTCATTCAAAGCTACTTCTAGCATACCAAAAGAGGTAAGTTGTATATCGATGGAAGTAAGCTTATACAATTCCTGCCTTAAACTTTTATATAAATCTCTGCTTTCCTTACAAAAGCGATAAAACTCCCCAGAACGTTTATTTTCTGTGTGAACACCAAGCATACCTGCAGCGGCCCGAGTTGCTTGGTGACCACTTTCTCCTTTCTCCATAACCGTTGCAGATACGCCATTTTTATTTAAATAATAGGAAATACTATGTCCAATTACCCCTCCGCCAACAATAAGTACTTCATGATGATTGTTCACTTTTACTAACCACCTCTCTTAGTATCTTCACAGCTTCTAGTGGATTTTCTTGAGAAAAAACAGCTGACATAACAGCTATTCCATCAGTATTCACTTGTGCTAGTTCTTCAATTTTTGTTACATTAATGCCGCCAATTGCTATAACCGGAAGATAAACAGAGGAAATAATTTTTTCTAATTGCTTTATTCCTCTAGGCTCCATTCCTTTTTTACTAGCAGTAGCATAAACATGACCATACATGACATAATCTGCACCATTTTGCCCTGCCTCCACAGCTTTTGGTAAAGTATGAACAGACACACCTATCGTTAATGATGGAAATAGTTGCTTAATTTTATTTACAGGCAAGCTGTTTTCCGGTAAATGAAGCCTATTTACGCCTGTTATGGCACAAATTACAGCATGTTCATGGATACAGAGACGGTCCTTAGGCACTCCGGCAGCTAATAAACGATTCACAAACGCTAAGTACGCTCGCGGCGATTTCTGCTTTTCTCTTAAAATAATAAAATTAACATAAGGAGCGATAGCTTGCACCGTTTTTATTAACTCCGCTTCTGCCATTTTTCCATCAGTAACTGCAATTAGTTTCATACCACACCTCAGTGTTTTTCTTATACGATAAAGCCTAAAGTTTTATACTTTCCTGTAGTAAAATAAAAATGCCGCTTTCTCCGGGTTAGGAAAAAGCGACATACATAGTCATAGATTCAAAGACTAATATAAAGATACTAGTCAACTGTCACTTTCCTCCGCTGGTACTTCATCCAGATCAGGTTCAAAGAGTCCCAACGTCATACGTTGATCTCAGCCATTATCCAATGGCACCCCTAGTGAAAATATATTATTATTAAATATTTTAGAATATTACTTACCCATACTTTACATGATTATAAGTGATATGTAAAGTCATTGCTATTATCGTAATTTTTCACTAAAAAGTCTGGCTATGAGAATTATACAGTGAAGTTATAGAACGCTCATTATATAAATATTTCCCATAGAAGGTTATTTATAAAAGTCGGTAAGAAGCGCGAACGAAATTCTTCGTACATTAGAATGTATAAAATTTTAGCCTGAAGTTCATTCAACGTATTTAAAAATTTTTAAGTTCAAGTATAAGTGCAGCGTGGCTAGCGTCTACGCTCTCATTACCGCTAGCACATTTTCTTTATTAAAAGAAAAACGCTTTTTCCCACGTGGGAATGGGTCTTGAGGAAGCTATATGAGTGCTCATATAGCTAAATTAATAAAAGCTCTTCTACTAAAAGCGCCCACGTTCTGTAGGAAATGAAGCAGTCAATACACAAGCCCGCTATCCAGAACTGCGCCGTCTCGAACTTCAACTAAATAGAAGATGCTCGTGTCGGCTTTGCAACATAGATGCTTGTGACCTTTGCCGACCTTGTCCCCTTTTATCCTCCTTTTTGAACACCCTTTAAAGCTGTTTTCTAAGTAAAGGTTTGTTATACTAATTTCATAATGATCTTTAAGGGGGATGAACATGAGTCAAACTTTAGTTGAACAATTTGCATTTAACCGAAATATGCTATTAATGGAAATGGATAAACTGGATGAATCTCTCATAGATGTGCAGCTAGAAGGATTAAATAACACCATCCGCTGGCAAATTGGACATATTTTAACCGTTGCTGAACAATTTTTATTCGGATTTCCTAATCAATCAGCTCATTTACCGGAAAACTATGTTTCCCTATTTGGAAATGGAACAAAACCAGCTAATTGGCCAGAGGAAGTACCAAGTCTAGCTGGACTAAAAGATCAACTGAAAGACCAACTAAGACGGGTTATGGACTTACAGCCTGATTACTTTGCTACAAAATTGGAGAAGCCGTTTTTAGGGCAGGAAACGATTGGCGGTCTAGCAAAAGTAGCTGTTTTTCATGAAGCAAATCACAGTGGTCAATTACATACAATGAGACTGATTGCAGGATCAAAAGCGCAAGCGCTTAGCTAGTAACGTTGTACCAACGTCAGAGCTTTTGACGGGGTAAAGGGAAACTTCATTCAAGGAGTGCTTTTCTCCTTGAATGTTAGTACCGCAAGGGTATGACCTAAAGGCCTTTGAACGAATCGGGGATTTAGGAGCCGTTTTTCTCATCATGTTCTTAATATCATTTGCACATTTTGGATTGAGAAAAGTACGGATCCTTACATCCGGGATAAAAGCAACATGCCCCTACAACAGGGATATGCTGACAAACATTCTTAGGGAAATGTTTACACATGCTTTTTCCTTAAAAATTGCTTTCGTTTTATTCAACCTCCATATTATCCAGTAGTTGACCATTGATTTCTTTTCGTTCTTCTTCCGTTAGTAACCGTTTTTCTTTTTCCACATATGCTAACTGCTAGTTTCCTAACTGAAGTCCAAATTTTACAATGTTAACGTAAGGAACTTGAAAAAAGTTTTTCACTAAAGAATATCTTTAAATCTTCTTCCATAAAACCCAGTGAATAAGCTGACTGTGATTGATCACCATTCATCTTAAAGGGAGATCCTTCCCCTCATAAACTCACCTCTATCTTTACTCACAACGAATAACATCTTTATTTCAATACATAATTATATTTTTCTAATACCCATACTGGAAGCTCCATTCTTGATGTCATCAGCGGGTCAACAATTTGACAAATTCTCAGATCTGCCCCTACTGATAGAAACATAGCTGCTTCATCGCTATCCATTTTTAATTCGTTAACAAGAAAAGTGTGCATATTTTTGGTTGCTTGCCTTGCCGCTTCGTCCAGTGTCTCGGCAGAAGCGATTGTCATTACATGATCTGGGTCGGCTAAAAAAGGTAGCGGATAAGGCTGTCCTTTAATAACGCTAACTTTAACAGTAATTTCAGCAGGTATTTCCAAGCCACAGATGACTACCTCGCCATCTCCCATAACAGCATGTGCGTCCCCCATTGCCAAAAGTGCCCCATCTACATTTACTGGTAAATAAAGCGTAGCTCCCTTGCATACCCGCTTACAATCCATATTACCACCATGGTCTTTCGGCGTTCCAGTTGGTACCTCCTCATTACGGGGAGCAGTCCCAATAACACCAATCATCGGTTTAATTGGCAGCTTTAATTTTTCATTAAAATTGGCATAGCCATTTTCAACAGCGATGATTTTTGTTTTTTCTGCAACTATCCTCTCTCCAAGTACTCCCATTTTAGGAGCAGCCGTCATAACGCCTTGATCTATAATCTTAATATCAAGTATCTCTATCTTAAGCGTATCGCCAGGTTCCGCACCTTCTACATACAAAGGGCCAGTTGCCGGATTAATTTTGTCCCAGCCAACAGAACTAAACTTATCACTTTCGTTCTTAATCTGATTACTAAAACAGTCATAGGCTTCAAATAAGATTGTTTCGCCTGAAGCCGCTGTTTCGACCGGTTTATTGTTCGGGGACATCGTTAAGATACATCTTTCCTTAGCAATTTTTTTCATTTTTTGCCTCCTATTAGTAGATCATGAATAAAAAGTTACCTATATCATACCAGTTAATCGTTTTTAACAATACTCTCTAGTCATATTCTATTTTTTCTAGTTAAGGATCGATGATTTTAATAGCTGTAATTAAGCTTCACTGTTATAATAAGGATGGTTTTACAGCTGTGTAGGACTGTTTATTGAAGTTCTAACTATACAACAAGGAGAGAAGTTAATGAACAAGATTCGTCAAGTTATTTTTGATATGGATGGCCTGCTTTTTGATACGGAGCGTATTGCTTATAAGGCTTTAAAAAAAGCGATGGGTCAAGCTGGCTATCAACTATCTATGGATATATATAGTTTAGTTATTGGATCAGGAGTTCAAGAAGAGGAAAAAATACTGCAAGGTGTATACGGAGATGATTTTTCCTTAAGCCTTGTAACAGAAAATTATCTAAAAGAATTTCAGCATATCGTAGAAACAGAAGGTGTTGGCATAATGCCGGGAGTACATGAACTGCTCGATATATTAGATGAACTTCATATCAAAAAATGCGTTGCTTCATCTAGCTCACTGACAACCATTAAACATTACTTAACAATGAATGAATTAACGGATCGTTTCGATTTTTATATGAGTGGTGAAGAAGTAGAACGAGGTAAACCAAATCCTGATATTTTTATTGAGGCATGTCATCGAGCTGGAGAGAAGCCTGATACTGCTCTTGTTCTGGAAGACTCTCCAAATGGCTTAAGAGCGGCATATGCTGCTGGAATAAAATGCATTGTCATTCCTGATTTAGTTTCACCTAATCAAGAAATGAAAACAAAAGCTTATAAAATTGCAGATAGCTTATTCGATGTTCGAGATATGTTTCGTCGTATAAAATTATAGTATTTATGATCACAAATAATTTAGGGGGAAGGTATGAACAAATGACTTTCTCCTTTGCTTTTTACTGGTTATTTATAAATTGACCTTCATTCATTAGGGCTTTTATCTATGCAAAAAGCAGATCAAGGCTAAGATCAACGTCCTTTTAAAACCGTAATGTATTGCTACAGCAGTTTTTCTCGTCCTTGAAAAACCGCGATGTGTCACTACCGTAGCAAATCTATCCTTAAAAAAGAAGAACACTTTTTCTGCGTACGATGTATCGCTTTCGAAGTTTTTCTCGTCCTGTTAACCCAAACGAATCGGGCATATAAGTGTGCCTTTATTTCCTGCTTGTAATTCTTTTTGTTCCCTATTGCTCTTGAAGAGAAAAAACATACTGTACTATAGATGCGGAATAAAATTTTACTAAGCATTCATAAAATATCACACAGTTGTCATTTTTCCTTCACATATTGATATTGATATCATTTTTATTCGTTGATACAATTTCGTTAAACTATGTTTTAATTTGTTATTAATTGTTATATCTATCTTTATGAGTTACTTAAAATGAGCTGGCTTGGGCTCATGTTAGCAAAACTTTTCATTTACTAAAATCTTAAGAATCACTGTAATTAAGTTGTCTTAAGGGGATAAATACAACTTACCAGCAGTCAACCAAATAAATTGATAGAATAAAATTGATACATCTATGGGAGGAAGTTACAAATGAAAAAATATCTGGGGGTTATTCTACTAGCAGCAACAATTGTATTAACTGCTTGTGGTGGTGGTGTAGAGGAAAAAATCGAACCAAATATATCAGAAGAAGTAAACGACTTCACTTTTACTACACAAGATAATGAAAAGCTGTCCTTAGAGGATCTAAAGGGAGACTATTGGGTAGCTGATTTCATTTTTACAAATTGTACGTCTGTCTGCATACCTATGACATCCAATTTGGTAAAACTACAACAGAAGGTAAAGGAAGAAAATATAAACATTCAATTTGTTTCCTTTAGCGTAGATCCCGAAAATGATACACCAGAGGTATTAACATCGTATGCCAAAGACTATAAAGCAGATTTAGATAATTGGACGTTTTTGACAGGCTATGATTTTCAAACCATTAAAGAGTTTTCTATTAAATCGTTTAAGAGCATGGTGGCTCCTCCACCAGAAGGTGAGGATCAAGTTACCCATGGAACGAGCTTTTTCTTAGTTAATCCAGAAGGAATGGCTATTAAAAAATATAATGGCGTACAAGCAGATAGTATGGATCAAATTATCGCTGATTTAAAAGCACTTGGACTTTCCGAAAAAAAGTGATTTATACTCTGAGCCCTTTTGATGAAGTTTTGTTTGAGATCCAATATCATTTTCAAAACAAAAGCTAAGCTAACTTTAAAAGCTTAGCAAATAGACTGCTTTGTTATATGTTTTATTTAAATTCAAATTTTTAAAATAACAGCTAATGCTTTTGTGGGCATCAGCTGTTTTCTTCTAAATAGGTGTTGAACTCAATAGAAACGATTATAGTAGCTTTTATCCTTTATTTGATCACATTATTTCAAGAACTGCCACAATTGCCATTGCTAACAGTATAGATAGATGTTCAGTATTTGAAAATTTGCCAGCTTCTGTACGATCAGCTTCCATTGATGATGGAAATGTTCCTTTTACAGAGTTTGCTTAACTACAATCATTTGTGGAAGAATATTGTTTAACTCACTTAAAAACCGAATATCTTTTAATTGTATCCCAAAGCTATCCACGATGCGGAAATGAGGGTAATCACCTAAATAAGTAAAGAAGCTGATACAATGGACTTTCATTATATCAGCTTCATCGTTTATAAATTTACGTCCCCATTATTTGTATATCGTAGTACCTGTTTTACCTAAAATCGCTTCTTTAGCTTTATTTAATGAGGTGATGATTGCTTTTCTTCCTGAGCGTCCCTGCACAAATTGAATGGCAGCCTGAACTTTAGGAAGCATGCTGCCAGGTGCAAACTGTCTTTCAGCAATATAGTTATTTGCTTCAGCAATTGTCATTTGGTCAAGATCTTGTTGATTAGGCTTTCCGTAATTGATCGCTATTTTCTCAACAGCAGTAAGAATAAAAAGAAAATCAACATCTAATTCATTTGCTAAACACTGACTAGCCAAATCTTTGTCAATTACCGCATCTACTCCTTCTAAAGCATTTGCTTCCCTCTCAATTACAGGAATACCACCACCGCCTATGGTAATCACAATATGTCCAGCATCTACTAAATCAGCGATAACTTCTTTTTCCACTACTTTAATTGGCAGAGGAGAAGGAATTACTTTGCGATATCCTCTGCCAGCATCTTCCACATAAACATCATTTGTTTCTTTCATTAATTTTTCCGCTTCATGTTTAGATAAAAAGGATCCTATTGGTTTAGTCGGATTTTCAAAAGCTGGATCATCCTTATCGACTACTACTTGGCTAATAATGGTGGATACAGATTTATGAATGGATCGATTTAATAATTCTTCTCGTATTGCATTTTGTAAATGATAGCCAATATACCCTTGGCTCATCGCTCCGCACTCTGCAAACGGCATTTTAGGAATGTTCGTATTTGTTTTGGAACCATAATCAAATGCTATATGAATTGATCCTACTTGCGGCCCGTTCCCATGAGCAATAATTACATGATGCCCTTGCTCAATCATATCCGCAATCGGTTTAGCAGATTCTCGTACGAGCTCAAGCTGTTCTTTGGGGTTATTACCAAGTGCATTACCTCCAAGAGCAATTAACACTTTACCCATTATTTCCGCCCTCCCCGTAAACTTCATAAAAACGCATTAATCCTTTTTCAAAACATGCTTTTGGTGGGTGAACAATACCTGCGCCAATTTGACCAACACCGGCAATTTTACTAGCCATTCCAGTATTGATAACAGGTAAAATTCCCGTCTCAATGACTTTTAATACGTCTATTCCAAATGCAGTACCGCGGAAGTTTAATGTTGGAATGGAGAAATTATTGTTTTCACTAACTGTAATATCATACATTTGTTCACTGTAATGAATGGCATCTGCTACTTCACCACCAACAAATTGAACAATTGCTGGAGATCCACCCATTGCAAAACCGCCAATTCCCATCGTTTCCGTAATCGCACTATCCCCAAGGTCAGGTGCAGCATCGTCTTCTGAGAAACCAGGGAAAAATAGTCCCTTTACAAAATTAGCTGGTGCAGTAAACCACTCCCGTTCACCAAGCCCGCTAACGCGAATGCCAAATTCTACACCATTTCGCGCCATCGTAGTGACAACTGTAGAATAAGGAACCCCGTGACCTGCATCTAAAGCAGCTTTACAAGCCGGCATAGAAAGGTTTAGATAGTAATGTTCATTATCCTTAATAAATTGCATCACCTCACGCAATTGTTCTGTATCTAAATCCGTTTGTAAAAAGTAATCGGTAATTTCACGATAAAAAAGACTGGTAGAAGCTTTATTACGATTATGACATTCATCCCCCATATGCAAAGCTTGGGCAGTTATTGATTTAAGATCAATGCCATCGCTTAATGCCAATGCTTTTTTCAATGCTTTTGCATAAACGTCTTTGATCCATTTCAAGCGCTGAATAACATCCTCGGAAAAAGCACCAAATCGTAGCACTTTTCCTAATCCTTCGTTTACTGTACAATATGCTTTATTTCCATGAGTTCTGTTTTCAACAACATGAACTGGCATGGAGGGGGACACAATACCTGCCATTGGTCCTACAGCTGAATGCTCATGACACGGAGCAAACTCAATTTCACCGTTTGCAACTAAAGCTTTTGCTTCTTCCTCATTATTCGCTAGCCCTTCGTAAATTAATGCTCCGATTATGGCTCCTTGAACTGGACCAGCCATATTTCCCCATGCAATTGGAGGACCAGCATGAAGAATCATGTTGCTATGCATTCCTGGAATCACGTTTTTAGCTAGATCAATATCTACTAAAAATGGATGAGCCGCTTTTATTCGGGAAATCGCTTCTTTATTCGCATTATCTATTCTTTCATTATCTTGGAAATAGTCTAATGCATGAATTAATTCCATATTTCCTCCGGCAGGTGGCTGCCAATCGAATTGAATTGCTTCTGTTCCTTGTAAATCCAAATCATCTTTAAATGTTGACGTACCGATATTAATAACATGCAGCTTTTTGTTAAATAGATCTTGGATGTTACTCATGTTAATTTACCTCCTTAACAAGCATGGTTGCAATTTTAGTTGCCATCGCATTACTGTCAGCTACATAAACACCCATAGCTTTGAGTTTCTTTTCTTGTTGTTGATAGTCTTGCTTATCTTTAGAAGTTCCACATATATATGCAACAACTGGTAAATACCTTCCAGCTTGTGTAGCCATTTGTTTAGCTTCTTGAAGTGCATCTAGACTGACCCCAACTGGATCTTCATGTGAACCATATCCCAATTCAAAGTCCAGTAACAATACGGCTGTTTCAGGGTCTTTAGCCTCTGCAACAATTCGTTCATTTCTTAAGCTTGGATCAATCATTGGGTGTGGTTTGCCTTTCGTAAAATCATCATCACCTAAATCAAGTAAGGTATGACCTGTACTCGTATGAACGTCATTTAGCTTTTCTGCTTGTTTTTTGGCAACATTACTTTTTACTTTTAATCCAGCATCACGAATGAGCGATAATGCTTCTGAAGTTAAAGTACCACCACAGAAAAGCCCTCTAATATATTGTTGCGAATCTGTTATTTTTTTCTGTTCTGCTTTCGCCCAACTAGAAGCTGTTTCAGCAACTTCTGAATCGATCTCGCTTTCTGGATCGATCAATTTAACCGCTTGACGTGCAGCATCAATTAAAGTTGGAGAAAATACAGCCCCAGCCTCTTCAACTTCATGTGCATCACCATCTAAGAAACAGACAACTACTGGCTTTTGACATTTTTTAACCTCAGCTAGAATTTTTTCCTGAACTTTTGGAGCTGGCGGCTTAGAAATTAATGTGATTACTTTTGTTTTTTCATCAGCTTCCAACGCTTTAAGCCCTTGAAGCATCATGATTCCGCCAATCTCCTCATGAAGATCACGACCTCCTGTTCCAATTGCTTGTGTAATCCCATAGCCAAGCTTGTCAATTTGCACTGTAACCTCTTGTAATCCTGTACCTGAAGCAGCTACAAGGCCTATTTCTCCTTCACTCACCTTATTTGCAAAACATAAACCAGTATGATTAATAATTGCTGTTCCACAGTCAGGCCCCATGACAAATAAACCTTTTTCTCTGCCTAATTCTTTTAGTGATCTTTCATCCTCGATCGAAACATTGTCACTGAAAAGCATGACGTGCATTCCTTGCTTTAATACTTGTCTAGCCTCTCGCGAAGCATACTCGCCCGGAACGGATATAATCGCCATATTCGCTTCTGGCATCGTATTTAAAGCTGCATGAATGGTTTTAACTGGCTGGTTACCGTTTTTTTCTTTTTTAGATTTTTTTGCAGTTAATTCTGTTTCAATAAGTCCGATAACTTCTTCTACACGCTCATCGGAATCCGCTTTTACAGCGATAATGAGATCATTTTCTGTTGCAGTCTGTACTTTTTCTGTCATTAACCCTATATTATTTAATAGCTCTTTATTCATTTGTGTAGCCATTGACACAACAGCTTGTTCAACACCATCATACTTTTTAATTTTTCCAGATAAAGACATTAATGTAACGGAATCATGGTACGTATTTGGTACTACTTTTACAATTGAAGCCATTCCCAAATTCCTCCTTATATGAATGAAAGTTAAAAATGCGTTAATAGAGTCTAGATCCTGATATTAACGATTTTCGTTTCCTATTGATTTTTTATGTTGTAAAGTCATCTGCCATTTACTGATTACGAGGGTAAAACTGGCTTCGCAACAGTCAGAAAAGGTACAATTCCAACCTCTAATCCTCAAGCAGAATTCGCTGCTTTAATAATTGCCGGTATGCAAAGCTTACGCCGATTAACATATCGGTCCCGGAAATTGAACCAATAGATAGGACTTGCTGTAATGGCATCGTTGGATGATGAATATGTTCAAGTAAGTCGAGTAAAGCGTCATTAACATAACCGAAACAGCAATTTTCTAACATAAAATAACTAATATCTGTTGTTCTTCTTTTTAAAATGGATAAATTAACGTTGCAATTGCTCATAAAATCCTGATATAAAGAAAAACCGAAGTAATGCCATGTTGCCAGTAAACCAGTAAGGAAATCATCGCCTGATGGCGTTAATCCAACCCCTAAACCGGCAAAACAAAACATAAATTTTTCGAGTTGTTGGTTTTCTATTTCTTCTGTAATGGTTTTAAACCCCTTAACAAAAGGTTGAAAATAAATATTAACGATGCTGCTTCCACTTACCGTTTCACTTCGCCCAATCACATGCTTCCAGGCAGATAACAGTCCACCGTTTCGACCATTTGCCTCGATAAATGCATCGATATAGGCTAAATGTGACTCTGATAAAGCTGGTTTCACTTGGGAAAGGGATGAAAGCTCCCTTTCCCAGTGTTCTGAAGACATATAGCTCCATTGCCAGCCTTTTATTTGAATCGCTTTTTCACCAACCTTAACGACCGGATTACTAGGTTTTATAGATGAACACATAGCATTAAAGCTAATTTCATCTGTTGTTTTCATCATTTTTGGAGCTTGAATAATTCGGTCTTTTGCTAGAGAAAAAAGCATGCTGCCATCATTGGAAATGAAATTGATCACCTTGTCAAAAACACTGTGAACATTTCCAATTTGTTCACCTGTTTGAAGTTGGTTGAACCAATCAAGTAAATGCTTATCTATTACATGAATTTGGCAATGTTTATTTTTCATACAATCACCAATTGATTATGACTTAAGCTCCTTTAATTCACCTTTATCACGATAGAAGTAAAGCGCTAGTAAAGTAATCCCCATTGCAAGATAGCCTAATGCACCTGTCTGACCTGCACCAAAACCAATTTCAGGAGCATGAATCAAGCCAACAAAGGATAGAGCAGCAGCTACAAAGCTATATATAGCGGCAAGTTTATACTTTTTGTCAATTAAAAATATAACAATTGTAATTAACATCATCGATACGAGAATATCAGAAGACCCTAGCGTATCCCAACCAACATATTTAATACCATTATTGGCAAGTACATCAAAGCCTACTGTAGCTGCATCCGTACCTGCTGCGGCTAAAGCATTGTCAACCTGCTGAATAATATAACTTGCTACAAATGGGGTTAATCCTAGGAACATCGCCGGCATATGTTCTACTTTTGCTGTACTGTAAGCTTGGGTACCAATCGTCATTGTAATGTATACAAGGATTGGAAGTAGGGCAACTAACGGAATAATGGACATCATTAATGGCAATAAACCGATAAAGGAAATAATGATAACACCAACGCCTGTCGCCATCGAATAACCTACACGAGCGCCAGCCTTTTTCCAACCTGGATGACCGATATAAATAATGGTTGGAAAAACACTTCCAAGTGCTGCTCCAAAAAGGGTTAATACCCCTGGAACAAGCAGTGATAAAGTCGTAGGGTATTTATCTCCACCAACTTCAGCACTCTCGATATTATCCAAACTTTCAAGAAAATCATAAATTGCTAAAGGTATAGCAGCAGCTAAAAATGGTGATAAATAAGCAAAGCCTTCAGCTAAATGTCCGAGTGCAAAGCTAGGATATGCAAGGGAGAAGCCACTAGCAGCTTCTTTTACAGCAGCTACATCCATGTACCCAGTTACCCAAGCAAGGATCATTCCAATTAATATCGCTAATAATCCAGCTGGAATATTACCAGGTAATTTTTTATGTGCTAACCACCCAGCAAGAACAATGACTAATGTTATCAGTCCAATATAAGGTGTAGTAAATATTTCTCCCATTGGATTCATAGCAATATACGTTAGAGCAATACCAGCCAAAGAGCCTAACAAGGCGCTACGCGGGATATATTTTTGAATATAAGGGCCAACAAAAGCGCCTAATGTCATGATAATTCCTTGGACTAAATTCCAAGCAATACCTACTGACCATGCCAGCACCCAATCTTGAGTGTTGGCATATACCGGTAGCATGACAGCAAACGATACAACAAAATAATGTGGTACACTTAAGCCATATGGCAGTGCAGTAACATCATCACGGTTTTCTCTCAATGATTTTCGTCTAGCCTGAATAGCGAAAAAGATTCCGCCAATCCCAATGGTAAGCGCTGCTGCCGGAACAATATGCCCATATACAATATCTCTCGGCATGTTAATGGCAACAAGCAGTCCTATTGCAGCAAGGAAGTTTGTTAACACATTACTAAACAGTCCGAAAAATCCATTGATATCTCCTTTTACAAACCACGGGGTTCCTAGAATTTGTTTAGAGTTACCCATATTTTCTTCTCCTTTCTGCTATTTACTAAGTGCTTCAAGTAAGTTTTTTGATGGTGCAGTCCAACCGAATATGCCACCTTGTTGATGAATCATACGAATTGAATCTTCATGATCTCTCGGATCAAAAGCAGCTGAACAATCTTCTAGTAATAAGCAATCAAACCCACGATCATTAGCTTCTCGGATCGTTGTTTGTACACAAACATGTGTAGTAACTCCGCCAACTAATAAATTTGTAATTCCTTTATTGCGTAAAATTATCTCTAAATCAGTCTGAAAAAATGCTCCTTTCCCGGGCTTATCAATGATTACTTCACCTTCAACAGGAGTAAGTTCATCGACAATATCATGACCATATTCCCCACGAACTAGGATTCTTCCCATCGGCCCTTCATCGCCAATACCTGCTCCCTGCTTTTTACCACGAGCTAATTTATTTCGCGGGCAATCGGTTAAATCCGGGCGGTGACCTTCACGTG
The DNA here is from genome assembly GCF_053667775.1 of Cerasibacillus sp. JNUCC 74. The sequence continues at coordinate 1,050,025 of NZ_CM132207.1, read as the reverse complement.
TATGGACAACAAATAATCCTTTTTCTCGAGCTACTTCCAATACATTTTTAATGGTTGGTATAATGGAACGTGTTAATGTAATATCATTTCCCAATTTCTCTCCAAAACCGCCTGGTGCACAAAAATCACGTTGCATATCAATAATCACTAACGCTGTATTATCTAAATTGAATTCAAAATTATAAGGTTTTGCTTCCATCGAATATAATTTACTCATTTTACAATTCCTCCATGTTATTTGTATTTTGTTTCACATAAATACTTAGTAAAATCAGTCCTACCACTGCATAGCTAATTGCAGTTTCCCAGCCAACACCTATGCCAATTTCTTTATAATGAATGATTCCAAAAAACGATAAAATCGTTCCGATTAAACATACCACTGCACCATTTTTAAAGTTTTGATCGATAATAAACACGAGAATACTTGACCATATCATGCCAATAATAATAGCACCTGTTCCTAAACTAAGGAGTCCGCTATACTCTAAACCAGCAGTTGCTATGGCGGCATAACCAACCTCTAGAGCCGATGTATCCGCACTCGTGAAAGCAGTATCGACAATATTTTGCCCCCAGTTAGCAATCCAAGGGATCATCGCTAAAATAACAGCTGGTGCGTATTTCATATCGACATGCTGAAATGCTTGAGCTCCGATAATTAGTCCAATATAGATTAAGATCGGTACAATCGCTTCAAGCGGAATGATCGTTAACAGTAACGAAATTAATCCAAGCCAAGTTAAGACTAAGATAGATAATCCGGTGGCCCATGTATAGCCGATTCGGGCTCCTGCTTCTTTCCAGCCAACATGCCCGATAAATACCGCAGTTGGGAAAGGGCTTCCAAATAGGCTGGCTAATATTGTCGTAGAACCATCGGCAATTAAAGCTTGTTTAGTATTATAGCTGTCACCAGCGACTTCCGCACTTTCAATATTATCAATCGTTTCAAAAAAATTATAAATTCCTAAGGGGATTGCAGCGATTAAAAATGGCCCTGCTGCAGAAAAACCGTCAATAATTCGCTTTACTGAAAAAGTAGGTACGCTTAGCTGTATTTGTTTCGCTGACTCTGTAACAGCACTTATATCCATATTTCTAGTTATCCAGCCAATAATAGTACCTATGATGATAGCAAACAAACCAACTGGTATCCGAAATGGTAACTTCACTTTACCGAACCAGCCAAGAAAGATAATGGCTAATGAAATAAAGCCAATATACGGGAGATCAAACGTCTGCATTGCTGGCGTCATAACGATAAAAGTAAGTGATACGCCTGCCAGTGAACCTAGCATGGCTGCTCTTGGCAGTACCTTTCTGACTTTCGCTCCAATTAGGGAACCTGATAATTCAATAATCCCTTCTACAAATCCCCACGCTAACCCGGCAAACCAAGCAATATAAGGGTCTCCTGTTTTCCAATACACTGGTCCCATAATGAGAAACACAATTAAAAACATATGTGGAACACTCGTACCAGAAGGCAATGCCGTTACCGTATCTCTTCCTTCTTTTTTTGCTAATCGATAAGCCATCCAACTATAAATAAGGCTACTAGCAAAAATTGATAATCCAACTGCTGGAAGAATTTTTCCATAGGTAATTGCAGCTGGCATACCGATTGAAATATTTAATAAACCTGCCATCACTAATAAATTCGTTAAGTTATTCGTAAATAAACCAAAAAAACCATCAATATCTTCTCGATGCCACAATTTAATTCGACTAACTGCCCCGCCCATGGCGATTCACTCCCTTAAAATAGGGTTTTCTTTTTAAAGCTGTGACCTCCTCATTATATTTAATTTTGTTAACTCTCACCTCTTTCCGTTTCTTTGTTACAATCATCATATCAATGATTGAAAGAGTATTCATTAGCAATTTTAGACGAATAAAACTTTATTTATTGTAATAAACCAACAACAAAATCCATACTAGTCGACAACGTTAAAAACATTGCCACAATTTTATATACTATTTACTGATTATCTATTTTTTTGCGATTTTAAATATAAATATAATTGAAAAGCAACAGCTACTTGCGTCATTTCTAAACCGTCTTCTCCTTCTATCCCCAACTCTTTTAGTTTATTAATTCTATAACGCAACGTATTGTAATGAATGTACATATCGTCTGCTGTTTTTTGTAAATTATAATTATTTTTAATGTAATATTTCAGTGTTTCTAATAAATTTCCATTTTTTTGTTTATCGTATGTGATAACTTTTCCTAATTTTTCTGTTACTAATGCTTCCAACACATCTTTATCTTGTACATAGTGAAATAAGCGGAATAAACCCATATCCTCATAAAAATAGACAAATGACTCCCCAGCTAACTTCCTTTTATAAATATCAAAAACTAATAACGAATTTTCATAGGCCTCTTTTAACTGTTTCATATTATAAATGGTCTCTGAAATACTGATTCCAATATGACAAAGTTCTTTAAAATTGGAGATAATTAAATCACTTGCTCTTTTTAACTTTTGTTTTAACCTTTGCTCAAATACAATGCTGATAAAGCAAACTAAAGAATCGTTATAGTAAACAACTTGACAGTTATCTATTGGTGTATCCAGTATTTCAGATAAAATTCTCTCTATTAAACCTGAATCAAGCATTCGATAGTAAACCGATAATTTTTTTGCACTATCCGTAATATTTGATTTTATGCTTAAAATAACCGTTGGAAAATAAAATGCCCATTTAAATACCTTCGCTTTTTCGATAACTTCTGTTTGTGATGTATAATGATTATTAAAAATATCTCTAATAAAGCTATATAAGTAGTTCCTCTCTTTTTGCAGTAAAGCTTTTTCTGTTTGAAATAAGAAAGCTACAAGAAAAGACGCTTGTTCAACAGCAACAATCAGGTTTTCAGTTGCACCTTTTCCTTTATTTAAAAGTACAAGCAAATAACCAAACTTATTATCTCCTGCAAAAATAGGCTGAATAAATAAATCACCTTTTTCATATGTGACATCATTAACTTGAACAGTGAAGTTCATTTTAAAAAGCGATGAATCAGTTGAATGATCAGCATAATTAAAATCTATATTATTTTCGTTTTGATCAATAGAGGTGACAATACATGTTAAGCTGTTATCCAGGATAATTACTGGAGCCTCAATGATATTTGCAATGGAGTAAACAAATTCACTTAAATCTGCTCCTTCCAATAATAAATTTAGCAATTTTTGGTGAAGCCGATCCCGAAATTCTAACACAGAAGTTCTAGACCCTAAAAGCTCAGATAAAATTTGATTCGTCAAATTAGATAAATTGGCATCATCTGGTAATTTCATTAATGGTAAGCTAAATTCGTCCGCCTGTTTGATCATACTTTCAGGGATTGCCTCAATATACCTTCCAGGCTTTATCGCTATTCCAGCAAGCTTTTGTTTTGCCAATCTAGGAATAAGCGAATTTATTTGTGTTTCGTCATCAGCAATTGGATATAATGTAGTTAATAACAACCCATTTGCATCGATATAAGCATCTATATCTGGAACTTCCATAAAGTAAACATTTTCCACCATGCGCTCTAAACCTTTACTTCCCGCTATCAGCTCTACTTGTTTAAATCTTTCCATTTCTAATACGTCTTTAACAGTTATATACATCGATAATCTCCTTATGATTGTCTGTAAGAGATCACTATCCAGACAAATAATACTAATATTATATGTGTGCTTACTCAAGCCATAATACGCTAGATATCTCCATAAAATCAAGGTTCTAATGAATAATTCACTATTAACTAATCTGTCTTTATTTTACTTTAATAACATTCGATAAAAGCATTACTATTAAAATTTAGAAATGGATAAGGCAATACTTAAAACGTAAACCGTTCTCTTGATACCCAATATGTGATGAAAATTTTTATAAGTTTTCATGCTGAAATTTGTCATTTAAAGGTTATCTAAAGGTACAAACTGTTGTGTTGAGTAGTATTGCTAAGTAATTACTACAATCTATACAAGCACTAAAAATCGCTGGGAATGTCTGCAATCATCATAGTAAACTGATAATTCAATCTGGAAAGGTATGAAGGAAGGAAAAGGAATTGTTGAGGGTTATTAAAGGTATTCGGTTCTACGAATGGCTAACTTATTGTAAGTGAAGCTTCACCCATAGAGACTTTTCCCAAAGGAATTGTGCGAATAAGATAATAAGGCCTTACCAACCGACAGTCGGGCTCCCATCTAAGCTCACTCATCAAGTAAAGCGATAAGGTGGGAGATGAAGCCGATAATTCTTGAAGAAAGCAATTAATTCCTACAAAAAAGTTACTATTTGTCTATAAATATGCCATAAAGCTATTTCTACTACTTCCTTCTTGGAAGCAGCAGATAACGAACAGTTATTTAATTACATCATAAAAATATATAGTGAAATAATTCACATATAATTTTCTAAATAAACAACCTTTCTACATGCTTGTTACATTAATAACAAAATACTTATTGCTATAACTGCCATTCCACAGATAAGACCATACATTGATAATTGTGCTCCATCATATTTCTTCGCAGCAGGTAACAACTCATCTAACGAAATATATACCATTATTCCAGCAACCATAGCGAAAATAATCCCGAACATCGTATCATTTAGAAATGGCATTAATAGTAAGTATGCAGTAATAGCACCAAGCGGTTCTGTAAGACCTGTTAACAAGGATATCCGAAAAGCTTTACGTTTATCATTCGTTGCATAATAGATAGGAACAGCAACTGCAATTCCTTCGGGTATATTATGAATTGCGATAGCAACCGCAATAACTACACCTAGGACTGGATCCTGCAGTGCTGAGACTAATGTAGCAATACCCTCTGGAAAATTATGAATCGCCATTGCAATTGCTGTAAAAGTACCCATCTTTAGTAGTTCTGCATGTGGCGCTTTATTGGATTGGTTCCGATTCACCTTACTATCTATGAATTGATGAGGGGCATTTTCTTTTAAAATACATTTATCAATAAACATAATTAAAATCATTCCAGCAAAAAACGAAGTAACCGTAAGCCAACTTCCCATTTTTGAGCCAAGTTCAGCAACTAGTGACTCTTGAGCCACTGCAAAAATATCGACTAATGAAACATAAATCATAACCCCAGCTGAAAATCCTAATGAAAATGATAAAAACTTTGTATTAGAAGTTTTGGTGCAAAAAACAAGTAAACTTCCTATGCCCGTTGATAGACCGGCGAATAATGTTAATAAAAATGCAATGATTACTTCTTGCTCCATAGTATATCTATTGTCTCCTTTAAAAATAATATGTGATTAATTTCACATAAATAGGTATAATTTGTTCAACAAGTCTTATTGCAAATAGAAGGAAAGTAATTCTTCTTTATCGCATCTTCTTTCACCACAATAAGATATAGCAGATGGTTTTCTTGTTTTATGTTATTTTAATTGCTAGCTAATTCAAATTCGATGACACAAATCTAATTGATAATGAAAATCATTCACGTTTTTTATCATAATACTATTTCTTACCTAAGTCAATTGGTTATCGATTTATTTTTATCACCGATGAAAACAATGGATATGATAAATGATTTTCTGGAGGTTCTTTCTTTTATGTTATCTCTCCTTACACTATCTTTCATTGATCTTACTTATTTCCAAAAGAGGAACCTTTATTCCTTCTACCACCGCAATGATGATAACGTTCTCGGCAGACTTATTAACTTTATTAATGCTATACTTGAAATAAAAAAGGATGAAAATGTTGATATTTACAGAACAAGAAATCAAATGGATACGATCTGAAATAACAGCCAGCGACAAAACAAAATACATTACGGATAACCTGTTAGCATTTATCTATGAGAAAAAACTATTTAAATTAATCGTTCCAGAAGAGGTAAATGGCTTTATGCTATCTTTTCCGGAAGCCATTCGTACATTTCAAGAGACTTCGCGAATTGATGGAACGTTTGGCTGGTTAGTAACGATCGGTTCAGGCGGAGGAATATTTGTCCCTAACTTTACGGAAGAAGCAGCGAAAACTTACTACTCACCCAAACAAGCGGTCATCGCAGGAAGCGGTTTTCCAGCTGGTACAGCAAAAAAAGTGGATGGAGGATATATAGTAAACGGAGAGTGGTTTTATTGCAGTGGTTCACAATATGCGTCTATTTTTACTGCCACATGTAAGGTAGAATCATCTGGATCAGAAAAACACCCCCGGCTTCTTTCTTTTATCTTTGAACCAGAGCAAGTAAAAGTTACGGAAGATTGGAATGCAATCGGTTTAAAAGGAACAAGTAGCCATACCATTTCTATTACAAATCAATTTGTACCCGATTATCGCACATTTTCTATGATTAAAAAACAAAATAATAATTACTTGGATAACATCTATGATTTTCCCTTTTTAATGTTTTCAGAAGCCTCCTTTACAGCAATTGTGCTTGGGATAGGAGAACATTTTTTAGAAACAGTACAACATTTCTTAAAGGAAAAGAAATCATTGTGGGATGATGATCGTTATATGTTGATAGATGAAATCTATCAACGTGAAAAAGAGCATTGGCGTAAAGCTCGCAATTTATTTTATGATCAAGTACATGATAGTTGGAAAAAACACCTTCAGAACAAAAGGCTAACTGCAAAAGAACAAGCGTATTTTGGCTTAATCTGTAGAAAAGCTGTTTCTACAGTATTAACTTGTGTAGATACCTTATTTAGATTAATTGGTATGCAAGCCGTCAAAGAAGAATCACTTATAAATCGAATTTGGCGGGATCTTCATACAGCTGCTCAGCATGCATTTCTCACACCACAGACAAAAGAAGATATTTTACCTTTAACTTGAATGTTGTAATTACAAAAACACAGGAAATAGTATAGAAAATCTATAGCTTAGAAAACTTGGTAGTACCAGCTTTCGTGCATGATTTCCTAGTTATCCTTATACGTTGAACATTACATTTTTCACGTGTCAAAACTATCATATTAAATGTTATGTTTACTAATCTATATCCTAATACAAAACAATATCCTGTATCCTCTCAATGAGTGATACAGGATATTGTTTTGAATAGAATCACCTTTTTTTCTTTATATGTCATCAAGCTAAATACATCTTTCATTTATTACACGTAAATTAGAAAATCTTTTGGTTGATTGTACTCATTGTACTTTGTATGAACTGCAAATAATTATTTGATCCAAGCCTTGTTGCTTATTATTTTTAACATATAAATTTTACGCTGCTTCTTCTTGTTTATTTGCCTCGTATTCTTTGTTTCGTTTTTTCATTTGCTTTATATACCAAATAAATAGTAAAATATAACCACCTAGAGCTCCAAAAGCAGCCAGAATAGATTTAAAATTAAAGTCTGCCCCGGCTTTACCTACTAAAATTGCAATAAACTTTTCCACTGGACCTTCTAAAGTAGAGTGAGTAATTAAAGCACCTTCTTCTAATCCAGCTGGGGCAGCACCTACTGATGCAGCTGTCTCTGTTACAAACGGAGCAATTACGGTTCCGGACCATAAAAATACAGGAATCATAATCGTACCTATTAATATCATTCTAATAATCCTTCCGCGGCAAACCACTAGCAATGCAGGTGTTAAACCAATAGCAATAATTCCTCCTAAAGGAAGGATCCCATTACCGGGTAAGATTAATGCTATACCCAGCATAATTGGTGCGAGAATATTAGCAGCCGCCCACATTTCAGCTCGCGCAGCCACGAACGGCCAATCGATTCCAATATTGAATTTTCTTCCTTGTAAGCGGTTACTCATAAAATCTGTTATTCCTTGAGATATAGGTTCCATAGCTGAAATAAACCATGTTCCTACTATAGAAAAGAGTTCTAGAGAAACTCCGCCAATAAATGCTAATGTAAATATGGTTGTAACGGACTGTTGACCGAGTAATCCAACAAAAGCTCCTAAATAAATTCCAATTGCAAACTTACTTCCCCAAAAACCGATCTTCTCATTTAGCCAAGCTGCATCGAAATCATATTTATCAAGGAATGGCAAAAACTTTTCAAACAACTTATCAAAAAACATAATTAATGGATTGAGCATAAAGTTTAAATGCGTCGTTGTGGTTGGATTTGTGTCAGGCATGTCCAATAAATCATTAAATGTCGGCTTCATTATATCAGCATTAATAAATTTCATTACTCCTAATACAATTACAAGGATTGTTGCTATAAACAAATTATCTGAATAATACATAACAAGAAGTCCAATAATGGATAAATGCCAAAAATTAAATATATCGACATCTAACGTATCCGTTTTATTTATCACCAGCATAATCAGATTTACAATTACGAGTATGAATAGAAAGAACAGCGTGTACGCAGATCCCCAAGTTATCGTTGCTAATGGTGCCCATCCCACATCCGTTATCGTTAATTCGATTCCCGTAGATTTAACAAAATCTTGCAGTGCGGGAGCAAAGTTTCCTGTTAAAATGTTTATTACTGCACCAATTCCGGTTAAAGCAATCGCTAGTTTAAGTCCTCCCTCAAGCGCCTTGCTTACCTTAACCTTCATAAGTATAGCTATTAATGATAACAAAATAAACATCATTGGAGCGGCACCTAAATCAATTAAGGGTTGAAATATTTTGTTTGCAAAATTAATTATACCCTCCATATTGTTCACACATCCTTTTTTATATTAAAGATTAAGTGATAACGTTATTTATTGACCTTTTTGATAACGCTTTCCAATTCATTAAAAACTGGTGCTGCCATTGCAGGAATACGATAAAGAATTGGTCCAGCCTCTACAACTGGAATCTTAATATCAAAGCCAAATTTCGTTTTAGAAATTGGTGTAAAAATATCATATTGATTCATCATCTCTTCTGTAATATCTTTTATTACTACTGCATCTACTTTTACGGTATAACCACGCTTCTTCATTTCTTCCTCAATTGCCGTTTTAATTTGATGACTTGAATTAATCCCAGCACCACAAGCTGCAAGTATTTTTATCATTTTATTGCACTCCTTTTATTTCCATATTTTCATTGGTTAAAAATTGATAAATCTCTTCTTTGCTATCTAACTGTTCTAATTTCTTCATATTTTCTACTGTAGTAAAAAAACTCATTAATTCAGAAAGGATATTTGTTTGGTTTCCTTTTTGATTGTTAATAATAAAAAACAAATATTTCACATCAATTACCTTGTCAGGTGCAATCATATTTTGAAATAAAATAGGCTTTAGTAGCTTCACCAATACGATACATTTACGAAGACAAAATTCTGGTTCCGTATGAGGTATAGCAACATTTGGAAGACCTTTGCCCACGGGACTCAAATCAAGTCCAGTAGGGTAGTTATTTTCTCTTTCAATAATAGATTTAGTAAACTCCTCCTTTACCACCCCTCTTTCATGTAAACGATTTCCAATAAGAGTAAATATCTCGCTTTTTTCTTGCACATTTTTAATAAAAATCAAATTCTTATCAAACAATGATTGAATCGCTTCCAAAGAATCACCTCCTTTAATCTCCAACATTCAAAATATTGTTAATCTTGATACAATCCTTTATCCCACTTTTCGATAAATTCATCAAACATATGATTAGCGTCTATTGCTTCTTCACTCATTGGAATGGAATCTATTTTACTGATTAGCGCTTTGTTTTCTGGTGTTGCTTCATAGTTTGTTTCTAAAAAGACATCAATTGCATCCTCTATCACACCAATCCCTAGAATACGACCTCCCATAGCTAAAACATTGGCATTTAAATTTTGTTTCGCGTATCTCGCAGTTTCAATATCCCCGACTAATGCAGCTCGGATACCTTTTACTTTATTTGCACTGATTGAAATACCTACTCCAGTCCCACAAATGACGATCCCAAGATCTGCTTCACCTAAAACAACTTTTTCTGCTGTTTTTCTTCCAAAAATAGGATAATGCGTACGTTCCTTATCATAGGTTCCATTATCAATAACCTCATGACCTTTTTTTGTTAAATAGTCTGCTACATGATTTTTAATTTCCGTGACTATATGATCACATCCAATTGAAATTCTCATGTTAACGCTCCTCCCCTAGCACATTTTATTTAGCATATCTACTCTAATCTGGTGTCGGCCTCCATCATATGTTGCTTGGAGAAACCTGGCACAAATACGCTTAGCCAATTTTTCTCCAACGATTCCTGAACCAATAGTAATAATAGATGTATTATTGTGACGAACCGTCATTCTGGCGGAGTGTTCGTCAAAAACATTGGCACAAATAATACCTTTATATTTATTTGCTGTGATTGATGAACCAACACCATACTCATCAACAACAATTCCTCTGTCAGCTTTACCTTCATTTATCATTTTAGCTACTTTGGAAGCAGCCTCAACAAAATCGTAGTCTTTGCTTTTCGTTACATCGATGATTTCATAGGGATGATTTTCTAAATATTTTTTAAGTTTTTCCTTTAGTTCAATTCCAGCCTTATCACTTGCAATGGCGATTTTCATTCTCAATCCTCCTAAAGAGCTAGTTTATTATGTTGCATTTATTTTTATAGAAAGTTGTATATTCTATCGGCAGGTTTTTGTCGGTAATAATTGCAGTTATATCTTCGACTGGACAAATAACCTGAAATGCCTCGACTCCAAACTTCGAACTATCACTTACGATATATGTTTCTTTTGAATTACCTATAACCGTTCGCTGAATTGCACCTTCTTCCTCATCTGCAGTAGTAATAGCATTTTTAAAAATCCCATTTGTACCTATAAACGATTTATTCACTTTAATATCTTTTATCCAATTCATAGTCAAATACCCGATAAATGTTTTCGTTCGTTCCCTTAATCTCCCGCCAATCAAGACAACTTCAAATTTTTCCGCATTCTGAAAGCGATTAAAAATAGAAATGGAGTTCGTTATAATTGTTGCTGAGTTAACGTTAATATAATCGTATATAAAACCAGTAGTTGTACCAGGGCCAATAAATACAATGTCTTCATCTTCAATTAATTCAGCCGCTTTTTTAGCTACGTATTTTTTTTCTTCTACATTTAACGTTTCTTTCTCCATGTGAGAGAGCTCAATGTAATTATTTTTAGGTTTAAGTTTTGCGCCACCATGAATTCGAACAATTTGCCCTTGTTTTTCTAGATCTACTAAATCTCTTCTTATTGTCATCTCGGTTACATTTAGTTTTTTCGCTGTATCCGAAACTTTTATAAAGCCATTTTCTTTTATTAAATTGATAATTTTTGTCTGTCTACTTTCCTTCACATACATCACCACTCAATGTTCTAAAATGTTCGTTTTTGTTCTATAATGTTATTATACAATGAAAGCACTTTCCATGCAATAACTTTTACATAGGTTCACATTTTGTTTGAAATTGTTTCTAATGTTTAGAAACAAACATCTTCATTATCATTTAAAACAGGTCACATTTTTCCTTCCTTTCTAATAGATGTCAGCCCAACAAGTGCTGGGACTACATGAGAGTTTACGGTATTAGGGTAAAACAGGTCAGTGCTAGGCTGAAGCTGGATCATTTAAAGTTAAAAAGAAAAAACCTGCTGGCAACTACCAACAGGTTTGCAAATACGTTTTAATTTTTCTTAAAATCTACTGTTTCTTCATTTTCTAACCAGATTTTCGTTTGACTAGGCTGGGTTTCTGCAATGATTTTTCCTTGGCGTATGGAATGAGTTACTGTTGCCTGCTTGCGAATGGCTTCATATTCATTTACGGCATCAAGAACAATGAAGTTTGCTGGTTTTCCAGCTTCTATACCGTATTGATCTTCCATATGCATTGTTTTCGCACTGTTTATGGTGATAAGATCCAATGCATTGATGATTTGTTCATACCCCATTAACTGAGAAGCATGAATTCCCATATGAAGCACCTGAAGCATATTGCCAGTTCCAAGGGGATACCACGGATCAAAAATATCATCATGCCCGAAACTGAGATTCAATCCTGCTTCTAATAATTCCTTGACACGTGTAAGACCACGGCGTTTTGGGTAAGTGTCAAATCGCCCTTGCAAGTGAATATTTACTAATGGATTAGCAACAAAATTAATCTTAGACATTTTTAACAAACGAAACAGCTTATACGTATATGCATCGTTATAAGACCCCATAGCTGTCGTATGGCTTGCTGTCGCTTTTTCCCCAAATCCACGCTCATAGGCTTCTAGTGCTACTACTTCTACAAACCGAGATTGCTCGTCATCAATTTCATCGCAATGAATATCAACTAGTCGATCATACTTTTCTGCAAGATCAAATACTATCTTCAGCGACTCCACTCCATACTCTCTCGTAAATTCAAAATGAGGTATCCCTCCAACCACATCTGCCCCCATTTTTACCGCTTCTTCCAGCAATTCTTTTCCTTTTGGGTAGGATAAAATGCCTTCTTGAGGAAAAGCAACTATTTGGATATCTACATAATCTTCCATTTCTTGTTTCATTTCCAACATTGCTTTCAGTGCTGTCAGTTGAGGGTCTGTTACATCAATATGGGTACGAACATGTTGAATACCCTGAGCAATTTGCCACTTTAGTGCTTGCTCGGCTCTCGTTTTCACATCTTCGTGCGTTAACATATCTTTTCTCTGGGACCAGCGTTGAATACCTTCGAACAACGTACCGCTTTGATTCCATTCTGGTTCGCCTGCTGTCAGCGTTGTATCAAGATGAATATGTGGTTCAATAAAAGGTGGCAAAACGAGCGAACCATTTACATCTAATACTTTTCCCTCATACCGATTATTATCAGCCGGTAACACAGAAAGGATTTTATCATTTTCAACTGCAATATCCCACTTGCCATTTTTCCCCCGTAAAGTGGCATTTTTAATAATCATTAATGACCCACCTTCTCTGTATTTGATAGAATTACTTTTTCATCATTCCTATTCGTTACCATTTTTGTAACTACAACATGTACCATTGCAGAGCTGATTAAAGCATTAATTGGTGGAATTCCCGGCACAAAGGTTGCTGCTGTAATTCCACTAGCCCATGCAAGCATGGCTACCCAATTAAAAGATTTAAATTTCATATCGTTAAATATTGGATAGTTGCCACGATGTAAAATAAAAAAGTCTGCTAGTATAATGGCTCCAATTGGCGGTAAGGCCGAGCCAAGAACCGTTAAGAATCCAACAAAGTTATTATATAACCACATGGCGCCAATTGTACCAATGACTCCATTAACAATAACCATTTTATGCTTAGGTATCTTCGTAATATTAGATAATCCTAAACCAGAAGCATAAAGTGCATTGTCATTTGTCGTCCAAATATTCAATCCTAGCACGATAATAGCTGGTAAAATCAAATTTTGCATAAACATAACTTCGGAAATATCTGCCTGACCAGTTGCTATCGAGCCAATCGCACCAAACAAAAACATTAGCGAGTTGCCAATGAAAAATGCAATTCCTGTAGCTATAACTGCTGAGCTTTTTTTTCTTGCAAATCTAGTGAAATCCGGCGTCAACGTTCCTGCGCTAATAAACGATCCAATACAGATTGTAAGTGCAGCAGCTAAGTTGATTGCTTCCGCGGGCTGATAATTTAATAGTTCCTGCATACCACCGAGACTTTCAGTTGCTTTAAAAACAGATACCCCACCTAAGGTTGAGATTAACGGTACTGCAATAAAACTAACAATTGCCAATGCCTTCATTCCGAAAAATGCGGTAAATGTCATCAGTAAACCAGCAATAGCAATTAACCAATAAATATCTATTCCAGTCACTTTTTGTACCGGAACAGCAAACATCGCTGTCCCAACTCCAAACCAACCTATTTGTGTAAAGGCGAGCAAAAAAGACGATAAATAGGATCCTTTTTTGCCAAATGCGTAACGTGCAAGCAAGTGTGTAGATAATCCTGTCTTTGCTGCTATATATGCTAAAGCTCCGGTATATAAGCCGAGGATTAAATTTCCCGCAAGTACAATACCCATAAACTGAATGAAGGTCAGCCCTTGGCCCAATTCGCCACCAGACCACATACTTGCTGAAAAAAAGGTTAAGCCTAGCATTACTACAAGTGTATTCCAAAAACCTTTGCGGTGAGATGAAGGCACTGCTTCTAACGAAAACTCTGTATCTCGTTTTTTCATTGATAATTCCTCCTGGTTTTCGGTACCACAGGGACCCGGAATACGCGCATAAAAAACAGGCTTCCTGTCATAATATTTGACAAAGAAGCCTGCTGATAGAAATTTTTACCTATACATAAAAAAGATCTATCGCCATATCTGCTTTCCTTATCAGCCTCACAGGACCGAATTAAAGGTACCTTATTTTATTATTTATATTATGCAACTTCGTATTCAGATAGTCAAGAGTAAAATATTGTTATTTAACTAACCTTAATGATAATTGTTTCAGCAAACAACGGATACATCCCTGTCTTTTTCCTTCCATCATGAACCCGAGTATACGCGACCAAAGTCACCTTAAATAATTGGCTTTCTTTTTTAAATAAAACTGTATGTTATTCTTTTAATGAAACAAATTTAAACGCGTATTTTTTTGGATGGTAGTATACCTTGGAATATTCGAAAACCTGTCCATCTTTAAATACAGTAAAAGCTTTTAAAAACAATAATGGTTCGTCTCCATCTAAATGTAAAATCGTTTTTAACTCCTCATTAGGTAACATCGGTATTAACTCGCCGTACCTCCTATTGATGACATACCCCTTATTTTCAATATAATCATATTTCGATTTTTTTATTATGTCAATTGATAAATCGGGAAATAGCTCTACTGGTAAGAATGACTCTTCTAATAAATAAGGTTCTTCATCCGCAAATCTCAACCTTTTCATATAATAAACTTTATCCTTCGTTGTAATATTCAATATTTTTTGAACCTCGTCTGTAGGATCTGTTAACTTAAATTCCAAAACTTCATTCGTTGGGTTATTTTGTAATTTTTCCATTTCTTCAGTAAAACCTTGTAATTTAAGTATATTATGTTCTATCTTGTTGTGGCTAACATAAGTTCCACTTCCTTGAACGCTATAAAGCAATCCTTCTTCTATTAACAGTTTTAATGCTTGTCTAATCGTTACACGACTAACACCATATGTTTTTGCGAGCTTAGCTTCTGCAGGGATAGCATCTCCTTTAGATAGCTTGGCTAGCATGATATCTTCCCTAATTTTATTTGCAATTTGCCTATATAACGGCAAAGAATTATTCCACATAAAAGACCCTACCTCTCCAGTACTTTACTGTTCAGTTTACCATTTGCATACATATTTTCATAGCTATAGAACTTTTAATGATATTTGTATTAAAATTGTATTGTAATTGTATTATTATTGTGTTACCATCATAGTGATAAAACTGAAAGGGGTTTCACATATGAAGAAACAGAATCTAGTCATCGTTGGTGGTGGAAGCACCTATACCATTGGTATGATCATGAGCCTAATAGCAGAAAAGAAGAATTTTCCATTAAGCACAATTACGTTTTATGATAATGATTCTAAACGCCAGGAAAAAGTTGCTAAAGCAACCTCTATCATTTTAGATGAATATTACCCGGAGTTGAAATCCTTCACCTACACGACGGATATAGAAACAGCTTTTACCGGAATTGATATTGCTTTTATACAAATCAGAACTGGTGGACTTCCGATGAGAGAGCTGGATGAAAAAATCCCATTAAAGTATGGTGTAGTCGGGCAAGAGACATGTGGGCCAGGTGGAATGGCGTATGGATTACGCTCTATTAAAGATATGATAGAACTTGTTAACGATATTAAAAAACACTCTAAAAACGCTTGGATATTAAATTATACAAATCCAGCAGCAATTGTAGCAGAGGCTTTGAAAAGAGAATTTCCAAAAGATAATAGGCTATTAAATATTTGTGATATGCCGATTGCAATCATGCATAGCTTCGCATCTATGCTGAACAAAAACATATGGGATTTAACCCCATCGTACTTTGGCTTAAACCATTTTGGTTGGTTTACAAAAATTGAGGATAGTGAAGGGAATGATTTAACACAAACCATTAAAGATACCATTATGGATGAAGGCTTTTCACCTACGGATCAGGAAATTGCAAATGATCAGTCATGGCAACAGACATTTGAACAGGCAAGGAAAATGCTAATTGATTTCCCTGAATTTCTGCCAAATACGTACTTACAATATTATCTCTATCCAGACGATTTAGCTAAAAAAGAAATACCTACAAATACTCGTGCACGCCAAGTAATAAATGGAAGAGAAAGAAGAATAACCGAGCTTTGTAACCAAATCATTCAGGATAAATCCACTAGAAATGTCAAACTACATGTTGATATTCATGGAGTTTATATGGTGAAAGCAGCAGCTTCTTTAGTTTATAACTTAAAACAAACATATATCGTTATGGTTGAAAATAACGGAATTATCTCAAATATACCAGATGATGCAATGGTTGAAGTTCCAGCCTTGTTAACAGCTAGTGGTCCAAAGCCTTTCTCAGTTGGTAAAATCCCAACATTTTATAAAGGGTTAATTGAAAATCAATTAGCTTATGAAAAATTAGTTGCAGATGCATACTTTGAAAACAGTTATACCAAAGCTTTGCAAGCATTAACTTTAAATAGAACAGTTGTTCATGTTCCTACTGCAAAAGCTATACTGGATGATCTCATTGAAGCTAATAAAGGATATTGGCCAGAATTGAAATAAGGAAGGGCTTGCTTAGCTAGCTACGTATAAATCGGAGATCTTCTGATGAAATAAAGGGAAACTTCATTCAAGGAGGGCTTTTCTCACTCCATTTTTACCTTGACTTTTATAGCTGGTCTTAAAAAGAAGAACACTTTTTCTGATGTGATGCGTCGCTGTCGAAGCAACTCTGTCCTGGAAAAGGAAGCACTTTTCTGCGTGCGATGTATTGCTGTCGTAACAACTCTGTCCTAGAAAAAGAAGAACGCTTTTTCTGCGTGCGATGTCTAATCATGAAGCTTTCCTTGTCTGTCGTCTGAATGAATCGGGGGTTTAGGAGCCGTTTTTCTTATCGTACAAAAAATCATAAGAACATTTTTTAACTTAAGAAAAATACCGACCTTTACATTGGAATAAAAAAATAGCGACATAAGGAGGAGGTGATATTCACTTATCCGTAGAAAAATCGAAAGTACGAGTGCATAAGCTAGGTGACAATATTATTTTTAAAAAAGAGAAAGAATAGATAAACTATAATTTTTCAGAGGAAAAATTCTCATCATAAGGGAAGGGATAAAAGTGAAAAAGCTAATTATTAACGCTGATGATTTTGGATACTCGCACTCAGTTAACTATGGAATAGTCGATGCCCATACAGAAGGAGTGTTAACGTCCACGACTTTAATGACAAATATGCCAGGTGCAGAACATGCCTATGAACTAGGGGAAAAACATAAATCACTAGGAATTGGCATCCATTTGACACTTACATGCGGAAAACCTATTTTAAAGAATCACCACACCTTAGTAGATGCTGACGGTAATTTTAAAAAGCTTTACCACTACCGAAAACTATTTCATATTGATGCAAATGAGTTATATGCGGAATGGAAAGCGCAAATTGAATCATTTTTAGATACAGGCTTAATACCTACCCATCTAGACAGTCACCATCATATTAACAAATTAAAACCAATACTGCCTGTATTCCTAGAACTCGCCAAGGAATATAAATTACCAGTACGCCACAACTTTAAAATAAAGCCTGAATTTGGGTCGATTACTACTACAGATTATTTTGAATACAATCCCGAAATACTATTAGGAGACATAAAAACAGTTTTACACGAGTATAAAAAAGCACAAACAATAGAAGTCATGTGTCATCCTGCTTATCTTGATAAATCGTTAATGATAGGCTCTTCCTATGCGACACCTCGAATAGAAGAATTAGCAATGCTTCTACATCCCGATATAAAGAGCAAGCTGCAAAGACATTTTCAATTAATTACGTATCGTGAGTTACAAAAAGAGGAGGCCTAAAAGATGAGAAAGTTTATGCAAAAACTTGGTAAATCCATGCTTATTCCGATCGTTGCGATGCCGATAGCTGGTATTCTATTTAGAATAAGTGCAGAAGATTTATTAGATTGGCAGTTGTTTCAAGCAGCTGGAGTTATTTTTGCTAATATGGATATGCTCATCGCCATTGGTATCGCAATGGGACTAGCTAAAACAAAGGATCGTGGAATCCCTGCTCTTACAGGGTTTCTGGCAATAACCGTTTTAAATGAAGGATTAAACCTTATGAATCCTGACTTGGATATGAGTGTTTTTGGAGGTGTTATGGTTGGTTTAATTGCAGCTGGTATTTATAATCGATTTAAAGATACTAAGTTACCAAGTATGTTTTCGTTTTTTGGTGGTGAAAAGTTCCCCATTACAATGATTATTTTAACAATGATACCTGTCGCTGGACTTTTCTCTTTCATATGGCCTTATGCTCAACAAAGTATTGATTCATTTGCTCAATCTCTAGTTGGTCTGGGAGCAGTAGGAATATTTATTTTTGGATTTTTAAATCGCTTTCTACTTCCTTTTGGACTACATCATGTCTTAAATACGTATATCTATTTTGGTTTAGGAAGCTATGAAACTCCATCCGGAGAAATTGTAACTGGAGAAATTACTAGATTTTTGAATGGGGACCCAACTGCTGGATACTTCCTTGGCGGCTTTTTTATCGTCATGATTTTTGGAGTTCCAGGAGTTGCTTTAGCTATAACTCGAGCTGCTCACAAGAAAAAGAAAGCGGAGACAAAAGCGTTAATGAATTCTGGAGGTTTAACCTCAATTATCGCGGGAATAACTGAACCGATTGAATTTACCTTTATATTTACTTCGCCATTACTATACTTTATTCATTCCTTATATACAGGGTTAGCAGGAGCTACTTTATATTTATTCGGTATTAGACATGGATTTTCTTGGGGAGGAAGTGTCATTGATTATAGTCTGAATTTAAGTCTTTCTGACAGCGGTTTAATGATCATTCCTATTGGATTAGCATTTGGATTACTCTATTATTTTACATTTTATACGATTATTATAAAAAAGAATATAAAAGTAGTCGGTAGAGAAGATGATATGGAATTTGGTATCGAAACTAAAAAGAGTGAGCAAGAATTGGAGCTCTCTCACAATAAATTTGATTATATGTCAAAAAAGATACTTGAATATGTTGGCGGTAAACAAAATGTAGTAGACTACGAAAATTGTATGACACGTTTAAGATTAATAGTTAAAAATGTCTCACTAGTTGATGGAGATAAAATAAAACAGACGGGTGCACATGGCGTTGTAAAAATAGATAATGAACATGTGCAAATTATTATCGGACCAGAAGCTGGGACGGTTCTAAACGAATTTAAAAAGCATATGGAAGCAGAATGAATGGCTGCTGTAGAGAAGAGGAAACTACTCCCTTTTCTACAGCTTTCTTCCCACTAAGTATAGCATTGTATATGGTTAAAGTTGGCAAGTAACTACTTTTCTTCAACTTCTATGATTGCCGCAAGCTTCTTTTGTATGTTTTTCCATCCATTCAGGCTTCCCAAATTATTTAAATTCTTTAGTGATTACTTCTTCAACCCCTTAGACTCGATAACTTCTTTAATATCCTTTGCAAACTGACTAGCTAAATCCTTGGCAGACGATATGCTTTTCAAAAAAGTTATCCACCATGTAGAAACAGATTTAATTTCATAGACAATAAAAAAATGGAAAGAAATTACTTTCCATCTCCATAAATCTAAAATTATTTTATACATTTATTGTTTAATCAATTAATCATTATCAACCCTAATATTTTTTCCATTATCATATTAAGAATTACCTTTACTGCTCATTTATCTCTGAATACTAACACAACACTTAAGGAATAAATTCTAATTCAGATATTTTTTGCAATTCTTCAAGTAACTCTCTTTCCCCTCCGAATGCTTTCATTGCAACTCCAATCAACTGAATAAAATCACCGGTTACTACTATTTTTTGACCATTTATAAATAGTTCTTTATCTGTAGCTGATATTTGCTGAGAAACCCCTATACTTTGGACTAATTGTCCAATCGCTTGAACTAGGATTCCAGTAAAGACGTCTTGTTCTCCATCCACGTCTTCCTCATCTAGCGCTAACAATTTGGAGGTGAGAATTGTCTCTGCAATCAGACCAAATGTTTGTAACCAGACGGCTGCCTCTATCTGCTTCTCAATATTTTTCTTCAAGTCATCTTTTTCTTTTTTTTCATCGCTTGTAATTTTCTTGTTCTTATTATGACTTTTCATTTTCCTATCACCAACCCTCAATCCACTCCTTATGTAATACTCTATTCTCATTCGATTCATTTGGGACTATCCGTTATTTCATTCTTCAACCGTACGAATACATCATACTTATAATATGTTAGGAGGCTTGGCTAATTGCACACGTACTTATTATTTCCTCTTCAACTAAGGATAATATTTTTATAAACACAGAAACCATAAATAGAACAGCATGGATGGTCGGCTGAATATAACTTTTAAGTTGCCCATAAGCTGCCAAGCTTGCTCTCCATTCTAGGGATTTCAGGTGTAAAAGGCAAAAAGAAAGCGTTAACATTATAGTTAATTCATGATATATTATATTTGACTTTTGCTAACGATGGCAAAAGTGGAAAGGATTGATGGAAATGAAGAAACCTACTATCAAAGATGTTGCTAGATTAAGTAATACCTCTGTTCGGACAGTATCTAGAGTATTAAATGAACATCCTAATGTAAAAGAATCCACACGAAAAAGGGTCAAAAATGTTATTGAAGAACTGGATTTTAAGACTAATTTTTTAGCCAAGGGACTGAAGGAAAGAAAAACAAATCAAATTGTTATCTTTGTTGATCAACGTTCTGGTGACTATTGGGGAGCCTACCATAATGAAGTATTTCATGAAATACACCGTATAACAAAACAAAGTGAATATCGATTAGTTTTATCCCCATCTTCTCCAGATAGCTTTCATAGTAATGAAAATGATGGCTTTCACCTCGTAAAGCATAATCTATGTGATGGCGCAATTATCTTTGATCCTGTAAAAGACGACCAGAGGATAATGTATTTAAAAACGAATAAGATACCTTTTCTATTGATTGGGGATAGTGATCATGATTTTGAAGTTCCATATGTTGGTATAGACAATATACAAGTGGGATACTCAGGAACCCAAGCACTGTATACAGAAGGATACAGGTCCATCGCGCTTTTACTGGGAAATTCAAAATCAATTATTAATATGAAGCGCGAGACAGGGTATAGAAATTTTTGCAAAGAACATGGATTAAAAGAGACCGTTTACCATCATGTGTATAGTTTAGAAAGTGCATATAAAACCACTACAGATATTTTACGTACTAAGCCTATTGATGCAATTTTCATATCCGGAGATGAAAGAGCACTTGCGGTTTACCAAGCGATTAAGGAGTTCGGCTTAACAATTGGAAAAGATATCGGCGTCTTGGGTATCGATAACATTAAAATGAGTAAATATTTTTATCCACCTTTATCTACTATATCCCAACCAAAGTATGAAATTGCACGAGCAGCTGTAGATCTACTAATTCGACAAATGAATTCTAATAAGAACAGCATACATCAGCCCGAACTAAAACCAACACTTGTAAAAAGGGCTTCTTATTAGTTTTAGTTAAATTGGTAACCTCATAGTATAGTTGACTTTATTTCCATCAAAATTATTACTAATTGGAGGAACTTAAAATGAACTATATGAAATACAGTAGTGAAGTGAAATCCGCAATAAAATCTGAAAAGCCAATAGTTGCACTGGAATCAACGATTATTTCTCACGGTTTTCCCTACCCGCAAAATGTTGAACTTGCACAAAAAGTAGAATCAATAATACGTCAACAAGGAGTTGTGCCTGCAACCGTCGCTTTAATTAAAGGTAATATCTGTGTAGGTCTAAACGATACCGAAATAGAATTACTCGGTCAATCAACAACTGCTTTTAAAATAAGTATTCATGATATTCCTAGGATACTATCAAGTAAAAAGGTAGGCGCGACTACAGTTGCAGCAACTATGTATGTAGCTGAACTTTCAGGGATTCGTTTTTTTGCTACCGGAGGATTGGGGGGAGTTCATTATGGTGTAAATGAAACGTTTGATATTTCGGCCGATTTGCCAACGTTGGCAAAGTGTAAAGTATGTGTAGTTAGTGCTGGCGTAAAGTCTATTTTAGATGTGTCAAAAACCATTGAATATCTTGAGACACTAGGTGTACCGATCTATGGTTATGAAACGGATAAGTATCCTAACTTCTACACACAAGATAGCGGGTTAACAGTAGAAAAAATAGATCAAGCATCTCTTATTAAACTTCTGAAAACACAAGATAACATGAACTTGAACTACGCTACTTCCCTGGTTGTTCCCATTCCAAAAAAAGATGAACTTAATCCAACCTTAATAAACAAAATTATCCAAGATGTATGGAATGAAGCAAAAGAAAAAAACGTAACAGGAAAAAAGCTAACTCCCTTCCTTTTAGATAGAATTCGTAAATTGACAAATGGAAAAAGTGTCGCTGCCAACATTTCCTTAATGTTAAATAATGCTAAAATTGCAGCTGTTATAGCAAAGGAGTATGCAAAAAATGATAACTGTAATTGGTGATTTAGTAGTGGATATTATAGTGAAGAAAGAAAATACGAATTATGCAACTGACACAAAAGGGATGATTCATTTTAAACCTGGTGGACAAGCCAATAATGTTGCAGCTTATATCAGCAGAGAAGGAAGAATGCATGTTGATTGGTAAAGTTGGAAACGACCCGTTTGGGGAATTTTTAATCCAAAAAAGTATAAAAAGTGGAGTTCAGCCCAAGATCTCTAAAGTAGATCAAGATAAAACCGGATCTATAATTGTTATGATTAACGAAAATAATGGTGATAGGTCAATGGTTTCAGATAGAGGAGCCAATTTAACTTTAAATCATAAAGATATCCCCAATGATTTAGAAGCTGAACTCATTTATTTATCTGGATACAGATTTTTTGACGAAAATACAAGAACCGCTGCATTTAAAGCAAAACATCAGGCACAAATGATGGAAAAAATGATAGCTTTAGATCCTAGCTCTATTTTTTTTCTAAAAGAGCACAAGAAAGAATTTCTATCTTTCATAAGAGGAATTACTTTTTTCTTTCCAAATTATGAGGAAGGTGTTCTATTAACCTCTCAATCTGAACCATTTGCAATCATTAAAAAGCTAAAATCGATTGTTAAATACCCGATTTTAACATTGGGTGATCAAGGATGTATATACTGGGATGGAAAATCAATTAAACATATACCTGCTCTAAAAGTCGAAGCTATCGACACTACAGGTGCGGGAGATTCTTTTGTAGCTGGATTTTTAGCAGCTTACCAAAAAAAGCAAGATATAAATCAATCCATAAAACATGCTATAGAACTTTCATCGACCGTTGTTACATCTATTGGTGCTCACTCTTTTTGAAAGCGCTTTATTAATGTGATGGAGATGATCTGGTAGCAATATATAAACTGGAGACCTTCTGACGAGATAAGTGAAACTTTATTCCGTGGAGCGCTTTTTACACGGAAGGTTAGTACCACAAGGGTATGACCTAAAGGCCCTTGAACGAATCGGGCATTTAGGTGCCGTTTTCTCACACTTCGACTTCTCCGTTTTCTCTACCATCTTGAAAGGGGGAGACTTACGGCACCTTACATGCGGGATAAAGTGAAACTCATTCCGTGGAACGCTTTTTACACGGAAGGTTAGTACCACAAGGGTATGACCTAAAGGCCCTTGAACGAATCGGGCATATTGGTAGTTGAGTCCTCCACCTTAACCAGGTTTCACCTCGTAGCATCAGAAGGGCAGGTCTTGCTGCCAGTGACATATGGGAAGAGAAAATATGAACCTGTCCTTAGATGTATCCATTTGAATACTTAAGATTAACTACTCCCACTCTAATTTTGGATCTTTTGTGACACAGTCGATATGCACATCTGCATGAATCGTACCACCAAATGTATGATTAGAACCAAACGCAACATGTACGGTATGATATGCCTTTTCGTCTTCTAAAATATTTCCAGTCAATCTCGCTTTATAATTCGTACCAATCCCGAGTTCTGCAAGCATTCTTCCTTGTTCCTCACCGAGTAATGCGAGTAATTTTTTTCCTTTTTCTCCTGTGGCATGTATAAGTTTTCCTTGTTCAATCGTGAGTGTGATTGCTTCATTTAATAAGCCTATTCCAGCTATTGAACCATTGATTTCAATTGAACCCTCTGCCATTCCTTCCATTGGAGCAATATAGGCTTCACCAGATGGAAGGTTTCCAGATGCACTTGTTTCTCTAAATACCCCAGTACTAGCTATCCCTCGCCTTCCTTTAATCGGAATTACTAACTTATTTGCCTCTCCCGTCAAAATCGTTACAGATTTGGCAGCTGTCAATTTTTCCGCCATCGCTATGGTTTCTTCTTCTACCCGGCTGTAATCGGCACTCATCGCACCTTGCAAGAACATATCCTCTGTAATACCAGGCATTGTAATAACACTAACTCCTTTAGCATTCGCTTCTTTTCTTGCCACCGTATGCGTTAAAGAATGCTTTGTAAGGCAAAATACAAGCCTGTATCGCAGCATAAGCTCAGCAGCTTCTTTTGGTGGCTCTTCTCCTGATTTTGAACGATCCTCCATCATATAGAAAGTAGATGTCCACCCATCTTTTTTTAATGCTTCATTAAATTTTTTGGCTAATTTTTCTGTCGTTCGATCTGTTAGAACGAGTATTTTTTCAGTTTTTTCAATCTGGATATTATTCTTCATTAGTCGGTTTACGGTTTGCTGAAATGCTTCCATGTTTATTTCCTCCTTCTCTCTCTAGAAAAGTATACACTAATTAAAACAAAAATTAATGCGAATACTGTTCCCGCTACTAGATTTTCATTTAATAATAAAACACCTAATAAAATGGTGGTAATCGGCATTAAATAAGTGATTAATAAAGCAAAAATAGGGCCAGCTTTCTGCACAAGATAAAAATACAGCAGATTGCCAATTCCTGAATTAAATACCCCTAACATCAACAATGCGCCAACATTTTTAATGTCCATGAAAGCTTGGTAACTGGATGGCTCGATGAATATCATAAATAAGCCTGAATAGACGCTTCCTGTAAGCAACGAAACAAACGAAATGGTATACACTGTTACATTCCTTAAATACTTGGATGTGAAAATTGCCGATAACGCATATAAACTAACTGCTAACAATAAAAGAACCGCACTGCTAAAGGTAAAGTTAATCTTGTCAGAGGTACCTAAAAAGAAGGCTACAAGTATCCCGCTAAAGCCGATAAGCACACTAAATATTTCTTTTTTACGAAGCGGTATTTTTAAAATAAAGAAGCTGAAAATCACGCCCCAAATTGGACCAGTCGCATTAAGAACCGCACTTATTGTAGTATCAAGCCCTTTTTGACTAAAACTCATAAATACCCAAGGGATACCCGTACTTAATAAAGTAATCCCTATTAACAGGAGGACATTTTTAAAATCCTGTTTTTTTCTCTTCCATAAAAAGAAAGGGAGTAACGTCAGACCTCCCAACAGACAACGATAAAATACGATAGAAACAGGATGAAAGTCTGGCAATACCATTTTTGTAAAATAGAAAGTAGAACCCCAAAGTAAGCTTAAAACAAATAAAGCAATGACAGGCATTTTTTATCACCATTTCCTTGTTCTCCGGACGTAGAAAATAGACTCGGCATTCCCGAATCTATTTTTCTACGTATTCTAGAGCGATACGGGCAGTTAAAGTGCGCGGCAGGATAACCGGCAAACCGCTTCCAACTATCGCCATTTTTTTATGATGTTCATTATACCCCATACAATCGAGCACAATAAGATCTGCCCTATGCTGTTGCAAGCGTTCAGCAGCTCCTTTCACATCACTTTTTTCATAGGGAGAGGCAACTTCAGTTATTAGCGTTAAGTTACAAGTTGCCCATTTTTCAATTAAAGTCTCCTTCTGTTCTTCTAATGGAATAATTAACCCTAATACCCCAGTTGGTGAAATAGCTTGTACTGTATGAGTTAGAATCTGATCTGGATAAATAATCGGCTTGGTAGCATTTAAAGTCGGGAAATCACCTGTACAAAGCATCATAACTACTTCTACGCTCATTTCTAATTCGGTGAGTTCTCTTTGTAAAAGCGGAAGGAGCCTTTGTTTTCCTATCTTTACAGCTTCCCCATTCCTTAATCTTGATATATAAGTTTGCTCCATTAAATCTGGCGATATTAACTGCATATCTTCCATTTTCAGCCTATCTAATGCTCCACGCTCGATTAGCTTGATTTCCTCACCGAGTATCTTTTCGAAAGATGGCATTACGTCCGTTCTTGGGGACTGACCAATGGTTAACACACCAATTAACCCTTTACTCATTTTTATTCCCTGCCTAATGTTTGTAAATGCTCCATGGAGCCATATTTAGCTTCTAAACGGGCAAATTCCTCCACATCATAAAACTCAAATTTTCTCTGTGTATACTCTTTAGCAACTTCAATGCTAAAGCGAACTGCTTGCGCAATGTCGACTTCATGACTAGCACCTGTTCCACATCCAGGGACCGCAGTTTTTGTCGTAATTGCTAAACCAACGACAGGTGCACTTGTTGCTACGGATGGTTGTAAAATACTATTGATATGATAGATATCATTCCCGTATGGAGTAATATCTTGTGTTGTTACAGCAAATGTTACTGGCAAATCACCTGTTGTCATTTCCATAATACGAATTAAATCATTGCTAAACTTTAAAATATATCCAGATTTTACTGTTGGGGATAAAGCAATTCCTCGGTGATTAAACACCTTGTTGCCTTTCGTTGTATCAATCGAAATAATAGCATCCATTTCAGGAACTACTTCATATTGATTCATCGTTAAAATATCAACTGGAGACCCCATAAATTCAACTGGTTCATGTGGCTGAGTTGGTGCATTTGGGCAAATATGAGTAGTTACGTATACGTCACCCGGCAGCCGATCACCTTGTTCCACCATAGCTGCTAATTTTAATGCTGTTGCTACAGCAGCGACTGCACCGTCACCATCAGATACGAGGCCAATTCGGCTTGGTCTTGCACCTAATCCTCCTAGTCTGCCAACAATACCTAATGTCGGAGCAGAACCTCCACTACTCTTTCCTTCCGTACCTTTTATAATAATTTTAACAAAATCAGTAGAACCACATTCACCAGTTACTGTCGTATACTCTGCTTCTACATGCTCTTTATCGGCAAATAAATCTATTACCAGCTTACCGCTTACATATGAACTATCTAATAATTCCAAAGCTTCTAGTGTGTATTTTAAAGACATTTTCTAAACAGCTCCTTAAACAATCTTCTTTTGAATATAGGGTTCAATAACTTTTAGCAATTTTTCATTAAACATAGTAGTACTAAGCTTCAAATTTTTCTTTGGTATGGTAATAACAGTAATCTCCATCCCGTCTTGAATTTCTGCACTTACCAACGGCATACCTGTATTTGTATCAAATGTCATAATCAGATCTGGAAAAGTACTTCTTCGATAGCCTAATATTTCTACTGTCATGTATTCATTCCAAAACGTTAACTCAAGGTCATGATCTACATGTACCGTCCCAATGTCAAAACCACCTGTTTTATTTAAGGAAAAGTATGTTACGATACCTGAATGAATTATTCTTCCTTTTAGATGGCTCGTTACTTGCTTAATTCGTTTTAATCCTTTAGGCGCTGATAAAAACAGTTCTCCAAGTTCCATCGCTTGACTAATTCCACCGATGGCAGCATGTTCCTTAACATATTTTATCTGAACTGGATTTCTGCATACCGCAACCATACCACCTGCTTGAACGGATACAGAGCGGACAGCACTTGCTGCCGCATCAAGACTGGCAATAACTGTTCCCTTTACCTCTTTTGCTCCTTTCCCGCCTGCAAAGGTCTGGATCGAAACATACTCTGATACTTCTGACAGATTCATCGATCCCATCGAACCCGTTGGATGAGCTCTACCGTTACTAGGTGCATCTAAAATTGGCAAGCCCGTTGCTGCCGCTTGCAGCCAGCCATTAATTGTGGTACTTGCTCCATTCTCATTCGTCATTAACGCTTTAATCGGTTTGTTACATTCCATTTGCATTCGTTCTACGGTTTCAATTAACTGCTTAGAATTAATATACATCTCTTTGGCAGAAGGGGCGCCAACTAATGAAACACACGCTACATAGTCGTCATCTTTCAATTCATCAACAGTAATCAATTCCGGCCCACTGTTTTCCAAGAAGGCTAACTCCGCTTTCTCCAGACCATCATGAATCCAGCCTCCTCCTCCACCACCTAAAATACAACCACCATACACAGCATTTTTTGCATCATTTCGTGTTAGTAATTTTCTTGTCAATTAGATACAACCTCCCTTATTTTACTTTCCATATGGATGAAAAGAAGCTATAAATAGCGTCCCCAGCGATAAATCCGGCAGCTGTTGTATACATCGTATTTTCAGCCTCTGGACCTTTAACCTTCAGCACAATCGTACGAATTAATATTCCTGCCATTACAGCCCACCCCGCAATTGGATTAATGATCAAAAGACCAGTTGCTAAGAGAATCCCCATTTGTCGTTTTGGCCCGCCGATTAACTGAATGATTGCACCAGGAATGGCCCAAAGTAATAAAAGCATCCCTACATTTCCAGTTAGACCGGACTCTATTGTAATGGCATATGTTCTATCTACAGGCGGCACTAAATCCTTGGCAAAAAAGTTATTTGCAAACAGACTGACCATAACCATTGCTACTCCAAATCCTATTAATGCACTCTTTAATTGTTGTCTTCTTCCAAATAACTCTTGTTCAATAGAAGCGCCTTTACGAATAATTACCCCCGTTTTAAAGTCATAACCTAGATCAGCAAATGCTGGCCCTGTTGCTGCTGTATAACCTGTTAATAGAGCAAGAGCGACAGGTGGAAACCCTAGCAACATGCCAATAATTAAAGAAATTAACGTTACTGCAAAGGCTGGAAACCATCCGGAGTGCATCGCAGCAATTCCTACAATAATCTCACTTGCTAAGGCGGCAAAACCTGCGAATAAGACAAATAGGATTACTTGCCAAATCGGCATATCACCGATAATTCCTGCCATAATTGCTACTACAACAGCCCCGATAACATAAAGGATATACCCGAGTCCAAATCCCATTTGAATATCTTTTTCGTTTCTTGTATTCTCATGGTTTTCATCTTGGAGGATTTTTTTTATATTTTGTTTTTTAGATCTTAATAACACTAAAATGAATTGTAATAAGGCTATCATTCCAGCACCAATCATCATTCCATGTGGTATATAATAAGCACTTAAATCCACTCCAAATAATTGGACGGAATATCCTCGAAGCAATAATCCTAAACCAAACATGGTTAAAGCCCAGATATTTCCGATAAACGCTACACCAAAGGCAGACATAGAAATACCGAAATGTGAGCCGATCATACCACCTAAAATTCCTAGTCCTAAAAATTTAGCTTTCGCTCCACCTTCATCTCCAGCTTTTAGTGCCTCTGCAGTAGCTACTCCTGGTGGCCATACTTCATCAGCACTGAAAAGTTTTGTATCGAACACTTTATAAAGGATGAATGTATCAATTAATAATGCTACACCTGCTCCAACTAACATCGGTACGATTAACTCAGGCATGCCCATTACATAAGGAATCCCAACTGGAATAAGAAGGCTGTTAGCCGCCCCAAACGTGGCAGCAGAAATCGTTGTTTGCACTAAGTTCTGATTTTCTAATGAGCGATACTTATAAAATAATTGCATTGGAATTCTGGCGATCAACATAGCAATTAGAGCACCTATAATGGAGGTGTTGGGAGTTATCCCAAGAGATGTGATCAATTGCATACCAATAATTGCACCAAATAGAGCTACAATAATGGAAAAGATAATAAATGTAAGATCAAATGTTTTATTCTTCATTCCGGTTGTTCCTTTCTAAATAATTGATATGCAATTCCTTGGGCTTCTACTAAGTCAATCACAGGAACTTCTAGATGCTTTTGTAAATACGCTTTAAGGCGAATCGTAGAAAAACCAGTACAAGCAAATAAAATGACATCCGCACCAGCTTCTAAAGCCTTATTGATAACCCGAAGCAATTCAGGCTTGGCATACTGTTGAAATAGGTCTGTCGTTTTTCGCAAACGTGGCGAAAATGCATAATTATAAAATGTTTCACCTAACTGTTTTTTCATTGTCGGTGGAGGTTGCTCTGTTATTCCAACTACCGCCACTTTACTTCCCACCATACTCGCTGCATGTGCTCCACATATACCTGCGCCGAATACTGGAATATCTACAGCTTGTCTTGCCTCTTTTAGCCCGGGATCTGCGGCACAACTTATTGTAATTGCCTCGATTTCCTCATCCTCAGCCATTTCTTGTGCTAAAGCGACAATTTTAGGTATAGCGGCCTTTTCCGATTCATCGTCATAAATGCCATTAGACTGGGAAGCAATACAGCTCGACTTAGACTCAATCCCGTATAATTCGGTTAAACGACTCCCATGCTCCTCTAAGACTTGATTGTCTTTTGTAGTTAGTACTCTTATAATTCCTAGCATACATTCACCCCTTTGTATGATTATAAATTTTTAAACAATTCGTAGGAATGGAATAAGTGGGAAAAAATCAAACCCAAAGTTTTCCCATTTTTTCTTTTTTATAGTATGTGTTCAACAGAAAAATAAATGGATAAGTTGGAAATACCGTCGTTCGTCTTTTCGTATTCTCTATAACGTAGAAAGGGGGTTTAGGACCATTAGATACGGGATAAAGTGAAACTTCAATCAGTGGGGAGTTCTTTCATCCCACACTGATTGTTAGATGAACCAATCGGGCTTTTAGGTGCTGTTATCTACCACTTCGACTTGGTGCAGTATGGATTCTCCAATTCTTGAAGTGGGAGTCTTACAGCACCTTATATGCGGGATAAATAGTAAAAAAGTAGAAGGCTTCCCAAAACTAAAAAAAATGCCTTTATCTCCCCCCCTATGGTCGCTTTTTTATTCGTTGAACTACCTTAAAAATGAAACAACTCTAGCTTAAATCGAAACAACTCAACCTCCTTAAAAATCAATATTCTAAGCTTATAAAACATCGTTGTTTCTAAACAAAAGCTAGAAGGTTCGGTTAGCGGCATACCATTGGTGACCTTCTAAAGCAAAAACTTTGAAACAGGGGATTCCGACGCCCGAGCGGCAAGCCCACTTCCTTTAGATTCGAGCCAAAGTTGACTTACCCGTAGGAAGAAAAATGGAGTTTGCTAGCAACACGAGCGCTTAAGCTGGACGAAGAACGCTTCAAAAAAGTGGATTCACCAGTCGTAGAATTTTATTTTTCAAGCCAAAATAGCGGCATTCTTATCCAAAATGATAAGAATGCCGCACTTTTAGTATTGTTTAGAAAAACTTGGTTTGGCGCAAGTGTTTATGGCGAAAGCTATCGTTTTTCAAATACGATAAACAATAAAGTTTTATACGTTCCTATAGTGTAAAAAAACGAAATTCATCATCTATTTTTCTGTTAACAAATGATACATAAACGGTTTACGATCACGTAAATAAGAAATTTCGGTGCGGTATTTGCGAATATCTTCAAGATCAATCTCTATTACCTCGACTGCTTCTTTATCTTTAGGCAACTCTTTTATAATCTGCCCACGTGGATTACATACCTTACTTTTACCAAATAAATGCAGTCCATGTTGGTCACCAACGCTATTTACACCAACTGTAAATAATACATTTTCCAAAGCACGCTGCGGCAGATTTAAATCCCACATATCCTCATCTTCTATTCTCCATGCAGAAGGCACAAAGATAATATTTGCTCCTTGTAAACAAAGACTTCTAGATACCTCTGGAAAGCCCGCGTCATAACAAATAGCAATGCCGATTTTTCCAAAGTCTGTATCAAATACAGGAAACTCTGATCCTTCTTTAAAGTAAAATCGCTCTAATGCCCATAAATGGGCTTTTGCAAAACTTCCAACTATTTTTCCTTCTCTGTCAAAAACAAAAGCAGAATTATAAGCCACTCCTGCCAGCTCTCTTTGTTCCACAATCGGAGCAATGACATATACGTTATTTTCTTTTGCTGCTTGTCTCAATATTTTTACACTTTGTTGAAAATATTTTAAACCTAGTTCATTTGTTTTTTCCTTGAGATAAGCCAAATGATAGCCGGTAGAAAAGAGTTCTGGAAGACAGACGATATCACTTCCTTGCGATGCTGCCTGTTTAATCAATTTTGCAGCTTTTTGTAAATTAAACTCTACATCACCAAGCTTTGCCTCCATTTGAATAATGCCAATGGACACTTTTTTGGTCAACGAACTCAACTCCATTCTGTTTTTCAGTTAGATAACACTTTATTGTCAAATGCTTTTTCTAAAGCGTGATACAATAAGCCAGCTACAATAATTGAATTAATTGGTGCAATTCCAAATCCCCATTTTGAAGATAGGTAGGCAGCAACTACCCCGCCAATCCAGGCAAAGATTGCCAGCCAATGGATTCCTTTTCGGATAACAAGCTTCTTTTTCTGAATAATATAATACTCTACCCAAATCACACCGGCGATTGCTGACACAGTCATACTCAGAAAGCTTAAAAACCCTTGAAAGGCATTAATAATATTAAATGCCGCTAAAATGATACCCACACTTCCTGCAATTAACGTTAAATAAATTCGTTTTACATTTGGGAAAATATTTTTTAAGGCTAGTCCACCTGAATAAGCATTAGCTAAATTCGTAGACCAAGCAGCAAGGATTAATACGACAAAAGCTACCCAGTTAAATCCTAATGATTTTAATACTTCCGTAATATCTGTAGTCAATGCATTGACAGACATTATTCCGGCTGCAACTTGTTGAAAAAATGTCACTAATGCTACAGCGATAAATCCCACAATAACGACATCTTTAATTCCGCGTGTATAGCGGAGATAATCAGGAGAAATAACTGCACCTACAATAATTAAGCCTACAACAATATCAATGCCTTTAATCATTGTCATTGGGTTTTCCGGAGTATAATCAAGTACTGGACTCATCCCCCCACCTTGATCAATCGCTTTAATAAGTGCCCAAACAATTAACACAATTAGTGGTGGAATCGCAATATAATTAAACAATGCCATCGTGTTAAACCCATATGCTGCAACTACCACCATTAAAATTCCTATAATGATTACGGTTAACGTTAAGTTGATATTAGGAAATATTTGCTTTATTGATAGTCCAGCAACTCCAGCTTGAATACCAAACCATCCAAAACTGGTAATTCCAAGGATTAATGAAATAATCCAAGTTCCACCAATTTCTCCAAACGCCCCTTTAGCTATAACGTACGTATTTACCCCTTCACGGCTGCCAATATTTCCTTGAATAATGAGAATTGCCATAAGAATAAGATTCCCTACAATGGAGACCCAAATCAAATCCTTTAATGTTAAACCGGTTATTAATGTACTTCCTACCATTAAAGCAGAAATAGCAATGTTTGTCCCAAGTACGTTAAATAATGGTGCTTTCCAACCAATTCGTTCGCTTAGTGGAACAGGCTGTAATATTAAATCTTCTCTTTCTTCCATATAATATTCCACCTTTATGTTTACGTTTTTATCTTAACATTTATCAAAAGCGTATGAAAAATTTATTTATACAAGCATGCTGTTCAAAACAGCAACCAAACGACGGGTAGAAAGAGGAGCGAAATTTGCTCCAGCTTTAACCCTTAAGCTAGACGGCAATTTTCAAAGTAGAAACGGAAATACTACTTAAACAATCAAAATCTTTCTTTAGAAATCATCTAAAAATAAAATTTATTAGTGCATGTCCAAAAGAATTCAACGAAACGTAGTTCATAAATACTACCTCGTATAATGAAACTTCACTCAGCAGGGCTTTCCCTTACTGAAGTTAGTACCGCAAAGGCATGCGGGATAAGATAAGCCAGCCAACAACAAAATGTACATGTTGAATCATCTCGATCATTTCAATAGCTCACCTGCTGCCTTTACACTTATACGTGTTGCATTACCAGGTAAATAAGCTAGTGGAACATCTTCAATTTCAACAATTTTGCAAGTATCAGGATTTGCACCAGCAGCAATTGCTTCCTCAATCGCTAAGTGTTTCGCTTCTTCAATTGCTTCAAGACGTCCGAATTGATCTAATGAATAAATGCGTTCTACTTGTCCACTAACCTGACTTATCGCTGACCCAATAGCATTAGCAACACCAAAATTTTCAGGTTTATAAACGTGGGAAGCTCCCTTTAATTGCCCAGGAAATAAAACACTTCCACCACCAACGAGAATGACAGGTTCAGGTTCTCCACTTGTTTTCATTTGATCAATAGCATTCTCTACCATCGCTATCATTTGTTGATAAATTTTTTCCAGCAATAGGACATCTAAATGTGCCACATTATTGTAATCTCCAATATTTGCTTTTCCTAAGAAAACAGCAATATCCGTAGCTGTTAACGTGTCACCACCAAACACCATTGCTTTCTCCTTCAGACGATATCCAACACTATCTGGACCAATTGTATATGTGTTATCTTCCTTAATACGTATGATGGTGCCGCCTCCTAAACCAATTGAAACAAGATCAGGCATACGGAAATTAGTACGAACTTTACCAATTTCAACAGCTAACGCTGATTCACGCGGAAAAGTGTCTACCAATACACCTACATCTGTCGTAGTACCTCCGACATCGACAACAATCCCATTTTCGACATCTGACAAATAAGATGCACCACGTAGACTATTTGTTGGCCCACAAGCAATCGTGTAGATAGGGTATTTCATAGCATATTCCACTGACATCAGTGTGCCATCATTTTGTCCAAAATAAACTTGACAGTCAATTCCTTCCTCATATAGAGCAGCGATAAATCCATTAGCCATCGCTTTTGCAACATTAACTACAGATGCATTTAAAATTGTTGCATTTTCGCGTTCAATAAGACCAACACTACCGATTTCAAACGACAAAGAAATAGGAATATCATCACCTAATACTTCTTTTACAATTGCCTGAGCAATTTCTTCATGATCCTGAGTTACAGGCGAAAAAATCGAAGTAATCGCTACAGAATCTACCTTTCCTTTCATCTTACTAGCAGCATCATAAATTGCTTGTTTATCTAATGGAACAATTTCTCTCCCGTCATATTCATGTCCGCCGCGAACAAGATATACTTCGTTACCTAAGCGTGACTGTAAATCTTCTGGAAATCCGATAAGCGGTTTAACAGCCATACTAGCAGGAGCGCCAATACGGATAATCCCAACTTTATTTAAATGTTTGCGCTCAACGATGGCATTGGTACAATGTGTAGTACCAAGCATAGCATGCGTAATTCGTTGTGTTGGAATATCAGCTTGTTGCACAACTTCTTTTAAAGCTAATAAAATCGCCTCACTAACATTGTCTTGTGTAATTATTTTTGTCGCTGAAATTACCTCCATAGCTTCATTTAAAATAACCGCATCTGTGTTTGTCCCACCTACATCAATTCCAATCCGATAGGAGCTCATTTTATATCACCTCCTCGCTGGTTATTATTTCGATTGGTATATATTCTAAATCATAGCCGAAATATCTTGGACCAACCGTTTCGATTCCCTTTTCTGTTCTCCATTTTTCGTTACATGCAATGCCGATTACTGTACATCTCACTCCATACCTTAGGCCTTCTGTCGTAATTGGCTGTCCAGTTTCATTATCAAGCAGACAAATTAAATCAGGAGTAATGCACACAGGCTTGCCATTTTCTGTAGCTAATAAAAATTCATTTTGAAAGTGTAGGGATAGTGTTTTTCCCTTATCTTCATCTATTCCTTCTATTGTTGCAATTCCTCTAGCAAAACCTGTCGATGTTTTCCGATCTATGTCTATTACCTTTCCTTCAAATAATGAATAGCCACTTGTAAAAGATAATACTTCCTGAATCGGATTTTGTTTTGATTTTCTAATAATTTTTCCTATCCCTTCAGCAAACGTTAAACTTTTAGCTACACCACTATTCTTCACTTGCTTTCCAGACATGGAGTATTGAGCAACTGTAGAAGAACCACCCATTTGAACCGTTATGTTACGAGCAATTCGTTCTGACCAATGATTATCTATTGTCTGAAGAATGGAAGTATTCCCTCGTTCGTCAGCGATGACCAAAGGACTATTTGAAATACCGTCTAGATAGAATGTAACCATTTGTAGCTCTGGAAAAGCTCTTCCCATACCATCAACATTAATAATTGGTAGACCAAGGCGAGCAGCAATTGCTACCGGAAGCAATGAATTTACTCCACCAATTTCAATCGGCATCGTTGCAAAAATCTTTCTTCCTAAATGCTCTTCCATAAGTTGAAACGCATTTTTTGCTTCATTTTCTCCAGGCGCTTTTTCAAATAATACAGTTGGAGCTCCCATCATGCCAATCGGTACAACAAGAGCATCGTCTGGTACTTCATCAACCTCAAGCATTTTTACAGGACCATGCTCTTTAATAGCTTGTAATGCCATTAATTCTCCAATGTAAGGATCACCCCCGCCTCCCGTACCAAGTACCGCAGCTCCAACCGCAATATTCTTAATTGCATTTTCATCCAAATAACGCATTACAAAGTCTCCTTAAATAACTATTTGTTTTGATTATTTCGAATATTGACATTAAAATTTCTGAGCAACTTTTATCTATGATGAATAATAAAATATTCACAGACTTTTCTTTTTAAAAAATCATAATATCTGTCCATCCCTTTTTATAATTATAAATTTTTTAACAATTCCCAGGAATGGAATAAGGGGGAAAAAAAATCAGGTTACGTTTTCCCACTTTTTCCATGGACTATTTATGAGAAAAAGTTTCCGTGTTGTTCTACATAACTAGGCAAGAACTATAAAGTTTTCAGAACATTTGTTTTTCACTATATAACAGCATTTTCTTCACAACAGTAAAACGATACAGCGGGGATTTACCCTACTTTCCTACTGATTAGAAGCCGAACAAAAGCTAGAAGCGCTCAGGCTAGACGTACAAACTGGAAATCTTCTGAAGTAATTAAGCCGGAACTTCATTCTGTGGAAGGCTTTTTCCAAAGAATGTAATGAACCAATCAGACATTTAAGAGTCGTTATCTCATCAGACGCAAAATCATAGCCACTTTTTGAATGGAGAAAAATACGTCTTCACATTTGGATAGGGGGAAACTTACCTCTAAAACAAGGGTATGCCGATGCCAAGCGACAACCCGCTTTTCATCGGCCTTCCTAGATTCCGAGCCGATGTTAACTTAATTATAGGAAGAAGAATGAAGTTTGCTAGGTCTGAAACGCTTCAGTTAAACGGATACAAGATACCCGCCGTAGAAAGCATACATATCGGTCTCTAGAATGAAAATTGATCATATCAGATCTTTAATCATTAGACAAAATTTTAAAATAAAGCGATTGTCGGCATCATTTAAATCCATATTTAATAACTGCTCGATTTTTTGTATTCGATAATTTAGTGTACGGCGATGAATAAATAATTTTTCTGAAGCCTTTGACACATTACCATTTTCATTCAAATACATTTGTAGTGTTTCCATCAAATCGTTGTCTTCTTGAAGCAATGGAAATAAAACATTTTGTGTATATCTGCGAGCAAACAGATCAGAAGTCAATTGCAGAAGAATTTCATAAATGCCTAGTTTATCATGTGTATAAACCGTATGTTCCGGCTTTATTTTTAAACCGATCTCCATTGTTTTAGTTACTGTATGCACGTGCTCCTCAAAGCTGGTTGGAGTTTTAATCGATGGGCTAATTGCAACGCGAGTAAAATTCCAGCTGTCTTCTCCATTAAATCGTTCAATAATTTCATTCCATTGAGCTACAATTTGACCATATGTTTTTTCTTTACAATACAAGAACAAATAAAACTTATTATACTTCTCAAAAATAAAGTTTTCGCAAGTTGTTAGCTGATTGACGAGCCCATAGAGTTCTTTTCTAATTAAGCTAGAGTAATCAATAACTTGGTGCTTTGGATAATTCGTTAGTTTCAACCAATTCCCATAAAAATTAACAATTATTGCCGTCTTCGTTGCATTGATATCATCCAGATGCAATAAAAATTGTTCGATTGCCTCTAAATCATCCTGTCGATTTTTTTGTAAATATAGTTGGTCACTGATAAAGAGCTGACTTAATTTATTCGCCACATTGTTTAAATGATTTGGGGAAACACCTTGAAACAATTCTTTGTCTGTATAGGAAATATGCAAAATAGCAAACAAACTATTTTTCCATATGAGCGGTAGAAGAATCTTTCTACGCAACCCCGTTTTATAGAATACTGCATATTTATTCGTTAAGATGTCATTCTCCCATCTAGTAACTTCTTTGATATAATCAGAATAGTAGGGCTTCGAAAACAGCGAAGTGGATCTCCGCCAGCCATCAGCATGAAATAAAGCAGCCGCATATAACAAACGACCGTCTAAATCTTCAATATATACAGGGGAATTAACAATTTCAGCTATTCGATTCAATGCTTCTGGTAAAGAGGAAAAACTGGATTGTTCAATTTCATACAATGGATGCTGCAATTCTACTGTTTTTTGCTGTTTTTCCAAATAAAGTTTTTCATATAGGGGTGTTAAAACACTAATATAAGTGACATCCTTTGGAATGGTTACAATTGGAAAATTATGCTTATCTGCTAAATGAATGATTTCAATTGGGATAGAAGTAATAAAGCGTCCTAGTTTGATGACGATTCCAGCAGCTTTTTGGTGAATTAAAGCTTGGACAATCTCAACTTGCCTGTTTGGCAAATCTTTAATCGAATAAAAGGTTGTAACAACTAAAACCCCAGGCGTTACCCAACTCATTACCTCAGGTACTTCCATCACCTCAATAGCTGTGATATCACGAGATATACCTTTTTCTCCAGCGATAACTTTTCCTCTTGCTAACCCGCCAATCAACAATGCATCCTGTATTTTCATAAGAATTCTCCCATTCTAAACAAATTCTTAGTTGAAATATTAGTCGTCCATAGTTTGTATACTTATTATAATAGTGTAATTTGCCAGTAAATGAAACCTATTATACAAAATTTGAAATTTTTAGCAGTGAAAAAGCATGCTTTTTCAGAGTGGTGGATCATATTGAATAGGAGATGTTAAAGTCTAGTCACCTTGAAGAGTCTTCCCCCTCTATCTTCAAGCAAATCTATTTTAGAGAAAATTGTATATTTTTGTTGTACATGAGTACCAACCGAAAAATTCAGTATAATCAAAATAAAAAAAGAACATGGTTCATCTTGACAAAAATGCTCGTAAATAAACCCGGCTCTACATCCATTTTCTTCCTATACCATTACATCCAGTACGTTAGTATTTCGTATGTTACAACTTTTTCCCCCGACAACAAATTCTATTATTTATATGGTAACATTTCACCCATATTAAGTTTAACGAACTGGATGCATGTTAAAAAACATCCAAATCTATCAAATACTTTCCATATTATTTTAGCGTTAATGCAATAGCCCCTTTTACACCTTGCTCATCGTTCAATGTTGGAGCAACGATTAGATCATCTACCTGTTTCACTTCTAAATAACCATTCAGCAACTCCAAAAAATACTTACGAATCATCGAATAAAGTTTTACCTGCTTCATTACTCCCCCACCAATGATAATTTTCTCCGGGGACAAAATAAGATAGTAATTCACGATTGCTTGTGCTAAATAGTAAGCTTCGATTTCCCAAACTTGCTCTTTATCTACCAGCAAATTTGCCTTCTTACCGTAACGCTTCTCCATCGCCGTACCGGAAGCAAGGCCTTCTAAGCACGAACCATGACTTGGACAACTACCCGTAAATGGATCATCCTGATGTTTTCGAAGTAAAATATGACCCATTTCCGGATGATTCTTTCCTTGAAATACATCCCCGCGTAAGACAAATCCTGCACCGATTCCAGTCCCTACTGTAATATACAAACAACTATCCGCATGCTTACCGGCACCGTAGTTGTACTCCCCAAGACAAGCCGTGTTTACATCGGTATCTAAGTATACGGGTACTGAAAAATCATGTTGAAGCTTATCAAGCAACGGATAGTTACGCCAATTTATTTTTGGTGTATGTAAAACTGAACCATATGTGGAACTTTTTTTATCTAAATCAATCGGCCCAAACATACCTACACCAAGAGCTTCAATTGCATAGTTGGCAAAATAGTTTTTCACTGCTTTTAATGTATCATCTGGGTCAACTGTCGGAAGGCTGATCTTATCGATTATCTTCCCGTTTTTATCACCAACTGCACATACAAACTTCGTACCGCCTGCTTCAATTGCCCCAATTAACATATATACAAACCTCCTAGGAAGCAGAAGAAACCATCTTCTTAACTGCTTCCTTTATTTTTTTGTTTTCAATATTTTGTTATCTTTTTCACATTCCATTTCTTTATATTAATCGTAACACTACCTTCAACTTTAAAAATAACATCCTTCGCTTCCAAATCATCAAAAATCCGTGAAGAAAATACTTCTTCCCCATCATTAAGAAAAATTTCCATGGAGGATGTATCTTTAAAAATGAGCATCTCCTTTAAATTTTTCAAAACACAATGCCTGCTCTCTAATGCATGTGGAGCAGTAAAAGTTTTTCTCTGAAAAGTAAACACTTGGGATGTTTGATCATAGATGAGATTAGATTCTCCAATTTGTACGATCAACTTGC
Organism: Cerasibacillus sp. JNUCC 74; assembly: GCF_053667775.1. The sequence continues at coordinate 1,009,062 of NZ_CM132207.1, read as the reverse complement.
TCGCTTGCCAATTCTTTATCCCTATCTTCATTGCAAACACATTCCCATAAACATAAGGTAACGTAATAGGCTTTTTATTGTCTATCACTACATTATCATAGTAAGTTTCATCTTCATATAATTTTTCAATTTCTTTGACCGGACATTGCCATAACTTCCCATCTTTCCATTCTAAATAGCGGGGGATCGTTAAAGCGTGTATCCAGTTGTATTTGACAGTAGGATGTTTTGATTCACCTACTTCTGCGTTTCCTAACCAGCCAAACAATAATCTTCTTCCTTTTTTATCAACTGTCGTTTGTGGTGCATAGAAATCAAATCCTCTATCCAATTCAACAAAGGAATCATGGAGAAAAGATACATTATCATAGTCAATTTGACCGGCAAAATAACCAGATTGAAAAATATTTTGGTATTGAAATCCTCTAGCAGGAATTCCTTGAGGACAAACTAGTAAAATATCCTTATCACCTAAGCGAAAAATATCCGGACACTCCCACATATAACCAAAATCTTCTCCCCCATTAGACTCGGCACCTAATAAAGTTCCTTTAAAAATCCATGTTTTCAAATCAGAAGAAGTGTATAGGACAGCCTCGCCTGTTTCTTTTTCTGTTTGCGCCCCAAGCACCATGAACCATTTTCCGTTGTTAAAAAACACCTTCGGATCACGGAAATGAGCCGTGTAACCATCAGGAACATGAATGACAGGACCCTTTTTTTCAAAGTGAACCCCATCAATTGATACGGCCATACATTGATAAGAATTACGATTCCCATCATCATCGATTACATTTCCTGTATAAAAAACGTATATTTTATCCTGAAAAACAATAGCGCTTCCGGAATAACATCCATTTTTGTCATACCACTTATCAGGTGCAAGTGCGATGGGTGCTTCTCTCCAATGAACGAGATCCTCAGAAACAGAATGTCCCCAAAACTTCGGACCATGATTCGTTGCAAAAGGATTCCACTGATAAAAAATATGATACTGTCCTTTAAAAAACACAAACCCATTCGGGTCATTTAACAATCCTACCGGTGGCATAATATGATAATGCAGTCGATAAGGATCACTTGCTACTTTTTGTTTATTATCCTCTATTTGTTTATATGCTATATCTTTTTCTATCCTACTATTCATATATAAAACTCCTAAACATAAATGATGAGCCGATCCTTCAATTGTCTCTATTTTTTAATCCTGTTTCAATTGTTTATCTGAAAAGCCAAAGAGCCATGTAAGCACAAAGGCAACACCAATCGCAATTAAATTAACGAATAGATATAAAAGAACTTGTCCGTTTAAATATAGCAGCGTACCAGGAATCACCGTAACAGCCATTCCCGTCCCTTTTAAACCTATTAACGCAGCAACGAATCCACCAGCGCCACCACCAATTAATCCCATTACAAATGGTTTTACATAACGTAAATTAATCCCAAAGATTGCCGGTTCCGTAATACCTAAAAATGCTGACAATGATGAAGGAAAAGCTAGTGCCTTTAGCTTTTTTGATTTTGTTTTTAGCCCAACTGCAAGTGCCGCTCCACCCTGAGCCGCAACAGAGGAGGTAATAATAGCGTTAAAAGGATTACCGCCAATACTTTCAAGCAGCTTTATTTCTAATAGATTAAAAATATGGTGAACACCAGTTATTACAATGATTTGATTAAAGAAACCAATGAATAATCCAGCTAAACCAAATGGTAAACTCAAAATATAAAGTGTACCATCCAAAATATAACCTTCAATTAAATGAAAAACAGGTCCAATCACAAATAATGATGCAGCAATCATAATTAACAAAGTTAAGAAAGGCGTAAGAATTAAGTCAAGTGCCTCAGGTACTCGTTTACGAATTACTCGTTCCAATTTAGCACCAATTATTCCAGCGATAAATGCCGGCAGTACAGATCCCTGATAGCCAACAACCGGAATAAACCCAAAGAACATCAATGGTTCTGCACCTGTTGCAACTCCCCATGCATTTGGTAAAGATGGGCTAACTAGCATTAGGCCGAGAACTATTCCAATGACCGGTGTGCCACCAAACACACGAAACGTAGACCATGCAACCAATGCAGGTAAAAAGATAAATGCTGTATCCGTCAGAATTTGCGTAAATAGAATGAAGTTTTCCGAAATATCAGCTGGCGACAAACCGAAAAATGCCAACAACTCCTCCTGCATGATTAATCCACGAAGCCCCATAAACAAACCAGTAGCTACAAGCACTGGAATAATCGGAACAAAAACATCCCCAAATGTACGGATAGCACGTTGGAATTTATTCCCCTTTTTCGCCGCTTCTTTTACTTGTTCTTGTTTAGATATGCTGTTTACATCGAATTTCTCTACTTCTTCATAGATTTGATTTACTGTACCAGTACCAAAAATAACTTGAAATTGTCCTGAGTGGAAGAACGCTCCCTTTACTTTATTAATCTTTTCTACACGTTCTTTATCAATCTTTTTCTCATCAATAATGATCAAACGTAACCTTGTCGCACAGTGAGCTACAGAAGCGATATTCTCTAATCCGCCAATCGCTTCAATCAGTTCTTGAGCTATGTTCCTGTTTTCTGACATTATTACACTCCTTTTATCATGGTATCGATTCCACATTAGACAAATAAAAATATGATAGCGGAAGTTATGGTATATCCATTAAACGAAGGACCTTTTTCAGCTACTTTCTTCCTGGTACATATATCTTATGGGAGAAAATAGCATCGCACATCATGAATTAAATATCTTTTCATTTAGATACTATCCCAAACTATCAGTGCTTTATTCTTTATGGAATCGATACCACAAGCAATAAAAAATATATGTGAAATCGATTTCACATATATCATACACTATCACGAATAATAAGTCTATAGTCTAGTACAATTTTTTCTTGATATTTTTCTGAACGAATCCGAGCTAAAATCTGTCTCGCTGCTTCTTCACCTGCTTTTTCATTTTTGTAGTCAACTGTCGTTAACGGGGGATCAACATACTGGGATAATTCGGAAGCGCCAATTCCAATAAACGCCATATCTTTTGGTACGTTAAATCCTTGCTGCTTTAAATAGCTGATAGCGCCTATTGCCAATCTATCCGTAACAGCAACAATAGCGGTTGGTCGTTTGGAACAACATTTTATCATATTTTCCATCGCCGTGTAACCTGAATCAATATCAAAAACCGCTTTCTGAATCCAAGCTTCTTCAATTGCTAGATGATGTGCCATCATTTCATCAAAAAATCCTTTTTTACGCAAGTAACCAACGGCCCGATCGGATTCGTCAACGCCAATAAAACCGATCCGTTTATGTCCTTTTTCTATTAAGAAAGCGGTTAATTCTCTAGCTACATGATAGTCATCATACGTAACGCACATAACTCCTTCTGCTTCCTGACCGATGAGGACAATCGGCAGACTGATCTCATTGATTTTTTGCATAAGTTCTGGTTCTGTATTCGTTGCAATCAATACAATTCCATCCACCTGGCGCATAAGCAAATCTAAGTACTCCAATTCCTTTTCTTTGTTGTGGTTCGTGTTTGCAAGTAGAATCTGGTATCCATGTTTAGATAATTCTTTTCCTAAACCTGTAACCACCCTGCTAGGCGTTTCTGTCTGAATAGTAGGCAGAATCACTCCAATTACTTTCGTCTTTTTTGTCCTTAAAGATTTTGCATATCTACTCGGCACATAACCTGTTTTTTCAATGACTTCCTCAACACGCTTTCTCGCGTCATCACTTACATAACCAGAATTATTCAAAACTCTGGAAACAGTGGATCTCGAAACACTTGCCATTTCAGCAATATCTTTTATCGTCACCAAAGTTATGTCCCCTCCTTATTTTCAAATTATATCTATATATAAAAAATCGGATCAAGCATTTAGTATAAACAATTCCCTAGTTGCACTTACACGTTGAACATTAAAACTTTCACTGTTTTCCCTAATTATCGACTAAATTTATACTATCCTAACGTATAAAATATACCAGGTTTCTCCTTTGTTTCCAATAACCAAGTTAATTTATTAACCCTCTGAGGACAAACATAAATGAAAAGAAATGCGATTTATCGCAACGCCAATAGAACTAAATGACTTCTCGCCTTACAAGTTAAAATACATCATTTCAAATAATTTTTTCTAAATAAGGTAGGTGTTAAACCAGTTTCCCTTTTGAAGACATTGCAAAATTGCGAATCGTTAACAAATCCTGCTTCTAAAGCAATTTCTGAAACAAGCATGGACGGATCCTTGATTAAACATTCTTTTGCATAGTTTATTCGTTTTAAATAAAGATACTGTAGAGGAGCAATTCCAAACTTTTCCTTAAATAAATGACGAAACCGATCATAACTATAACCAGCAATACTTGCTAAAGTTTTAACGGATAGCTTTTGTCGAAAATATTCATCCATATAATTACGTACATACAGTATTCTCTCTTCTATTTGATTATGAGATTTAGTAGATCCAATTAATCGTTGCAAATGAATGACAAGCTCTCCCACTAACAGATTAAGCATTTCAGAAAAACGATCCTGTCGCTGCATAAACTCATCTTTCATTTTTTGTAAAGTACGCTTTATTGTCCAATCACTGCTATCTTGAAATACACCATTTAAGTTGACAATTGCTTCACTATCACTATGAAAACCAATAAATAATACATCCGCGTTTGAATAATGAATCTCATTATGCTCCACGTTTGGAGAAATGAGAGCAAATGTATTCTCATGAAATGAATATTCAACTGAAGCTATCTCTGTTATCCCACTTGTATAATAATAAACCAACTCATAGCAATTATGTATATGATTAGGAATAAATTGATTTTTTGCACGTTTGGAGAAAAATAGAAAATCTAATAAATCCATGTATTTCACCCCAGTTAGTATATAGCCGAATCATCCAATAATATGACCGAATATATATAAAATCTAAATACTTTTTACGCTAATATAATAACACGACATAGCCAAATAATGAAATGAAAGCGTTAAATATTTCTAGTTAGATAATTGAATTTTGCTTCTTTACCAAAGCATAAGATTGATTACAAATGATGATTTTTACACCATTTTTAAAGTACTAATATGATGGTTATGCTTAGATAAGCTTTCATAGTGACATAAATTAATATAGCAATAGCACAAAGTCACTAGTTAACTTCCATTATTAAAGCCACTACAAAAACGCTACTTTCTAACCCGGTAAAATTTTTGTAAATTCTTTTTCAAATAACTTAATAAGGAGTGTTATCAATGAATATTGTATGGAAAGTAAAAATTCGACTTGTTTGTAGCAAAAATCTAGGACCATTCATTTTTATACGGAATTATACCTCTTTTATACAATAAACTAACAAAGAAAACATTGTCCGATTGACTAATTCGTAAACAAAAACAGTCCGTACACTTTTATTATTTCTTAGGTTACTTACAGTGTACGGACTGTTTGTTATGATGTAACTTAATACCTTGTCCATTGAATGGTTATTTTTGTGTTTGATAACTTTGATTTGTAACTTTATGATTATCCACAATCAAATAGGACTCTTTAATCGGATTGTTATTTATAAAGCTTGTTAGGATTTCTTGTACACCTTTTTGAATTCTTTTCTGTGCCTCTACAGTCATACCGGAATAATGAACCGTAAGCCCTGTTTGTTTGAGAGAGCGCCAAGGATGATCATTAGGTGCTGGTTGTGGGTACCAAACATCGCCACCATAGCGAATCTTGCCACTTTTAACTGCTTCTGTGATTGCATCTCGCTCCACAATACCACCTCTTGCACAATTGACAAGGACAGCATTGTCTTTCATCTTACTGATAACATTCTTATCAAATTTATTTTTTGTATCTTTGGTTAACGGTGACTGAATAATGATGATGTCAGATGTTTGTACCAATGTATCAAAGTCTACATATTTAATTCCCATTTGATCTTCCAGTTCTTTTTTTCGATATGGATCATGGTATTGTAATTTTACTTCAAACGGCTTCAAACGTGCAGCTGTTAATTGACCAATACGACCAAATCCGAAAATACCGACCGTCTTGCCAATCATATCATGTGCTTCTGCACCTACTTTAGGTAAATCCCATTCCCCTTCCTCAGCTTGTCTGTGTCCTTCCTCATAATTTCTTAGCAATAATAATGTTTCCATTACATTTTGTTCAGCGACACTAACATTATTACTGCCAGGTATTTCGGCTACAGTGATTCCTTTATCGATCGCTGCATCAAGATCTACATGATCAGACCCAATTCCAGCTGTAATTGCTAATTTTAAATTTTTCGCTTTATCTGCCCTTTCTTTGGTAATATAAGCTGGTAAGAAAGGAGAGGAAATAACTACATCAGCCCCCTCAATATGATCATCTACTTCCTTATCATTTGTAATGATTGTTAATTCATGATCTGTATTTTTTAAAAAGTCTCTCAGTCCTAGTGACTTTTCCTTAGATAATAATTGTGTAGCACTTGTTGTTTCTGGAAAAAGTGCAAGGATCTTCATGTTTAGTCCCCCTTTTGTTATTTTTATAGCTTAGATCCTTTATGACCTATAAAACCATTCCCCTTATTTTTACAGTATTAAACATATTCACAATATATTCCATGTTTTTACTTGGAAACACAGGATGTTAATTGGAAAACATAGAACAGACATCCATTTTTAACTTCTTCTATGAGTTTGAAAGACAAGTTTTCCGTTCATATTTTTTAACCAGACATCCAGCTTGTTTTCCGCCACATCAAGCTTTTCAAATTACCTTCTGACACACTTTCAGAGAAACATACCCTGTAATAAGCGTAGTAACCAAGCCTGATGCAAATCTCATTATTTAAATAGATGGAAAATAGATTATGCAGATAAATTGCTGGATAGTAGCATTTATATGTAAACTCGGACAAAATCCACTTTTCTTGCCAGTTACTAAACTGCTTAACAGGTGCAGATTCCTTTCTTTACATAGAAAAGGCAAATACACTCAATACACCTAAAAACTGTCCATACTGCTGTAGCAACTTCTGTCTAAAAATTCATCACAAAAAGCACCTATCCTTAAAGCTGAATAGGAATTTTCCTTTGTGCAAGTAAATCGGCTTTTACATTGGGATGCAATTAAGGAGATGAAATTATTTCATAGGTGATGGTAAGGCTCTGCTTTTTCATCTCATCAACTTGCTCATCTAACCCTTCAACCATTTTATTAATTCGTTTATCCACATGCTCTAGTAAATTACGATTATACGTAATTAATTTCTTGGTTTCTTCTTTCATAGCTTCAACAATTTCACCCTTTTGCTCTTCGTTAACAATAATGTCATCCATTAATTTTAAAAAAGCGGTATCACATTCATAAATTATATTTGTATAACCACGAAGAATTTGTTTCTTATATGTAAGATCCTCACTTGCAACAATTCTTTCTGTTACTGTTATCGTTTCTTCTCCCACTCTATTCCCCTCCAACTAAATCAAATAAGTTACCTATTTCTTTTTCTTCTGCAAATAAGTCTTCAATTGCTTTTCGATAATTTTCAACATACATATACCCTTTTTCTATACTTTTTCTTAAAACATGAATTTCTTCATTTAAATTTGCAGTTTCCAATGGAAAAAAGACTTCATAAACACGAATACGTTTTACTTTTTTATTTAACCGTGAAAAATAAATATGCTTTCTAAGCAGATAGCTATATAAACCTGGATTTGCCTCAATATCATCAATTTTACGCATAACTTGAGATTTATTGTTTTCATAACATTGGGAAATTTCTCTATGGATTGCTGCTTGAAAGTGATCAATTTCAGATAACTTTTCTTCTAAAACTGCCTTTCCATTTTGATACATGCGCAGTGCAGCTGAAATATTTACCTTTATTTCTTTTTTTCCATGTTTAGTAGAAAAAACCATATCTGATCCCAGGTAGGACTTCTTACCGCTGGACAAACTGCTTAAAACCTCTGTAATACTATGACTTGCCTTTATTTCTTCTAAAATGGACAGAAGATCTTCTCGTTTTAACACTTCCAAACTATCTTGAATGGTCGTGATGTGTCCCATTATTTTTACTATTGCTGCTATATCCCCACCAATTTGAACAAAAAAGTTTCCGATCTCCCTTACGCCTACCAATCGAGATAACGTTTCCCGAATACCATCTAATTCCGTTTCGATATTGGTAAATTCTTTGACAATGACCTGTTTTTGCGAATTCGATATATACCCTGCCATTACCAATCTTCCAAAAATTAAATCGGCATTACTAGTAATCGTTTTCACTCGCTTTAATACACCAGGTAATTTTTTATCCAACTGGCGAATCATAGTATCAATTTCAGGTTGATATGTGGCATAGGCTTTAAGAGAGTTGAACCAATTATCCATCTTATTTACGACATCCATATTGACACCTAAAATATCGTGCATAACTGTTTTAATACCACCTTGGTTAGAAGCAGTGGTGTACTGAATTGCCAGTTCCTGAAAATCCTTAATCACTTCATCTGGAATATCTTTAATAAGAGAACGAAGCCCTGGATAATCAGGATTCGTATCTATAATCTCTACGTTCCCAAGCGTAAAAAACCCGCGTGCAACACTCACAGCATAAAGTGGATCATCCTCAGAGATAATTTGATGGATATTTTTTGCCTTGTCTTTATAGTAAGCTTCAGCAAATTGACGGAGTTTGTTTGGGTCTAAGTCGTAGATGGCATCAGGATTATCGTATGACATAGAAAAATAACTTCTTACATCATTTGCAAATTTTCTATCGGCGAAATAGAGTTGATAATAATTTGTTTGAGCACCATTAACACTATATACTTTATCAAAAGTTCCATAGGTTAAATGTGCTGTAGTATTATTATTGTGAGCTAAAGAATGTGATAATCCTATAATGCTAGTCCCTTTTTTACTATCTATACCGAATTTATTTATAGCCTCTTCAGTAAATTTGTGTGTGTCCTGTGCTTGAGAATAATCTTTTCCAGCAAACATTGCTTTTATATTATACTCCCAATCTACTATATCTTTTGATCCTTGAGAAATAACATAAAGTTCGTTATTATCACCGTTTTGAGTTTTAAAATGAATTGCAGTCCCGTCAAATCCAGTATCTTGTGTTAAAGTAGTTGCTTCAGAAGAATGATATATTTCAATTTCTGCACTAAGCTTCTTTCCGTACTCTTCTAGATAAAATTGTTTAATTGTTTTAGTCATTTCTTCTTTAGATAAATTTTTATATTCTAAATCAATTAATCTTAAACGTAACTCCTCGGTAGTGACTACTTTTTCAGTCATAACTATCATTCACTTTCATTTTCTTTATTTACAAACTGGATTGTTTTTAACCAATCTATTATAAGGCTATTTTCTTTTTCAATATCTTTTGAGCAATTTTCATTCTCTTTGCTGCATTTTGACACATAAAAAACTTGTATTCCTCCTACACCACTCAAATTCTGTATATAGCTTGCAAGTCCAAATTCGCCATTTTCATTTAGTGATGCTATATATAATTCTCTATCTTGTAACTCTTCTTTTTTAAACTTCAGTTCTTCGTTAGAACTTTTCCTTAACATATCTAAAATGACTGTTTCATTTCCTTCTTTTTCAGCTGTATATGTAATATCTACAGATGATTCTACAGATTCCTTTTGAACCCCAATCAAATAACTTTCAAACCTCTCTTTTTCTAGTGCATATGACTTTTCACCAATAATTCCACCAGCCGGAAAATCCATTTTATATTTTCCAGTTCCAGACAAAAATGGGTAGTAGCCAGATCTTGTTTCTTCCGTTGATTGCAAAAAGTTTCGAGTAAATTCATCTTGAAAAGCTCTTACATCCGGTAAGTCTTCCACATTCATTTCTGAAGGTTTTCTTGTTTCTTTACTTTCCATTTGACAACCTCCTAAGAAAACTACTATTAAAAGTAGTAATAAAATGTATATTCTATCCTTCACATTTCAGCCTCCAATACGCATGGGGATTTTCCAAAATGATTCACATTTTTCAGTTATGTATAGTATATATTTGAAAATTAGCAAAGTGTAGCAGTAACTGAAAGATTTCCCAAAATAAGCTCTTAGACTCATGAGGAAAGATGGTTAATGGTGGGAGACTTTCATACAAAAGTATTGTTTTGTGAATTAGTGGAGATTGTATTACTTAAAAAATCGAGAAGTTTATACTAAGTGAGTTCCTATAAAGATCTATAGATGAATTCCTTGTGTATAAAATGAACCTTCATTCAGTAGGAGTTTTCTTCCATCTCCTACTGAATGTTAGTACCACAAGGGTATGACCTAAAGGCCCTTGAACGTATCGGGCATTTAGGTGCCGTTTTCTCCCACTTAGACCTTTTGTATCAACTTAAGGCTCTTGAAGTGGGAGTCTTACGGCACCTTACATGCGGGATAAAAAGTATATTCCCCCGGCTCATACGTTATTTACTTGCTTCAAGCTTTATGCCAACATATACTTGATTTACAGTTGCTTAATGTGGCTAGGTAAATTAATTATCGAACCATACAACTAGCTTATTTTAACTAAAAATATCGAACAAAGGATGATAAATATGACGTTTGAACAAATATTACCTGAATTAAAAGCTGGGAAAAAGGTCATTCGTAAAGGGTGGGATGGCGCTGAATTATATGTGAAACTTGTTGGGGAGAGCCAGCATGATGGAGAAAAACTCAATCCATACTTTTTAATTAATGTATCTGGTGAAGGTTACACGATGTTTACACCTACTGTATGCGACATTCTTGCTGATGACTGGAAAATTATAGAATGACAATACATCCATGGAGGTTTTAAATGAAATTTGAAGAATTTAGAGGACAAACTGTTTTTATTACTGGTGGTGCTTCAGGTATTGGAAAAGCACAAGCCATTGCTTTTCTAAAAAACGGTGCCAATGTGTTTGGTTTAGATAGGGATGAAGAAAACTTGAAAGAAATGTTCAAGCAATATGAGAATCACTTTGCCTATGCAGTTGGAAGCGTCGCTAATAAAAATGCAGTCCAGCAGGCTGTGAGACAAGCAATAAAGAAATTTAAACAAATTGATATTTTATTAAACACAGCAGGGGTTTTAGATGGTTATGCTAAAACATTAGAAACAGAAGAGCTGTTATGGGATAAAATTATGAATACAAATGTAAAAGGAACCTATTTTGTGACTAATTCTGTGCTTCCGCATATGCTCCAAAATGAAAGAGGAGTTATCATCAACATGGCATCTATTGCAGGTATTGTTGCCGGGGGTGGCGGTGCGGCATATACTGCTTCCAAGCATGCCATTATTGGTTATACAAAACAGCTTGATTATGATTATTGCAGAAATGGAGTACGCGCTAATGCTATTGCACCAGGTGCGATCAAAACGCCAATGAACAAAGCTGATTTTCTCGGAGATGGTCAAATGGCAAAGTGGGTCGCTGAAGAAACACCCGCCGGAAGATGGGCAGATCCATCGGAAGTAGCTGATCTAACACTGTTTTTAGCAAGTAAAGCTGCTGACTATATTCATGGCGTTGTTATTCCTATTGACGGAGGATGGACAAATAAATAATTCCTATTGCACTACCAGTCTTCTTTGGATATAATAGCTTGGCAAACTTATAAAAGTTGCACTGTGACACTTCCTTCTTTGGTCGCAGTTATTACTAAAATAGCTGTCAAGCTATTTTACAAAGGAGAATATAAAATGTATAAAGCAGTTTCCCATCCATCTTCAACCTCGATGATCTCAGAGCTAACTAAAATTTCTCTTATTTGTGCGCTCTATGTAATAATTACAGTATGGTTAGCTCCAATCAGTTTTGCTGCTATACAGTTTCGTTTTTCTGAAATGTTTAATTTTCTAGCACTGTACCACAAGCGTTATGTCATTGCAGTAACGTTAGGAGTTATCATTGCTAATTTCATGTCTCCTACATGGTTTTTAGATGTTCCCATTGGTGGTGTTGCCACTTTTCTTGTTTTAATTTTATGTAGATATGTAACCAAACGACTGCAAAATGACATTATAAAAATAGGTATAACTGCTATCATTTTCGCTATTTCCATGTTTACTGTTGCAGCACAACTAACTATTCTGTTTGACTTACCATTCTTTTACACATGGCTAACCGTTGGTGTTGGCGAACTATTGTCTATGACCATTGGTGGAGTGATCATTTATTGGTTGGCAAAGAAAATTGATTTCACAAAATAATTTTAATCAATTCAGATTTTAACATATAAGCAAGCCTCGAATAAAAGATAAGAGGCTTGCTTTTGTTATTAACCGGTTTTTGTTGACAAGGTAATTCAATCTTGTCATTGTATGGCCTCCTGCTCTTGCACGTGGTTCTGCCAAGAGCGACGATATAATCATTGAAGCAACTAGTCTAATTATTTTTATTTTACTGTTAACAACTGCGTTAGGATTCGATGCTTTGGTGGAGATATGCCGATTAAAAATAGAAGCTGCAAACTAGTAAACATAAGTCACCTTTTCTCTAAGCAAATAGGCTTCACTTCATTAAAAAGCGAATGATATCCCTATTTCGGTTTGATAAATATACATTCGTAACCCTTACCTTTCGTTCGTTGAATAGACATCAAGGTAAGGGTGATAAACTTTTTTAATATATTTGTTAATTTTGTAACCGTTATTTCATCAATTTTTAATTTTATTGCCATAATACACAAAAAATGTAGTATTATAGAATAAACCAATTGAACTTAAACGTAAATTATTTAATTATTCAGATGATTATAATGTATAAAAAATGAAAAGTAAACATATAGAACCATTATGTTTATCTCGTTCTTACTTTGTTTTTACTATTAACCCAAACAATTGTTACAGGGTAATTTAAAATTCTCCATTAGAAAAATAAGTTTCCGAAAAAGATAAAGTGATGTTCCATTTGACAAGCATTTTACTTCATCCCTTTACTGAATGTTAGTACCTATAAGGGTATGACCTAAAGGCTTTTGAATGAAATCAAGAATTTAAGTGCCGTTATCTTCTCGATATTTTTTCGTATTCTCCATAATTCTTGAATACGGTACCTTACATTCGGGATAAAAAGTTTACAGGCATACACATCACTTCTTAACTAAGTTAATAACTTTAATATTCTTATATATGGATCTACGTCAATATTTAGGACACAAAAAAGTTAACTTTTTATTGCGCTTTGAAGCTTTACATATATATGTGAAGACTTGACATGGATCCTCTGTGGGTGTGGTGATTTGCGAAAGAAGAAAGGTTAGTAAAACACGCTAGGCAAAAGCCTACCACGCCCACCTCTCCAAGTAAAGCCGTGTTCTAATATTAATTGGTGCAGTTATGCTGCTTGATGGAGCGCTGAATCTTCCATCTCTTGTGGAGTCAGATAGCCAATGCTACCATGTATTCTTTTACGATTATACCAACCTTCGATATATTTAAATAACTCTACTCTCGCAGCGTTGAAATCTAAGTATTGTACATGATTTACTTCTTCTTTCTTTAAAATTGCATGAAAAGACTCGATACAAGCATTGTCATAGGGGCTTCCCTTATGACTGAAGGAGTGCGTCATCTTATAGCTCTGAATCTTTTCTGCAAAGGCATCGCTTGTATATTGTGAACCTAAATCGGAATGGAACATGACGCCATCATTAGGTTTCTGTGTGACATAAGCATTTTCTAAAGCTTTCTCTACCAATTCAGTCGTCATCGAACGTCCAAATGAGTACCCAATCACCTTTCTAGAATGCAAGTCTAAAACAGACGCAAGGTAACACCAGCCATCACGCAGTGTGTGAATATACGTGATATCGCCAACCCATTTTTGGTTGATTGTTGTCGTAGAAAAGTCTCTGTTAATGATATTTTCTCGTTCTTCCACCTTTTCTTTACTGGGTGTCGGACGGAATTTTTTAACGATAATAGAACGGATACCAGCTTTTTTCATGAAGCGTTGAACTCGCTTTAAACTGATTTTGTAACCTTGTTTTTCAAGGATTTCATGTATTTTTGGCGCACCATATCGTTTCTTACTTTCTTTATGAATCCGGACAATCTTTTCCGTGAACTCACGGTTCTCATGATCGCGATTCGACTCGGTCTTATTCAAAGATTGGTAGTAGGTACTTTTCGGTATATCAAGCATTTCGCACATGGTACGAACGGGATAATCATCTTTATGTTCTGTAATAAATTCAGTTAGTTCTGAGTCACTTACTTTCGAGCGAATATGGCCATAGCCTTTTTTAAGATTTCAAGCTCCTGTTTCAAACGAAGGTTCTCTTTTTCAATGGCATCGACTTCTTTTGGAGTGATCTCCTTACCGTCAGTTCCTTCAATTGGAGTTAAATCCTTAATCCATTTATAGATAGTTACATCTGATACGCCATACTCGCTGCTTAAATCTTTTACAGAATTTCCATATTGATAAAGATCAACAACCATCTTTTTAAAATCATCGTTATATCGTTTGCCATTATTTCTGGTACGCATGGGACACATCCTCCTTGAAATTCATTGTATAAAATTTAACTTAGATGTGTCCATGAAACTATACTAGCATCAATATTAAGTTAAAATAAACTGGTTAATCTTGCTAGAAAGCTATTCATATTAGCTAAATACTACAGGATTGTCAGCCAAGGAGGAGATTTTTCAATGAAGAAAAAATTAGTAGCATTTTTTATGGTTTTGGCTATCATTTTAAGCACCATGATCCCCCAAAATGCTTTAGCCGAAACAAACAAAGAACTTAGATCAATCACATTCTCCAATTGGATAAGGTCATTAGGATCACAATACCCGCTGTTACAATCATACGGACTTGTTGTTTTAAAACAGCCAACCCTTGATATAAAAAACATGAGCAGTTTAACTAACCATCAACAAATTGCTAGAGAGAATGTCCGTGAGTGGTTGGATGAATATAGTCCGCAACTAATCTATTTAAATGAAAACATGAATGGTCTAAGTCAACGGGTTGATCAATACTACACTCGCTTATATGAATTAGCTGGAGAAATTGATAATAATGAACAAGCAAAAATAAACTTTTTAAATAGATTCAATCGGCTTCTAGGCAATGTTGAGGATATGCAAGCAGATTTAAAACGCACCTCCTTAGACCTAAATGCCTACAAAGATCTTCTTGATTCTGATAGCAAGGCATTTTCTGAAAAAGCAACGAAAGCAGTTGAATTATTGAATGGACATAACAGTGAAGCGATACAAATAAGAGAAACTGTGAAGGGTCTATTAGCAGAAATCCAAGATGAGCTTATTAAAATTATCACTAATCCAGATGAAGTATATGATTTTTCATTTAGATTTGGTAAGTTACTTTATAATACGGTTAAAACAAGTGCCGAAACTCAAACAGTTGATGTTGCATCCATTGAAGCTATTAGTAAAGAAATAGCGAATGCTACTAGCTTTAAAACAAAACTATCAGCTACAACCATCCAGCAAAAACAACAGGAAGTAACCGCACTAATGAAGAAACTATCTAAATTTGAGCAACAAGCAACAGAAGTTACAATCGTTGAAGATCAAATCATTGGTTTTGCTGAAATGGTGAAACGGGAGGTTGCTATTTTTGATTATATTGTCAATGAATTTACAACTTTAAATAATATCATGGACAAGTTAAAAGATAATGTGCTTTCTGGAGAAATAAATCCTTCTGAACTGCAAAGCCAATTAAAGTACTTAAAAGAAATTATGTTGCAGATCAACAAACAGACAGAACAATTTGAAGGTTTTACCACAAACATAAAGTAAAAATTCAGCTCTCTTGTTAGGAGGAATCAAATTGTCCAAAATATATAAATCTTTTCTTCTTCCGATAATGGCAGTAACAATCGTGTTTAGTAATGTCGTACCTTCCTATGCCTATGCAAAAAACACAACACAAGAGCAAGCTCAAACAGATCCAACCGACATATACAATAAATTTGAATTAGGTCCGGATGGTCTTAGAGAAGCGATGAAAACAACCGGATCCAATGCACTGGTCATGGATCTTTATGCGTTGACAGTCATTAAACAGCCCAATATAAGCTTTAAATACGTAAATTCCATTGAAACAAATTTACAGAAAAAAATATTAATGGATCAGGACAACGCAAGAGAAAATGCAAAGGAATGGCTCGATCAATTAAAGACGCAATTAATTGCAACGAACGAGAATATTATTAATTATGATAATAAATTTGAAGGGTATTATAATAAGTTATTAGAAGCTACAGAAAACAAAGATACACAAGCTTTAACTGCAAGATTAACAAGACTTTCTAATAGCGTTTTGGAAAACAAACGAGAAGTCGATAAGTTAATTGTTGATTTAAAACAGTTTAGAGAAAAATTACAAACCGATACACAAAAATTAAAAGCAAACACTAACCAATTATCGACCATTTTAACGAGCCAGGATACAGGTATTCCACTTTTTCAAAAACAAATTGACGCATATTATGAATCGATAAGTAAATATAACAATATCTTGATAGCATCTTCAGTAGCTACTGCAGCAGGACCAATTGCCATTGTAGGTGGTGTAGCTGTACTGGTTACAGGTGCCGGAACCCCTCTTGGTATAGGTTTAATTGCTGGAGGAGCAGGAGCAACTGGAGGAGGAATAACAGGAATTGTGTTAGCTAAACAAGGAATAGATCAAGCGCAAGAAGAAATTAAAGTTCTTACCGGAAATATTGAAGAAGCGCAAATCCAGTTGGCTAGTATAACTGCAATCAAAAAGCAAATGGAATTCTTAACAGATACAATTGACCTTGCTATCGATTCCTTACAAAATATATCTACTCAATGGAGTACAATGGAAGCAAAATATAGAAGCTTAGTTAGTAACATCGATATAATGGACCCGGAAGACTTTGAACTTTTAAAAGAAGATTTAGTAATTGCTAAAACGAGTTGGAGCAATATTAAAGACTTTGCAGAAAAGTTATATGTAGAAGAAATTAAAATAGTAGATCATCAATAAGTATAGTTGGGGGAAGTACTTACAAACATACTTCCCCTATGAACAAAAGCTAGAACCGCTCGGTTAGCAACATACAACCGCAGAACCTCTTATGAAATCAAGTGAAACTTCATTCAAGGTTTAAGCGCTTAAACTTGGGCAATGCTATTTTTGAAAAAGATATCCCACTATGTACTAATTTTATAATCTCCTAGAAAATAAAATCCAAAAGTGGGTGATGACGATGAAAAAGGGTCAAATTAAAAAAATAATCGTAGCAATGATCACGATTATTTTTACAATGACTTACGTATTTCCACCAAATATAGTAACTGCTCAACAACAGGGAAATGAACTTGGTCCGGATAATTTCCAAGAAAAATTAGAAACTGCTGCTTCAAGCATTCTTGTTATTGATTCTTATGCACATTCCGTTATCGACAGTCAATTACCCCAATTAAATGGAATAAGCTCTGTTGATAATCATTTAAAAGTAAATATACGTACTAACTTTACAGATGCTCAAGAAAATGCTACTTATTGGTTAGATCAATTAAAACCAAATATTAGATTATCCATAAAAACAGTAGTAGATTTTAATAAAACCTGGCAAGATCATTATAATCATTTATTAAATGCAATTGAGCAAAAAAATGAACAGCACGTACAAAAAGAAATAGAGGAATTGTATCAAACAATTTTAAGAAACAGTGAAAAAGTTGATGATATGATAAAGGATTTGACGACGTATCGAGATAGCATTAGCGAAGACGTAAAGCACTTTAAAGAAAATTCTAATCAATTGCAAGTTGTATTATCACAATCAGATGCCAGCATCCCGATGTTAAAAGAGCAAATTGAACATTATCACAGGATCATAGAAAATGCGAAGTGGAAAATAGGCGGTGGAGCAATATTATGTGGACTTATTATTTTTTGCATTGCCGGAGGACCAATCATAGCTGAAGCTGTTAAAGAAAAAGACAACGCAGAGAGCCAAATTGCTAGTTTACAAGCGCAAATATCAGGTATAGAAAAAGAAGTAGTTATTATAACAGACATAGAAAATAAGCTTACCACTCTGGCAGATACCATTGATAAAGCCATTGACTCGCTTCAAAATATTTCAAATCAGTGGCATGTTATAGCTGCAAAATACTGTCATCTCGTAAATAACGTTGCTGTTTTTGATGCACAAGATTTTGAGTTGTTAGAAGAAGATGTAAATATAGCAAAAACCAGCTGGGAACAATTAGAACAATTTGCCACTAAGGTGTTTGAAGCACTGAAAAAAGAAAATATGATCGAAACTATTGGATAACCATGTGAAATGCAGCAGAGCTAAGAGTTTAGAATATAACATCCTGCTCATGACGGTCGTGCATTTCTGTCATGAGCTTATTTTTACTGTATGTACCATATTTATCCTTGTCAAGTTTTGATTTTTCAATTCCATCGTATTTTATAACATTTCGTTTCCTCATTACTATATTGATAGCATAGCAGTTTTTCAGCCAAGCTTTATTTTCCCTT
Organism: Cerasibacillus sp. JNUCC 74; assembly: GCF_053667775.1. Next base: position 990,498 of record NZ_CM132207.1, on the reverse strand, counting down.
AACTACCTTCTCCTCATCTGCTCGCTCAGCTTGTATCAATAGTCGTTGATAATCAGTAGGGTAAGGATGACATGTAAATAATGTGGCCAAATCCCGATTTTCTTGAATTTCCAATGCTTCTGTTTCTTGTGGGTTGATTACTTTCTGACCAAATACACGATAAGTGAGTGTTCCCGTCATCGTATGTATATAAAAAAGATCACCTTCCTTTAACTCATCAACATGACGAAACATTGCCTTCGTGCCCATACCACGGTGACCGGCTAATACCGTATGGTTACTCTTTCCACCAACAGGAAGAGAAGACCCTTCTATTTGTCCGATTCCTTTTGCTAAAGTTTTCTCAGAAGCTCCTAAAAAAATCGGGATAATTTCCCCCAACTTTGGAATTTCAATCGCGGCAAACACCTCATCATCATCAAGTCCTAAGCATTCTTTCAATGCATGCAGTTTTTTTTCATTATCGGCAAACGGGTCACGAATTCCAGAGCGATTATAATAAATCTTTTCATTACATGCGGAAGCTCGCTTCATCAATTCATCTATTTCTTGATCAGTCTTATTCTCTAAACTATCTTGGAATTCATCCACCTGTTGCTTTTGTAGGTAACTGTTAATCAGCTTAGCGACATGAGGATATACAAGAATAGCTAAACCAATCACAAACAACAAGGTAATTGCTTTTTTCCCTTTCATCTTACCTCCACCTGCTTCCTCCGTTTTCGCCGTTTCATACCCCAGATGACCAATAGTAGAAAGAAAATACCTAATCCAATTACAATCCATAAATTATCATTTGCTTCTGCTGATTCTACTTTGGATGGATCGTAAGGTACACGCTTGCCCTTTACTAGCATGCGATGTGTATTTATCATATATGGTTCACAAGTAAGTAATGTTACAATTTCTTCATCATTCTTCATTTTTAACCATTCCGTTTGATGGGGTAAGACAATGTCTACATCAAATACTTCATACGCAAACGTTTCATTCAATACGTTTATGTAAAATTGATCCCCTATCGTTAAATCATCTAAATTGCGAAATAACTCAGCACTTGGTAAGCCTCGATGAGCTGTTAATACACTGTGAGTACCTGGTTTTCCAGTTGGCAGCGAGGAGTTCTCTAAATGTCCAACCCCTCGCGATAAAACCTCTTCACTTGTTCCATGGTAGATAGGAAGAAGTAAATCAATTTTGGGAATCTCAAGACTGCCAATTGCAGGTCCGACATTTAAAGCATCATAATAACTTTTATTTCCTGCCGTGGTTTCCTTAGATGCTCCCCCTGTTGAAAAAGGATCGACAAAATCTATCTCAGAATCCCTTAATTTTTCATTATGTTTATCTGCTTTTTCCTTTTCCTTTTTGATCGATTGCTTATCCATCTTGTCAATCGTTTCTTCGTATTCTTTGACAACGGATTGATGTACTTTTGTCGATAAAATATTACTTATCATAGGATAGGAAAAGATACCTAATCCAACTAAAAATAGAATACTAACTATTGCTCGTTTCATCGTTTTCCCTTCCTATCGTAAATAAATTTTATGTACAGCAAACTTTTGAAATGTAGTGTTCTTCACTTCTCTTACAGTTCTACTTTGATTCCTCTCATTCACAGTTTGGATATGAACCCATTTTCAAGCTTAAGATTCGTTTCAACAACTATCGACAATCTGGTTCTTTTGTTGTTCTCTCTCTTCAACGCTCTAGTTCCTTATTCCGATTCTATCGTTTACCTTTACAGTATTGTGTTCGACTTTAAATAGTTTTGTTACAGCTTTATCGTAACTAGGACTGAGTTTATAGCTATCCATTTCTGGCTTGTCTTATTCCGAATTCATAGATTCTTGCACAAGAGGTAAATAATGGAAATAAGGAGAGAAAAAATTCTCTCTCCTTACCGTAATTTACTGTTTATTGTACTGTAGCTTGCTTTTTACGACGAAAGTACAGTGCTGTTGCTACTGCCATAAGCGTTAGACCAATAAGTGTAAATAGAATGGTACCGATTCCGCCTGTTGTCGGTAGTTCCCAAGCGGATTTGGAGTTCTCGATTTTATATTCTAAAACTTTGTCGTTTTCTACCTTGACTTCTACAGGTTTGGATAGTAAACGATATGATTTTTTATTACCTCCATCATCGGTATACGTAGGTGCTTTTGTTTCATGTAATTGATACTTTCCTGGGGTAAGCCCAGTAATAGAGAATTTACCTTTTTTATCTGTTGTTAAATTTTCTAGCTTGCCATTAAAAGCCTTTCCATTTACCTTTACAACATTTCCAGAATTGCTTGTATCGATGACATGACCTTTCATATCCGTTAACTTAAATTCAGCACCTTCTAATTCCATTGCATTGTCAGAAGCGTCTACTTTAATCACCTTTAATCCACCTTCAGTTGGAGTTACAACGGATGGTTCTTCTGGTTTAGCTGGTTTTTCCGGTACAGTGAACGAACCTTTGTTATTATCAAAGTGGAGTTTTGCTGTGTTATCAATACCAATTTCTCCATCTTTTAATTCAGCATCTGGTTTAATTTTTGCAGTAAAGGTAATTTTAATCTCTTGTCCCGGTTTTAATTGACTTAGGTCTTTTACTTCCCAACTTAAGGTTTGACCATTTTGTTTAAAGATAATATTAGACTTATCTGTTCCTTCAACTGTCCATCCGTCAGCAATGCTGCCATCGTTGACAAAACTTAGACGTTCATCAAGTGTATCTGTTACACCAATCCTTTTATATGTGTTTATATCTTTTGGTGTTTGAATGGATAGGTTATATTTATATTCCTTGTCGCGGTCCATATAAATATGTTTTTTTCCTTCTGCATCCTTATCGATTTTAGGAGTAATGTAGTTGATAACCTCTCCTTTTTTGTTGACAAATCCCTTCACTGGAGTCCACTCTACAACAACATCTTGTTGATTTCCCCCGGATTTTTTCACTTCAAATGGGATTTTTGTTGTATTTAGAGCATAACCTTTAGGTGCTTTAATTTCTTGGAAGTAATACTTTCCTTGACCTAGTCCATCTACTTTAATTTTTCCATCTTGTCCAGTAGTTAGCTCACCGATTTCACCATTTTTCCCCTTCGCTGATGTACCATCTTCATTAAATAATTTAAATACTGCTCCTGGTAATGCGTTTCCATCTTCATCCTTTTTCACTAACTCTACAGCTGAGCGAACCGTTTCGTTTTTTGGATACACATGAACATCATAGTTTAAAGTAGTACCATCTTTACTTGTCATTGGAACATCAACATAAAATGGTTCTGGATTTAAGATGACATGTGCTGGTCCATCTGTTTCTGTAACTTGATAACGACCTAACTCCAATCCATCTGCTTTTGTAAAGACTACTTTTCCTTTTACAGTTTCTTTATGGATTGTCTTTCCGTTAGTAATTGGTTCCCATGATCCTTCGCCATTTTCTCCACCATTTGGATCATATTTATGAGTTTGTTTTAAAGTAAACATGACTCCATCTACCGGTTTTCCTTTTGCAGTTTGTCCAGGTAAACCCGTTCCTTCTTCTCCCGGTTTAGTACCAGTTTCCTGTTCAAATTTATGAATTGTTAATGTCGGGTTACTTTCATTCCCCCTTACTTCCTTAGCAAAAGCTATTTGTGGAAGAAATAGGGATAATATTAAAGAAACGATTAAAGCAAAATTTAACGTTTTTTTCTTTGACACGTTCATCTTCTTTCTCCTCTCATTAATTTTTTTATTTAACATCTTAGAATTCTATGTTTTCCCCCTGTTTGGCCATCACCACCTTAAAAGAACATTACTATTTATTTGTCTGCTGAAGCATTGGACTGCTTTTTCTTTATGAAAAGTAACCATGCTCCAATCATTAACATAGCTCCTAATAAATAAAAGAGAATCGTACCTATTCCACCAGTATCTGGCAAGCTCCAGCCAGATTTACTGTTTTTAATTTTACGTTCTACATTTAACTGATCTGCTTTAATTTGCACATCAATTGGCTTCTTTAATAAACGATAGTCTTCCGGGGCTTTTGTTTCTTCAAGTTGATAGTTACCCCACTCTAAGTTTTCAAAAGTGATTTTTCCATCATCGCCCGTTTCAGCAGTCTCAACTACATTTCCATCTTTATCTTTTAATACAAATGTTGCACCTTTTAGCGGTTTGTTTTGTTCACCAACTTTTATTACTGTTAATGTACCTAATTTTTTCTTGTAAATATAACGAACAATCTGCGGTTCTTTTTTGAACTCTCCAGTTGCTGATGCCCCTTTTTCATCTACTTTGACAAATTCATAACCAGGAATATCCTTTTCCTTGGTTATATAGGTGTCACCAACTTTCCCTGTAAATACTTCCCTTTCCGCTATCTCATTTCCAGCTTCATCCACATAGATGGCTGTCACATTCCCAGCAATCAAATCAGACGTTTTGATATAACCGAACCATACCGTTTCTGTTGCTTTATCTGGTTTCAGCTTAACCTTTGTAGGATTTTTACCTACATATAAGGTGTAATCTTTAACATCCTCCGCAAAAACATCATAGGACTCATAAAATTTCAATTCTTCTTGATTCTTTTCTTTATGAAACGTCTTATAAAACTGCTCTGCTTGAGATGGAGCAGAAACGACATTACCGTTTTTATCCACAGGCTTACCGTCTAAATTCACACGATATCCTTTTTTAACAATTTTTCCTTTATCGATTCCTACTTTAGGAATGGGGAATAGTTTCGTCTGTGAATGACCATTTGGATCTTTATAGTTTAATGGTGTCTCACCATTCGTTGGGTATAATTCATTTCCTTTTGGATGTTTATCCCAATCCATATTTATCTTGTATTTTAATGTATAACATTCGTTTTCCTTGATACTGCCAATATTCCATGTAAATGTTTCCGTACGATCATTCCATTTTATGTTTCCATGACTTACCGTAAATTGTTGCCCGTTATAGCTTCCATCTTCTACAAGATTAAACATTTCTCCCAGAGGATCCGTAACAATGGCATCATGTGCCGCATGATTTAACAGACCTGTACCAATTTCAGTAAAAATCTGTTTTAATTCATCTCCACTGCCCTCATAATAGCCTCTGTTTTGACTATTTTTTAATACATAAATAGCTTCTTCGTATCTGGCAACATCTAATCCGATAGAATAAATATCGATACCAGAATTTATAATATGAGCTGCTTCGGACATTGTCGCAATTCCGTTTGTCTTTACTTTGAATCCGTTGACCCTATATCTATCCCCTTCTAAGTAATAAGAGCCTCCAGTACCAATCGGCTCATCATAATCAAAATCTGAAAGAATGAAATTATACTTACTTCCCGACCACATATATGGCATTGCTTTTTTAGCTCTAAAACTAAAGGTAGGGTCTCCATCACTTAATAAGACAATTGTTTTGTAATCTGCATCGCTTTTATTAAGTAATTGTTTAGCTTTATGAAGTCCTGCTTGGATATTAGTGGCTCCATCATCTTCACCTGTTACATAAATTGAATGAATATCTCGCTTTAGTTTCCGTTTACCACTATAGTCTGTAAAACCTGTATGTTTATCTGCATAAGTGCCAAACGGAACTAATGCAATTCTTGTTGTTGAATCTTCCGTTAATAAATGATCAACAAATTTTTGTGCAGCCTGTTTTGCTTTATAAAGTCTCCTTCCTTCCATCGTATTGGAGCGATCAAACACTAGCACAACATCTGACTTTTGTTTTAATTTTTTTCCTTGAGCAGTTAATTCTATCTCCCATTCCCCATACTTACCAGTTGGAGTAGCCTCTTTTGTTAATTTTAATGACCCCGGATTTGGCCAATTTGTATTTACTTTTGCAATGTTCTTTGGAGATGTAATAGGCAATGAATTGTTATGTTCCTGTCCCTGAGACTTTTTTGGCTTAGGTGTTGGTTTATTCTTTACTGATGGAGTTATTGTTGCTGTTTTTGCAACCTCTTTTTTGATTTTTTTGTCAGGTTTTTTATCTTTTTCTTCTTTTCCTAATTCGTTTTTTGGAGAATCCTTTTGCTGATTTGTGCGATCAGATATCTGTTTTACTTGAAATGAATATTCTTTCTCAAACACTACATCCCCGTCTGTCTTTCCAGTAATAGCTAAAGAGTTATCGGATTGTTTTAAATTCGTTAATACAAATGCAGCTTGTTGGTCCGTGACATCTGCTTGCCAATTTAGCGTTATTACATGCTTTTTTGCATTGTAGTCCAAAATAACTCCTTGTTGCTGTACAGACTTTGTCTTTTCCTCATTATAAGAAGTGCCTTTTGGAAGTTTAATTTCAATAAAATCAAATTGATCCCCTTCTAATTGAATTTGGACAACTACTTTCTCGGTAGTTGCATCCGAATTTGTTTGAATATTTAAGTTGGGTTTGTTATCTAACTCAGCTGCAAACACTGTTGGTGTAAACCCTTGTAATATTAGTAAAAGAATCATTAAAAGTAATGCTGTTGTTTTCCATCTACTGTTTGCCATCAATCTTTCTCCCTCCCCTCTTCCTTACCATAAATTACATCTAATATATTAAACATCTGAACTAAACAACTGCTAAACATTACTAACAATAGAACAAGCACTTGTTTAACAACATAAAACTTTATTCGTAGAGTGTTTTCTCTTGGAAGTGAACAAAGGTAATTCCACAACATCTTGTAAAAAGCAACCACTTTTATGAGTGCCCTTCTCTTGTCCTTCGAGAGAAAACCCCGTATTTTTATGTGCAGTGTGGTCGTTTCGCAGCTTTCCTTAAGTCCCATCGCCTGAACTAAGTGACGTTATTTTCTACTTTAAACATCTTCATATTCTCTTTAATTCTTTGAAGCAGGAACTTTACGGCATCTGCATGTTCAATAGTGATGTGAGGAGCTAATATTAACTTATCATAGGAAGGAGAGCGAAGTTAGTAGCTCTAGCGTATGAGCTAGAGCTACTTTCAAAAATATTCATCCTATAAATCGAGGTGTCGTTTTTAGATAATAAAAGAAGCACTTCTTTCTTCATGAAACTTCAATTGAAACCCATGAAAAAAGTGCTTCTTTATCTATCTAAGAGGATGTTTATACAGTCCCGTAAATTTAAAATTGAACGTATTATGGTATATAACTTATCTCCCCGCCTAGAATTTCGATGAGTAGGATAGGTGTTGACATATAAATGGATATAAAATATTGACAACAATATGTCGCAATTTTTCAAAGGAATTGCATCTTATTGATCTCCGTTGTTTTAACCCATACCATTGCTCATTTATGAAGTACTATCTTGTTTTCCCAAGATCTATACCATTCTAATATCTTATTGCAAGGGGGAACTCCTATTTCCTCCTCTAAAAATGATTTTAATGCTTGATACTGTTGTTTAACTAAACTTGGACTGTCTTCAACATCATAAATCTTCATTAATGCGAGATGAGCTTCTTCCGTTTCAGGTAAAAATTCGCATATCTTTCGGTACCACTTTTTCGCTTCCATAAAATAATTATGAAAATAATAGAATTCTGCAATTTCTAACGCTTTTGATAACCAAACTTGTTCCCAATTATGACGCTCTGCTTCTGCCCACCAAAAATCAAAACCTTGTAAATATGCACCTTTATATTTAGACATAACGTCCAAATATTTATCTATCGATTGCTCTGTCAATTCAGGTAATAAATGAACGTTATTTTTCCATTCTTCAAAATCAACCATAACATTTCTTGTTCTTAGTACATACCCATCCAATGCATTTTGAATATGCATGTTTTTATAATATGGTCTTAATGTTTTACGTACATAATAGATAGTGGTATACAATAGATCATTTGCCCGTTCCAGCTCAATATCTGACCATAATAGTTCAATTAAAAATGATTTTCTCACCATTTTGTCTCTGTAACGAAGTAAATATAAAAATAACTCAAATGCTTTTTTAGTTCTCCAAGAAATAAATTCAGCTTTTCCTTTTACTTTCTCTATTGAAAAGGGTCCTAATACATTAATATAAAGTGGAGGCGTTTTCTCATTAGTTGCTGATATTGTATTACCATATTTTTTTATTCGTTGTACTGTATCTTTTAGTCGGTTCATAGAGATTGGCTTTACTAAATAATCTATAGCGTTTATTTCAAATGCCTTCGCTGCATATTTGTCATACCCGGTTACAAAAACAATATTGACTTCCGGGTTTTGCTTAAGTATTTTTTCAGCTAACCTTAATCCATTGACTTTTGGTAATTGAATATCTAAAAATACAACATCTACGTCTTGTTGAATGATTTTTTCTTTTGCTTCTGTAGGATTTGTGTATTTCCCTATAATGGTAATGCCCCCAATTTTTAAAATTTGTTGTGCTAAATACTCCAATGTAAGCCGATCATCATCAACAAGAATCGCTCTCATGAAATACTCCCCCTTGAAATAGTTCAAAAGAACCATGATGTTAAAAAGCTTAACAATATACTCTAAACACAAACTAAACAAAACGTTTTGTTAATAACAGCACAATAAAAATTTAGTATTTGGCAATTTCGACTATTAAAATTCTGCGATTATAACTGAATATATTCCCCTTTTTACGATACATAACTAGAGATTATACCGAAATTTCACAAATCACCTATGTAACTAGATTTGCTCTCTTGAAGACCAGATTTGCTAAATCTTGACTTTTTTCTTCTGCCACGATGGAAATGTTGACCAGAGTTTATGGAAAGGGTTATATGACCTTATCTATCGATAGAATGGATATGATCAAGAATGGACAAAAAGTGGAAAATGACTATATCGGTGTAAATAGTGGAATCATGGGTCAAATTCAATTGGTAAGGGAAAAAAGACCATGCTATCCTCCTTAATAGTCATCGGTTAATATATGAATATGCACCTTTGAAACTTGATCAGCATCAGATGCATTATTATTAACACGAAGAAGCAATGTACACTTGAGGATCTAAATATAATGGGCTTGCATATTTGCAACTGTACTTCCTATTGTGAGAGTCTTGAAGAATTATCACCTGCAACTTTTGAAAAACACAAGCATCTTAGTAAGGATATAAGATATTAAACACGTAGTATATGAAGACGAGCGAACCTTAAAGGCATTGAATAAGTTACAAACTGGAGATATACAAAGTTTCGGTCTATTATTGAATGAATCACACTTTTCCCTTAAAGGCGACTTCTGATCAAACTACTGGTTTAGCTTTAACAAACCATTCCTATTTCAATTTAAGCGGAAATTTAAAAGACACCATTTTAAACCATCATGTTACTATTAAAAGTAACCGATTTGGGAAACTCAATGAAACCCTAATGCCCACTGGAAAACTGCTTAACGTTGAAGGAACTACATTTGACTTTAGGAAAGGAAAGAAATTACATAAAGGTATAGCTTCCCGATTCAAAGAAGAACAGAATCGTAGGATCTGGTTTTATCATTATTTTATTTTTAATTGAAAATAGAGAGGAAAAAATAATTGTAAAAGAGGAGAAAAGCAGACGTGTTATGACTATTAAAACTAATCAGCCTAGGGTTGTTATGTATACAGGTAACTCCTTAGAAAAAGGATGGAAGCTTGTAGAAGGAGAGTCAAAACAATATGGTGTCTGTTTTGAAACTCAAGCTCATCCGGCTTCTTTACATCATCCGTTGTTCCCAAGTGTCGTATTAAAAGCGCATGAACCTTCATGAACCTTATCAAAAACAAACAACATTTTCGTTTGGTGTATATAAATAATACGTATATACATTAGAAAAAAATTGGCTAGCACCAAGCCTCGGTTGGAGGCGACTTGCTAGTTTCCTTTACTGAAATGCTAAATTTTTTACGGCCTTGAATAACTTTCTTATCGTAGTCAAAAGCTAGAAGTGCACGGTTAAATGTGTACAAACGGAAGATCATCTGGTGTGATAAAATAACGATATTCCCAAATCCTGTGTCCTATTAGATTCTTCCTTTAACGTAGCATCTTCTTTTTCTAGAAGTGTCTCGTACTATAGCTTCAGCTGATTTCTAGCTCAGATACATTCACATGCCTGGTTATACTGTGTTCTAGCATGATTCAGAGTAAGTACACTTTCTTCCCCTCCATATCTTTGCTTTATTCACTTGATGTACCATTTGGCAGTATTGACCTTAACTTGTATGGAAGTCTAATCTAAGTCACTAGTCTATCCGAAGTGCATGTTCCTCGAAGACCTGTACTTGCTGCTGATTCTAGCTTCCATCCTTGTCTATCTTATTGTTAATAACTGCTATTTTCGTGGTTCGAGATTTTTCTCCCTATAGAATACACGCGTCTAATTTACTAAAAGGCATGAGTCCTTACTATATTGAACTCATGCCCAACAGGCTGATAATAAAGTGAAACTTCATTCAGTAGGAGGTTTCTTCCATCTCCTACTGAATGTTAGCTTGAACGAATCGTGCATTTAGGTGCCGTTTTCTCCCACTTAGACCCTTTTGTATCAACTCAAGGCTCTTGAAGTGGGAGTCTTACGGCACCTTAGATGCGGGATAAATAAACTGTCCTTCTTTTGGAAAGCAGTCAACATCAGCTCATATGTCGACTTATTTCTCTTATTTGAAAAACTTGCTTATTATTTTACGAACTTCTGAAAGAAACGGTTCTACACTTCGACGTAAAGATCCTTTTTGTTTACTATTAGAAAGAGACAAAGTTTGTTGATTTTATTAAACCATGGATAATATAACACGATTTAGATACAGGACAGTAAAAGTTTTAAAACACGTATTGCATAATAATGAATCGATTCTAGCCTCCAAATAGAGAAACCTAATGTTTGTTATTCTTTATCATAAGCAATGCGATTAATGTTCATTAATTGACGTACACTTACATTATCAGTAATGCTACTTCCTCCAATTGCTCCACAACCTAACGTTAGTGAAGGAGCAAGGTTAGTTGAGTAGCCGATTCCGCCAAATGTTCCAGGGGTATTTATTAAAATTCGTGATGCTTTCGTGCGCAATCCAAAATCTTCTACTAGCTGATCATCACTAGTATGAAGAATAGCCGTATGACCTGCACCCTCATTTTCTAAAATAGCATTACAGGTTGTTACTCCCTCATCCCAATCATTAACTGTATACATTGCTAAAATTGGTGTAAGCTTTTCACGAGAATATGGATTATCATGACCGATAGTTGTCTGTTCAGAGATCAAAACTGTGGTGTCAGCAGGAACAATAATGCCACATAGCTTTGCAACTTCAGTTACCGGTTTTCCAACTATTTGCGGGTTCATCGTGCCATTTTCTCGCATAATAAACTTCGCAACCTGCTCTGACTCTTCTTTATTCATAAAGTAAGCACGGCGCTTTCTAAGTTCATTCACAACTTGATCCTTTATGCTTTTCTCCACCACAATAGACTGTTCTGAAGCACAAATAGTACCATTGTCAAACGTTTTACTAGTAATAATTTTATCAATAGCAGCTTCTATATCCGCTGATTCCTCAATGAAAGCTGGTCCATTACCAGGTCCAACTCCAATTGCCGGATTGCCCGAAGAATAAGCAGCTTTTACCATCTGCCCGCCACCAGTAGCTAAAATTAGTGCCGTATCCTCATGCTTCATTAATGCTTGCGTTCCTTCTAACGTTGGTGTCTCAATCACTTGTACTAGTCCTCTTGGCGCGCCTGCATTTACCGCTGTTTCTTCAACTAAGCGTGCTGCTTCCACAATACAATTCACTGCATTTGGATGAGGTGATAAAACAATTGCATTTCTAGTTTTTAATGCAATTAATGCTTTAAAAATAACGGTTGATGTCGGATTGGTTACTGGTACAAGTGCTGCAATTACTCCCATTGGCACTCCAACTTCTATCACTTTACTTACTTCATCACGATGAATAATCCCTACCGTCGGCTCATCTTTAATACTTTCATAAACTTGTTGACTAGCAAATAGATTTTTAGTTGTTTTATCTTTTACATTACCGAATCCTGTTTCTGTATGTGCTTTTATTGCTAAATCTTCTGCTGCTTCGGTTAATACTGTCGCAACAGATTTGACAATCTCATCTACTTGTTCTTGGGTAAAACTGGCATATATTTGTTGAGCCTGCTTGGCTTTATGAATAAGTGATTCAACCTCATATTCTCTGACGCTTTCTTTTGCTAAATTAATAGCCATGTTTGCCATCCCCTTTTCAATAATTTTCTATACCTCTATGATAAAGCGTTTACATAGAATACCGTTAGGATTATTTTTTGCTGTTTTTGGACTATTTTGATACTTGATCAACATTTCACAATATGATTGATCAACAAAATCAATTTGCATGGAATATAATGTAAACATGGTATAATTAGAATAGGAGATTAGAATAACTTGGCTTGTCGCCAAGTCTTTATGGTGAAAGCTATCGTTTTTCTTATACCATAAAGCCAAAAGTTTTATACTTTTCTATAGGGTAAAAAATTAGTAGAGGATCTCTGCTCTTCACAGGTTATAGGCAAAAACCAAGCGAGCTTTTATTGAACGTTGTGTCCCCTAACTTAACCTTTTGAATGGTGCCTGACTTTTTAGGAAGAGGAAGTTGCTACTAGGATATTTACAGAATGTCATCCAAAACGAACGTTAGATTTAATTATAGAGCTACTTAAATATAACTAGAATTAGTACTAAACATGAGTTTACTTTAAAATGAGGTGTTTATCCATGTGTCGTGTTTTAATAGCCAGTCCTGTAGAAACAGATCGTGCTTTTTTAAAACAAATATTTGCTGAGCATTTTTTTAATGTTACTTTTCTTGAGGACGCTTTATCGGCTGAAGAAGCATACAAACGTTCATTAGATAATCAGCTTGATATGTTAATCCTTGATATTAGTGGATCAAGCGATGAAATATTTCAATATAAAACAAATATTGTAAAACAACATCCAAATATTAAAGTAATCCTGCTTGACAAAGAGGCGAATTTTAAACATATTCAAACTGCAATACGCTGTGCTGCCATTGACTATATCGTTAAGCCATTAGATGAAGAAGAGTGTAAGTCGGCAATTCATCGTGCCATTTTAGCATTAAATCAGGTTTCTTTACTTCATTACGAGCGAAAATCAATTACAGATACAGTCAAAGAAAGCGCCAATCAGATGATGCAGTATGTTCATGAATATTTTAATGAGGAAATTAATTTAGAAACATTGGCACGCTTCATGCATTTAAATAAAAGCTATGTTAGCCGTTTTTTTAAAGAAACGGTTGGTATGACGTTTAGTAGTTACTTACGTCATTACCGAATAGAACAAGCAAAAAAACTATTGCGGACATCTGAATTAACCATCACCGAAGTTGCCGAGGAAGTTGGTTATCCGGATCTCACCTATTTTAGCCGTATTTTTAAAAAAGAAACCAACTACACGCCTAATGAATTTAAACAAATATTTCAAGGAGAACATACCCCCGCTGACTTTGCCTTTGTCGAAGGAGAGTAAAAAAAACCGGAAAAAACAACGTATCTATTGAGAGCTGCTTGCATAATTTTTGCCATCCTTGTCAGGTTGCACAAAAATAGTAGATAAACAAGAGCGATCGATTAGCGATTTATATATATCGAAGAACTTCCGGGATATAGTGAACCTTTATTCGAGGAGTTTTTTTCTCCTTGAATATTAGTACTACATGGGTTGTCCTAAAGACCTTTAAACGAATTGGACATTTGGATAACAATATCCCCCATTTAGACGTCTTTTGTATTCTTTATAACTCTTGCATTGGAAGTATTGCGGCACTAAATATGGATAAAGGAAACATGCCTCTAAAACAGGGGAATGCCGACGCCTGAGCAAGAAGCCCACTTTAAGTCGGCCTTCCTTTATATTCGAGCCCATGCTGTATTCATAGAAAGAGAGTGGAGTCTGCCACAGCCAAGCGCATAGGTAAGCCAAAGCTACTTCCAAAAAAGATTATCCATCCCTTCATGAATTTACTAGTCCATAGTTAGGGAGAATTCAAGTTGAAGAAAAATAGATGATGGAAAAAATAAGGAACAAAATAAAAGCCCTAGTTCAAAAACTAGAGCTCATACGAAAATTTATTTTCAAGATCTGTTAAAATGAGAAAGAAGTCAGACCTTTAGCCATGAAAGTAACTAATTTTCTATTCGTTTGTTTGCGGTTGTCCATAATCCTTAAAGCGTTCCACCATCATCGTCATTTCTTCATCTGATAAGATGACTGGATTCCCGATTGCTTTTGCTTGCCAGTACAAGCGGGCACAAAATTCCAACTGCTCTGTAATTGCATAAGCTTCTGCAAGAGAACTGCCGACTACATTGATTCCATGATTGGCTAATAATACTGCTTTTCTATCTTTCATTGCTTCCAGCGCATTCTCAGCTAATTCGTTTGTGCCGTATGTTGCGTAATTAGCACAACGGATATTTTTTCCTCCACTATGAGCAACAAGATAATCAATAGCCGGTAAATCAACATTCAAGCAAGAAATCGTTGTGGAATACAAAGCATGCGTATGAATCATAGCAACTGCATCATATCTATTTTTATAGACAATGGAATGCATTTGATGTTCACTGGATGGTCTTAGCTCCCCCTCAACCACATTACCATATAAATCCATAATGATGACATCTTCCTCAGTTAAATTATGATATTCAATGCCGCTTGGTGTAATTCCCATAAGCCCTGACTCTTTATCAAAAATACTAATATTTCCCCCGGTGCCAACGGTTAGCCCAGAATCGATTAATTTCTTTCCATATTCAACAATTTGTTTTCTCTCTTCTTTTAAATATTTCATCAGTAAACCCTCCGTTGTAATTATTATTCGTGAATGTTCAAAAAGTCGTAGTTAATGACCTAAACAAATTTCCTCATACATTAGAATGTATAAAATATAGTACTGAAGTTAAGAGCGCAGTAGAAAATTCAATCCCACAAGTAAAGCACCGCAATTTCTCTTCCTCTAATGATGTTGAAATTGAAAGGCGAAGTGCTGAGATACCTGAGCTAACATTGGTTCGGATAACAGAGACCCTATCGTACGAGAGAAACAGGTTTTCTAGTACATTAATTCTTAGCTAATCACATATCCATTGTCCTCTTTTTGAATATCATTATTGATTAATTATTATTTATTTTCCGACTTACTAAATTGCTCTTTCTCGTATTTTTTCTGAATCAATTCCTTATACGATCTTGCCTTATGGGGATACCATTTTCTGTATTTACTTTGAGCTATGATTGCCAAAATTAGAGCTAACATAGTAGGAATCATCCATCTTGTGAACACGGAAATGAGCAGACATAATGCCGAAAGAAAAATACATAATTGAAGAAAAAGCTTTTCCTTATTCATCTACGTTATAATTTAGCTCTTTATTTTCAATCTTACAAATGCCTAACTTATCAAACAGTAACGCTTTTTCGGCAATGTATGCATTGTATTCCAGACGCCCCAGATTATCATAAGCTTTTATTAAATTTGTATCTGTTATTAACACCCCATGCTTATTCAATAAAATGGCGTTAATTACAGATTCTAAGGCTTTATTCTCCAAATAATGTTTCACTTTTTCAGCTAATTCTTTCGAGGTTGCAGGAGCAAAATCCAGACATGGAATATTCCCAAATTTTTGCGTAGCTTCTGTTAAATTGGGCATATCTATCCCCATCGTTGCAAAAAACATTGACTGAAGTGCATGTGCATGGAGTACACAGCCAATCTCTCGATTATGTTTATAGCATGCCATATGCATATTAATTTCTCTTGTAATTCTGCCATCACCTTCAACTATATTTTCATCCATATCCACCACTAAAACTTGGTACGGGGATATATCACAATGGTATTTTTGCGACATATGGGTTGGTGTCATAATAATATGTTGATCATTTATCCTGACACTAACATTTCCCCCAGCTGTATTCGTCTCATATCGAGAGAACATTTTTTTCACAATCTCAGCCAACTGTTCTCTTTCCTCTTGATATAACAATTTTATCGCCACCTTATAGTTGAGTGATTTTTACTTGTTGCTTTAACTCCATTGCCGTCTTCACATCAAACGTTGAACTATCCTTGTTCATCACTTTACTTGCAGCACAACCACTAGCCAGCTTTACTATTTCTTCTATCGAAAGCTGATTCGCCAGCCCAGCTAAAAAGGCACCTACAAAGCAATCCCCAGCACCAGTATCGTTTACTTCTTTTACCTTAGGTGGAATGACACGATAGATCTTTCTATCATACCCACAGTAGCTGCCTTTTTCGCCTAACGAAGTAACTACATAATCAATGTCTTGGTTTAGTCTTTTTACTGTATCGAATAAACTTTCATGAGAAGCTTTTAGCTGCTTTAATTCAAATTCATTTGGTTTAATAAAATCTACCTTCATTTTGACAGCTAATTTAATTGCCTCACCAGATAAGTCACAAGCAATAAAACAACCAATTTCTTTTAAAATACGTAATAATTGTCTTAAATTATCGATCGTGAAATTAGTTGGTAATGAACCGGCGATTAATACCATATCTTCCGCTTTCACTCTGGCTTTTATCCTTTCAAAAAGTCGCTTTATATCAGCTTCTTCTACATGAAATCCTTTTTCTGTCAACATGATAGAGCCGGCTGAGACTTGCTCCGGTTCTATCATGATATAGCATTCCCTGGTGGTTCTACCATCTATAATCGTGAAGTCATGTTCCATGTTCTTTTCACTTAAAATCTGTTTAAACTTATCTATATTCCGACTCCCTGCAAATCCTAGAGCTAGGTTTTTTACTCCTAATTTCGACATAACGTAAGAAGCATGGGTTCCTTTTCCGCCAATATCATAAGAAACTTCCGTAATTCGATTGCTTTTTCTTCTTTCCAATTTCTCATTCAAGTATAATAATCGATCAATAGCTGGATTTAATGTTATTGTATAAAGTGAAACTTCATTCAAGATTCTTCATCTCCTGTTGAATGTTAGTACCACAAGGGTATGACCTGAAAGCCTTTGAACGATTCAAGAATTTAGGTGGAGTTATCTCCCACTTAAGCTTCTCCATATTCTTCACTACGAAGACTTACGGCATCTTATATTCAGGACAAAGCATTTCATCACCGACTATTTTTCTACCTTTAGTTCTTCCGTCCGTTTTAACATTTCTTTCCGGTACAGGATAAATCCTAATGCCCATACAACAGCCAATCCAATTCCTACCATGCTGAAACTCCCAAGCTCAGTTAAAATATATCTAAATGCAGGGTATTCAACCGTACTCCAGGTGATTTGCTGACCTGCTTCTAATTCAACCGCTTTTGTTGAATGTGCTAGGTTTGTCATAATATCGGCAAAATACGTTGCGGCATATAGGAATACCGGCGTGGTAATCGTACAGATCACCAGCATTCGTAACAAATTACCACCGGTTACAATTAATGCCGGTACAGCAAGCCCAATATTTAGAATTCCCGCAAATGGAAGTACTGCATTTCCTGGTAATATAAAGGCAAAGAATAACGTAATCGGAACCAGAATCGTCATCACAACCCATGCCTCACTTGATCCAGCTAATATCGGCCAATCAAGTCCAATAAATATTTCCCGATCTTTAAAGCGTTTTTTCATATAATCATTAATGGCTTCTGATAACGGGGATAGCGCTTGCATAAATAATTTAGCTACCATTGGGAATAACGTTAATGCGGCAGCTGCTTGCATCGACAAAATTAGTGAATCAGCTACTGAATAGCCTGCTGCCAAGCCCAAGAGAAACCCGATAATAAAACCCATTACATGATTTTCAGCAAAAATACCAATTTTATCTTTTAATGCACTTGCATCCATTTCTCTATTAAATACTTTAAATTTTCTTAAGAGCCAATCAGCCGGCATTAATAATGTACCAATTAAGAAAAAGTTATGGGAACTTGTAACACCTGGAATATTTGTTAACGTCTCGATCTGTTTTTGATTCAAATCAGCAAATACCAATTCAAGTACAACTACAATTGCTGAACCAATGAGGGCGATATACATGCTTCCGGTTACACCATAAATAAGTACAGCTGTGAAAATTTTTCCCCATACATTCCACAAGTCGACATTCAATGTCTTTGTTTTATTTAATAGAAGCATCACTCCATTAATGACGAGCTGAATAGGAAACAGTAGAAAAGCATATGGCCAAGCCCAGGATAATGAAGCAGCAGTTGTCCAACCACCATCAACAGCTGTTAATTCAATCCCTGTTCGCTCTGCTAAAGCTTGAGCCGCTGGTGTTAAAGCATCAAGCATAAAGCCAATCACAAGGTTCATTCCTAAAAAGGCGACTCCTAAAGTAATTGCTGCACTTAAAGCATTTTTAAATTTCATTTTTACAAATATTCCAATTAACAACATAACTGCAGGAACAAATACAGAAGCACCTAAATCTAAAATATATGAAAATATTGTTTTTAGCAGGTCCATGATTTTACCCCCTAATAATAGATAAATAGTTATCATAGCTTGACTGGGCAATTTAGATTACGTTTCGTAACATAGATTACCCAGTATCAAAGAAGTACAATTTACTTTAGCGCATCGAGTAGTTTTTGTGTTTCTTCTTCCATTCCCATACCGGTCAAGAAAGCTATTCCATTTAGAGTAGGAATATCATATTCTTTTGTATTTTTTGTGATTGAAATATAAACATCACTCGTTTTTATATATTGATCTAATGACTTAATATCAACTGCTTCTACACTTGCACGAACACCTTTTTCTTCAAGTATTGATTTCACTTTCGATGCTACTGTTTGACTTGTAGCTACACCTGAACCACAGGCTACAATTACTTTTTTCATTCATCTTCACTCCTAAATTGTTCTTGTAGTATTGCCAGCAATTCTTCTTCGGATGTAATAGAATGAAACGTGTTCACAAATTGCTCATCCTTGAACTTATCTATAATTAATGAAAGCAGCCCAACTTGTTTTGACGGCTCTTTTATTCCAAGCATAAATATGATATTTATATCAAGCCATGTATCTGTCGTCGCCATTTGTAAAAATCGCAATGGCTGATTTAGTTTAACAACGTATATAAATGGCTTTTTAATATGTTTTGTATCTGTATGCGGAATTGCCAATTGTACCTTTTCCGTAGACAGGCCTGTTGGAAACTCTTTTTCTCTTTCAATAATCGCTTGTTTAAAGGAAGTCTCTGCGTAACCGTTTTCTATTAAATCATTACTAAGCACTTCAAACATTTCATCTGTTGAATTAAATTCAGCATGTAGTTTAATTAATTCCTTCTGAAACAAATTTGCAAAATTCATCTTCTGCTCCTCCTAGACTGTTAAGAATGCTCTGGATGGTGAATATATTTTCTTCCTTCATCATTTGACACATGACGTTTTTATCCATAAACAGATTATTTAGTTTAATTAAAGTTGGTACATGATCATTTTCAACAGAAGGAGCTAAGGCTACAACAATCTTTACTTCTTCCCCATTAGGTGTAAAAGCTGGTTTTTTTAAAACGACGATTTGAAAATCCATTTTCTTTACCCCAAACTTAGCAGCCACATGAGGCAAATAAACATTTTCAGCAATCAACATTCGATCATAATTGCTATAAAAAACGTTCTTTGTTTTATTTATATAATGTTGTGTAATACTGTTTCTTCTAAAAAGAGGAAACATTGAAATATCAACGAGTTCTTCCCAATCGATGCTTTCTTTTAGGATACTTATATTATCAATGGAAAATTTAAATTGGTCTGATCCATTATCTGTTTGTACTTTTGAAGTATGTTGCTTTGCTAACAAACAACATACTTTTCTTGAGACAACATCGATGTATTGACTTGGAATATATGGCTGAATGACCTTCATAAGTGATCGTACTAACGGATCGCTGTTGTTTCTCATCTCACCTTGAACTCGATTTCTTAAATCTATCCGAGTTTGGCTATCCAATATTGGCGGAACAATAAACGTTGCTCTTTTATCGTTGATTGGAACTGTTGTGAAGATAAAATCAACTTCTTCCCCATCTTGCTCAAACTGCCTTACTGAATATGCACCAATAAAGTCTATTTCTGGAAACATAGCTTGCAATGTAACTAATAATAATTTAGAAATAGATGTTCCACTTTGGCATAGCACTACTGCTTTGAATATCGTTTCCGTTTCCTCTGCTTCATAAATCCAACTTAAAACGATCATACACAGATAAACAATTTCTTCTTTAGACAGCTCTCTGTGAATAATATCCTGAAAAGGCTTAACCGATTTTTTGACCACACAGTAAATTTCATGATATTGATCCAAAAATTCTCGTGTTAATGGATTATTGATTTGAAAACCGAGTAAACTTCGGTAGATGGCAGGTCTCATATGAAGCAGCACTTTATTCTTTAATTCATTTCTTCGATGCATATGCATCGCTAAATTTGCTTCAATATTATCAATAAATTTATCCGTAGCTTCTGATACTTCATCACCGTCTGTAATAGCAAGTGCTGACTCTACCATATTAGAAGCTAGAACTTGTAAGGATAAATAGAGCAAATCACTTTGCGTTAAAAAATCATAATCCCAAAACATTTGCCGAATTTCAGGAAACTCCACCGTATTTTTAATATCATATTTTTCTATTTTAAAAGACCACTTCGTATCTAGCTTCTTCGCTCGCTTTATAACAAAATGGATAATATACGGTAGTTCATCTAATTGTTCATCGGTTAATGTTATACCGATCCTGCTTTCTACTCGTTCCAGTCTTTTTCGTAATCGGAATATTTTTGAACTGTCTACCAGGTTTTTCTCTTCTAACAATATTCTTCCTGCTAAAGAACGAAGTACATCTTTTACTGCTGTCACCAGCAAATTCCGTATGGCAAACTCTGAACCTTTCATAACATATCCATGTTTTCGAGAATAGTCTACATCAATCTCTTTCTGCTCTAAATCCTGTTTAATTAATTTCATATCATTTAGTATCGTGTTTTTACTAACTAAACATATATCTGCTAATTCTAATAAGGATAAATATTTTTTCTCTACAGCCAATACAATAATGATTAAATTGTATCGAGTCTCAAATTCATGATGACTAAATAATTTTCCTTTTTCTCGAAAAATTTTCTTATAGCAAAGCATCTTAGCCGCTTCCGTCATGTAAACTGCTTGATCACTCGAAATAATAACATTCTTACTAAAGGAATCGTTAATCTTGTTAATCGTTTCTCTGACCTCAAGCTTGGTTAATTGAAACTCAATCATTAACTCTTGAATTTGGACATTATCTTTTAGTATCAGATGTTTTATGATTCTTGTTTTATCGCCTCCCATCACTTCACCTCCTTACCTTCATTAAGATCGTACCATAGGAAATACGACTATTTTCAACAATCTATCACAAAATAAATAAAGCGCTTTAATTGGATTGTGATGAACTTTTTTGGTTAGCTGATTAAACGATAAAAGCTCTTTAGAAAAACTTGGCTTGTCACCAAGTCTTTATGGCGAAGGCTAGTTTTTCTTATACGATAAAGTGAAACTTCAGAGGCACTTTAATTATATATAAGGAAAAGAAAAAAACCGATGCGTAAATCCCACATCGGTTTTTTAGTGTGCACCTAAGTGTTGTAGTTAGTAATATTGAAAGAAATCTATAACTTACAAATCTAATAATCACATGTTTTCTTCTTACATTCTTCTTTTCTGTCAGGAAAACCTTCATTTGTACCAATTGAAAGAATCTTTAATTTATCATTGAAAGTTACATGGAAACCAGCTTTATTATTTACAGTACCCTCAACAGTCAAAGCCCCCATTTCACTTTGAAACGGTTCTTCTAGCTCAACAGATTGAATGTTTTTAAAATTATTTCTTAAGTAACTCTCTGTTATCTTTTTTGCTTTTGCATTAGTTTCCTCATCATAGTTTTCTCTTGACTTCACAAAGCATCCTCCTAATAGTATAATGATAGAAAAAAAGAGAGTAAACACAATTATTAGACTTTTTTTCAAAAAAACTCACTCCTTATTTTTATTTTGAAAGGAATTTGTTTATGGGTAAAGACATTACTGATTACGAAGTAAGTATTATTTCCAACGACACTTATAGGAACAATAAAAAAAATATTCAAATTGAAACATCTTCATATGTAAAAATTTGGACAATCACCGAAACCATTAAAAGCCCTGATACTGGATTAGACGGTTACGTGCTCCAAAATCCCGATACAAATGCAATCGTTATCAGTTTCAGGGGAACAGAGTCTTCTAAAGATATTGAAGAAGATATTCAGGGAATTATTCTTGGTGATTCCGATTATACCAAAAAAGAATACGGAAAAACACCTTATTTAGGAACTCCATCCCAAGACGCAGCTTTAACAACCGGGAAAGCGAAACTTAACTCCAAAGATAAAACCCTCACGTATACCAACAAAAATCAATTTACAGAAGCTGCACCCATTGTTGAAAAATATGTAAAGAAACATGGAGCGAACAACATCGTTTTTACAGGACATTCTCTAGGTGGAGGACTTGCCCAATATTTCGCTGTCAAACATGACTCAAACGCCGTTACGTTTGCTGCAGCTGACGTGTTTGATCTTTTATCCAAAGAAGATCAGAAACGAGCTTTAAATGGAGAATTTAAAGATAATATTATTTCTTACACTTACCCTAATGACATCGTTGGTACTTTCTATAACCAATCCATTGGCTCCGTATACTATGTCGGCAATCCGGCAGACAAAAATGGAAAAACACTTAAGACTCACGGTATCAAGAACTATTTAAGTGAGGGGATGTTTAATGAAGAAGGATATTTACTCCCTCACCTGTTATATGGTGAAAAAATCCGGGGGCAGTTGCTATCCTCTCCGCTAGAATTGAAAAATAGTGGCGTTCATGACTTTCATGTCCGTATTCAAACCGAGCTAATGCATCAACTGGCTATGGAGATGCAAGAAAGTGAAGAGTTGGTTGCAACTACTAGAAGGGCACTAACTCGATTACTTGATGATCATATAGCTACAATGAAAGAGTTAAAAAATACATACAGAAATATGGTCGGTTCAGGAAAATATGATAAATTAAACACTGCTCATGTAGATGAAACTTTTCGTGAACTAGTTGATGTTGAGAGTGATGGTACACCATTATTAATTGATTTAAATGAATTTGAACATCTTCTAGAAAAACTCCGAAAAAGCCAAAATGATACGGGAGAAATAGCTTACAATATGGAAAAAATGAGTAAAGATTTTAAACACATGGATCAAATACTTGCTCAATGGTTACAGATACGTCAATAAGGGATGGTGCGGTAATGAGTAATATAAGTGATTGGTGGAAAGATTACCTGGAAACCAATGCACAAAAAGAATTGTTAAAGAAACAAATCAAACAGGATTTAGAAGAAAATGTAGAGTTTACAAGGTTATACTTAGAGCATAGTTACGCTGTTTGGTCACTTTCCCAAAAACATCAGAACATTTTAAGCAAAATCAATCAATATTTTGATGGAAAAGCAAGTCATGCCTTGACGAATCGCTTTATAGAAAATATAATTCAGCTAAACGAAATGAACCAGGTTTACAAGGAAAACTATGAAAATGTTAAACTGAAGCATGGGTTTTAATGAGAGGTTGCGTAGATATAGTTTGTTTTGTCTAGGTGTGGAATTCCCACACCAGTTTTTTGTGTACATCTACACGATAATGGGCATCTTCATTGAATTACACAATTAACAAACCATTCAGCGGTATTAGAAGCTTTTCTAATACTTTCTTTTCAATTGGAACAGATATTTTTCGCTATAACCCAATTCTATAGAAGTAGCTACAACAGATTTTTCTTGAAAGTACCGTAAATGAACATAATCATTCTCTATTTGGTTGTTCTAATGATTTTTCGATAGAATTGAGAATCGTTTTCTTTTGGATAAGATCTTCATGAATAATCAATGCTTTTAAAGAGGAAGAGCGATCGATTGATTGTTGGAGATTACAACTCATATTTAATTTAAACTCCACTTCATCATTGTTATTAATTGGTAATTTACCTAAAGTCCTGAATTAAATAGTCTAATTGTTTGGGGGATACTTATCGCAGCTTTATACTGTTTATAATTTTTAAATGGTTTTCTAATAACTTGTATTTTACTTTTTTCTCTTTCACTTCTTTTTTTAACACTATAACCCCCCTGTTTAATTTCTATATTAGAAATTATACCACATTAAATGGAACGTGCGTTCCTTTTTGATTAAATAATTATTTCTTGAATAGAAAAAAACGTTTTACACATGTATAGTGCTCTTATGTTAAAATTGGGAGGGTGAGCGACCATAAGAGATGTAAAGAGGACTTATGGTTATCTCTATTTTTTAACCAAACCCTTCAAACTTGGTCGTTAGAATAGATAAGGTCTTGTTAGAATATTCATTATTTGGAACGATTCGGGTTCTCACTCACTCATTCTTAAAGAGGTGTTTGAGAAATTCTAAGAAAACAAGAGCAATTGAAAGATATTTTAATTATATAGAGGGGGGTTTTACATGACAAAAATTGAATTAAGTTATAACTTAAACGAAGGGGATATTCAAAAGTTAGCTGAAAATTATTACGAAAACAGCACTAAAGCTAACAAATCTAAAAAATGGGCTGTCATAAGTCTTTTACTGCTTTCACTTATTATATGCTATCCTGCTACTCTCATGTTAGATGGTGGGCTAAATACATATTTATATTTAGCTCTTTTCAGTTTGATTATTTCCCCTATTCTTGCTTTAAAGGAGCACAAAAGGGATGTTATAAAAAATACAAATAAACGTTTAACAAAAGAAAACATAGGCTTATTAGGTGAATATCATACAACAATATCGGAAGAGGGAGTTCATGCTACTTTATTTCCAAATGAGCCAAAAAAAGAAAAAAAATATAGCAAATAAATGGGAAGATATCGACTATTATAGTAAAGAAGAAAATCGTTTTTTTATTTATGTTGATAGCATTAACTTTGTTTACGCTATCAAGGCTGGAGAAAAAGCTGAGGAAGTTAATCAGTTTTTAAATAAAAAATTACCTTACAAGAAAAAATAAGAGAGAGATTAAATATTTAACCTCTCTCTTTCCTGCTTTACACTGTAGGATCAGCTTCCATATCCTCTATTTCTCCTAATATTAATGCAGCTATTACACTAGCAGCAAACCCTAATGGCCCTGTTCCCCTTGCAGCAGTTGCTATAATTCGCAATGCCGTCTTTGCACCTAATGCTACAAAAGGAATTGCCGCAAATACTTGTGCAGCCAGCCTCTTTTAATCGCTCATACTCAGGGCTGGGTTTACCCGGAATAACTTCAAAAATAACAGATACAGCAAGATTTACTTTGTTTTGTTCGTCTATACGTATATCTTCCTTATAATGGATTTTTCATCCTATTGCGCATCGGATTTATATACCCATGAATATAGTTCTTCAAGCAATACACGGTCGTTCTCAACCTGTACACCTTACCTAATTCTGAGTGTTTACTAGAGGTCTTACAGCGATTGTTTCATTATATGGTAAGGTTCCTAAAACCATTCGTCTTGATAATTTATCACCTGCCCTAAAGAAGATACGTGCAACATGTTGAAAGACTCATCTAGGGTGGTATTTTCACACATAAATGGACATGGTCAACAGATATGCTTCCTCCCATAGCTTAAATACAAGATAACTCTTTTGTCTTACTCTATTAAAATTTCAAAATACTGATATAATGTAATAAAGTTGTAAAAAATCTATTAATTTCCTTTAACAAAAAATTCAAATTTGACTATTTTTTGGAATGATATTATACTATTTTATAAATAAACCAAGGTGGTGGTAGAAATGGTAAAATGTGTAAGCCGAATTACATCCGATAACAAAAAATGCTAATCAAAAGGAAGCCGATTCTTTACAGGATTGGCTTCTTTTTCCGGGGGGAGATTATATTGCCTACATATTGGTTAAAGCAACCAGATGTTCAGGTAGAAGAAACGGAACATGGACAAATTATTTGTAAATTGTTAAATCGTTCCGAAAGCATTGTATACGAAAGTATGAGTGTATTTATTGATTTTTTAAACTACTTACAACAACCTCGTACCTTTGAAGAACTTCTGTTATGGGGAGAACAACATGAAATTTCAAAGGAAATATTAGAAGAAACGTTACAAACTCTATCAGAAGATAAAATCTTGTTATCTGGTAATCAACCTTGGAATTTAACAGGAGATAGCCGTTTATGGAGTTACCTCGCTGCACAAACATCTTCTCTTGATAAATTATATGAAAGTGAACAAGCATGGAATTCCACCCGAGTTGGAATTATTGGAGTAGGCGGCGTTGGAAGCAGAGTTGCACATGAATTAACGGCAATGGGAGTGCCTTCACTTATTCTTATTGATCATGATCACGTGAGCACTCACAACCTGACTCATCAATCGTTATATCCTAAAAGTTCTGTTGGCGAGCTAAAAGTTACCGTTTTAAAAGAAATATTACATAATAGATACGGAACGTTGATAGAGGGGCTGGCTTCCCCTATTACACAGGAGCTCTCTCCACACATCTTAGAAAAACTAAAAACTTGCTCGGTAGTAATATTATGTGCTGATGAACCTTCCGTAGATACACTAGCTGATTGGATCACTCCCTATTTAACAAAACTCAACATTCCACATATTGTTGGTGGTGGCTATCACGGTCATTCTACTAGTACAGGTACTACTGTGATTCCTGGAGTAACCGGGTGTTGGAAATGTTATGATCAGCTTGTTGACCGTAAAGATATCCATAGTGTTCATCAACATATTCGTGGTATTTCCGGTTCCTTTAACCCATTGATACAAATTCTAGTAAGCTTTATTATTTCAGACACAGTTGCTGTTATTACAAAACTAACAAAACCATTGCTTGTAAATGGAATGGGTGATTTTGATTTAGAAACTGGAAAATTCAATTGGCGATCTGGTTCACGTAATTCAAATTGTGAGATGTGTGCTAATATACGGAAGAATCTTGCTAGTTTTACATCATAGATTAAAAAAGCACGTTCAACAAGATTAATGGTCTCCCGTTTTAACAACAGAATATATTGGAACGTCACAAATAATAAAAGAAACTATAAAACTTTAAACTTTTTAAATCTTGATAATATGAAATAAATCGTTGTTATTTTAAATTCCTTTACTTAGAACAAAAGCTAGAAGCGCTCGGCTAGCGACGTGTAACGGAACTTGTGATGAGATACTCGTGAAACTTTATTTAATGAAAAACCGCAATGTATCGCTGCCGAAGCTTCTCTGTCCTTGAAAAATCGCGATGCTTATTCAAGAAGCTTTACTTGTTCTGTCGCCAAACGAATTGGGAATTTAAAAACCATTTCTTTCATAAAGTTCATGATATTATAAGAGATTTTTTTAATGATAGAAATACAGCTCCTTACAATCGAGATAAAGGAAACATGCCTCTAAAACAGGGGTATGCCGACACCTGAGCGACGATCTCGCTATTATGTCCTTCCTTTAGATTCGAGCCGATGTTGACTGATCGTAGGATAAAGAGCGAAGTTTGCTAAGCTTGAGCACTTAACTAGACGACGTTATTTTTTAAAGTGATCCATAATATAGAAACAGATATCGTTTGCTAAACAATAAAAAAGAAGGTGATCATACATGTCAATTTTAAGCTTTAATAATTTATTACATTTCCATTCTATTTGGAAAAGCATCCCCTTTCAAACAAAAGATAAACGAGAACTAGCAAACCATTTTTTTAACAGTATCGTTAATACAGAATTCGATTCAAATAGAGCAAAGTTAGAAAAAAATCAACAGCAATACGTAAATATCATAAATAAATTTTCAGCTCTAAAGCCACATGCAGAGGAAATCAGTCATGCTTATAGTTTATTTGCAGAAAAAAGAAAGTCTGCTTGGACCTACTTATCACTGGCGTTATATCATAAACAATACGATCAGATAATCGAACCAGAGAGTGATCGCATGTTAAAAATGATCGAAACACCCCATTCAAAAAACCGGATTATTTTAGCTCCCTTTCATATGGGAATGCATACCATGTCCATGCCATTAATTACACGTTACTTTGATAAAACCACTATACTCGTAAATAGTGATGAAATAGATATTATTCTTCACTGGATGGATACATACCTTGAAGCAACATTCAGCACCTCTACAAATATGGTTCCTGTTCCTTCACACACAAGTCCTTTAAAATTCGCAAAATCTATTATGCGAGGAGCAACCGGCATCATCTTTCCAGAGTTTTCATATGGAATTAATCAAGAGGAAGAAGAAATAAGTTTTTTAGGTGGAACATTTAAAGCTCCAATTGGCGTTTATGTACTGGCTAAACGTCTATCAGCGAAAGTATATCCGATTGGCTCTATTTGGAATGAAAAGGAGAACAAAGTTCGTTTTATGATTGGAGATACACTTGATCCTAACACATTATCTCAGTCTACCTTCCTGCAGAATTTATTTGCACAAGGAGAAGAATGGATTGCTAAATATCCAGAGCAATGGCTTTGGGATCACTTAATTGAATAAAGTGAACCTTCTTTTAGTTGGGCATTTTTTTTGTGCGAAGTATCGCTATCGAAGTTTTTCTTGTCCTTGAAAAATCGCGATGTGCCGCTGTCATAGCTTTCCTTGTCCTGTTATCTTCAAACGAGTTGGATATGTAATTGTCGTTATCTCTTATTTAAACTTCTTCGTATTCTCTACTCTTGAAGTGGTAGGTCTTGGGTCACGTTAGATATAGGATAAAATAATATAGAAGAAACGGGTTTTTCTCTATGTGGATACTATTAAAAAATAAACAATTTACAAAGCTTTTTTTAGGAAAAATTGCTTCCAATATTGGCGACAGTATGTATGCTATTGCAGCAATGTGGTTAGTGTATGAGTTAAGTCATTCTGCATTCTACACTGGCTTAGCTGGATTTTTGACAAGAATCCCTCATGTTTTTCAATTTTTAGCTGGGCCCTTTATTGATCGGTGGTCCTTACGAAAAACATTAATGATAACACAGGTATGCCAAATTATCTTAGTACTTATCATCCCAATTGCTCACTATACGGAAAATTTACATGTTTGGATTGTACTTATCATTATGCCGATTATATCTTGTATTCAACAGTTTTCTTATCCAGCACAAACAGTAGCCTTACCAAAATTATTAAAAAAAGACGAATTGATTAAAGGAAACTCCCTTTTCTCTTTCGCCAATCAGGGCATCGATATGACGTTTAATGGCGTTGCTGGCATACTTATAAACATGGTTGGTGCTATCACTATCTATTTATTAGATTCTATTGTCTTTACTCTCGCCTTACTCCTGTTTTGGTCAATGCCTGCTTTAAAAGCAAACGAAAAAGAGAAACAAGAAAAGCAGAGACTGACAGAAGTATTTAAAAAGTATGGGAAAGACTTAAGAGAAGGATTTCAGTATGTGTTTCAATCGATTATTAGCAAGTTTTTCATCGCTACCATTATAGCCAACTTTTCTTTCGGTATCGCCCTGGCGGTGATGCCTGTCTATGCGGATTTTCGAGGAGGATCCGCTATATATGGATTTCTAATGGGAGCATTTTCCGCAGGCTTTTTGATTGGGGCATTGTTAAGCTCGCTTGCCGGAACTTTTCCACTTGGAATGACAATGATCGTAACATATATGATTAGTGCCGCATTTTGGGTTAGTTCCGCATTTCTGCCATGGGATATACCAGCTGTAATTTTATATGGCATCTCCCTTATACCGCTTGGTGCTACACAGATACTTCTAGCAGCAACCGGTCAACGCATTATTCCAGATTCACTATTAGCAAGAGTTTTTTCTGTTATTTCAAGTGTATCCTCTGCAGCCATGCCTATTGGGTTTTTGATTGGGGGAACACTAGGATCGGTTTTAGGCGGGCAACTTGTATTCGCTATTGGCGGTCTTGGCATGCTTTCTATTTCATTCGTTTGGTTTATCGTATCTGATTTACGTCGCATTCCAAGAGTTAAAGATATCAATCCGGAAATATATGGACTGAGAAAATCAATCAATTAGAATGTTATCTTTTCTAAAACATGGATCTCTTTATTAGTGAGTATTGATCAAGCAAGTCACACAGATTATATTCTATCTCTGTGTGACTTTGTATTGTAGTTACAACCATGTAGAAGATCGCGTACGAACTGTTTCCTTTAGCATAATGCCTTTATTCCATTAGATACAAAATCGCCTGACAAGCTAATTATGGTTAAGTGTTTCGTAATATAGAACTATTTCAACTTATATTCCGCTCCTCAAATTAACTATAAAATGTTATAATTAACTTAAAATACAAACTATTTCGAGAGGTGATATATTGATTATTCCATACAACCATCACAAGCCATCCATTCATGAAAGCGTTTTTGTCGCGCCAGGAGCATACTTGATCGGAGATATAACCATCGGAAAAAAATCTACTATTTGGTTTAATGCGGTGTTAAGGGGTGACGAAGATTCAATAATGATAGGAGAAAAATGTAGTATTCAAGACAATTCTACCATTCATTTATTTGAAGGTTGTCCTGTAGTTGTGGAGGACGAAGTTACCGTTGGGCATAATGTTATCCTCCATGGTTGTAAGGTAGGGAAGCGGTCGATCATTGGAATGGGATCAACGATATTAGATAATGTTGAGATTGGTGAGGAATGCATTATTGGTGCAAACACCCTTATACCACCAGGGAAAAAAATACCATCTCGTTCGCTTGTTGTTGGCTCGCCAGGAAAAATAGTTCGTGACGTATCTGCAAAAGACCTTGAACTCATCCAATTATCCATTGATACATATGTAGCAAAAGGCAAAGATTTTAAACAAATTTTAAAATAGTACAGATGAATTATATACCATATATCAATTTTTAATGTAGGGGGCGAATGGTAAGCCCCCTACTACCTATCAAAAAGTATATCTGTTAATAAAACTTCTGATGATCTATGTATTTGCACTTTTGTTTTTAAACCCATACCGAATGATTTATTGTTCTTTAAACCAAGTAAAAATCCAAATAAAACAAGTATTAATATAGCCTTATACTGGTCGTTTTTTTATTGGCAGGATTTTATTCATTAATAGTATTCTTGAATTATTTAATAAAGATATCAAGATAAATTCACTTTTATTGTTAATAGCAGGATTCATCGTTTTTTTGTTAGTGAATTTTTATCTAACTATATAAGAAAAAATAAAGCATGAGCTCAAGCTCACGCTTTATTTTTTCTGGGATTTACAAGAGCACCTTATACTCAAGTATCGAAAGTATAGAAAAAAGTAAGGGACTCAATTTTTCTAGGGTTTTTTATCACAAATTGCTGGTTGGAATGGTTGATTTAGCCGTAGGAGTAGGCGTTAGGGATGCTGTGTCTTCATATTGTTTATTAGTAAATAAAAACCCGCCAATAAGCAGTGCACCACATGTTACTGATACTACTAATTTTCTCATCTTCTATCCCTCCTCTATAATTTGATTAATTTGTTATAACTCCTGTTTGCTACTTTATAATATTGAACAGACTCCTTATACTTACCCATTTTCTCTAGTTGAACAGCTAACAGTTCTGCATAAAATACTAAATTTCCATAATCCTCCTGTTGTATTAAATAAGGTATAAAGTCATCTGCTAATATCGATTTAAACTTCTTTACATCGCCATTTAGCAAATACGTATATACTTGAATAATGTAGTCATAAAAATTGTTATATAATTTATCATATTTACATTTAGCTAATTCCAGTATTTCCTTAGCCTGTTGCAAACATGCTTTTGCTTTTTCATAATCCCCAATTGTATAAAGCTCTTGGATTAACCGAGTAAACGTTTCTAATTTAGTTTTATACTCTAAATTTTTTTCTTCTATAGCTATTAAATAATGTTTGATGGCTTTTTCGGAATTTCCTATTACTGAATGGAAATACCCCAAATTATAATGCGTTAGATAAATGATATCCTGACTTTTATTTAATTCTCCCAAATGCATTGCCAAATTATAGTGTTTTATAGCCCTATCTGGTTTTTTAATTCTTTGATATGATATCCCTAATAAGATATGACATTGTGCACAGCGGATAAAATTATAATTCCGCTGAAACACTTCCATCGCCAGCTTTGCGTAATCAATAGCCTCTAGATCTTCCCACAGATTATTGTGGGCTATTGATAAAGCATAATTCAAATCAGCAATCTCCTGCTCGTCAATATTGGCTAACCGAATCTGTTCCTCTGCCAATTTGTAACTCCTGATCGCTTTATCATATTCTTCTTTAAATGTATAATAGTTTCCTTTAAATTTATGCCAGTAATAACTTTCTTCATAATTAAATGAATCAGCCATATCATGGAGTTCATTCATTTTCTGTAACGCTTTTTCAAGATCACGTAAAACACAATAGTAGCGAATTTGATGAATTTCAAACATAAGTGTATGATTATTAATGCTTCGATTCATTAGCTGTTGTAATTCTTCATACTTCGCTATCATAACCTGCTTATCATATCGGTCAAATAACATATCATACCATTCGTTGCACTTCTCCTCAATCTGTAAATCCGTTCCATCCATAACCTCAATTCCTAATCGATCACAAAGTAATTGAATAATTTCCGGGCTTGCCTTTGTCTTTTTGTTTTCTATTTTTGATAAATAGGATAATGAAACAATACCCTCTGATAATTCCCCTTGTGTCATATTACGCTTCGTTCGTTCTAATTTAATAAAAGAACCAATTTCTATCAATCTCCCACCTGCCATTCTAGAATTAGTACTTTTATATGTATAGTTATATTGTAACATAAATTCAAATAATACCCTATTGAGAAAATAGTCCGATTTTTCATCTGTTTTTAGGCGGAAAATCGGCTAAAACTTTTGATTTTTCCTCAAATAGGAAAAAAGCGCTTTAAAAGATGCGAATTATTTTAAAGTTAAAGTTCATTCAGCAGAAATTTTTCTTTATCCCCTACTAAATGTTAGTAGAACGAATCGAGAATTTAGGTGCCTTTCTCTCATTAAGTTTGCAAAATAAAAAGCATATTGAGTACTACGGTTCGTTGGATATATATCTGCTTCTGATAATGAAGAAAAACATAATGTTGCTTTTCAACCAATTATGAATAATCCTGTTAGAAAATAACGAAAAGACAAGTCTAATTATCCCCTAATGATTTACGAGAAAATTTTTTGCGACGGTATTTAATAGATGAGCAATCTTAAGTTTTATGTACACGATGATAACATAAATACATTGACACCATATAAGTGTTCCAGCTACACACGAAAGCCTAGATGAGATCGCTAGTTTAATTGAAGAATGCATGGGCATTTTCTTTACTAAAGGAGCAACTAAACACATAAAAAAGTTTGTTTTAAAGTAACCTAGCTATACAAACTGCTAAACTATTATACAAGCCGGTATGATGTATTAGTAGCTTTAGTAGCAATAATAGAAACGATTAGGGTTACCCGTTGTTCTGGTAATAGTAGATTTTATACTAACTTATAATATTAAATTAGTTTCATTATCTGTTTTTCATGGTGGAATGGACCTTAATAAAAAGTAAAAATGATGCAGCAAATTTCATTTTACATTAACGTGTATAAAAATTTTATGTGGAAGGATTTTTTCTCCCACATGTAAAAATACGTATTTTTCTCGCTTTGAACAAAATTAATATAACCATATAGAATATAATGAAACGATGGATATCGGCAGGAACCAAACAAGCAACTTTGCAACAGCTTGCGCACGTAAAACTAAAAAAGCTGCTTTTATAACTATGTAAAAATGATAATTTCCAAGAACATTAAAAAAAGCAATCTCAATAAGAAAGACCGCTTTTTTATAACATGAAACTACGCTACTCTAATTTCCCCAAGCTTTGTTTTAATATTTGTTTGGCGTCAGCTGTCATTGTTTCAAGCAAATCATATACGGAAGGACAGTCCTCAATAAGACCAGCAATTTGTCCTCCATTAATAAATCCATTCTTCATATCACCATCGAGAGCTCCTATCTTATGATGGGTTTCTGTTGTCTGCTCGGAAAATAACGCTGAATCATCATATTTATTTTCTATCTCTAACAGTTTGGATGTATATTCGCTTCTGATTAACCTCCGAATGCGATTAAATCTGCGTCCGACAATAACGGTTGATTCATCCGTAGCTTGGATAATTGCCTGTTTATATATTTCATGGTAAGGCGCTTCCTTTGTGGCAATAAAACGAGTTCCCATTTGTACTCCGGAAGCGCCAAGTGCCAAAGCTGCAGCAAGTCCTTTTCCATCGGCAATTCCTCCAGCAGCCACAACCGGGATATTTACCTGTTGAACAACTTGTGGGATTAATGTCATCGTTGTACTTTCATTTTTGGCATTAATCCCTGCTGCTTCATAGCCTTCACATACAATAATATCGGCTCCTGCTTTTTCTGCCTTCTTTGCCTGTCGAACAGTAGCTATCACACATATGACAATTATCTTATGCTGTTGGAATAAAGAAATGAACGGAGCAGGATTGCCTGCGGATAGTGAAACAACTGGAACGTTTAGATTAATCATCTGTTGAACGATGTGACTAACATTCGGATGAACAGCGATCGGTATATTTACACAACACGGGTTTGACGTCTGCTTCAACATTTCCGTGACTTTATAAACTGCCTCATTTACCGGCAAATCTCCAACACCAATTGTCCCTAGTCCTCCCGCATTGGAAATAGCTGCAGCAAGATACGGATCGCTAATATTTCCCATCCCTCCCTGGATAATGGGATACGTTATATTCAATAATTGGGTTAATTTATTTACGACGGTCACCACTCCCTATCTTTCGTCAGATGAGTCAGGTATATTTACTAATTCAAAAAAGTTGGAGATAGTTGGAGTACTCATATTTTTTTGATTCGTATAGCCTTCTGCATAAACCTTCTCAAAAAATGCATTTGCCTTTTCTGCAAGAATGTTGTAATAACTGCTAAACAGCTTGGCTGCTTGTTCACCCAGCCATTTTTCGGGCAATAACTCTTGCGGGATACCAGGATCAATAAAAAGTGACTTACGATAATGGTGAACTAACAGCGTACGTTCTACAAAACAATCTTGATTACTCATTTTCCCTTCCTCTAATTTTTGACGATTTTCAACCATTTCCCTTTCATAAAACTTAATAAACATTTGATATTGTTTATTGATATGGTCAATATCCCAACAGTTCGTTATTATCTGTTTATTCGATTGTGGACCTTCATTGTCAGCTGTAAAAAAATGAACACATTCTCTTATATTGTATTTATCAATAATATCGTTAATTTGATTTTTCAAATTGTTCGGTGTAATCCAAACCCCATTGGATAGTAAACCAAACCCACTCCAAATCAACTCTTTTCGCAACTCGTCTCTAATTTGCCTTTTTTCCTCAGGAATATTGTATAGAAGCATACGCCATTTTCCGTCCCACTTCTCCGGCTCAATTCTATAGATACGACCGGCCGCTTCTTTCATTCTTTTCTTTCCTCGCTCGGTTAATGAATAATAGCTTTTGTTGGTCTCTTTACGACTGACAACCCACCCTTGCTTACTCATTCTGGAAATAGCTGATCGTACAGCTTGCTCATTATGATTAAACGGTTCCAATAGTTTAATCAGACTCCCCATCCATATTTCATTACCATGGTAGCGGATATAGTCGCCAAACAATGTAAAAATCATCGAACGTGTATTCAGTTTCTTTTGCATTTTGATCATCCTTTTTATCTGTTAAATCAACTATTTTTTGCTGTGTAACAATTCATCAGGGATAAACACGTTCCATGAAGCTTAGAAAAACTAGGCTTGTCGCCAAATCCTTTGCGAGAGCTGTAGTTTTTCTTATACGATTAAGCCTTTAGTTTTATACTTTCCTATAGTGGAACCAAAACTGGAATTGCCTGGTTAGCGGGATACAAACGGCAGAGCTTCAGACGAGATAAAGGGAAACTTCATTCAAGGAGTGCTTTTCTCCTTGAATGTTAGTACCGCAAGGGTATGACATAAAGGCCTTAAACGATCGGGGATTTAGGACCCGTTTTTCTCATCATGTTCACAACATTTTTAGCACAATTTTGAAATGAGGAAGTACGGGCTCCTTACATTCGGGATAAAAGATACATGTCTCTAAAACGACGCCTGAGCGGCAAGCCTGCTTTTAGTCGACCTTCCTTTAGATTGAACCTATCGTAAGAAGCTATGTTTTTAGAACATAACTAGATGAAGTTACAATAAAAAATGTAAAAACGATATCGCTTTCGATGCAGCAATAGATATTATTCACCAATGAATTGGGGAGGTCTTTTTTCATTAAATGCTGCAAGTGCTTCTATTCGATCTTTTGTTGGAATCGTCAGTCGGTATGCATTCTCTTCTAGTTTCATCCCTGTTTTTAGATCCGTGTTCATCCCATTTTGAATCGCAAATTTTGCATGCTGAACTGCAATTGGAGCATTGTTCATAATCGATTCAGCAAATAATTCACAGCTTTCTAAAAGTTCTTGCGGCTCTACCACCTTGTTAACGAGACCATATTCAAAAGCTTCCTCCGCAGATATTCGTTTCGCAGTTAAAATCAACTCCATTGCTCTCGCCTGTCCTATTAACCTTGGGAGTCGCTGCGTACCACCAGCACCAGGAATGATTCCCATACTTGTTTCCGTTAGTCCCATTGTCGCATAAGAAACGGATATACGAAAGTCACAAGCAAGCGCAAGTTCAAAACCTCCACCAAATGCATATCCATTTATTAATGCAATCGTCGGTTGAGGTAAGTTTGCAACCTGTTCAAACACAGAACTAATCTTTTTTACATTCCGGATTACTTCTTTCTTTCCTAAATGTCTGCGCTCTTTTAAATCAGCTCCTGCACTAAAGGCTTTATCACCGCTTCCTGTAATGACCACAATTCGTATATTCTGATCGATCGACAAACCTTCTATCACTTCCTCTAACTCTAGCAATGTACAATAATTAAAACAGTTCAATACTTCGGGTCTATTCATTGTAATATAGGCAATTCGTTCCTTCTTTTCCAATAAAACATGACTCATTCCTACACTCCTCTCCATTTACATCTTTTCAACAATAGTTGCAATCCCTTGGCCTACACCGATACACATCGTGGCAAGACCATATTTAGCATCCCTGCGGCACATTTCATGCACTAATGTCGTGAGGATTCTCGATCCGCTTGCTCCTAGTGGATGACCAAATGCGATCGCTCCTCCATTTACATTTACGATATCGGGATTCAACTCAAGTTGTGTTATACATGCAAGTGCCTGTGATGCAAATGCTTCATTTAATTCGACTAATTCAAGCTCTGCTACTTCTAAATTGGCTCGTTGCAATGCTTTTTTAGTTGCTTCAATAGGTCCAAGTCCCATGATGGCAGGTTCAATTCCGGCAGTTCCACTCGCTATGTAGCGTACCATAGGCTCGATACCTAATTGTTCCGCTTTTTCTTTACTCATTAATAACAATGCCGATGCTCCATCATTTATTCCTGAAGCATTACCCGCTGTAACCGTTCCTCCTGTAAATAATGGCTTTAAGCTGGCTAATTTTTCACGGGTTGTTGTTGGACGTGGATGCTCATCTTTATCGACCGTAATTTCCTCCCCTTTGAACGTATACGTAACCGGAATGAGTTCATCGTTAAACCTTCCCGCTTCTAATGCCTTTTTCGCCTTCATTTGACTATCATAGGCAAAATCATCTTGTTCCTCTCTCGTTATATTAAATCGTTTTGCTACATTTTCTGCAGTTTGCGGCATGGAATCAGTACCATACATTGCTTCCAGCTTTGGATTAATGAAACGCCAGCCAATGGTAGTGTCAATTAACGTCTTATTCCCTCGTGAAAATCCCAATTCAGGTTTGGACAGAACAAATGGAGCTCTTGTCATGCTCTCTGTTCCTCCAGCTATATAAATGTCCCCATCCCCAACCATAATCGCTCGTGCTGCCATGTTAACTGCATCCAAACCTGAGCCACAAAGGCGATTCACTGTTGTGCCGGTTACATGAACAGGAAGTCCAGCAAGTAGTGCAGCCATGCGAGCGACATTTCTATTTTCTTCTCCTGCACCATTAGCATTACCAATAATGACTTCTTCAATTGCTTCTACCGGCAGTTTTGGCTGTCTATCTATGATCCCTTTTACTACCGCTTGCGCTAAATCATCCGGACGTACAAATTTTAAAGAACCATTATATCGACCGATTGGGGTTCTTACTGCATCAACAATGACAACTTCTTTCATCCATCTCCCTCTCCTTCATAGTCGTAAACGCCCTTCCCTGTTTTACGTCCTAATCTTCCAGCTTTTACATATTGTTCTAGAAGTGGTGCGGGACGATATTTATCACCTAATGTTTGATGTAAATAGCGGAGATTATGAAGTCTTGCATCTAAGCCGACTAAATCTCCTAACTCAAACGGTCCCATCGGATAATTTAATCCCAGTTTAATAGCTTTATCGATTTCCTCCGGAGTTCCCAGTCCTTCCTGTAACATATAAAATGCTTCATTCCCAACTAAACAGCTAATACGGCTTGTTACAAATCCAGGAAATTCATTGATGGTCACTGTTTCTTTCCCTATTTTCCGAGCAACTCTTTCAGCGAATTCAGCTGTCTCATCACTTGTTTCCAAGCCACGTATAATTTCAATCAGTGGCATTTTATGAACTGGATTAAAAAAATGCATAGCAATGACTAAATCTGGTTTGGTTGTATATGAAGCTATTTCCGTTGGGCTCATAGTCGATGTATTTGTAGCAAACACACAGTTCCTTGGTGCAGCACGATCAATTTCTTCAAATATTTTCCTTTTTATTTCTTTCACTTCAGGTACTGCCTCAATAACAATCGTGGCATCTTTTACTGCTGTTTCCAACTCTGTTTCATAACAAATATTAGTCTTTCCCTCATTTGCCTTAGCTTCCGTTACCTTCCCATGGGAGATTCCTTTCTCATAAAGCTTGTTAATTTCTGCTTTTGCTTGCTCAAGTATTTCCTGTTTCATATCAACAAGCTTCACAAAATAACCACCTAATGAAGCGACATAAGCAATTCCCCGCCCCATTACTCCCGCTCCAACGACGACTAAACAATCACTCATCTGAAAATCCCCTTTCTCTATTCTTTCTCATTCATGAACATTTTTTTTGCTCGTACCGAATATCAGCTGACCAAATGTTTTTCTGTAAAAGGAACTTTAAAAAGTGGGTAGAAATGAACAGTCATTTCATCGTTCAACTGTAAGATATTTTCATTAAATTAAGACACATGTTGGGGGCGGTTAAGAGTGCTATTTCTTGAAAAGATGCGGTATCACTTTCGACTTTTTTATTGTGCTATTGTAAGATTTACTTTAACTCGTCCGGATGTTTTAATTTCAATTATCACAGTGGATGGATATAAGATGAAAAGTAAGCCACCCCCAATCCCGATAAGGGTAAAAAGCGAACTTTTTCCATAAGTGGATATTCGTTCGCTTTTATCTGACCAATATCTCTCTAAGAGTGCAAGGATCTTCGTATTTGAGGTTAGCCGTTCTTCTTATAAGTTAAATGGATTAAGTGGCTTTCTTCCTGCATAGGAAAGGACACTTTTTGTTTCAGTATACAGATCAAGAGTTTCAATACCTAGTTCACGGCCAAAACCGGACTCTTTATATCCGCCAAAAGGAGTTCCCGGAAAAGCAGAGAATGGACAGTTTACCATGACAACGCCTGCTTGGAGTCCATCTGACACGCGCTTAATTAGTCCCTGATCTTTTGCCCAAATAGCAGCAGCAAGACCATATCTCGTATCATTAGCTAGCTGGATAACTTCTTTTTCATCGGTAAATTTCATGACTACTACGACGGGACCAAATACTTCCTCTTGAGCAATTTTCATATCGTTTGTTACCCCTGTAATAATCGTTGGTGCATACCAATAACCATCTTCAAATCCTTCTACCTTCAAAGGATGTCCACCAGCTACAACGGTTGCTCCTTCTTTTTTTGCTTCTTCTACATAGCTATGAATTTTTTCCAGCTGTGTTTGACTAATAATCGCTCCAACATGAGACTTCTCTGACAATGGGTCTTCGATAATTAACTGACTGGTCTTGGCAAGAAAGCTTTCCATAAATTCATCGTAAATACTGTCATGGATAAATAACCGCGATCTCGCTTCACAGGATTGACCCGTATTATAGAAGATACCAAAGATCGATCCGTTAACAGCAGCATCCATATCTGCATCCGGTAACACGATGTTAGGAGACTTTCCGCCTAATTCCAACGTTACCCGTTTTAAGGTTTCCGAAGCTTTTGCCATAATATCTTTACCCGTACTCGTCTCTCCAGTAAAGGCAACCTTATCAATTGCCTCATGTTCTGTTAAGTAAGCACCAATCGTCGTCCCCGGTCCAGTCACCACATTGACGACTCCATCTGGTACACCTGCTTCTGTACAAATTTCTGCTAACAAAATAGCCGTAATTGGTGTTAAACTAGCTGGTTTTAGCACGACCGAACAGCCTGCAGCAATCGCAGGTGCTACTTTCCATGCCGCCATCATCATCGGGTAATTCCAAGGTATAATCTGTGCTGCCACACCAGTTGGCTCCTTCTGTGTATAATTAAAAAACTGTCCCGGCACATTATTTACATCACCGCGATGCCCTACAATTGCGCCTGCATAGAATTCAAAATCCTCAATTGCCTGCATGACCTGACCTTGAGCTGCGGATAGTGTTTTACCACTATTGATAACTTCCATCTCAACTAATTCACGAAATCGTCCTCGCATGATAGAGGCAATTTTATTTAATACACGAGCGCGCTTACCGACTGGATAACGCTTCCATTTTCCATGATCAAAAGCAGTTCGAGCGGCTTCCACAGCTATGTCTACATCCTCCCGATCAGCTTTTGGCACTTCCGCAATTGGCTTACCTGTTGCAGGATTGTAAACAGTCATCATCTCACCTGATTTGGCATCAGCTGGCTTTCCGTTAATGACCATTTGGTACATATCACGTTTTACCTCTTTTATAAATATTGGTTTTTCATGTGTTTTTACCATATTCGTCTCTCCTTTTGTTTAATATCCTTTATATTCAGGGGAACGTTTTGCAAGAAATGCCTGAACCCCTTCCGCATAGTCTTCTGTTCCCCCGGCAATCTCCTGTCCGTAAGCTTCATAATCCAGCATGTTACTTAAGTTCGTTTCAAAGCTTTTTTGCATGTAGCGTTTAATTAAGCCGATAGCTTTTGTTGGCATATTAGCTAACCGTTCAGCAAAAGCAGCTGTTTCTTTTTCCAATTCATTAGGCTTGACAACTTTTGTCACAATACCAAGCCTTTTCGCTTCATCAGCCTTTAGCTTCTCTCCTAAAATGGCTAACTCCAGTGCCTTGGCTAGACCGACAATCCGTGGCAGATAATATAAATTTCCGGAATCAGGAATCAAACCAATATGGATAAATGCCTCCATAAAGGAAGCCTTTTCTGATGCGATTCGAAAGTCACATGCAAGTGCCAGACTAAACCCAGCACCTGCTGCAGCACCGTTTACCGAGGCTACAACCGGCTTTTCTACTTGTGCAAGCTTCTCCATCATTGGCTTATAGCGAGATTTAATAATTTCTCCCAAGTTCATATCTGCTTGTAAACTGCTTATATCTTCACCGGAGCAGAATGCTTTTCCTGCACCGGTAATAACAAGTACATGAACTTGATTATTATTTTCTACTTTTTTCAACACATTGATGATTTCCTGATTCATCGCATTCGTAAACGCATTCAATTTTTCAGGTCGGTTCAATGTCAGCCAGCCAACCTTATCCTTTATTTCATAACGAATCGTTTCATACATTTGTCGCATCCCCCTATTTCCCTTTGAAATGAGGTGATCGTTTTTCCATAAAAGCCTGCATACCTTCTTTTTGATCCTCTGAAGCAAAAAGTAAATAGAAATTTTTCCGTTCATATTGCATTGCTTCATATATGGGCAAGTCTTCTGCCTTTTCAACCGTGTCTTTGATTAACCGTAGGGATAAAGCAGGCTGCTTTACCAAGTTTTCAGCAAAAGCGATTGTCTCCTGCAAAAGAAGTTCATCTGGAACAACCTGATTAACGATACCCCAATGCTTTGCTTCTTCTGCTTTAAGTTGATTTCCAGTCCAAAGAAATTCCAGTGCCTTTCTTTTTCCCATCAGCTTGGTTAATTTTACAGTTCCGCCAGCGCTTGGCATGACGCCAAGCTGAACTTCCGGAAATCCAAACTTACTGCTTGCTGCAGCAAATACTATATCGGCACATAATGCGAGCTCAAATCCACCACCAAGGACAAATCCCTGAACAGCTGCTATAACAGGCTTTTTAATTAATGATATTTTGTCCCAGTCAGCAAATTGATTTTTCATCTCCATGGAAATCGCATTTTCTTCTGCCATTTCCTTAATGTCTGCTCCAGCAGCAAATGACCTGCCAGCGCCAGATAGGACAATAACTTTTACTTGTTCTAATTGATCAAAATTCCGTAAAGCAGCTAAAATCTCTACTACCATGGATCGATTGATGGCGTTTAAAACTTCCGGGCGTTGCAACTCTAATTTTCCAATCCCATTGTCAGTCCAAGCCTTAATAAATTGATAGTTATTCAACTTCTTCACCGATCATCATGGTAACCAAGTCGCCTGCAAATGACATCAGGTCTTTTCCAGAGGCTTTTGCTTCTTTGGTTTTCATCGCAGCTTTTAATGATTCATGATCGTCGTAATACATTTCGCATAACAGATAATACTTACTTTCTCCTGTAGGCGAACCAACAATTTTCGTAACCTCCATCTTACGTAACCCAGGTATCTTCTTTGTAATCGGCGTATGAACATTCTGATAGTGCTCATCAAAAGCAGCTTTGTCCTCCGGCTGTTTATAAAGTGCAATTAACTTAACCATTATTTTTCCACCCTTTCGAATAAATTGAATTTTCATCAGTGAGGTTTGCTTTTTTCTCCTACTGAATGTTAGTTGAACCAATCGGACATTTAGGTGCCGTTTTCTTCCGCTTAAACCCTTTTGTATACCAGCTGAGGTGCTTAATGCGGGACGATTACGGCACCTTATATGCGGGATAAATTAGCGATTGGCTTCATCGCTTCAAATGGATTTTTACATTGATTACAATAAAGAATGCTTCGGCATGCTGTTGGTCCAAAAATATTCTCCATTGTTGTGTACATGGAATTACAATAAGGACATGCAATTCTCCAAGATTCACCCGCAGTATACTGTGCTGGCGGTGGAGAAATTCCATTCCGTTTTAACTTTTCTTTTC
This sequence comes from Cerasibacillus sp. JNUCC 74, assembly GCF_053667775.1. The sequence goes on along the minus strand of NZ_CM132207.1, from coordinate 947,034 downwards.
CCTCCTCGCTGATTCGATCCGTTGTCCACGGAGGATGAAAGCTAAATATAACTTCAATCATAAGGTCATTATTCCATTCGTTTAATAATTTTTTTGCCTTTTCTTTCACATCGGCTTTAATCATGTCTAATGCCGGACAACCGCTAAATGTTGGCAATAGCGTTACTCGAACAAAATCATCATTTTGAATAGTTATATCCTCAAGCATCCCCAGTTCAACAATATTAATAAATGGCATTTCTGGATCTGTCACTTGCTGCAGTACGCGACGTACTTCATCCTTTAGATGTGAATTTTTCATCTTAATCATCCCTCATCTCACCTTTGTTACCAGGAAACTGCTTCTTTGTCACCTCCGTATACTTCATTTAACACTTTCAATGCCTCCGTTAGATCATCCGTATGCTCTCCATTACGTCCATTTCCACTTTCCATTCCTTGGGGTTCTTCTATCTTGAACTTCAACTTTTGAAATACGTTTTCAATTTTATCGAGCCATGCCTTTCGTAAATCAGCTTCACTGCAAATCAATTTAAGCTTACTCATTTCCGTACTGTACATGCCGAATGAAATCAATCCCGCAAGCTCTTTCCAACAACGTAGAATGGCTTGTTCCATCCGTTCACGTGCTTCCTTGGTACTCGACATTAACTGTATAAACCAAGTTTCCCAATGCATGAAATGATAATAGTGTTCGGATAAAATTTTCACAGCAGTTTGCTTTAGTGGTTCATAGCTTGATTGCGTAAGTGCTTCTAAACGAACTTGTTTGAAAACACTAAAGAGAAAATTCCGAGTGACGGTAAAAGCCCAATCATAATCAGGATTCTCCAAATAGTGACCTGAACCATTTTTTAATTCAAGTAAAATTGCATTGCGAAAGTTTTGTGGTTTTCTGGAGTGAGATAGATCATCCATATTTCCTGCCCCGATTTCTTCAAGTAAGCTGTAATACATTACCGCATGCCCCATCATATCTTGATTAATGGAAGAAAAGGCAACATCTTCTTCAATATGCGGTGCCAATCCAAGCCATTCCGATCCGCGATAGGCGAGAATAAAATTATCATCTGCTAATTGATACAGTAATTCACGTAAATAATAATCATCTTGCTGCCTCATATTCTATGCCTCCTCTATTTGCGGTTCTTTTTTGAATTCCTTCCACTTCTTTGGCAAATCTGTGTAGCCTCTTGTTTCTCGATATGCTTTATTATCTAAGAGCTTAAATGCTTCTCGCTCTTTTTGATTCATCATTCTAATATCTTCCCGCTTAACGACCCATAGCTCTTTTATCGGTTCTCGGCGAAAAAAATTCTCTTTAGCTAAGAGATAAGCCATCTCTTTATTGGGTGCCGTTAAACTGAACCGGTGTTCCAGTGCTAACCCATCTCTTTTTCTGCTAAAAACCTCATATTCTTCATAAAATACATCATCACTCATTACTGTACCTCCATTCATAAAGTGAACTTCATTCCGTGAACGCTTTTTACACAGAATGTTAGAACCACAAAGGTATGATCTAAAAGCCCTTGAACCAATCGGGCATTTACTTGCAGTTAGATCCTCCATCTAACCTCCTAGGTTTTTCCTCGTAGCATGGAAGGGGAGGTCTTACTGCAAGTTATATGCGGGATAAAGTGAATCTTCATTCCTTGGAATGCTTTTCCCTAGAAATGTTAGATGAACCAATCGGGCATTTACTTGCAGTTAGATCCTCCCACCTACCCTCCTATAGGTTTTTCCTCGTAGCATGGAAGGGGAGGTCTTACTGCAAGTTATATGCGGGATAAAGTGAATCTTCATTCCTTGGAATGCTTTTCCCTAGAAATGTTAGATGAACCAATCGGGCATTTACTTGCAGTTAGATCCTCCCACCTACCCTCCTATAGGTTTTTCCTCGTAGCATGGAAGGGGAGGTCTTACTGCAAGTTATATGCGGGATAAATTAACTAACAAATTCATTGACATCTTCTTTATAAACACACAGCGCATCACGAACCCATTGACTGTTTTGATAAGAAATTTTTCGTAACGCTATTCTTGCATCCGACTCCGGTCCGTTTCCCGACACAATTATTTTAAAATTTCGCCAATCAGGTTCTGTATAATGCCACTCTTGGGTGTTTTCATCAAAGTGCAGGTTTTCATCCGGAATTGTTAACCCAAGTGACTCAATCTTTGGTACATACTTTGACAAAAACTCTTGACGTAATTGCTCATTTGTTTTCGTTCTAAGTTTATACTTCAGGTTAATATCGACGTTCGAGTGTCCTGTCTCTTTTTTGGACTTTGGACCAAAGAATGTTAGTAGTGATTCCCACCAACGATCAAGCGCCCATTGCAACATTTCTTTTTGCTTTGGGGTTCCTGCTGCTAATGCAAGTGTGAGACTTTCGCCATGCTTTGCATGAAACGATTCTTCCTGACAAATTCGTTTTAACGCTCTTCCATACGGACCATAGGATGTATGTAACATCATCGTCTGAGTTAAAATTGCAGCACCATCAACGAGCCAAGCGATGATTGCAGCATCTCCCCAAGAAGGTGCAGGCATATGAAATACATTATGGAATTTTAATTTTTTGCTAAATAAATCATGCAAAATATGCTCTCGATTCTTGCCGTATGGCTTAATTAAATCTTCTACCACCCGTAAAAGCAGTTGTCCATGCCCCATTTCATCTTGAACCTTCGCCATGATCGCTAATTTTCTTTTTAGTGTTGGCGCCTTAGGTACCCATTCCTTTTCGGGTAGTGCTCCCATAATTTCACTAACACCATGCATAGAAATTAAACGAATTAATGCTTTTCTATAATCCTCTGGCATCCAATCACTAGCTTCAATTTTCTCATCGTTTTCAATACGCTCCATAAAATGATCGTATTTTTCTTTCTCTGTCAATTGATTAAATGATATCTGCATGTAGATTCATTTCCTTTCATGTAATTTAATAATCAACCGAACACTAAACTTGGGCAATCTTGTCCCGAACGATACGAATTGCTTTGCCATTTGACCGTGGAATCGCTCCTGGGTGTTCAATATGAATATCTACACTAACGAGACATTTGTTTTTCAATTGATGTGAAATCTTGTTACAAAGCACGTTAATATACTCGTGTTGTAAATCTTGCCCAAGGCTTCGATAAATCTGTTCATTTATTTCAACCTTTAACGTTACTTTATCCAACGCTCCTTGTCTTGAAAGGTACAATTGATAATGCGGCACGAGCTCTTCTATCTCTAATAGGACACTTTCAACCTCTGATGGAAACACATTTACACCACGAATGATGAGCATATCATCAATTCTTCCTTTTACCCTTGACATTCGTTTTGTCGTACGCCCGCATATACATGGTTCTGAAGTAATCGAAGCAATGTCTCCGGTACGATAACGTATGATTGGAAAGGCTTCTTTCGTTAAACTCGTAAATACAAGCTCCCCTTCTTCTCCTTCACCTACCGGCTTTAACGTTTTAGGATGAATCACCTCTACATAAAAGTGATCATCCGCCACATGAAGTCCTTGCTGCGCTTCTTTACACTCGCAAGAAATTCCTGGTCCCATCACTTCACTCAAACCGTAGATATCCATTGCTTTAATGCCAAATCTTCTTTCCAGTTCTTCCCGCATTTCTGTTGACCACGGTTCCGCACCAAAAATACCGTATTGCAAATTAGTTGCTCGAGGATCTTTTCCTAATTGTTCCATTTTATCAGCAATATTTAAAACGTATGACGGTGTTCCAACTATAACTGTCGGTTCAAAATCTTCAATTAATAGTATTTGTCTTTCTGTATTACCTCCGGAAACGGGTACGGTCACCATCCCTAATTTCTCCGATCCATAATGTAATCCCAGACCTCCGGTAAATAAGCCGTAGCCAAACGTGTTTTGTAACACTTGATCTCGCATACCGCCACAAGCAACAATTGCTCTGGCAACAATTTCTGACCAGTTTTCTAAATCATTCCTTGTATATCCAACTACTGTGGGTTTTCCGCTCGTCCCACTCGATGCATGAATTCTTACTAGTTTATTTAAAGGTAGAGCAAATAAATCAAATGGATAATGATCACGAAGATCCTTTTTTTCTGTAAACGGTAACCGTTGAATATCTGTTAATGAACGGATATCTTCAGGTTTTACTTTATGTTCAGCTAATTTCTTCCGATAGAAAGGTGTCTTTTCATAAACAGTCTGTACCGTTTGTTGCAACCTATTTAATTGAATTTCTTCCATATCTTTTATAGGAAGCGTTTCCATTTTAGTATTAAAGATCATTTTCTCACCTACCATTTATTATTTTCGTTAAGACTGTTATGGAAGAACTATGTTGAGAAAACTCTCTGTTGAAAAAGGTCTTAAGCACCAAACCTTTACGTCAGCGATGAACTAGTTGCACTTCTCATAAAATTTTTAATACGCTGTTTTAACTTTTGCAGTAAAATTTTATCTTTTTTAACGTGTGATAATAAACTGCTCCTCATGCTTGGGTACATCTTCTTCTGCGTATATTGCCTGAACAGGACAAGCAGCCTCACATGCAGCACAATCAATACATAAATCAGGATCTATATAGTACATATCTTCTCCAGCATGAATGGCGTCAACCGGGCAGACTTCTACACATTCTGCTGACTTTTCTTGTAAGCAAGGAGATGTGATCACAAATGCCATGCTTGTTCCCCCTTTGTCAGACCTTCATCTTTTCCCATTTTTCAAAAAGTGATGTACTTTGTTGTGGCTGTAGTCTTGCCTTAGGATCGATAAATGTTTTAGCACTGCTAATCGCAGTAGCGGCATCACTAAAGCCGGTTGCAATTAATTTTACTTTCCCTTTAAATATCACAATATCCCCAGCAGCATAAATTCCTTGAACATTGGTATTCATTGCAGAGTCTACTATAATTGAATTCTTTTTAAATTCCACTCCCCAATTCTTAATAGAGCCTAGGGAGGATACAAAACCATAGTTTACAAGTAATTCCTCTAGCGGAATTTTCAAACTTTTCGCAGTTTGATTGTGTATAATAATGATTTCCTCAACTTGTTTATCTCCTAAAATTCCTTCCAACTGATATGGTGTCAAAACTTCAGCACTAGAGGCAAGAAGTTCCGTTACACTATGTTCATGCGCACGAAATTGTTCTCTACGGTGGATAACTTTTACGCTTTTGGCAATTGGCTCTAGCATCATTGCCCAATCTACAGCAGAATCTCCCCCTCCCAGTATACAAACATCTTTATTTTTATACCGATTGATATCTTTTACAAAATAATGTAGGTTTTTTCCTTCATAAGCTTGAGCATTTGCCAATTTAATCCGGCGCGGTTCAAAAGCACCTATACCTGCTGTGATAAGAATGGTTTTTGAATCATGCACTTCCTTATCTGTGATGAGCTGAAAGTGCCCGTTATTTAATTTAACTACATTTTCAACGGTTTGATTAAGTACAACAGACGGGTTAAATTGCATCGCTTGTTCGGTAAGTTGATCAATTAAATCCTGAGCTTTCACTTTTGGGTATGCAGCAACATCATAGATAAACTTTTCCGGATATAAAGCTGACAACTGCCCTCCTAATTGTGGCAGACTTTCAATGATTTTAACTTTCATTTGCCGCATTCCCCCATAAAAAGCAGCAAATAAACCAATAGGTCCACCGCCAATAATCGTTACATCGTACATATTTCCGTCTTCCACCTTTTCACCTCCATCCTAGTTAACAATAATTCTATATTTATATAACTATATTTTATCTACCGTTTTATAAACGTTATATATGTTTTCGTTACAAAACATATTATCAGCACTCGCCTAAGTTGTCAATATTTAAAATTAATATTATTGTTTATTATTTCTGAATGTTTTAATTAGATATGTATGGTTAAGCTTACGCTGGGAGAGTTACTAACGGAAACTTTTTTACGCCTATGATGTTCTCCTCTTTGATACAAATCTCTGCAACGCTTAGCATTTACGATTAGCGCCTACGTAAAGCTAATTTTTTACATAAATATCATATTTTTATATTTTTCTTAGCTTTTAACTTATTAATCCAAGAATCATCTATTGTAAGAAATGAAGAATTGAGATTTCCTCTAATGGATGTTGACATAAGTATCTTACTTTACAATTTTTGAGTTAACTAGAAATATTTGACAGGATTATAGTTATATGTATTAATAAAGATACATAGTATCAAAAATAAATTATTTTATGGAGGTAAGAATTATGAAAACGCAAACACGTTTAGGAGTTATGTTACTTGCCCTGTTAATGAGTAGTATCATATTTGCTACTCCTGCATTTGCGGCAGAACCGCAAGTATCTGTGAATACCGCTGGTGAAAGCGTATACACAAAAACAATTGATATGCAACTTCAAGCAATGCCGTATGCTTCCGAGAGCAGTACAACGCTAAACGAACTTCTCACTTGTTCTTCTATATTTCATTATTTCTTTTATACTCATTTCTATACTGCTTGGGTGTAACACCAACATGCTTTTTAAATGTTGTATGGAAATGACTTTGACTATTAAAACCAACCTGATAAGCGATATCCGTTACTTTTATATTTGTATTTTGTAACAGCGTCTGAGCTTCACCTATTCTGCGTTTAATCAAATATTTAACAGGCGAACAATGGAATTGTTTCTTAAACTGATGTGCTAAATAATAAGGGCTTACTCTTACCATTTTAGCCAGATCTTCAAGTGTTATTGGCTCATAGTAATAATGTTCTATATACTCTTTTGTTCGGTATAAAATAATTTCATTATCGTAGCTTGAATAAATTTCAACATGATTCAAAATGTTGGTTTCTAAATATTCTAAAAAAATGATGAGTAATTTTTGTGCGGTTATATCCTTATGTTTACAGTTAGAAGCAAGCTGTGAATGAATCAATCCCATAAATCGATTGACATCTTCAAAATGAGTACCTAAAGAAAAAACGGGGGAAGCATTATCAGGTATTAATGCATTTTTTCGAAGGTCTTTTTTTTGAAGTCCTTTTATTGCACAGCAATATGTTTCAACAACATGAGCTTGAGACAAATGCTCATCATGTGCCACGAAACTGTTAAATATAATTAAATCTCCTTTTTTTACCGAATAAACTCGTCCATCAATAAGGTAATCACCAGCTCCACTTGTCACCAGGATGACTTCAACTAAATCCTCGTGAATGTGCATAAAGCGTTTATACTGTCCATCTAAAGCCTTAACTTTACTGGTAAAAAACAGGTAAGGACCGTTATTGATTATGTCATTCGTTAAATCCGTGAAATAAACTTTCATTTCCCTCACCACTTTTATGGGTACATTATCATTTACTATCATTTTAACAAAAAATGAACCACCCGTACACTATGTGTAAAGTGCGTCTAAAAAGTTCGAGTGGCATGTTTCTATGGGAGGAAGGATTGCATTTAGAAACATGAGCTTCTCGAACAAATCATCGAAAAACTTACGTACTCTTTTTAACGGACTTTTTTGAACAACCTTTTAAAGGTACTTTCTGCTCTTCTTTGCACCGATCTGAAATACATGTTCAGGAGAAAGCATCCAATAACCTGGATTAAACAATTCCAAGGAACAAACGCCAGCAAATCCCCTATCTTTTAAGGCTTTACTAATTTTCCCCAAGTCAATTACGCCATTACCGGGAAATAAACGATGGCAATGATCAAGTATCTCTATTGGTAGATCATCCGCATCATCAATATGATAAATAAAGATTTTTTCAAGAGGTATTTTATCCAATACATCTATATCTTTCCATTGATCATACAAATAAAGATTAAACGCATCAATGACCAAACCAACGTTTTTTCTGTTTACTGCCTCAACAATGGCATATGCTTCATCTAAGCTTCGAACACAACAATTTTGACTTCCAATAGGCTCAAAAGCTACCTTCAGCCCATAAGGTGCAACTTGATCCGCGACTTTGTTTATTACCTTTATACTATCCTCAAAAACTTCTTCGCTATTCCACAAAACTCCATCCTTTATTGTAGGTACAACAACTATAAATTCTCCACCAATTTCTTGACTTACTTGACAAGCAAAAGCAATATCATCATGGATTACTTGCCAGGAGTTCTTATCACAAAAGTTTATGTTTTCAATGGAGTTATAACCAATCGGTTGAAGATGGCTTTTGGAAAAGAATTTTTTCAAATCCGCTATAGAGTATTCCTCCAGATAGTCTCTTAACATATCAATACGAATCTCAATAAAATCATAACCGTATTTTTCCGCCAGTAATAAATCATTATACAAATTAGAATTATTCATGCAAGTTGCTTGATTAAAGCCTAATTTCATTATCTCTCCCTCCCTCTACTTCCATATTAATGTTACTACTTGTTTAGCCGCTAATTCGATAGACGTTTCTACATCTTTATCTATTACTCGAAATGCTTTAGAATCATTAGAGGCATTGTAGGCTACTAATACTTTACCACCTTCAGGGTTGATAAATGCTACTTGCTCAATGGAATGATCATACGCAGACGAATATACGACATGGGCACCTTTTTTAACAAATCGGCTAAAATGCCCAATATAATAATAAGAAAGATTAACATGAAGTTTTTGATTGTCGCCATCATACTGAATCGGTGCCTCGCAAGTATTCCCCATATGATTTGGTCCGCCATCCATATCGAGGAGAATATTCCAATCAATAAAAGCATTCATCCCATGTTTAAAATTTCCAATTAGATCGTGAATATATACTTTCCCATGTTTTTCTTGTGTGTTATGATCAAATCCTTCTTGTGGCACACAGCCTTCAGTGAACAATAGATCCTTTTCCGGATAGGCTTTTGCCAAGTAGGAAATTTGTTCAAAGTGATCGCCTGTATACCAATGAAAAGCTATCCCATCAATTGCGTGACGATACTCGGAGTTACGGAAGGTTTGATCGGCCCATTCAATTAACCCATCTTTATCATGATCCCAAATATAAAGCTCTATATGATCATATCCTGATTTAGAAAGAATTTTCTTCAATACTTTCACAGCGAAATAGGCCTCTTGCTCATTTGTATAAAGGCAAGAATCCCATTGTTTAACTGCTACAGGCTCATTTTGAACAGAAAGCTTTTGTACATGAATGCCATTTTCCTTGTATATATCAAGATACAATTTGATTAACTTAGCCCAGTCTTCATAATATTCTTCTTTTAAATATCCGCCTCCATTCATATTATTATTCGTTTTCATAAAAGCAGGCGGACTCCAAGGAGATGCCATAAAAATGGTTTCCGGATTAGCCGCAACCGCATCTCTTGCAACAGGGATAATATTTTCTTTATCCCGGTCAAAGTTAACTTTACTTTGCTGTAAATCTTCTTCACTTTCTAAATATGCATAATTTCCTAGTGAAAAATCACAGCTTTGAATTGGCATTCTTACTAAATTGTATTTATTTCCTGTTTCTCCAAAACAACTTTCTATGAAAGCTTGTTTAAGGGAATCAGGCATTTTATTGTATACAGAACCGCTAGCCTCCGTAAAGGAGCTACCAAACCCATAAACTTTTTGTCTTGTTTTATCTGAAAAGACCTTTAATACTTGGTTATTATCTATCTCTCTTTGTTTGAAATCTACTGTTACTTTCTTAAATTGCTGGTTTACGTCTGAAAAGTACGCTGTTCCTTTCATCAATTCACTTCCTCTCTATTCATAACAAAAGCACAAGTGCAGGTAACCACATACAAACAGAAGAATTTCTGAAGCGATAAAGTGAAACTTCATTTCATGGAGTGCTTTTCTCCTTGAATGTTAGTACCGCAAGGGTATGACCTAAAGGCCTTTGAACGAATCGGGGATTTAGGAGCCGTTTTTCTCATCTTGTTTCCAACATCATTAACTCATTCTTAAATGGAGAAAAGTACGGATCCTTACATCCGGGATAAAGTGAAACTTCATTTCATGGAGTGTTATTCTCCTTGAAAAACCGCGAAGTATCGCTATCGTAGCTTTCCTTGTCCTGTCGCCCGAACGAAATTAAAAACCCGACACTCATACTAGCCTTTGACATAGGCAACCACTTTGCTGTGCTTATTCTTAAATTATTAAAATGAACCGTCTGTAAAGGCTTTCCTCACCCTTCAAAAAATGGTACGGAACGAATAGGCATTTCATGCAGGTTATTCCACTTTGGTTTCTTTTCTTTTTGGAAGGAGGGAGACTGCCATCTACACGAAGATACAAATTTCACAGTATATATGCGGTATAAACCGTCTGCCATTTTAGCAATGCTGTGGATTGCCCACTTTTAACTAGCAAAAGGTAATAGGTTACAAAAGCACCTATTACCTTTTGTTATCCAACCAATTAATTATAGAATGTAGGTTTTTTTGCACCTTCTACTTTTTCTGTTTTACCAGATTCTTGAGATTTCACACAAGCATCGGATGTAATTGCTGCAAGATAACCATCCCATGAAGTTGGTCCTGCTGGCGCTTCCCCTTTATTCAGGCGATCAAAGAAGTCTTGAAACTCTACATCATAAGCTTCGATAAAACGTTCTTTCCAATCGACAAGAATATCTGTACTGTATTTTGCATCCTTACGAACGGCTACACTTGCCGGACTAGGAAGCTCAGCCATTCCAAGTTCACCAGTTATATCACAATGAATATCATATCCATATTTTGCATTAACAAATACTTCTACTACAATGTTAACACCTTTAGAGGTTTGCATTACAATGACTTGTGGGTCTTTTAAATTTCCATTATCGCTAGTTGCATATTTAGACTTACGAGGGAAGTATACTTTTACATCCTCATAATCATCATCTAACAACCAATGTAGTACATCAATTTCGTGAATCAATGTTTCATAGATTGCTTGTGCTGTTTTATATTCAGGAACACAGCTTGCATTATAATGTCTGCAATGAAGCATTAATGGTTCACCAATTTCTCCGCTAGATACAATTTCTTTCAATTTAACATACCCAGCATCGTAGCGGCGCATAAACCCAACTTGAAGCATTTTCTTACCGGTCTTTTGTTCAGCTTCCATCACTCGTAAACAATCATCTGCATTTAATGCTAATGGTTTTTCACAGAATACATACTTATTAGCTTCTAAAGCAGCTACTGCTATATCAGCATGTGCTTCGTTAGAGGCAGTAATAACAACTACTTCCACCTCAGGATCAGCAATTAAATCATGATAATCAGCATAATCTTTTGCTTCGATTCCGAATTTATCTAATGCTGCTTGTGCTTTTCCAGGAACAATATCACAAACTGCAACCACTTCTACTCCAGCTATTACATTAGCTAAACGGCGTAAATGATCTGATCCAATAAATCCAATTCCTACAATTCCAGCTTTTAATGTCATCATAAATTCCTCCAAATAAATTTTTATTTTACAACTAATTCTTGTTCAATATACTGACGGCCTTTTTGGGCATACTCTAATGGATTAGCAATCTTAGGATCTTGCTCAGCTTCAATTACTACCCAACCTTTATAACCATGTTCAACAAGGTAAGCAAAAACAGGTTTAAAATCAATATCTCCATCGCCAGGAACAGTAAACATTCCGTGTAAGAAGGATCCTAAGAAGGATTTATTTTGCTCCCGACATTCTTTTAGTTTTTCTACTCGCACATCTTTAAAATGTACATGCTCAATCCGATCAAAATACTTTTTAAGTAAAGCCATTGAATCACCATCAGATACAAAGATATGACCAGTATCATAAAGCAAGAAAACTTTGCTAGGATCTGTCATTTCCATTAAGCGATCCACTTCTTCTAATGTTTGTACCCCTGTTCCCATATGATGATGGTAACAACATTTTAAATTATGTGATAAAGCAATTTCGCCAAATTTATTTAATCCTTCTGCAAGTTGCTTCCATTCTTGATCTGTAAAATACGGCTTTTCTGTATAGACACATTTATCTGTACCTTGAATGCTGTATGTTTGTTCGGAAACAACTGCAATATCTGCATGAACAGCTTCTAAAAAAGCACAGTGCTTTTCAAACTCTTTGCAAGCTGCTTCAATGCCATCACGGATAATATAAGCTGAGAACCATTGACCTACTAGTCTCATATCACGTAACTTTAATTCTTTATTTAATTCTTCCGGATCAGTTGGATAGCAACCACCGATCTCTGTTCCTTCAAAACCAGCCAGCTTCGCTTCACTTAGAATTTGTCTGTAAGTGTTTTCTTTTCCTATCTCAGGGATGTCATCATTTCTCCATCCGATAGGAGCAATCCCAAATATAATATTTGCTTCTTTAGCCATTGACATTACCTCCGTTATTTTTTTCGGATATTATACAAACTAGTATTGAAAGCGTTAACTAATTATTATTTTAGCTTACTAACCGCCATTTTACTTTTGAAATCTTGTTCAATATCTCACAAAATAACGTTGTTTTATCGCTAGTTTTTTATAAAAACTTAAGTATATTGCTATTATTTGGTTTTATGATGGAGCTAATGTTTCAATACATGATCAAAATAATAGTATATTGTTATGTTTTGGTTATTTAATATTTTATAATTACCCTTCAAAAGACCAACTATCTTCTAAATATTAGGAAGAGGTGAATCAAAATGTAATCTTATGATAATATATGAGCAAGAAAATGTATAAAACTTGTTTGACTTACATAAAGTGAAGCTTCCATCCGTAATGGTTTTCTTTCATCCTTTTTGAAAGATCAAAGGCTACGATCGTATGCGTGTTTGAAAAAGAAGAACACTTTTTCTCTGTGTGAGGTATCGTAAATCTAAGGTCTTCCTCTTATCCTTATTGTAAATTCACCCAAACACTTTTGACTCCGTATAGTTGTCGAGTGCATATTCCCCATTTCTCTACCTACCTGACTGTTTATACCCTCCAAATGCAGCAGCGGGATTTTCCTGATTACAGTCGTTAATCTATACTGTCCCAGCCTTTAATCTTCTGGCTACTCAGTGTCCAGTTCGGATATTTTCAGTCCACAGCTGCTAAACCATATTCACTATCGTTGGATCTTCTAATTCCTTCCTCTGTCGTATCAAATGAAAAGACTGCAACAACAGGACCAAATATTTCATCTTTTGCAATCCGTATATCATCTTCAACATCTACAAACACCGTCTGCTTAAAAAACAGCTGTTCATGACATGGAACGTCATGAATCATCATGGTTTATTTATACCGAAGATGTTGTTTTTTCAAGCAAATAATTATTACTTGCTACTGGAGCAGCCGAATCACCCGTACCTATTCCAGGGTGGACATAACCAGGGGTCATGTCCGTTGGTGCAGCACAAGTGATGACGAATGTTCATCGAGTAAAACCGGGTGATAGGGGAATTATTATCGGAGTGAACGTACTATCCGCTGCCATTGCAATGGAATTGCATTTGGCGGGAATTGATATTGCAGCTATGGCATTGCCTCCATTACATCGGATAACTACCAAGCATGCTCGCCCCAAAGAAATAGTGGAAGCTCTATTACATGCATCATATTTGGCACCTTCAAAGCTTTTACGAATAGGGAGTAAATTCATGACCAATCCTTTAATGAGACAGCTTAGGATCACCTTTTACCCTAAAATGGCGTTACTATGTGGGGCGTCCCGGTTCAGCTTCGAAAAGTGGTAATAAAAATAGATGGTACAAACCAAGTAGAAGGCGTAATCGTAAGTACGATTGACAAGGATGGTAATTCAATATTTGAAAGTGAAGAAAAAATCGCATGTAATTTTGTTTGTATTGCTGGAGGGTTGTACCCGTTAACGGAGCTCGCCGAACTTGCTGGTTGTCCTTTCTAGTATGTCAATGAGCTTGGCGAGTTACGTCCCATTACATTATGAACAATTTGTGCTTTGTCAAGTTGTTTATTTATATCGTTGTAAACCTTGTTATATAAGGGGTTACAGGTTGTTTATGTCTTTTTCTCCTTTGTAAAAAAACTATTAAAAACTAGTCTTTTTGGGTAACTTTGGGGGGGGTTTGGGGACATTTTTACAGGCTGTTTACAACCGTAAAACAATTAACACTTGTATTACTTTTATTATTTAAAAGCCACGGACAGGCGTTATACATAAAAAGATTGAAGGAGATCTTCCTTAGAGTATTTCCTATCGATAATACATTGACTTACCTTTCCATACTAAATAAAATCTTCAAACTTAAGGAGAAATGTTATCGACATTGCAATGTTTCTTTAGGAGTTATTCGGCAAGTAATTCATGTTTTACAGCAACACTATTCCTTTAAGGAAAGCATTTTTTATTACCTGGTTGACCGCCTCTTTTTGTGTGCACACTTTTTTCTTTGGGTGCACTCTTATTTCGCTCCCAACCATAGCGTCTTTTCCATGACTTTACGGTATTTTTGGAAACACCATATTCTCAGCTATATATTTATACTTCATACCCTTGTTGTAGTCTATCTCGGCTTTCTTATATCTAGCTTCCATTTACATTAACACCCACCTCCATATGTATTCGAGTTGTTTTGAGAAAAAGGAAAAGCATCCTAACGGGTGCTTTTTAATTGAGATTCTAACTCCCTTTTATAGTCCTCAAGCTTTTGTTTGTATCTATAATAATCAGCTAAAATTTCTTTATATCTTACCCAAGCAGTTCTAAAATCATAGATATAATAAAAAAGAAATGCAATTACAATCATGACGGTAATTTGCTCAATCGTTAAATTACTTAAACTTAATGATTTAAAAGAGGTCAAATTTAACATTTTAAATAGCTTATCTTCAATTATTAAACCTAATATGAAAACCAAAATTGGTAAGGGAGCTAAAGATTTTAACATATCAATTTTCATTTGTATAACTTCTTTTAAATGGATACAATTCATTATTGCATTATTTAATAAGCTTAAAAATTCTCTAGAATCATAATTTATCCTCTTTTCTCGCAAATAACTACTATCATCAAGATACTTTACAAGTTTTTTATAGTGAGCATAATTTTTATATGCTATAAATATAAAAAGAAAACTCAAGAAATATTTAAAAATTTTATTTTTGAAAGATAGAAAGTCAGGAAAAAATTTTAAAATATAATAATTAAGATTTTAATTAAACAAACTCCTACAAATATATTAATGCCTATTTTTTTTAATGCAAAGATTGCAGGATTTTACAATTTAAGTGTCGAATGGACTAGGTAAGAGGAGAGAAAAAGCACCCAAGCTATATACTTGAGTACATTCGTAAAAAGGTCACTATATTTTTAGTCGCCCTTCATGTAATATCTTAATTCAATTTTTTATTATTAATTTCATTTGCAAGTATTTATTTAGCGTTTTTGCATATAATGAAGGAAAAATTTTTGCTGTACTCTACGTAGGGTACGGTTATAGGTGTACTCTAATTAGGGTACAAACGAATGTTCCTATAGAAAAAGCCTACCCGTAAGAGTAGGCAATCGAAAGTAATCTCTAAATACTTTCAATTGAAAAATTATTGTAAGCACTCTATTACAGAATTAACACTTTCTTTAAATCTATTCGGATTCTTTTCTTGAATACTAGTTAATTGTGAAATAATGAAGTTCTGAATATCACTATCCAATGTGGGTATAATTTTCTTATAAACTTCTCGGGATGGCCCGTGATTTAATATTCTCTTATGAAGCACCTTTAACCATTCTTTGGCATGAGGAATCATTATAGGAATAGAATTTGCTAAAACTTTTAACGATGCTTCAGAACCAACAATATTATCATAAGATTCAATAGCATGAATTAGCCCAAACATTACTTCATCGTTTTCAGTCAAATCATCAAAACCGTGACACAATATCTCAATATGGCTAACATCTTTCAATTTTAAAATGTTTTTAATTGCCTGCTCAAATTTTTCTACTTCATTTTCATCTCTTAATAAACGGTTGTGCTTTAAATTTTCTAGTTCTACAGATATATCCATTAAGCTATATGCCTCCCTATTTTTTAAAGATATTTGGATATTTCTCCTTATTTAGTTTTATGACTTCTAATAATCCCGAACGTATTTTAGGAGTGTAAAGTCCTTCTTTTTTATAAATTTTCCTTGCATCAATAATATCACGGGCTAAAACGTCACGAGGGTTAGTATTGAGATAAGCATCTAATTTCTTACCTGTCATTCCGTATGTTGCAGTACTTCGATGTCTACCTCCCTTTCCGGGGTGAGGTTGTTCCATATTCATGCTTATTCCGTCATTTTTATGAATGCTCGCATTTGTTTTCATATATTTAGCAGAAGGCATATGATGTGGTGTTAAATTATCTCCACGTGTCCCTGCATCTATTAATTCTTCATATGTTCCGACTTTTCCTTCGTTAGCTAATAAATCTCTTCTATTTTCTTTTACCTTCTTCGCTGTATGTTTACCTTTATTCGCAAATTTAATTGTTCCGCCAGCTTTAATCAGCTTTAAAGCTTTTCCATAGGGGATAATAGAAGCACCTGCTATTATCCTTTCCGGTTTAGATGCTTCTGAGTCCAAAATAGTATTAACGTCATCTAAAATGAGAAAGTCAGCTGTTTCTTTTACAGCCGTTGCACCAAATTCTCCTGCTTTTACAAATGTATCTTTCACACCATCGGCAGTCTTTTCTAACCAGCTTTTCTCTGGTTCTCTAGGTTTATGTCGATTAGCTGGAATCGTACGAACCAATTCATAATTTATACCTGTTTCCGATTCAAACTCCCGCACTTTCCTGCCATCAGCTAAGGTGTAATAAGTCCCTTGTCTTACTCCCTTGTAATCCGAAACCTTTACTTTTGAAACAATTAGATGCTCGATGGTTGAAAACTCACTTTCAGTTAAACTATCCCCCGTTGCTGCTAAAGTAGCATGCATAGCCCGATAACTGTAATTCATTGTTTTCAGTCCAAAATGTTTCTGCAAATAGTTAGTCGGAATCGCTGCTAGTGGAATAAACTTAGAAAATAACCGTTTGCCAAATTCCCCCATGATTACTTCTAAATCGATGGCATTCCTTCCAGCCTTTTTCATGAGACCTTGCATCAGCTGCTGATGAATCTTTTGATCAGATATCTTTCTTGCTTGGTACGTTGCAATATTTATTTGACCGCTGTTGCCTAGTTCTCTAATTCGACTTACATAGTTTTTCATGGTATGGAGAAGATCTTGCTCCACAGGCTCTAGCTTAGCTGTATTATGTCGATCAAATAGATACAGCTTTTCAATGGTCTTGTGTGTTATTTTCTTTGCATGTTGTACTTTGTCCAGAAACTCCCCATCATCTAAATCCCTAACATCAATAATATCTCTAACCGATCGAAGAACAGCATTTGCTTCGTCAGTTAGCATCATTGCCATATGTTTTGCCCGTTTAAGTCCTCGTTGAACACCATCGGCAAGAAAATCCTCTCGAATAACTCCATTCCTGTCCGGTTCCAGTTCATCAATGGACTGTTTTATTTCCCGTAATGTATTCGAATAATTATCAATGAACCCCTCTAAGAACAACAGAAACGGCTTGTGTACCTCTTTGTAAAAGGTTCGAATAGAATTAGCTGTCTTTCCTTTAAAAGCTTCTTCTAAGGCGATAATGCCTTCTATACTTTTCTGGATGTTTTTGATTTGTGTATGTATTTGTTCTAGTTGCACTAATGTTTTGTCGATAAAGCTATGACATTCCCCTACATAAAGCGCCTTAATGGACATCTCCTCCCATCTTAGTTGAAACTCAATTCCCCCTTTAGTTGCATTATACTAAAAGTGCTAAATTTATTGAATTATTTATGAATGAGAATTTAATTAAGGAGTTAGTTTATCTTTTTAATTTTGCAATGTTGGTATTAATTCATTCATTAATGAAATTTTGTATGTCTTGTAGTGGTAACGTTGAGAACGCAATTTTGCGTTTTCTAACAGTAAGAACTGAAAGCAATTTTGCGTTTAGTACAATACACATCCTTATAGCATTGAGAGTCTTTCCATCAGTACCTACCAACTTGGTAGTAACTAGAACAATATACATGTCAAAAATGGAAACCCCTATTGAAGATTTATACGTTGCTGGAAATATTACTGGGATTGAAGGTGCCAAAGTAGCAATTTCCCAAGGGGTCGTCGCGGGGTATTCCATGGCAATCCGTTCTGGCAAACAAGGATTAGCTGACAAACTACAAGATGCCTTAAACACGGTGCATGACACAAGAAGGCAAGCAGCGATTCAATTCCATCCTAAAATAGAGTTAGGAAGGGACATTATACAGAAACAGTGGGAGAAATACCAATCCCGCTTGGTGCAGATATAATGTAAGGAGCTGTAATTAAGTATTTACAGTCTTATTTTGAAAATGGAAGAACAAAGATGACTATCAATTTATAAAACACCGTTATCAACATTACAGAACCTCTCGTACTTATTTGCGTAATGAAAATTCTTACAATGCTTATTTAGCATATAAGGATGCATGTATACATATGTACTTGCATGCTAAAACAGGAAATCAAATAAGTAAGATGTTTGTGTTTATAACATTTTTTATATCTGTCTCGTAATCTACTTTTTACGTAAAACAAATGCGGAAAAGAGGTCCGTTTCATTCCCATTCTTTTGCCCACCTGGATTGGGATCAAGAGCAACGATATTCGGACAAAATCTTTACCCTTGATGAAATGGAAGGGAGTGGTTAAATTCCAAAAGGGACAAAAAGGAAAAGAAAATCAATGTACTTTAATAAAAAACCAGATTAAGAGAACATTGGGTTAATCCGATCCATGACTTTACATTCAGTAAGCACCAAAAACTCAAGAACTCCATATAAAGAGCCTTGAGTTTTTACTACACTCTATGTTATTTTTCATATGATAGCTTCATTTTTATTCGGCTTTGTTATGTGAGCCAAAGTCTTTTATTTTCTCACTAACCGTTTGTTTAATGATTAGCTTACTAGATTCTAATAAAGTTTTGGGCTCATACACATGTGGATTTTCTACTAAACTATGCTGTAACGCCTCTCGCCACGCAATATTCATCTCCGTATTAATGTTGATTTTAGCATGTCCTAAAGTGATCGCTTTATGAAGCTGTGGAAGTGGAATTCCACTTGCACCATGCAATACAAGCGGAATTTCTACAGCTGCTGATATTTCCGCCATTTCTTTAAAACCTAGCTTGGGTTCACCTTTGTATTTGCCATGGACAGAACCTAATGCTGCTGCTAAAGCATCAATATTTGTTGCATTAACCAATTCCACACATTCCTGTAAATCTGCATAATTAATATTACCGATAACTCCATCCTCATAACCGCCAACTGTACCAATTTCTGCTTCTACGGATACTCCATTTGCATGTGCATAATCTACTACTTTTTTTGTATTTTTAATATTTTCTTCTAGTGGTAAGTGGCTTCCATCGTACATGACAGAGCTATAGCCTGCATCGATCGCTTCCAAGCATCGCTCTACACTTTGTCCATGGTCTAAATGTAAGACGACCGGAACTTGAATATCAAAACGCGTTAGCAGATTTTTGACCATGTCAACAATGAGTTTAAATCCGCCAAGGTAATCTACCAATCTATCCGATGATGCAATCACGACTGGAGCTTTTTCCTCTTGAGCGGCTTGTAAAATTGCTTGCGCCCAAATTAAACCATTTATATTAAAATGTCCAACGGCATACCCTTCGCGCTTGGCTTGGGGTAGTATGTCATTTAATGTAACTAACTCCATGCTCATTTCTCCTACTTTTAGTTTTACATCTGTTTCAATGGTTTTACGCCAACTCCAGCGCTTTTCCATCTCACTAATACTTTCTTGCTCGTTTCATTCCTTTTTGCTTATTTGCAAATGCGTTTCGGATACTTTCTTTTGTGGAAACTTCGGATAACCCGACATTCCACCAGCTACCTTCATACCCGTCCGTCATTGTTTTTGGCAGCACTTTAATTTCAAATAATGTTGAATTAGGTTGCTTTTTAGCATCTTCAATGGCTCGTTTTAATTCATCCAGTGTTTTGATTTTATATGTCTTCGCACCATAACCTTCAGCTACTTTTGCATAATCAACATTCATAATTTGATTTTCCCAAGTTCTAAATTCTGTACCTTGACTAGCGCTGCCATTATCCATTTGCAGGTTATTGATGCAACCAAATCCCGAGTTGTCAAACAGAACAATATTAATTTTTTTATTGTATTGAAGAGCTGTAACCAATTCTGTATGAAGCATTAAGAAGCTGCCATCACCGACTAATGAGTACACTTCCTGATGCGGTGCAGCTAAACGTGCTCCTAATGCACCGGCAATTTCATATCCCATACAAGAATACCCATATTCTAAATGATACGTATTCGGTACGGAAGGGTTCCATAGCCGTTGCATATCTCCTGGTAATGAACCAGCAGCTGAAACAACGATTGCATCTTCATCAACCGCTTCATTTAAAGCGATAAACACTTCTGTTTGAGTTAATTCTGTATCCAAAGCATCCGCATATTCATTCAATGTTTCTTGGGAAAAATGTCCCTTTATTTCCGGAACAAATCCTTCACGTTTAAATCGGACATTCGCTAATCGATCTCTTTCCTTTAACCACTCGCTTTTTAGTTCTTCCAGTGTATCGTTAAATGCTGTTGTATAGCCTTCTAACAGTGGAAGCAGTTCCTGAAGTGTTGCTTTGGCATCACCAACAACCTGAAAAGCATCCAATTTATAGGATTGAGGTCGACTAACATTAATGTTTAAGAATTTTGTTTTCTCAAAGTTAAATAATGTTTTAGAAGACGTTGTAAAATCAGTATACCTTGTTCCGATACCAATAATTAGATCTGCTTTTTTCACAGCTTTATTTGCAGCAGAAGTACCTAGAATTCCTAGACCGCCTAAATTATTTTTAAATTGCCATTCCACCGTCGATTTTCCGGCATGTGTTTCTACTAAAGGAATATGATGTTTTTCAGAAATAGCTATTAACTCTTGTCTTGCTTTCGAGTACTTGCAACCTCCACCAACAATAATTACCGGATAGCTGCTGTTTTTAATTCGTTCTACAGCACCTTCGATTTCACGTTTTGTTGGTACCGTACGATTAAAGTAATGAACACGCTTTTCGAAAAACTCTACTGGGTAGTCAAATGCCTCTCCTTCTACATCTTGAGATAGGCAAATCGTAGCAGGACCAGCGGTAGCTGGGTTTGTCATTACTTCAAATGCTCGAATTAAAGCAGACATCAGTTGTTCTGGTCTTTGAATACGGTCCCAATAACGAGAAACGGCTTTAAAAGCGTCATTCGTCGTTACCGCCATGCTTGTATCTTGTTCGATTTGCTGAAGTACAGGATCTGGCTGCCTTGTAGCAAAGGTATCAGCCGGCAGTAAGAGAACCGGTATATTATTGGCCAAAGCTGTCCCGGCAGCTGCGATCATATTCGCTGCACCGGGACCTGCAGATGTTGATAAAGCATAAATCTTTTTCCTTAAAGATTGTTTTGAAAATGCCACAGCAGCATGGGCCATCCCTTGTTCATTTTTCCCTATAAAGGTTTTTAGGTGACCCGGATCTTCTTCTAAAGCCTGACCGATACCAACGACATTCCCATGACCATAAATATGAAAAATTCCTTCTACATAAGGGAATTCTTCCCCGTCTACATGTAAATACTGCTGATTCAAAAATTTAATCAACGCTTGCGCAGTCGTTAAACGGATCGTTTCTACCATAGAGTGATTCCCCCTGTTTTTTCAAGATTGCTCGGCAATCAATTGTTCAATTTCCTGAATGGACGGCATTGCTTCTGAAGAACTATGTTTGCTAACGACAATGGCTGCTGATGCACTACCATATTTTAACGCTGTCTCCACATCTTTCCCATTGAATAATGCGTAAAGAAATGCAGAAGCATAAGCGTCTCCAGCACCAAACGTTTTTAATACTTTTGTTTTGTAGGAATTCGCTTTGTATTGCTTTCCGTCCTTCACATAAGCATAAGATCCTTCTACCCCATGCTTAATTACAATTAAATCCGGATCATATTTGAAAAGTTCATTTACTGTAGTCTGATTATCGCCATTTTCTTTTCCTTCAAGCATATCAAATTCATCACGTGTACCAATAACGATATTCGCTTTTTGTGCTACTAATGTATAGTAAATAGACACTTCTTCTGGAGTTGCCCACGTATATGGACGATAATCCAGTTCAAAGATAACTTTTACATGATGAGCTTTTGCATATTCAATAGCTGCTAACACTGCTTCACGGGAAGGACTTTGTGCTAGTGCTGTACCAGATATTAACAGTGCTTCTGTTTCACGAATATATGCTTCATCAACCTCTTCCGGAGTTAAGTAAAGGTCTGCTACATTATCCCTGTACATTAAGATGGAGCACTCGCTTGGGCTTTTAATTTCCGTAAAAGCTAAACCAACTTTACGTCCTTCTTTATCTTTAACAACTTGTGTCGTATCCACACCTTTATCATGAAGATAATCGGTAATATAACGACCGTGTTGATCATCGGGAACTTTTCCAATAAACCCGACGCTCAATCCTAAATTAGACGTACCAATTGCAATATTTGCAGGAGATCCTCCAACATATTTTTTAAATGTCATTGTTTCTTCCATTGGGCGGTTATATTCGACAGCATTTAAGTCAATACAAGCTCTACCGATGGCAATAATATCGAATTTCTTGCTTCCTTTTTTTAATAGCTTCATGTTTTTGTCCTCCACTTCTACTTTCTGGCTAAAATCCATTCATGGTCTGGATCATTATGAAATTTCCAGGTTTTCTTAGGTCCAGCCATAACATTCAAATAATAGGAAGTGTATCCATCTGGCACTCCTACTGGATGATAGCCTTTTGGAACGGATACCACATCACCGTGTTCAACACTCATTGTTTCATCTAATGAGCGATCATCCGTATACACACGCTGGAACACAAATCCCTGTTCAGGATCTATTTCATGATAATACGTTTCCTCTAAAAATGATTCTTCCGGAAGATGATCGCGATCATGTTTGTGAGGAGGGTAACTTGAGAAATTGCCGCCCTCTGTATATACTTCCACAACTAACAGACTATTCGAGATATCAACATTGTCAGGTAAAATATTGTGTACCATTCGTTTGTTCTGATATTTCCCTCGATGTTCAACCGAATTATCAGTAGCTCTAATGACTTGAGCTGGTTTTTTCTCTGTTGACGGTGCATAGCATAATGCTAGCTTACACGCACGATCAGCACTAATTTCAAATTCGGAATCATTTGAAATATAAACACTGTCTGTCGGTTTTTTTTCAAATACGGATTCACGAGTTCCTAAATCCTTAAACCACTGGTCACCAGTACGAACAGAAGCATTTCCTGTTAAGGCAACAATGCAGACTTCCTTATCCTTTAATATTTCTGAATAGGTTGCTCCGCTATCCATTTGAATCAATTTAAATGAAACATATGTTAAATCAGAGTTTCCTTCGTGAATATCTTGTAGGAGAGTAACTCCTGCTTTGCTATTTTTATTTGGCTTATATTGCAACTTACTCATCGTTATGCTCCTTTTTAGAAGTTGTTTAGAAAAACTCGGCTTGTCGCCAAGTCTTTAGCGAAAGCTTTAGTTTTTCTTATACTATAAACCCTAAAAATTTTCTTTTTTATAGTATAAAAAAGTCCGGTAATAAGGACGTATCAAATTTCTCCGTTGACTTGTTTCTGCGCTACTCATGTATCTAACAACATACACTCCGTTGCTCAGGAACGCATAACCTCAAACTTTGGACTCAACAGGACGTGTTAGTATCGGCATTACTGACAGGATGTCAGTAATGCCGACGGATCCTTTTTATCTTCCTTTTTGAACACACTCGTTTAGAAATCTTTTGTTGCATATCGAGCGGTTACTACTTTTTTGCGTGTATAGAAATCAACACTATCTTTTCCGTTAGCATGTAAGGTACCATAGAATGAAGACTTCCAACCTGAGAATGGGAAGAATGCCATTGGAGCAGGTACGCCTAAGTTAATTCCTAACATTCCGGCATGAATATTTTCGCGGAAGTAACGAATAGCACTTGCGCTATTTGTAAATAAACATGCACCATTAGCAAATTCAGAAGCATTTGTTAATTCGACTCCAGCTTTTAAGTCTTTCACTTTCACGACACAAAGAACTGGGGCAAATATTTCTTCTTTCCAAATTGTCATTTTCTTCGTAACTTCTGTAAATATGGTTGGTCCTACAAAATATCCTTCACTTGGAATACCTTCACGGCCATCCAACACTAATGTTGCACCTTCGTCAACACCTTTTTGAATATAATCAAACGTTCTTTGTTGATTTTCTTTACGAATAACAGGACCTAAAAATACATCTTCATCTAATCCATTACCCATTTTTATTTGTTTTGCCTCAGAAACTAGTTTTTCCATAAATTTATCATAAATGCCTTCTTCTACTGCAACTACAGAAGCTGCCATACATCTTTCACCAGCAGAACCATAAGCAGCTGAGATCACATTGCGGATGGTTTCATCTAAATCTGCATCATTTAAAACAATGGTGTGGTTTTTTGCTCCTGTTAAAGCTTGCACTCGTTTTAGATGTTCAGAACCTTTTTTGTAAACATATTCACCAACTGGTTTAGATCCGACAAATGAGATTGCCTTAACTTCAGGATGCTCTAAAATACCATTTACAACATCATGCGCACCATTCACAATATTGAATACACCATCAGGAAGTCCTGCTTCAGCAAGAAGTTCTGCTAACTTTTCTGTTAATAATGGTGTACGTTCAGAAGGTTTCAAAATAAATGTATTCCCACAAGCAATAGCCATTGGAAACATCCAACATGGAACCATCATTGGAAAGTTAAACGGTGAAATTCCGCCAATTACACCAACTGGATAACGGTAGTTCGTTGCTTCTACATCTGTTGCGATGGATGATAATGAATCAGCCATCATGAGGCTTGGAGCACCTGCTGCAAATTCAACATTTTCAATTCCGCGCTGTACTTCACCTAACGCTTCCTTGAATGCCTTTCCATTTTCAACGGTAATTAACCGTGCAAGTTCTTGTTTATTTTCTATGAGTAATTGTTGAAATTTAAATAGAATTCGTGCTCTTCTTGGAACTGCCGTCTTGCTCCATGATGTAAATGCTTCACTCGCAACTTTTACTGCTTCATCCAATTCTTCTCTTGTAGATAAAGGTACGCTAGCCATCATTTCGCCAGTAGCCGGATTTATAACATCTTCATATTTTTCTGTGGTACTAGTTACCCACTTTCCACCAACAAAGTTCTTTAACGTTCTTACACTTCCCATTTGGACACCTCTTTTTTTATTTATGAATTTTAATTGTAATGTTTTGGTGAACATTTTGTCATATCTTGATTACAAGTCAATCATAAAACAATATGTTTTAGTAGTCAAGGAAAGAAAATAAAAAAATCCATTTTTTTGTTAAGTTGTGGTTAACTATTGATTAACTGCATAGAGCATGTTATGGTAGAAATGAATATTTTTAAAGGGGAATTTAAAATGAAATTAAAGCGAATACAGGAAATTGAAGCATATATCCATGCAAATGGAAGTGCTAGTATTAATGAATTATGCGAGAAATTTAATGTTTCGAAAAATACGATACGAAGAGATATTAACAAAATATTAGAATCGGGAACAATTAAAAAAGTGTATGGTGGAGTTGCCTCCCTTTCGAATCAATTACAACCATATGAATATCGACATACTAGTCATGCAAAAGAAAAAATGGCGATTGGCAAAGCTGCAGCAGAAGAAATTGAAGATCATGATTTAATTTATATCGATTCAGGCACAACGACCAGTTGTATTGGTGATTTTTTTGATCCGGAAAAACATGTAACGATCATCACTAATAATTTAAATATTATTAATAAAGCTGCTGAATTAAGCAACTATGAACTGATTTTAATTGGCATGACGTACAAACATACTACCCAATCCTTTGTCAATGTAGAGTCTTGGGAATACTTTAAGCGTATCAATATTACAAAAAGCTTTATGGCAGCAACTGGAATTTCGATTGAACGTGGCGTCACAAATTCTGATCTAATGGAATATGATATTAAACGCCGGATTGTGGAAAAGGCCGACAAGAATATTTTACTAATTGATCACTCTAAGTTTGATAAAGCAGCATTAATTACTTATGCATCCATTGGACACTTTAATCAAATTATTACATCGGATACCGTTCCGGAAAATTACAAAGAATATTGTAGAAAAAATAATATTAATATTAAGTATGCTACAGAAAATTTAAATGTAGGTAAATAATTCTAGTTTTATCTTCCACCAATACTGCACTTCCAGTTGGAAGTTTTAGAACCTTCCTATCCATCCTGCTACCAATGAGTTTTCATAGTAAATAAATTGATAAATTCATTGATATTTTGCGATATCGCGAGCAGATAGTGTCTTTACAGATTTTTGTATACATGCTTTTATGAGATCTTCCTTTATGAGTATAGAGTCACTTGCTCGCCTTATTGTGTTTCTTTATATACATCTGTACAAACTATTCAAAAATCCAGCTTATTAAAATAGAATAGGCTTTTTTGTTTATTTAATAAACTCCCCATTTTATGAAGGGTGGTTGATTGGATTAAGAAAATTTTACAGTAATAAAACAACTTATCAACTATCGTAAATAGATTTCTAAGAAGTCTAACTATCAATCGATTCGTATAATAATCTCAGGGTTACCCCTTAACATATAAAAAGCTTGGCTGAGAGCCAATGCCTAATTTTATCATCAAGTCGAGAGAGAGCATCCCTCGAAGTTTGATCGTTTTTATATAAAAATCCCTTTCAGGTAGGCGTCAAGAGGCATTCTTTTCATGCAGTTTTTCTTGTTGTCTACCTGTGAAGGGTTAACTTTTCTGCCCTTATGCTACTTTTGAAAAAATGAACCTGGTGAAAACTTTAATTTATCTAGTCTACGATTAAACTCTTCCATGCTAACCCCATAAAGATTCTCTTTTTCCAATTCATTAAATCGTTCAATTAACATGTAAGCTGTTAAGTAAAGCGTAAGATGCTCTTTTGCAATAGCCTCAAATTCTTTACTAGAAGATTGATAATTACTGATTACTAGATTGGCAAACTCTTTTGGATCCAATTTAATTTCTTTTCCCATTAGATCTACCCCTTTCTTTTTTAACTAAAATTGCTTATACGACAGCTTTTTCATGTTTCAATTGCGCATGATTTAACTCTTCCGGAGTCCTCAAGAAAAACGCTAGAAAACTAGCAACGAAATAAAGAATAGCAAATACATATAACACTACCTTCACTCCAAATGGCTCAAATAATAAAGAAACAATAGCCGGTCCGATAAAATTACTTAAACCAGAACCTAAATTTAGTACAGAAACTGCTACTGCTTTCTTATCTGGGGCTAAGGTAGGTAATAGAGCTGAAATCGGCCCAAACGCACCTAAACCAATTGCATACACGGAAAATGATAGTAATAATAAAGCATATTGCCCTGGAAATAAAGTGCTGGTGTAGTAAAGCATTAAACAAGAAATCCCTGTTAATGGTCCGCCAATATAAACGATCGTTTTTCTCCAGCCACATTTATCACCAATATAACCAAAAATAACATTGGCAAAGGAATTAATGATATAGGTTAACCCCCAGATACTTGCCCACTGTGTTAATGTGAAACCTTGATCAATCAGGAAGATAGGCATGATGATAATAAAACCAAACTGAGCGATATTGTTGATCGCTTTTACCAGCATCCCCATACCTAACCGGGGGCGTTTGAACATAATCAAAAAGCCTTCAGAAATTTCATTTGTAATCGATTTCCCGGTTTTCGGTAAAATAAGCTGATCTCGATTTAAAACCAGCGAACAAAATGTTCCCGCTAAAGCAATTGCGATACCTACCCAAATTACATTAATTTCTCCAATAGATGGAATTAATGTTGCGGCAAAGCTGGGACCTACAATGGTAATACCCAGGTTAAAGCAAACCCAAAACCATGAGGTAGCGCGACCCATTATTTCATTCGTTGAACGATATGTTACCCATACTAAGAACGAATACACAAACAGTGGATAAGCCATCCCTCTTAGCATATACGTAATTGCAATAGCCATAAAATTACCAGATGGAATGGCCCAGAGTACTAGCGGAATAGAACTTACTAAAAATATAATCACACCGCTAAGCATTACTTTTCGTACACCAAAAATTTGCACAAAAATTCCCGACAACCAAGATACAATTGCTACAAAAATGCCGTATAAAGAAAATATGGTACCTGTTTCTGTTTTGCTTATTCCTATATTTACTAAATAGGAAGACAACCAACTATTTTCAATACATGATCCAAGCATGAATAGTATTACTCCAATATATCCCCAGACTAAAGCCGATGGGATACCTAATTTATAGAGTAAGTTACTTTTACTACTACTCATTTTCCTCCTCCTTAACTCATCCAGACTACAAAACAATGATATTCATTCTTCGTGTCAAATTAAATTTTAAAAAACAAATTACTAGTTAACGCTTTCAATGTGATTTTAGTTTTTTTAAACCTAAAAGTCAACATATTTTGGATTTATATTGGATATATTATTGAACAAAATGTTAAATTTGATTAACTATTGATAATATGATTGACAATTAATCAATTGATTCATGGGTAAGTAAAGGGCTTAACCATTCTATACATATGAGAATGGTTAAGCCTCAAAATTTTTTTGATTTATTTACTGTTTTCATACATCTTAATAGTAAAAATTTGTGCAATAAACTTATAGAAAGAATGGAAAAAATAAGATTTTGATCAGACAATAGCAGAAGTTCCAGAACATGTTATCTTAATAATTTGTTCAGTCCACTCATATAGACTTCTTTTTGAAATACAATAATTTTATACATAATTCTCTTATTGAATTGTCTTCCTTTTTATATGCAATAACACTTCGTACTAAAACTGACTTGACTAAAACTTATTGGACATAAAAAATCTCCCTAAAGAAAAACAGATTTTTTAATCTGTCACCTTAAAGGGAGTATATCAAAGAAAAAGCTTTTGGCTCTTTATTTCTCTTAAAAGATCAAACTTCTGTAAAAACAATAAAGTACGTGTGATTTTGCGAGAGACTTTTGCCTTTATTCTTCATTATAATGTCAATCCGGTCCAACGCCAATACGTATAATAAAAAATGACCATTACAACAATGTACAGTGGCATGAGAACGCAACTTAACTTCAATAAATCCTTTGCATCATATGAAACTCTGTCATCTTCGTAATATAGTAAAAGCGCTTTTGAACTGACAGGGAACGTTACACAATAATTCATTCCTACTAAACTCAAAAATACGACAGTAGAAGAATCTAGTCCGAACGTTTCACTTAATACAATGAAACCAGGAATCATCATAACTGCTCTAGTTGTATGTGAAGTAATATATAAATGAGACGTAACAGAAACTAATAATATCACTAGAAGAATAATAAAGCTAGGCGCTTCAGTTAAAAAATCTAAATGTCGGAACAAATATCCTTGTAGCCAATCTACCACCCCTGTTTCAATTAACCCTTTTCCAAGTGCGGTTGCAGCAGCAACGAATACAATGAGATTCCATGAAATACTTTTTATCCCTTGCTTCCACGTAATGACCCCATATTTAGGTACCATAAAAAGGAGCCCACCAATCATTGTAATAAAACCAATATCATATCCATGCACGTTCTCGGTCATCCAAAACACAATTAATAAAGCAATCATCCACAATGTTTTCTTTTCCGTATCATGAAGTACAACACTTTTTTCTTCTACATTAGCTGAAAATGAGTCGCTTAATAATGGCTCATACGACCAAAACATATAGCGCATGATAAAAAGGGTAAGAACACTGATGACAAGTACAAAAGGCATCCCCCAAATAAACCAGTTAAAATACGATATACTTTCTCCCGTTGAAGTATTTAGTAACCCAATTCCGATAATATGAGAACCTGCACCGATTAAAGTTGCCGATGATCCCATTAATATCATGATTGGAACAAGCATAGCGATCGTTTTTTGCTGGCGTTCCGTTTGAAACAATCGGTTTAGCTCCTTAACGATCGGTAAAGAAAGAGCTGCACGCCCTGACGTTGAAGGGATGAAAAAAACGAGCGGTTGAAGAGCAATCGTTAAAAATGTTAACAGTTTTAACGGTTCATGTGCTTTCTTTAAAATAAGATGAGTAAAGCGTGAAGCAAGACCGGATGATCGTACTGCTTCTCCAATGATAAATGATCCGATCATAAGCCATACAACTTCTTCAGAAAACGATTCATACAATAACGAGGTGTCCGCCCCTTTTAAAAGTACGATCGTCATTAAAGCACTTAAAGCAACAAATCCAGCTGGAAGAGATGTACTAACCCACAGCACCATCGCAATTATAAAAAGATAGAGCGATATTTTAGCAGAATAAGATAAATCTTGATTTAAAGCAATGAATAAACCAAATAATATGAGCCCGCTAATAAACAACTTTGTCTTTGTCGAGAAGAAAACAATCTTTTTTGAAAGCCGAATTTGAAGAGATGGCTTTCTTCTATCAAGTCGGCTTTCCATTATTGAATAATCCCTCTCTTTAATCTTCTTTTCGCAATTTGATAACCAATACGAACATGTCTCATCGCTGCCTCCGTACTATCAGCAATCCATAATGACGCTTTCGTCATTGATTTTTCAAGCGATGTTGGCTTTTGGATAATACTTAAATATGCATCAATCCCAGTTTCATAATTAATTTGTGCGTTCTTTCCTATCGTACCAGTTATCGCGATAACTGGTATTTCCCTCTTCTTTGCTACTCTAGCCACCTCAGCAGGAATTTTTCCTTTAGGTGTTTGAAAATCCAAACATCCTTCTGCTGTAAAAACAACATCAGCTTCTTTCATGTGTTTTTCAATATTTATATATCTCATCATCACTTGATAACGGGGATGTAATTGAGCTCCTGCAAAAGCTTTAAGACCCGCGCCAAGCCCCCCTGATGCCCCGCTTCCCGGAGCAGTACGAAGATCAAGCCCGATATATTCTTTAATCAGGGAGGCATAATGATCGAAGGCTTGTGACATTTGCTCAACCTCATTTTTTGTCGCTCCTTTTTGAGGACCGAACACACGTGTAACACCATTTTCCCCGCACAATACGTTATGCCAATTACAGGCAACTTCTATTTGTACTGTACTTAAACGCTTATCTACCTCTGATAAATCAATGCTATGAATCTTGTGAAGGTCCCCACCACCACGGACATAAAAAGGATTGCCATAATAGTCTAAAAACTGTACGCCTATTGCTTGTGCCATCCCTGCTCCTCCATCGGATGTCCCAGAATCGCCACAGCCAATGATAATGTGATCAACGTCAAAATCTAGTGCAGCTTTTATTAGTTCGCCGACGCCATAAGTCGTCGTCCAAAGCGGATTTCTACTTTCTTCTGGTACAAGCTTTAATCCGGCAACCGCAGCCATTTCAATAATAGCAGTTTTCCGATCACCTTCTTTATAGATACCGAAATGAGATTTAATTTTTTTTCCGACAGGTCCGGTTACAACTTTATAATAGAGCTTACCGTTTTTTAAGTTCACAACTGTTTTTGCGAATCCTTCTCCACCATCCATCATCGGTACGACAGTAATATTTGCATTTGGATCTAAACGACGTACACCTACTTCCATTGCTTCCGCTACTTGCTCAGCATCAAGGCATTCTTTAAATCCTGACGGTACCATTACGATTTTCATTTTTTATATCCTCCTAAAAAACGCGTTTTATTTTCTAACTTTCACAATACTCCATGAAAAAGAGAGAACTGTAAGAGGATGATTAAAAATGAATGAGAAACAGAAATAGTTTTTCTCATAATCGATCAATCTTCAAAATTAGTGAGCATATCTTTTAGGTCAATTGTCTTAATCTTTGTTTAAAAAACCTCAAACATCGCACCTTTCCCAGCAATGCGAGCCAAATTTCCCTAATTATAACAACCTCTTGTACGCGATTATCTCGTTCATCTAATAAAACGTTATCCACAGCCCGTGTATCCATTCAACAGTACAAACTGTCATGCCCAAAATTTTTAACAATCTTCGAAAATTTATGAACGATCTTTATTTTTAGCTTACCGTTTTCAAATTCACCTAACACTTTATTTTCTATTTGCATTTAAAAACAAGAGAAAATCGGTACAATAAAAGGAAGGATTGATATGAAACCGCTTAAAAGGAAAAAATTTAGAGTCTATGATCCAAGAGAATCTTAAAGAGCGTGTTCAAAAAGCCCAATTTATTCCCATATCTTTGAGGTTTTTTTGCCAAATTTACAAAATTTAACACGAAAGAATTCCTCCAAAAAATTTCGAATATGAATACTTATATACGCGAAAAACATAACATAAACCAACTGAATACTACTTACATATTCTCGTCCACTGGAGATAAAAAAGCAAAAAATCTCTACTAACGAATACTCACTGGTTAAAAAGAGCGCTCTGGAAACCCATTCTATGTCTGAACTAGAAAGTTTAAAGGCAGATCCAGTCCGTAAATTAGCTGTTGCTGTTGGTTAATTGTATATTTTTACAAAATGGTCCGTGCCACCTTTCTAGTTTTGTCTTTTTGGCTCAAAATCATCAAAATTAGTTAACAGAATATTCCTGCTTTATTTATGCAATGCTAGCGAGGTTATCTAATAATTTACTTTTACTTGTTTATCTTTGTAAAATCAGCATCACTCATTATAAAAAAACACCTTAACTGCTATCATCTTTTAACTGATATCGATGACACTAGTTAAGGCAATCTTGGTCTATTCGTTCTGTAATCAAAAAACTTTAGGATGAATCACTTTTTACTCCAAATAATAACCAACAGCGTAGTTATAAAAGCAATTACACTTAAAAAATAGAACCCTACATTAATTCCCCAGAGTGAATTTATAATTCCAGTAAAAAAGGGCCCCGCAAAAATACCAATAGCATATAATGACTGGTATGCTCCCATTACGGTAGCTCGTTTCTTAGGTTCAATAGATTTAATGGACATTCCTAATAACGAAGGAAAAGTTAGTCCTAATGCAAATCCGCTAAATCCTTGTACAATTAAGAACATACTTTTAGTTTGTGCAATAGGTATTAACAAAGTAAAGATAGCTACTAGAAAAAAAGCAATTTTTAAAGCATTCCATTCCCCCATCCGAGGGACAAGAACATTCCCCATAAACAATGTTGCAAAAGCGTGGGGAATCATAAAGGCAATTACAATATAAGTAATTTCATCTGTGTTGAAGCCAATCTGTAATGCCAATGTTGGCGTGAAACCGAACATAGTCGAAAAGATGACGATATGAGCCACAATAGATAAGAATGATACTTTTAATAAAGCCGGTTCCCGTAAAGTAGCTGCTAACTCTTTTAATTTGATTGGTTCACGAACCACCTTATTCTTAGGTTCATAGATAAAGAATGATAACAATAAACCAACTACACTGAACACTCCGCCTATCCAAAACGGAGCTTGCCATCCCCACTGATCAACGATATAACCACTAAAACTCATACCCAAAAACTGGGCAACGACAATAACAAACGAAATACTGCTCATTGCTACATGAACCTTATTTTCTTTATAATACGATGGAAATAATACAGTAAAAGCAACCCAAGATGCGGCTGCTACTCCAGCAAAAGAACGTGCTAAAAGTAACCATATAAAACCATCCATTGTTAAAAACAATATGTTACTACACATACTCATGAACATGCCTGTAATAATGAAAGGCTTCCTGTACTTTAATAAATCAGAGCTGATCCCTATAGGAAGTCGGAAAATAAACTGCATCAATCCATAACTTCCTAAAACGGTTCCAATTAATGTATACGGTATATGAAGAGATTCCATATAAGGTGCCAGAATTGGCACATATATAAAATGAGGAAACCATAATAAAAACGAAACGACCATAAAATAATATTTTTTACTACTAATTAAATTTTCCATAAATATACTCTCTTACCTTCTTATTTAAATAATACTGATATAGGGGGATAAGTGCTAAATCCTCCAAAAACTGACTAATGTTAATATGTGAAGAGACAATATGCCAATTATGCTTTACGCTAACTTGTAAAAAAAGAATCGATTTCCAATTCTACTCAGAACAAAGGCGCAAGCGCCCGTTTAGCAACGTAGCGAATGGAACGAATCAACTAAAGTAAAGGAATCACGGTGAGGCGACGAACCGATGATGACTTATCGTAGGGCGATTTCGTGAAGTCGCCTAGTTGCTGGGTTCATGCGCCGGACGTGGCTATTCGGTTATTTCGTTATCCCCCAACACCTCATTTTATACTTTCTTATCTCATTAGAAAAACTTGACTTACCGCCAAATCTCTCTAGCGGAAGCTGTAGTTTTTCTTATACTATAAAATGAAACTTCATTCAGTAGGAGTTTTCTTCCCTCTCCTACTGAATGTTAGTTGAACCAATCGGGCATTTAGGTGCCGTTTTCTCCCTTACACCCTGTTATACCAACTCAAGCTCTTGAAGTGGGAATCTTACGGCACCTTACATGCGGGATAAACCATAAAAATTTTATACTTTCCTATAGTGGAACAAAAGCTGGAAGCGCTCGGTTACCGACGTACAAACTGGAGAGCTTCTGACGAGGTAAAGTGAAAATTTCATTCAAAGAGTACTTTTACCTGGAATGTTAATTGAACGAATTAGGGATTTAGGATCGTTGTCGATTTAACACAGGATGAAGTTTGCTATAGCTTGGGCATTTAAGCTTAATAAAAACTTCTTTCAAAAAGAACCGGTCTCGTTTTCTAGTAATAAAGAAATACTGGCAAGTTATAACTCGCCAGTTAGAAACTGCGCTTCTCCAAAACCAAAACTCCAGTCACCAGCACCGTTAGTTACAATAGAAACTAAAACATCTTTGGGATCAATACCACATTTTTCCTCTAACTCCTGAACAAGAAGTCGATAAAACTCTTTCTTTTGTTTATCACTCCTTTGAGTACTACGAATAGAAAGAACTACAATGTTATCACTTCTTTCAAATCCTAAGCCAGTATCTTGAATAATCATTTCATGTTTTGGGTGCTGATGAACAATTTGATAACGATCTCTTTCTGGAACTCCAAACGCTTTAACAACAGCGTAATGAGTTGCATCCAACAACGCTTTTAGCTCCTCTTTCTTCCTTCCTTCTATTAAGTCAAATGTTAGTAGTGGCATCTAAATTCCCCCTAATTAATTATTCCCTTTTTAGAGAGACCAAGGGAGCATCTCATCATGATTGAAGAATAAAGGTGAAAAACATCCATGATCATAGGTGGTATGAAATGGCTACGAAATAAGACACTTATCTGAACATCAAATAGTACCGATGAGTGCTTCCCTTGATACGAATAGTATCATATTATTACAAGAATTGAACAAAAATATACTCATAATAATATCAAATTATAATCATATATTAACATGAAAATAGGGATTTGTTAAATGTTTTTGTATTTTTAATAAAAAGTTATTATAATGATGTTGAAAAAAATAAATTGACGCTTTGTTCAGTCGAGTTTCCCTTGAATTTCACTCTTTTAAAAAGAACCTTTTGGAAAATCTAACTTAAAAGAACAAAAGCGCAATCGCTTTGGTCAGGGTCAGCCCGATAGCGATGGAACTCTAACGTGGAAGCTGCCTGCACCGTAGAAGGAGTGAAGTGACCTCGAAAGGCTAGGCACTGGTGCTGAATGTGGATAAATTTTCATCCAAAAATTATCCACAAAGAACAAAATTAAAGTTTCCTAAATAAAAATTAAAAAGTCTGAGTCTTGTTCATACATGACTCAGATTTAAGGATAGCGAACGATTTTTAAGGCAATGTGACAATTTTTCCCGATCAGTCAAAAAGAAAGACTAGTATCTCTCAATTGTGCTCAATTCAATAGAAATTCATCTTTTTCATCCGTCATGAATTTCTACGGTTCTCCCCCATACTTACCCTTTAATTCACCATCTTCTCATAATTAAAAATATGTATATTTGAGTGTATCCTTGAATAACCGCTGTTTTCAAATGCAAATCAGTTTATTATTTTGGAGTTATTCTGATTATCATTGTATACATGTTACTATGTGAAAAGACTGATTAGAATTTCACTTTCTTCATATGCTAGCTATCTCTATTTAATTTAGATTGCCCCTGCACGAGCATTTATTGTCTTTTTTATTTTGCATATATTCATACTGTAAAATCGCATAGCTGTATTCATCCCACCACGTATCTTTATAGGGAATACATTGCTTATAAAATCCTTCACGACGCATACCAATCTTCTCCATAACACGATAAGAAGCTATATTTTCAGGTTGACAAGTAGCAACCACACGGTGTAAGTTTAATGTTTCAAATGCATAAGCAATCATTGCTCTTGCAGCTTCCGTGGCATAACCATTATCATGAAACATTTTGTTAAAAATCCAACCAATTTCATACGTATGTTTGCCAAAGTATTTCTCGAAGCTAATATGACCGATGACTTCATTTGTTTTTAGGAGGATGACAGGAAAAGCCTCGGGATTGTCGCAACTATGTTTTTCAATAAACTTTTTTGTATCGTCCTCAGTGAAAGTATCCTCTGGTAAATAATGCATTGTTTCCTCATCTGAGACATACGCATGAACGAAGGGAAAATCTTCTTGCTTGAACGGTCGAATAAGTAGTCGTTCCGTTGTAATCTGCATGTTTAAGCCCCCTTTTATACCCATTTAATTACTGACGTTCTACCTTGCCATCCGCATAAGCTCCAATATGCGATACTGCTGGCATGATATCAATGATTCGTTTAGTTTTTGAAACATTAACAAAAGCGCTGCCAATATGGTAAACTTTGACTAAAATCATCTTGGTCTGATTATATAACACGAAGTTGAATATATTTTCTTCCTTTCACTTGTCTCTACATACAAACGTCACTTTCCATACTTTATATGTTGAAATAAAGGCAACAAGAATATAATTGATGTTTATTACAAGAACTATATAAAAAAGTACTACAAAGATACATAAAATCAAAGTTAAAAAAGTATAATCGGCAGTATAAGCTATTTTGTGTAAATGTGAATTGCACATAATAAAATAGAAAGACTTTACGTAAGAGACGGGTTGATGATTCTGGAATTAGTATACTTATAAATTTGTTTCTTTTACTGTATTCTCAAAAAATATCTATAAACAGCTATCAAAATTATGAAGGTTCGTCCGTAATAAGAAAATCGCTTGGGCTTTTAACAAACCTTTCATATTATTGAAAGAATACATTTTATAAACCGTCAGCATAAAAAGAGCAAAAAATTACTCCTGCTTTTATTCTATTAGCTATATGATAACCAATAAAATTTCTAGAATAACCTGTTACCTTCGTTTAATAAAAAAACCACCAATTCCAACAATCCAAATATATGCAAAGAAAAAAATCCATAGATAAAGAATTGAAATCGACTCGTTTCCTAAAAGTGTCAAAACTGTTAAAGCTACAAATAAAATAGCTAAAGTAATATGTGATGCATATGCAAAAAAACGGAAAACATTGCGGATGACTCGTTCATCTGCTTCGGGTAAATTATCTTTTTTTCGTTTTTGTTTAATCACTTGTATTACCGTCAAAATGATAGTTGCTGCCAAACTGCCTGTGAGTACATCATACGGAAATTCACCTTGAAAAAAATAAGCAAGAAATGAACCCAGAACACCACCTATAAACGTACAAGCAATTATAAAGAATGGTGTCCATTTCTCTAAAATTCTCTTCCATTTTTTCCTGCCTTTTGTACTCATTCATCATCCTCCTCTAAGATAAATATTTCTTCAATGGGCATATCAAAATAAGCAATGATTTTTAATGCTAATTCAAGACTGGGGTTATATTTGTTTTTTTCAATGGCGTTGATTGTCTGCCTTGTAACCTGCAAATCTTCAGCCATTTTAACTTGAGTTATTCCCTTTTTTAAACGTACATCTCTAATATAATTCCTTACCTTCATATTGATCCTCCGTTTGGAAGTAAAGATATCTTTACACATATAATATCGAAAATAGTAAAGACTGTAAAGATATCTTTACAGTCCTTTTTTGACAATAAACTTCTGCTTCCAACTAAAAAATTAACCTCCATGTAACACATGCAACTATATTATTATCTTATTTGACAATTTAGTATATTTTTTGTGATTTTTTGAATATATCCGATAAATATTGATATAATAAGGGTGATTGTAAAAACATCACTAAAGGAGGACTTTCATGAAAGCGCTTATTTATCGTGGAGCAGGGAAAAAGGAATGGACAGAAAAGGAAAAACCAGCTATTCAAGAAGCGACCGATGTCATCGTAAAAATTACCAAGACAACAATTTGTGGTACCGATTTGCACATTTTGAAAGGGGATGTACCAGCAGTAGAAAATGGTCGTACCCTTGGTCATGAAGGTGTCGGGATTGTCGAAGAAGTAGGAGATTCTGTTAAAAACTTCAACGTTGGCGATCGAGTTATTATTTCCTGTATTACATCATGCGGTACTTGTGACTATTGTAAAAAGCAAATGTACTCACATTGTGAGAATGGCGGCTGGATTTTGGGACATTTAATTGATGGTACACAAGCGGAATATGTTCGCATTCCATATGGTGATACGAGTTTATACCATATGCCTGAGGGTGTTGAGGATGAAGCGTTAGTAATGTTAAGTGATATTGTTCCAACTGGATTTGAAATCGGCGTTCTTAAAGGAAAAGTAAAACCTGGTGATACAATTGCAATTGTTGGAGCAGGGCCAGTTGGTTTATCAGCACTGTTAGGAGCACAATTTTATTCTCCTTCCGAAATAATTATGATTGACCTTGATGACAATCGTTTAGCTGTAGCTAAAGAGTTTGGTGCAACAAAAACGATTAACAGCTCAGATGGAAACGCAATTGAAAAAGTAATGGAGTACACGAATCAAGTAGGAGTAGACGTGGTGATGGAGGCAGTAGGTATCCCTGTAACATTTGATATCTGTCAACATATTGTAGCACCGGGTGGCCATATTGCAAACATGGGTGTACATGGAGCGAAAGTGGATTTAAGCCTTGAAAAGCTATGGATTCATAATATTACTCTTACAACAGGTCTTGTAGATACAAATTCCACGCCGATGTTACTAAAAACCGTAAAATCCGGAAAGATTCAACCTGAGAAATTAGTGACTCACCGTTTTAAACTTAATGAAATTATGAAAGCTTATGAAGTATTTGAAAATGCTGCTAAAGAAAAAGCATTAAAAGTAATCCTTGAAGCAGATTAATTAGTTAAATAACAAACGCTATTAAAAATTCAAGATTCATTTTAAAACTAAATATTAGGATGAAGCTTGGATTTTATTCTTTTCATTTTTATTGAACATTAAGTTAAGCACTTCACATTTATACTGCGTAACAATAAAAATAATCTAGACAAAACAAAAAAGAATGCTATTCAATGAATACCCCATGGATAATTCAACCCTCCATGGGATTTTTTTAAAAAGCCTATCTATTTGTAAAAAAATACGAGTTCGTACCCACTATTATTAAGTATTTTTTTTCCACGTCAAGCAAGAAAAACATTTTCGAATTCGCTAGTTTTAAACCACTAAAGAAACCTTATTAATTATTCCTTCAAATTAATAATTTTCGGATAATATAGTTGACTTTAGTTATCATTATGTTATGCTTCAATTGTAGTTAGCAATATTTCTGCTAGGGGAGCCTTCAGTGGCTGAGACAAAGACCCTTAGAACCTGATCTGGTTAGCACCAGCGGAGGGAAGTGGAAAACTGCTTAAGGATACTATCTATGTGTTTACATATAAATTCTATATCTATGTTCACAGATTGATTGCCTTATTAAGCTTATCCCTTTCCTCCTCGATCAAGTTCAAAAACATATGAATGAGGAGGAATTTTTTATGCCATTTACAGACACATTACGTGAAGCAACTACAGACAGCTGGAAACAAAGTGTAAATCATCCATTTGTTAAAGGAATAGCACAAGGTGATTTACCATTGGATATTTTTAAATATTATATTCTTCAAGACATTTACTATTTAAAACATTTCGGAAAAGTACATGCGTTAGCTGCCACTCAAGCAGAGGATTTCCAAGTGACTGCTATGCTGCTAGAAAAAGCAAAGGGTACTGCACAAGCAGAGTTAACTGTTCATAAGCAGCATGCAGAAATATTGAACATTACTAATGAGGATATGGAAAATTTTAAACCGGCTCCAACAGCGTATGCTTATACAGCGCATCTTTACCGTGCTTCACTCTCCGGCAATCTTGGACAAACGATTGCCGCTCTTCTGCCGTGTTACTGGCTGTATGCAGATATTGGCAAAACATATCAAGATGCTGATCCTTCCGAAAAAATTTATAAAAATTGGATTGATACCTATTCTAGTGAATGGTTCCATAAATCTACGAATGAGCAAATTGATCTATTAAATCAAATCGCTGCTAACTCTAGCGAAAAGGAAAAAGCTAAGATGAAGGAACAATTTATTATCGCCAAGGAATACGAACTTGCATTTTGGGAAATGGCGTATACCAAAGAAGATTGGTTTTCTAATCGCCAATCGCATCATAACAACGGCATAATGAATAAAAGCTAAAAACGCGTCCTTATGACGTCCCAAGCTAGAACGAATCACTTGGGACGTTCTTTTAATTTCATTATTTCCTCGATATCCAAATACGTAACTTCTACAATTAATTGAACACCAATGCCCTTCTCGTGCAAACTTTTCCTTCCTTTCTCATAGGAAATAGGTAGCTCCATACTTCCTCTGCATGCTGTATCCCATTTTTACTTAGTAAAGCTACAGTGCGTGGATTGAAATATTCGTAAGCTTGTAGATTGTACTGACTCATTCTCCCTTGACTTTTATGCATTATTGTCTTAACTTCCATAAATTCTGTTGCGACATTTACTTTTTCCGCTTTCTCGTTTGAATTAAAATACTATTTTAGAAGTCTCTATGATAAGGATAATAAGTCTATCCTCATCATCTCAGTTTGAGTACTGATATATATTCTATAAAAAGCACAATTAAAACACCTGTGACCCTATAGAATTAACCAAGGTATCACAGGTGTATCTCACTAACATTAAATTCATCTTACTTCTTCTATTGTCAGCACTGGTACATCAAGTATTCTAAATTGAAAAGCATAAGATTTTCATTATCCTTCCCTTAAACATTTATGCTTAATACAAGCAAAATAACAAATTTATCCCTATTCTAGATTTACAACTACCAGCTCTTAAATTGCATAAGCCGATCCTTCTTTTACATTTCACTTTCCTTCACCGCACCAGTAAACATATAGTGAGAACTCCTTCATCCCGAAAAACGTTCTCTCCTACTCTTATTCCACTTCCGAATTTTAAACGTTTCTTCTACAACTAACAGCTAAAAAATAGATTCAAGTACAGTTTCTACTGCCTTAGCTTTATTCATAGGCAGAGTGTGAGTCATCTCATGCACAATTTTTATAAAGGACTTTTCTGTCACCACTTATGC
This sequence comes from Cerasibacillus sp. JNUCC 74, assembly GCF_053667775.1. The sequence goes on along the minus strand of NZ_CM132207.1, from coordinate 905,344 downwards.
TACTTTATTGACAGCTCAGCTATCATTATTTTGAAAAATCCGTTATTTAATATTATGGAATGCTTCTAATAATAAATTCACCATTTCGGTTACAAAAATGTTTAACATTTTATTTCCCTTTTCTTTACTTGCAATTGTTGCATCACCATAAACGCCACTTTCACTCAGATTTCCAAGTGATATTGTAGATTTTCCATATAATTTTGGAGTGGAAGGATACTCTGAAACAGCTTTACTCATATCAACTAGCTTTGAATTTAATGCGAGCATTAATGAAGTTTCAAATTCACAAGCATGAATCATTCCGTTCCATGTAAGAGATTCACAATACTCCTTCATTACCTCTTCCATATTCGGATAAAAGAGATAAATAATTGGCATATCTAACTCATCCATTAATTCTCTAGTTGCATATTTCATGCTTGCGTTATTTGCATCATGTCCATTTACTAGGACTAGTAATTTTATTCCATAACGGCTTACACTATGCGCAACATCTTTGATTACTGCTTCTACATGATTTTGTTGTAATGATATAGTTCCTGGTATGTCTCTCCAAACCCAAGAATAACCAAAAGGCATAGTTGGAAGTAAAAGTGCTCCAGTCTGTTCAGCAATTTTTTTAGAAATACCTTTTGCCAAGATTATATCTGTTCCTAGGGGCAGATGATGACCATGCTGCTCAGTAGCACCTAATGGCAAAATTGCGACTGGAAATTCTTTTACGGATTCAGCTACTTCGTCTCTATTCATGTAGAGTATTTCTTTGGCGCCCATGTAATTCACTCCAAATCAATCAATTTTTTAAATTCTCTAGTATCTTCAATTATCCTTTCTATATTTTCTTTAGTCGCTCCTCTTGGAACTAATTCACTTCCAATGGCAAAAGATGAGTATCCAGCCTTTTTCAAACTAATAATATTATTTTTTGTTACTCCACCAACAGCCATATAGTTGATGGATGGAAAAGGACCTTTTAAGTTTTTCACATAATCTATTGGCAAACTATTAACCGGAAATACTTTAACGGTTTTTATACCCAATGCTTTTGCCTGCATAACTTCACCCGGAGAAAACACACCAGGAAAGATTTCAACATCTTTAGAAATTACATATTCAACTAAATTCCTATCCCAACCAGGAGTAATGATGTACTTAGCCCCTGCATCTATTGCAGCATCAACCTGTCTTTTATTAACGACAGTCCCAACGCCAAGGCTAACTTGATTGGAAAAGGATTTTGAAATTCGTCTTATACATTCTAATCCTTTTTGCTCCTCACTTAATGATACTTCCGCCCAACTAATACCGTTTTCTAATAATCCTTTCATAATTTCTATTATATGATCAGGATCTACTCCCCGAATAATCGAAATAATTGTATTTTTTTCCATGATTCCACTCCTATTCAAATTGAGCTAGCCATCGAGATGGATTATCTATAAAGATTGTATCAATTTCTTTTTGCGTTAATCCCTCATCTAACAAGCGAGGAATCAACTTTTTGAGTATATACTCAAATCCGGGTCCACCACCGTATGCATGTAAATAAGTTTTTCGACCCATATCACCTGAAATTAATAAATGATTAATGAAACCATTTTCTAGTAAATTTTTTATTAAAGATACGCGTATACTATCTGGGTAGTACTTAATTTTACTGCTACCATCAAATTGAACATAAGCTCCTCTTCTTACTAGCTGCAAATGATAATACGGATCTGCATTTCTATCACTATGCCCTACTACAACTTTAGTCAAGTCAACCCCTTCATCTTCTAGAATATCTAACATTTCCATCCCCATCGTACCAGCTTCTGTGTGTAACCAAATGGGAGCACCTGTTTCAAGTTGTGCCCTAGCAACTGAGCGAGTTACTTTTTCTTCTAATGGGTGGATCATTTGATTCCAAGAACCAGCTTTTAAAAATCCTGCTTTTGCCTTCGTTCCATCCATACCAATAGTGACATCACGAATTAATTTTTCTGCAATTTCTTCAATGCTAAGCGCTTCAACCCATTTAGGAAAATAAATATGTTTGTTGAAGCCCGAAGTAGCTATAACGTGTACACCAGTCTCTAAAGACATTTGCACTAATTTACTAGCATCTCTTCCATAATCAAGCGTTGTTGCATCCACAAGAGCATCTCCACCCGCTCTTTTAAATCTCCATAATTCACTAACACTTGCTTCATAATCTGTTAATTCCAAATCTCGATCTTTTTGAGTAGCAGGTGGATTCGTCCACAGGTGTTCATGGCTATAAGTTGTCCCTAATAAAGTTGGTTCTATATCTCCTAATACTGTACGGACTTTCATCATAGTATCGTCTCCTTTTTAAATACTGTTTATATAAAGTGAATCTTCAATCAGTAGGAGTTTTCTTTTATCCCACACGGATTGTTTAGATGAACGAATCGGGGATTTAGGTGCTGTTATCTCCCACTTAGACTTATTCAGCTCACATCTTCCAATTCTTGAAGTGTGAGTCTTACAGCACCTTATATCCGGGATAAATGTTCTACAGCGGAACTCCAAATAATAAACCAATTAATTTTATGAGTATTACAACAATAACGGCATCAGGTGAAGCAAACCACAATCCATTAATGCTATATTGTGTTAAATCAACGAGAGGATATGCAACCGCTATCAATAGAGAAAATGTAAAGCCTAAGAAAAATCCACCTACAATAGCTCCCTTTAATCCACCCGTTGCGTTACCAAATACCCCCGCAGCACCTCCCATAAAGAATAGCCCGATTACAGAAGGCAAAACAGCTACTGGTAAAAAGCTGGACATAAACGTAACAATTAATCCACCTATTAAAGCGGCCAGAAAACCGATGGTTACAGCAACCGGTGCATAGGAATAAAATATAGGAACATCCAACGCTGGCTTTGCACCTGGAACAATTTTTTCTGCAATCCCTTTAAAAGAAGGAACAATCTCAGCTAAGAACATTCTTACTCCCATTAACAAAATTAAAATTCCTACTACAAATCCTAAAGCTTCAAAAATAGCAAACTGATATCGATTTAAACCGCCTGATAGTTCTGACATAACCGAAGAATCGACAAATGTGGCTGTAATAACATACACAGAAACCATAATAATAGCCATTAAAATACTCATATCTTTTAAAAAATCTAGTGATTTTGGAACTTTGATGTCTTCAGATGATTGGGACTTATTTCCAAATTTGCCACCGACCCAACCGGATAAAGAAATCCAAGAACTTCCCCAGAATCCAAAAGCTACGTTGTCACTCCCTGTGACTTTCCTAACAAATGGTTGCGATATAGCTGGAAAAACAACCATAGAAATACCTTGAATAGCAGAACCTATTATGATTGTCATTGTACTTGAAACACCCATTTGACTCAGAACAATAGCCATTGTAGCAGCAAAAGAAAACATCATATGCCCTGTTAAAAAAATATATTTAAATCTTGTAAATCGAGCAATTAAAACATTAATCAAAAAAGAAAAAATTAGTATAAATGCTGTTTCTTTACCTAGCACAGTTTGTACAGCAGCCGCTATTGCATTATCCTCGGCTACAATACCAGTTAAACCAAATGCTTCTGTAAACATTGTACTAAACGGCATTAAGGAAGTAACAATTATATTTGCGCCTTGCTGAAGAATTAAAAAACCGAATAGAGTTTTTAAAGTCCCTTTCATCACATCTGATGCGGACTTACGCAGTGCAATTAATCCTATTGCAGCAATTAATGCAATGATGATAGCAGGATTACTTAAAATGGAAACTAAAAAATCTACCATATTTATCTCTCCTTATCCATTTTTTTAATCATGGGTAGAACTTTGGCTTTAATTTCTTCCTTATCCAATAAGTTATCTATCGCAACGATCGGCACCCCTTCCCCTGATAATTCAGCAGCTATTTCACTGGAAGCAACCATAAAGTCACAGCTTTTCCCTTTCGCACTGCCGAGATCAGTAGCCTCACCTTTAACTTCGTAACCGCTTTCTTTTGCCATAGCTTGAATATCCATTAAAAGCATCAAACTTGTTCCAAACCCCATCCCGCAAACACTTAATATATACATTGTTATTCCTCCCTTTATATAATCACTTTAATGATTAATTATTCGAAAAATTTCTTCAACAGTAGCTGCTTTGATAATTTGGTCATATTTTGTCTTGTCTCCAAATATGCTTGAAATCTTTTGCAGCATCTCTATATGCCCATCATTACCCACACCAGAGAAAGCGGATACAATTTTAACCGGATCATTCTTCTTATGTCCAAATTCGACAGGTACTTTCAATCTTACTAATGAAAATCCTGTATCCAGGGCTCCTCGTTCAGGTCTTGCATGTGGAATTGCAATTCCCGGGGCAACGACAATATAAGACCCTACTTCTTTATATCCTTTAACCATCGCCTCGATATATTCTTCTTTGGCATATCCCCCCTTTACTAGCAATTCACCGCTGATTCTAATTGCCTCGATTGGATCGTTTACTTGAACATCCAACTGAATGGAATCCTTGCTCAACAAAAACATCTTTCATCATTCCTTTATAATGATTTTAATTTTTCTCTTCCAGAAACTTTAATATAATATTCATACCTATCAGCTCTATTAATCATTTCCACCATTTCAAACGGAATACCGCTTTTTAAAAAAGAGGTACGATTAATATGAAGCACGGCCTCACCAGGAGGAATTTTCAATGCAGACGCTTCCAAATCTGTTGCCAACCTTGCTTTAATTTGCTCTTGCGCTTCTATTAGAACAATATTATAATTTTCCTCTAATTCCTCATATAATGATTCCCTTGTAAGCCCTTTGTTTAAAAGTCCCGGAACATACTTTTCTCTTAAGTAGTTAAACATTAACGCTATTGGTTCACCATCTGCTAACCTCAGACGTTCAATCCGAATTAGTTTTTCATTTGGTTGTAAATGCAATTTGTCTATCATCTTTCTGGATGGTTTAACTTCTGAGATCATGAGATTTTGTGTTGACGGAGACTTTCCCTTTAAATGCATTTCTTCCGTCCAACTTGTGATTGTCCCTGCGTTTTGTACAATTTTCGTTGATCTTACAAAAGTCCCTCTACCTTGAGCTTTAAAAATAACCCCTTCTGATACTAATTCATCTATTGCCTTTCTAACTGTTATCCTACTTACTCCATACTGTTTTTCCATTTCTGATTCAGGTTGTAATAAATCCCCCTCCTTCATGTTTTTATTAATTTCTTGTAATAACTGGTTTTTGACCTGCTTATACAGTGGAACTCTTGAATTTCTTTTTATATTACTCATTCTAACCTCCTACACATTATAATCTTTAATATCATTTTAGTTTATTCATCATAATGATTATAATATGTTTTATTTTATTTGTAAATACATTATAACCATTTTTTAATTTATTTAACTACTGGAAAACTAAACATAGTATAAGGTTTAAAATAAAGTGAAACTATCATTCAATGGGTCTTTTCCTTCATCCCTAACTGGGAGGAGACTTGTTTCAGGATTTCTGATAGCTATTTAAGCCCACAAAAAAACGTATATTTTGCAGTAAACTACTGCTCAATATACGTGCTAAATAGCATATGAGGCTGATCAGTAACTTTTCTAATACTATTCGTTCTTTAAAGCCGCCACGTAATTTATCAGATTTAATTCCTATTATCTTTCCCATGTCAAAGTTATAAGCATGAATTATATCGTTAATTACCTCTAATATATCCGTTCATTCTTCTTCGATCGGTGTATTCCAAAATTATTTTACTTCTTCTATTATTAGTCTATCTCATAATAACCGCTTTAACTTTTTCATCGGTAACTGCATAAACTAACGGCTTTTTATTGGTCTCTCTTATAACTTGTGGTATCAAATCTCTTACTAATTTTTAAACATCTTTTCTATCATTTGTAACATTCCTAATTCACATTAGATTTTTAATACAATTACAATCATTTGGCTTTAATCCTGTTAACTATCCTAATAATTGGTGAACCAAAACAGCCCATACTGTTTAATTCACCTGCAATAAACTTTCCTTATCCTGTTGCGTACCTTCTTTCACAACAGAAACACCATATTTTTCAAGTTCCTGATGGATTTCTGGGCTATCCTCTATCCCTTGGCAATAGCTGTACTCTAGAAAGAATCCATACATATTATTCCACGCTGATTCTAAATCCAAAAGTAACTCCTTTTGTTCAGTCGTTGTTAACAGCCCCTCTAATTGTGAAAGCAACTTCTCTGCATGTTTTTCAGCACGTTTAAATTCAGGATTTTCTAGACTTTTATGATAGGCAACTCGATGAATTCGCTCAAAAAAGATAATATTTGTAAAAGCTTTTTCTAAAATTTGTCTAATTGAATGATAATTTTCTTCGGAATTGGCTTTATATTCTTTGTGATCCTCCTGCAGAAATGAAGCTACATACCAACTATCATTCATTTTTTGCTGTTCTTTTTGCTTAAGTGATTCATAGTTAACAACATTACTCTCCATAATTAAATTTGCTTTCATTTTATTTTCCTCCCATCATAATCTATCCCCTGCTATTTTCATAACTTTCCTCTACTTTTACGTAGAAGGTACTGCTAGATTTTCCATCCTCCTTCCAATATTTTTAGGTGCTCTTAGATGAAAGCATTTTCTAATATTTATTAGTGTATAAATTACTTTTTGTAGAGAATAAAAGCGAAAAAAGAATTTACCCTCCATAAACAATGACTAATAGTAAGATTTTTAACAAGTAATTATATAATATACTAACATATGTTCGGTTATTTTTCACGTTAGAAGGTTTAAATAAAAATAATCGAACTACATCCCAAATAAAAATGTGGTTCGACTCTGATCCGCAAATCTGTATCCATGTTACAACTGGGGGTTGGAAAAGGTCTTCTTCTAAACTAGGATACTGCGACAACTGAAAACTCTCCTGCTAGGAATTCTACGTTGCGTATTACACCTTGTATTTTTTAATGTTTTATATCTACAACTAATTGTGACAAATACTTCGGTGTTGCATAATCAACGTTTTCCTTTTTTAAATAGAAGACTGCAACAAATGTATCGCCTTCTTTCAAATATTCAATAGATGATAATACAGGGCTATTAGTAACTTCCATTGTCCCTCCCTCCTGTTTTAGTTCTCCAGAAATTTTACCATACGGTATCCGAACTTTTAACATATTATTATCTTTAATAATGTCATAATCATCGACTGTTTTGTTTAAGTCAAATACAACTCTTGTATAATTAGAATGTACACCATATCTTATATTATTTACATTTCTTGAGGAAACCACGACTTCTCTCTTTGCTTTGTAATCACGATAGGTTGCGATTAATTGCGCTTTTCCCTCTTTTACAGCATAAAATGTACCATTTTCCATATATCCAATATCGTTGGAAACAGTCCAATCAATTAAATCAGGATCCATCTCTAATTTTTTGCCGTGTTTATTATATCCTTTTACAGCTAATGCAATATTTTGACCTGGGGAAACTGCCAAATCTAATGGTAAAATTCCCAATACTCTTTTTGGTCTGTATGGTTTAGATCCAGCTGGAAATGGCGGATACATTAAATACTTATTTCGAACGTCCTTTATCCACTCATACAATACTTCTTGCCATGAGGCAATAATTCTATCAACCGGCATGTTCTTCATGATCATTTCAGGGACGTCTGTATCCCCAATTAAATTGCTGTAACTTTCCGTCATCTCAAACTTATCAGGGCTCTGGTCTCTCATCGCATCAACTAAATTTAATCCTAAAGCAACAAGATCAACTTTTTCGGGATCATTCAAATGGACTTGTACACCAGCTACCAGCTCACCTTCATATTTTCCAAACATGGGTGTAAAATATGCCGATCTAAATTTCACGCCGGCAATACCACGGTTTCTCATTTCTTCTACTAAAGCTTCACTATCAATCCATGGAGCACCTACTAATTCAAACGGTCTAGTGGTGCCAAGTCCTGTAGACAATGACGTGTCATCTAATAATTCTGTTCCCGTATATAAATAAGCTGTCTTTTCAGTCGGTATATTCGGAGATGACATCACCCATGGAAGTCCAGTATCGGAAAAATACATATTTCTTTTCCAACCCTTTAATTTAGCTATTTTTAGATCTACTCCCATACTATATTCATGGTTCCACATAACAGCCAATTCACCAACTGTCATGCCATGTCTGACAGGAAGCAAAAATCTGCCCATAAAACTAACAGCATCTTTCGAACGTACCGGCCCCTCGACCCTTGTACCACCAATAGGATTTGGTCTGTCTAGCACGATCAGTTGTTTATCATGTTCTGCTGCTGCCTCCATGGCAAAACCCAGCGTGTAAATATAAGTATAAACATTGGAACCTATATCCTGAATATCAAATAATAAAACATCTACATCCTCGAGCATCTCTTCCGTAGGTTTCCAAGTAGATCCATACAAGCTATATACAGGTAAACCCGTTTTTTTATCGATATACGACTCCACATATTCTCCTGCTTCACGATCCCCGCGTATACCGTGTTCCGGACCATATAATGCTGTTAAATTCACTTCAGGATGATTGTACAATAAATCAATGCTACTCTCCAAACTACTTGTAACCCCAGTATGATTCGTAATCAACCCAACTCGTTTATCCTGAACCCACTCTAAATGATCAGTTAAGAAAACCTCAATACCTGGTGTCACTTTTTTACTAACCTTATTTTTCCTCGTCCTCTTATTGCTCTCCGCACTCGACGTCGTATCTGAAGATGTAATAGTAAGAACAAAAAGTATCATCATTATAATCGTCATTGATTTTTTTAATGTTCTCACATAAAACACTCCTTATTTCATTTTCCAGGTTCAACTATCTACTTTTTTCCAAGATTCATCCCTTCCACTAAACAGTTTACTTTTTTACGAAGTTTATTCTGACTACTGTACATTGCTATCATCTCTTCTACCAAACTTCTTTCTGACATAACTGACATTAAATGATCCTGTGCATGGACTAGTAAAATCGGCAAATTTTCCAATTCCCCCTTTGTGTCTTCCTGAATAAGTTTGGTTTGCAATTTATGAGCTTTTAATAATTCTTCAGAAACTAGCCTCATTTTTGTTTCAATTTGTTCAAACTCTGCATTTCGAGCATGTTTTAATGCCTCATATAAATATTTTTTTGCATTGCCTGCTTGTAAAATGATGCTCATTGAAATATTTTCAATATCCATATGCTACTCCTCCATAATGAATCAGCTTGATAGCGTTTATAAAGTAAATCAAGCTGAGCCCAGCTCATGTTCCAAATTCTTCCTTTTTGATTCGATTCATGCTTTCTCTTTCAAAAAAATCAGTGATCCGTTAAACTGCTGTCCGATGAAAAAACAAGCCGGCCTGTATCAAATACCAGATGTAAACCGATTCGCAAATGAGGGTATTCTTTTGTCTCTTCTAAACTATTCTCCGAAAACAGCAGATTAACCATTAATGTTCTACTGATACTCCCCCATAATGATGAGCGTAAAGGATTCCATATGTTACACCAGGTGCCAGACTAAAATCATTTGCATGAATAATGACTTTTATTGTAATATTATCCCAAAAAATACTCCTTAATTTTCCTTCGTAGCAGCTGCCGCCTTATTGGCTTGTTCTTCTTCTAAGAGTTTTTTATCATACAAACGGAAAAACGGGTAATAAATAAACATGGCCACGATGATATTAATAATCATTAATACACCACCACGCCAATCACCTGTTGTCAATATCCCCGAAAATGGCGGGGGAGTAGTATAAGGAACAATTACATATGGCTTTCCTACAAAACCGAGTGACATAGAAAAATAAGTGATCAGACCAACTGCTAATGGTGCAAGTATAAAAGGTAAAAATAATAATGGGTTCATGACAATTGGTGCGCCAAATACAATAGGTTCACTTATATTAAAGAAACTTGCCCAAATAGATCCTCGACCCAGTCCTTTCAGTTGACGCGAACGAGCTCTTGAGACAAGTAATATGGTTAACGCCAGTGCCATACCCGAACCACCGACTGTCACCCAAATCGCCATAAATGGCTGACCGATAATATATGGAAGTTCTTCTCCAGCTTGCTGTGCCGCTACGTTCTGTTCGGTCAGACTATACCAGATTGGTGCCATTACACTTGCCACAACAGAAATTCCGTGAATCCCAAAGGACCATAGTAAATGGATAAGGATAATTGCAATAATTGCTCCCCATAAACTTGCGCCCATTGCCTCTAAAGGTTGTCTTAATATAGCACCAACAACTCCGTGTAATGACAAGTTAAAAGCATTATGCAATAACAGATCCATACCCCATACAACGAAAATAATGGCTGCTCCGGGAATAAGTGCAGTAAATGCACGCCATACGGAAGGAGGAACCCCTTCAGGCATACGAATAACAATATCTCTCTCTTCAAAAAAACGATATACTTCCACCGTGAAAATGGCTAACACAATTGCAATAAATAAACCTTCACTTCCCATTAAGTTCAAAGGAATATTCCCATCTTCCGTAAGTGGAGTAGCAACAAAAAATGCAGCGAGACTAAGCACCCCGGCCGACAATTCATCCATTCCATAACTTTTTGCAAGACTATATGCGATTGAAAATACTGCGACTAAGCCTAACAATCCAAAGGTAGCTTTTACAGGGATATTCAGTGCTGATGTGTAAGGCTTCATAAATTCTGCCCAAGATTCTATAGGTGGGGATGATATAATGAGAAAAATACTTCCAATGATTAATAATGGCATTGTTGCGACAATCCCATCCCTAATCGCCTTCAAATGGCGTTGTTCAGCCATTTTCCCTGCAACCGGCATAAAGTAACGTTCCATAAACGCATTAAAACGATTCACACCCCATCCTCCTTTCATTTATTTAACTTAAGTGCTTGCTCCAACACTTTTTCACCATCAGTCGCTCCATATGCTCGCATATCAATAATGGCGATTGGCACACCCCTTGCTTCCGCTTTTTTAAACAGTGCATTCTTCTTATAGCGAATTTGTGGACCTAAAAGTATGACATCAGCACGTTTAAGCTGCTTGTCCATATCATCTACCGAATGTGCTTCGATTTGCACATCAATCCCTCTACTATCAGCCGCTTTCTTCATTCTTTCTACCAGAAGGCTTGTACTCATTCCGAGTGCGCAAAGTAATGTAATTTTCAACGTAGTTTTCCCCCTTATAGTAATGAAGTAAATTGTGGTAAAAACTCTTTGTTTACGATAAACATTTCTTCTAAAATAGCTTTTGCTCGTTCAGCAGATGGGATAAGTGGATGTAATGTTAATGCTTGGTGAGCAAGATCTTTGTCTCCATATACAGCTGCGTCCACAGTTAATTCTTCGTATGCTTTAACATTTTGCAAAAGCCCCCTGATCTGCGGAGGTACTGCCCCTACTTGTAGTGGTGTAATTTGATGTCGCTCCACTACACAATTTACTTCTATGCAGACGTCATTAGGTAAACATGCAATGGATCCGTTATTGCGAACATTTAGTGTATGCACATTTTTTTTATTCAATTGAATAGATGTAATCAAATTAACAGCTGCCTCTGAATAATAAGCTCCTCCCCTCTGTTCCAAAGCTTTTGGTTTCTCGTTTAGTTCAAGGTTCTGATAAATAGTAAAAAGTTCTTTTTCAATTTTTTGTACTTGATCAGCACGGGTTTCATTACGCTTAAACTGTTCAAGTTGTTCTTGCAAAATACGATCCGACTGATAATAATATTTATGATAGCCGCAAGGAATAGCACCCAATGATTTCAAAAACTCCAAGTCCCAGCCAAACGCAGGAATATTCTTTGCCTCGTAACTATCCGACCAACCATTGAAAATATCCTCTATTCTTGACTCACCTTTAATATATAAATCCGTTATCCAAATCAAATGATTGATGCCTGTGAAACTGATACTAACATCATTAACAGAAACGTTATAAGTTTCGGAGAATTTTTTATAATAATTAATCGGATTATTACATAGGCCAATAACTTTTACATTACTATGTTTCAAAACTGCTTCTGTAACAACACCTGCAGGATTTGTAAAATTCAACACCCAAGCATTCGGAGCAAGTTTTTCGATATCTTTACAAATATCAAGAATCACTGGTATCGTTCGTAAAGCTTTCATAAATCCCCCGGCTCCAGTTGTTTCTTGACCTATCACCCCATGCTTAATGGAGATATATTCATCATAACGTCGCATGGCAAGTTGTCCAACTCTAATTTGTGTAATAATGTAATCGGCATTTTTTATTGCTTCTTGTCTATCAAAAGTTGCAATAATTTTAATTGGACATTCAGCTTTTTGAATCATACGTTTTGCTAAGCCTTCTATAATGGCTAACTTCTTTTGTCCTGCAACTACATCTGCTAACCAAACTTCTGCTACATGCAAAACTTTTTGATTTTTAATCAAACCTTCTAATAATTCCGGTGTATATGAAGATCCTCCCCCTATCACAGCTATTTTTAATCCTTTCATCGATGACCATCCTCTCTCCTGTTTTCATTTCTTACCTTCATTCTATCGTGAAAGCGCATTCATTATAAGACACCTTTTTACCGCTGCCAATGGCAAAAAAATAATGATATCAAAAAAGTATGCAAATGCTCGACCCTAATTGAACATTTTAACAGTCTTTACCGAGAATTATTTCAACGGTTCGTTTTCTACTAAAATGTAAAAAGCAAAAGCACCCAGCAGTAGCGGTCTTTTGCTATACTTTTTAAACGGTTCTTATAATATTTTTCATTTGGGCATATGTCTTACATGCTAACAGTTTAAAAACGGTCTGTTTATTATCAATTAATCTCACAAGTGATTGGAACATTGGTTGTAATTCTTCTTTATTAGTCTTGTTAACATTGAGCAGTATAACCAATTGAACTTGCTTGTCTCCCCATGTTATGGCTTTCTTTAAAGTAAGAACAGATAAAAACGTAGCATTTGTTCCCGGTTCAAGGGGATGTGGTACAGCCACCAGATTACCAAAGCTTGTAGGAGCTTTCCTTTCCCGTTCCAAAACAGATAATGTATAATTCTTATCAGCTCTCCCATCGTTTATTAACGTACTTGTTAAAAATTGAATAATCGAATGGACCGTTTTAAAATCATAGTTAAAGAAAGTATATTCAGGTAATATATAATCTCCTATATTTGCAACTGAATTCTCCAAAACCCGTTCAATTTCCAAAACATCCATATCTCCAAGGATTGTACTTACATGGATAACCGGAATAGCTAATTTCTCCCTAATAGGTATGGTACTCACGATAAAATCTATATCCTCCAGACTGTGCTGAGTTAAATTATAATATTCCGTGATGCCAACAACCTCAAGTTTTTGCCCAAATAGATTGGTTAGTTTATGTAAAAGCAGCTGTGAACTCCCCAGCCCGGATGCACAGACAATTAAACATTGTTTGCGTCCAACAGAAGAACGCTTTGCCTTTTCAAGCGCAGCTTCAATATGGAGAGCTATATAACCAATTTCATCTTCGTTAACCCGAATCTTTAGTTTCTTATAAATTATCTTTGCGCCTGTTAATGCCGCTTCAAATGAGAGAGGACATTTCATCTTTATTTCTTCTAACATTGGATTACGTATATTCATCTGGTATTGGTAACGACTGATAGCAGGTTTTAGATGGAGTGTTAAATTATTTAGAAGTTCTTTATCTCTGGATAGTTGTAAGCCATATGTTTTGTCAATATGCTGTATTGCTTCTTGGACTACATGATATATCTTTGTATCCATTTCCAAATCTATTGCTTCATTTGTAAAGAATGTCAACTTTGTCCCTTTTAAGTGGATGGATAAATAAGCTATTTCCGTTTTCGGAAAATGGACGTCTAAATTGCATTCAATCTCTTTTAATATTTCTTGAGCTACCTTATATTCCTTTTTGTCTTTTAAGTCATAAAAAACTTTTTTTAAAATTTGAACAGGATTATTCTCTTTTATTCGTTTATAGGCAATAGCAAGGTGAACCATTAAATTTTGTAAACTAATATCTGAAATAGTGATCTGATGTTTCCTAATATTTTTTAGAATTGATTCTCTAATTATATCTAGTTCTTCGCTTGACAATATGTTTAACCATTGACCTTCCAACCATATTGACTGTTGGTTAAAAATGTATTCTGAAATACAAAAACGAATCGACGCTTCTTTTCCTATGACTTTCATGCCATAGTTAGGTTTATGCTCAATCGATAAGCTATAATAGTGTAAAATGTTTCGCACTGTTTTTAAATCACTTTGTAAAGTGGACCGACTTACAAATAATTCAGCAAGTAAATCTTCTATTTTGATATAGTCTGAATGAAAAAGCAATCTTTTCATTAAAAAGTGAACTCGCGCTTCAGATTCAACCGGAATCATAGTAGAAGCTTTTTTTGCATAATGAAGGAAAAAACGGTCCAAATGATCTCTGTTTTTTGCCCTTAACAGATAGCCTTTCCCTCGTTTCGATTGAATGTGTATATCATAGCTTGTTAACATGGAATTCAATTCTTTGATATCATTTCTGATTGTTTTCGGACTCACATTGATCTCAGCAGATAGTTGAGCACTGGTTAATGGTTCGCTTTCAGCATAATCAAGCAATTGAATGATTGCATACTGTCGAGAGTTCATCATCCCACCCCGATTCGAACAGTATTTTTTAAAACACGCTTCAATAGATTGTTACAATCAGTATAGTAGATAACGACATATTACTCCAATTTAATTTTAAATGATGGTGTCATAAAAAACAGTGGTTCTTAATTATAGTAATGAGTAAGAGCTATAACAGAGATTTAACCCGCTTCATAATCATTGCTATAATAGTACTATTTCTATATAAGGAAAGATCGTTAATAATAGTTTAGTGCCAACCCCAAGTAGCACATAAAGTAATCTTTATTTAATGGAGGTTTCTTTTATCCCCCACTGATTGTTAGAATGAACAGAATCGCGCATTTACTTGCAGTTAGATCCTCAACCTATCCCCCTAGATTTCACCTCGTGGTATGAAAGGGCAGGTCTTACTGCAAGTTACATGCAGGATAGAAACCCTGAGGGATTCGCACCAAAATTTGTTTTTATTTCACTTAAGGGTACTAGCATAAATTTCGATTTTCTGCAATAAGAAAGGGCTAAAAAAATAACATTTTTGTATTTTTTAGGAAATATTCGCTATCGCATTCTATATAGTATACGACTATGAAAATACGCTTTCTAAAATAAACTGGCAGTTCCTTTTTTAAGATGAAGGAAAAAAGGGAATTAACAGATCAGGAAAGAAAACAATTTAAATCATGAATTGGTAGACGAGATGGAAGTGGAAGAATAGTAGTAGATCCTATTCTTCCACTTTTGGTATGGAATGTTTAACAAAGCCAGTAACTAATTATTTTACTATTTCTCTCTTCTTTTAATTATAATTTTTGTTGGAATGTATACCATGGTGTATATAAAGAAAGGTTTTTTCTATCAGATTAGTTCAATTTTAAGTTACTATATACACTAAAACAGATAATTTATAATGTTTAATTAACTTAAAAAATACAAAAAGTTAGCAATGCAAAGATTTACATATATTTGGTAATATTTAAGGTATGGTTGTAAGTGCTTACGAATAAGCTGGGGGGTCTGGTGTATTTCTAGAGTATACTAGATTTGCAGGAAAGAGATAGTTTGGATTAAACCAAATAAGGGAGGATTTTATAAAGTGGCTTTTTTAACAAAAAAAATGTTCAATAGTAGTAGTGTAAAAGTTCTTTTATTATTAAGTTTAGTATTTATGTTTTTCTCTAGTCCTGCAACAGCATTTGCTTCTATTGAAAAAGAAGATGGTAACTGTAATCGTTCAGATGGAATTGAGGAAGATGTAAACTATATAGATGGGGAAGAGAAAATGGATGTTTTAAATTCTCTTGAAACCAATAATGTGTTTACAAATAGTGTCCCTCATGATTACATCGATCCGGATAAAAGTAAAGTGATAAATCTTGGTGAAAATGATTATGCAGATGGGGACGTTCTGCAAGTTACAAGTTTATACGAACATTCAACAGATGAAATTAATCATGACTTGCTGACTGTATTTGTTGAAAAAGACAGCGGTAAAGTTTTAAAAATAAGTTATTTTGAAATCGATTCTGAAAAAGTTGATTATAAAGATTTTGATGAGACTGGAAAATTAATGATTCATAAAGAGTCTAGTTATAATGACTTTATTAATGGCAACTTAGATAATGGAAAAACGCATTATAGTGACGATGATAACAAGATAAGTGCTAAAAAATCTGGCCCAAAAGGTTTTTGGCAAAAATTTGCATGTGGCTTTAGTGGCAATGTAGCTTGTATGGCTGGTTGCGTAGCATCCTTTGCTGCCCCTGGTATTGGTGGTGCATTATTTACTGCATGTACTGCTGCTTGTACAACAGTTTGGGGTGCTGGATTGTGTTAACATTTTAAACACTATGTGGTAATAAACAAATAAACCGTTATGGGTAAATACCTATAACGGTTTATTTTCTTAATGTAATATTTAGTATTTAAAACCCGGTCTTACATTTTTCTTGATGCTACTTTAATTACTAAATAATAAATTAATAGTAATAGCCAGTAACCCAACATATAGTAAAGTGAGAACATAACTATTCCGTCATTTTGGTTAAATGCAATCCATAAAAAAAGTATAGAAAGTGGAAAACACAGTGACAATAAAATTATAGGTGCTACTTTAAAATAACCTGAAATAAAAGTATCTTTTCTTTTTACCAAAAATAGAGTAATTATACCGCACATCACTTGAGGAATTCCTAAAGTTAGCCAAGCTAATTCCAAATTGTTATCTCGAATCGGTAAAGCTAAAGTTGGAAGCCCCATTAACCCAATAACTAGTAGAAAAAATGATACGCTGGGTCTTTTTTTCTTGTCTGCATTATCAAATTCCTCTAAATAATCTTTAGAAAGAGAATAAGGTGACTTAAATTCACTAAGTATTTTATTAGTTGCTTCGTTTTCACTGTACCCTTCTTTTTTTAGTACATTTAATTTTTCCTTTAAATGCATTTCAATTTCATCAAGAATTGCTTCTTTTTCTTCATTAGGAAGTTCATTTAAATTTTCAGAAAGTTCATTTAAATATTTTTTTATACTTGAAGACAAATTATTCAACTCCTTCAAAAGAATTAATTATTTTAGTTAAATGTTTAAATACTTTCATACGGTTTTCTAAAACTCTTTTACCATCTTCTGTTAATTTATAATATTTTCTCCGAGGTCCATCTTCAGGAGAATCCCAATAAGAGTATGACCATTGATTTTTTTCTAATCTTTTAAGGATAGGATATATAGCTCCATCAGCAAGACTTAAATAAGTCGTATTTTTTAATATAGCTGTTAATTCATAGCCATATAAAGGCTTTTTATTAATTAACAGCATTATAGTTAATTCTATAACCCCTTTTTTAAATTGTAATTGCCATTTATCTTTATCCACCCATGTCACCTCCTAAATAAATCATATATTATACAACACTATATGTCAATGATACATATAGTGTTATAGCTATATAGTTTGTACATACATGATAAAACATATCCAGTCACTAGCATTGCACAAAATGAAGAATATTGAGTTAACTATCTTTTGCGATTTTGAGCTAAAAAGTTAAAACCCGAAGAAAAGTGACACTGTCCATGTTAGTTAAATGTAGTGGAAATATGCTGGAATCCATAATTTTTAATGGCATATATTTTTCCATTTTTATAGAGATATGCTCTAATTTTCCACACGAGACCTAAGAATAGATGGATGAATTTTCCTGTTCTTTCGTGATATTTGAGAAACACTGATCTATTCGAACCCATGTGTTTTTTGAAGATCTTCGTCTAAAAGCGCATCACTCATTAATTCTAAGCTCTCGAATTCGTGTAGTTGGGCAAACTGTAAAAGCTTGATATAAGCCTTGGTAGTAAACTTTTTTGTATAATAGTCTTGTTTAGATTCGTTCCCTTGTTCATGAAGTTTTTGAAAATTTATAGGTAAAATCCATTTACCAAATGATGAAAGTAGTGTATTCTCTGTCCATGGTAGATTTCCTTTACTGTTGGATTTGGACAGGAGCCACCTGTACTTCCATTGTAAAGGATGTTTTTGTTGTATGAACCAGTTTTTCGAATATTGTAGTATTTAGAATCAAAAGATATAATTAATGCAATGCTAGTGGGTTAACTTATTTCATTTTCTGATAAAAATGTATTTAGTTGATGTGGAGAGAAGGAGATAATTTGAACATTCTAAGGTTACCTTTTGTTCGTACCTTAATATTTTGTGTTTTTATTCTAATTTTGCTTTTTATTAATAAATTAAATGTTCTATTATTCTTCTTGCTAAGTGGTTTATATTCTTTAACTGAATCGATTATGTCAAAAAAAGGATTGGATATAAATACAGGCAACAAATTTGTTGATTTTGGTTGGATATTTTTTTTATTGATAATAATGATTTTAGTGTCCATAGATGCTTTTAAATAAAAAATAAGAAGATCGAACTGGTATAATCCCCTTATAGTAGACAGAAAAAAGAAAGCATATTAATCAGTCTACTATAAGGGAATTTTTTATGGGAAAAATCAATAAGACATATGATATAACATTCAAGATGAAAGCAGTAGATTTATAAAAAAACAACCAATGTTGTATGATGAAACTATCATTTACTAAAGCAATTATTATTTTAAAGGAATGTAAAAATAAATGAATATGTATGATAAGTTGATAAGACTTTTACTTTGATAAAGCAATATAAGCTTACTACCAATAAAGAAAGTATACGAGGTGGTTGCATTCAGATGTGATTAAGGGAACTCCCTTACATCTCGTAATGATTAATTGAAAAAAAGAGAACGAGATTTTATGATTGTGGAACATACTGGTCATTCAACATATTTTGCAAAATATGTCTGGAATGAAGTAATGTAAAATAAACGAGGTTATGCCCCACCGTTTTTATTATAGAGCATTTCTTTATGACACTAAGCGAATTCAAATGAATGACAACTTTGAAGACATAGAAGAGCAATTTTTTACATTAATCGAATATACCTACGTCAAAAGCGAGTGAAAAAATAAGCAACAAATGGAAATATAAAAGTTCCAAATACCCTATTCAAAAAATGAACAATATCGTTTACTTTCATAACAACCTTATTCTTTTTTAATACTAAGTAGTGACCGGTTTATGAAGGAAAACATAGTTTTTTTGAGGGTGGATTGAAATTAGAAAAGGATGAGGAATAACATTGCTGTATAAGTCGCATCCTATATTGGGCCGCGTTAAATCATTTCGAGCTACAATTGATTAGACCCAAACTAAAAATGTCTGGTAACCCCTGATATGCAGGGGTACCAGACATTTTCATTCTTTAATTGAACTTAATATTCATTAAATATCTCTTGTAAATCTGATAAACTATCAGTTAAAGTGAGAGCGAGCATAAGTAATATTCTGGATTTTTGTGGTGATAAGTTATCCGCAGTAACACATGGAAATTCATTAAAGCTATCAATTGGAACAACACGTCCTTCATGAACTCGTCGACTTCTGACCACTACCATTCCACTTTCTACTGCTTCTTTAAGTGCGGCACTTTCTTCTGGTGAACATCGACCTGCCCCAGTTCCAGCTATAACGATACCGGAGTATTTTTTACTGTTTGAAATAAAACGAATCAGATCGCCATCAACACCTGCATAAGAATAAACAATGGCGACATGGGGTAATTTTATAGCTGAACTTTTCGCAAAGATGGATTGAACCGTATGCTTTCTAGCAGGACTTCGATAATAGTGAATGGTATCATCCGGGTCAATATAACCTAAAAATCCCAATTCACCTGATTGAAAAGTCTCCAAACGGTACGTACTTATTTTTGCAACTTCACGAGCACAGTTAATATCATTGTTAGAAACAACAAGCACTCCTTTACCAGTAGATTTTTCATCTACTGCAACCCTAATCGCATTAAAAAGATTACTAATTGCATCAGAACCAATAGCTGTAGAAGGGCGCTGTGCTCCTACACAAACGACAGGTTTATTACTATTCATTGTTAAATGTAAAAAATAAGCAGTCTCTTCTAAAGTATTCGTTCCATGTGTTACAACAACGCCATCATAGCTATCTTCATTAAGTGCACGATTAACCATAGCTTGTAATTCTAACCAATGTGAACTTTTCATACAGGTACTACTAAAATTAGCCAATTGAACGATAGCAACTTCTGCTATTTCATTTATCTCAGGAACTTTTTGTAAAAGATCTTCTCCTGAATAAACACCCGTTTGATAGTCTTTCATATCAAGCCTATCTTTTCCTTGTGCGGAAATTGTTCCACCAGTCGCTATTAATTTTATTTTTTTCATGATAACCTCCACCTTCACGGTTCTATTGGTTTTTTACTGAAAAAAGGAATAACAATCGTTAAAATTGCTAAGATCAGGAATATTATTGCTATTGGTCTTTCTATGAATATACCTAAACTACCATTTGAAATCGTTAACGTTTGTCTCAAAGATTGTTCAATCATACCCCCTAAAATAAAACTTAATATAAAAGGAGGCGCTGGAAAATGAACCAATCGCATAAAGAAGCCGATTACGCCAAACAATAATAGTAAATACAAGTCAAACGTGTTAAAACTAATTGCATAAACACCTATCATACAAAATGTAATAACTAATGATATAAGTAATGGTCGAGGAATGAGTAATATCTTTGCAATGTATGGAATAAGTGGTAAGTTTAAAATTAATAAAAATACATTGCCAATATACATACTTGCAATGACACCCCAAAACAACGTTGGGTGCTCCTCAAACAAAAGAGGCCCCGGCTGCACCCCCAGCACAAGGAGAGCACCTAATAAAACAGCAGTTGTACCTGAACCAGGAATACCGAGACTTAATAATGGAACAAAAGCACCGCTAGTAGCTGCATTATTAGCCGTTTCGGGAGCTGTCAAACCTTTTATAGAGCCGTTACCAAAGCTCTGAGGGTTCTTGGATAGTTTTTTTTCAAATATGTACCCAATAAAAGAAGCAATGGTAGCTCCGGCTCCAGGTAAAACACCTATAATAAAGCCTAGTAATGACTGTCTTGTAGCAGGTCCTTTCATCTCTTTAAAATCCGATCTTGATAGTTTTAAACTCCCTATATTTTGCTGTATTTCTTTATTTTCTTTTTTTGAATTAATAATTAGAAAACAGACTTCTGCTAAAGCAAACAACCCTAATGCGATGACAAGGAATTCAATTCCGCTTAGTAAATTGGCATTTCCAAATGTAAAACGAGGAGTTCCAGTTTGTGAATCAATTCCTACTGTAGCAAACATAAATCCAAGTACACCTGAAATAAGTGCTTTCACAAGTGAGCCTTCTGATAAACTTGCAATAGCAGTTAACGCTAAAAACATTAAAGCAAAGTATTCCGGTGGACCAAATGCAATTGCTACAGAAGCAAGCATAGGAGCAAACAGCATTAATAAAACAACCCCAACCGTTCCTCCTATAAATGAAGAAATGGCTGCAATTGCAAGAGCTTTTCCAGCTTTCCCCTGTCTTGCCATTGGGTGACCGTCAAAAGCAGTTGCTACCGTACCAGAAATACCTGGAGCATTTAATAAAATTGATGAAGTCGAGCCTCCAAACACAGCTCCATAGTAAACTCCTGCCATCATAACCAGTGCAATGGTAGGGTCAAACCCATAAGATATCGGAATCATAACAGCAATAGCAGAAATAGGTCCTAATCCGGGTAGCATCCCAATAAAAGTCCCTGCCAAAACACCAATAAAAACAAACACAATTCCTTCCAAGCTAAATGCAACTTGGAACCCAGATAATATCCCTTCAAAACCTCCCAACTAAAACCCCTCCTAGAAAAAAGACAAGATTCCCTGCGGTAATTTTATTTGTAATAATTTTGTAAACAATAGATAAAATGTTAATGGCACTAAAACAGAGGTTAATAAATTAATAATATGTTTTTGATAACCTAATAGATACGAACAAAAAAAGATAAACAAAATAGTAATAATAAGAAAACCTACTATTTCTAAAAGGATTACGTAGATAACAATTAACAAAAGGACACTCAATAGTCTAAATAGATCACTTTGAGTAATGTTGACTTTTTTCTTATCCACGACTTCATCCTTCATAAAGAAAAGAATTGCAGCTAGTAAAAAAAGTAGTATTCCTAAAATAATTGGTAAAACATCCGAATCTACTGGTACATAAGGATAAGCAGGTAAGTTGAAAGAGAAGATAAGATAAACGAAAGCGATAATCCACAATAATATGGCTATTTTTCTATTTAATGACTTTAACATAGATCGAACCACCTTTTACTTGTAAATAGGAAAATCCATTTCATATTAAAATAGACTGATTAAAATATCTAATTGTTTGTGTTGAGCACTTCTCGTAGCTTTAATAAAGTGAAACTTCATTCAGTAGGAGTTTTCTTCCATCTCCTACTGAATGTTAGTACCTCAGGGGTATGACCTAAAGGCCCTTAAACGAATCGGGCATTTAGGTGCCGTTTTCTCCCACTTAGACCCTTTTGTATCAACTCAAGATTTTGAAGTGGGAGTCTTACGGCAACTTACATGCGGGATAAACACTCCTTCTATTAGCTAAACCAAAGCCTTGAAAATCTTCAAAACCTATAATACGCAAAAAAAACAATGCACAATTTTTATTTTTTTGCCAACCCTAGTTCGTCCAATAAATCTTTAGCTTCTTCTCTTTGTTCATCTAAAAATGCTTTGTATTCCTCTCCGGACATAAATAATTCATCCCAGCCATATTTATTACGTATTTCTTTCCATGCCTCAGATTGATTTAATTCTTTAAACTTGGAGACATAATATTCAACAGCACGTTCATCCAAGTTAGACGGGCCAAAGAAACCTCTCCAATTGACAAAACTGGAATCAATCCCCTGTTCCTTTACCGTAGGATATTCAGAAATAACATCTCCTTTAAGTCTTTCTTCAGACGTTACTGCCAGAACTTTAATTTTTCCTGCTTTGACCTGTTCGATCGTTTCTGCAACCCCTGTAGAAAAGACATCGGCGCTACCATTTAATAAAGCTGTAAGTTCTCCACCATCTTGTTCAGAAATATATTTAATCTTCGTAATATCGATACCGGCCTCTTTTGCAATTTTTACAAACTGGATATGATCCATGCTTCCTGGTGAAGATGATCCAATAACCGTAATCTTTGCAGGGTCCTTTTTCATATCTGTAAATAGATCATTTAGATTTTCCCATTTTGCATCTGACCTAACAACAAATGCTCCATAATCAGCAATTACATTTGCTATCGGTGTGAAATCAGTATGATCATATTGAGATTGCCCATTTAATGGCACGTCAATTAACGGAGGAGAAGCTATAAATAAGTGGTGCGGATTTCCAGCTTTTTCCGCAATATATGCCCAACCTACAGCTCCTCCGCCACCGGTTTTGTTAATAACGCCAATATCTTTTTTTATTATGCCTTCTTCTTTAAAAACTTTTGCTGACATCCTGGCTGTTGTATCCCATCCGCCACCTGCCCCGCCGGGTGCAACAAATTCAATCGGCTTTTCCGGTGTCCAGTTTTCATCAGAATCTGATTTGCTAGTTGAACATGCTGCCAATATGCAGACAATGGAGAAACTGAACAGAAATAATATTTTTTTCATTCATTATCTATCCTTTCATTTAACAATTAATGTTAACGATTACATAGTTTGTATAATAGACTTGGTTTTATATAATTTTTCTCCACCATACTTGCTTAATATTGATATAAAACTTTACCCACTTGTTCTTAATTCAGTGCGGATAGTATGGGAAATATGGCTAATACTATGCGAATTTAGTTATTATTTGTTCTATATTTAAAATTATTAGGAATTATCCGAACATACAAACTGAATTCCCCCCTTACACTTTATGAATCTAATCATTTATTAATTTGAATAGATTATACAACATTTAGTTGTTTTAATCAATATAAACAATTTAAAATTGTGTAAATTAATTTTAAATAATCATTTTTTACATATACATATATGGTTTTTTTGTTTCTATACAAATTATCTTGTAATAAAAAATGTTTTACCTTAAAGCCCTTACTATCCTTAAATAAATTCAACTAAGGATATATATTTTATAAGCTTAGAAAACTTGTTCCCTAACAAGATACTGTACAATAGATCATGGTCAAAATAAAACTATCTTTTGCACCAAAACAAAGTCCATCATTTAATAGCTATCTGTTATTATCAAACATCTTTAATTTTTCCATTTACAGTTTGGTTAGAACAAATAATGATATACTCCTATTTAGTGCGAACCCCAAGTGCACATGAAAACCCGGGGGGATTCGCACCAAAAATTTGTTTGTATTACACCTGAAAATAGAATAAAATAGATAGACAGTAGCATAAATATCAATTTTTTGGTATTAAAAAAGCAATATCGCTAATTTTTTGTAAACATTTAGGCGATATTCGCTGTCGCATCCTATATAGGGTGCGTGGATTGAAATATTTTGGCTACGGTTTTCATACCACTGGGTGACAAGTCGCATCCTATATAGGGTGCGTGGATTGAAATTGTGATGTTCTCTTTTTCTATCACCCATTTAAAAGACGTCGCATCCTATATAGGGTGCGTGGATTGAAATACTTCTGGATTTTCTGACAATCTAGTGTACCCTGGCGTCGCATCCTATATAGAGTGCGTGGATTGAAATTGTCCATACCATCGCGTAGACCTGTGATTATGTCAGTCGCATCCTACATAGGGTGCGTGGATTGAAAATGTTAAGTCACATCATGATTAAATTGAATCTTCCCTCCACCCATCCTACTTGAACAAAAAGTGCCGTTTTCTTTAGAAATGTAAACAATTATCTGCCTCTGATTCGGTACATTCAAATGCTGCACTGTAACGGTCTTTAAAAGAATTTATGTTTTCTGTAGCTTGTTGGTCTATTACTAAAATTTCTGTAGCACCTAGTTCGTTAGCAAGTTTTAATCTAGCAATGTCATTAGCCTCTCCCCTATTACTTCAACGTTATCACCACTTGCCCGAATAACTTAAAGTGCTAGTCCGATTATTCCTGGTTCTGCATCCAAGACGTCATCACCTGCTTTTACCCAACCTCTTTCAATTACGCTTCTTACAATACAAGGGAAAGGCTCTCTCTATTAATGCACCTTCATCTAAACGAATTGTTTGTGGAATTATATAGCCGAGGTAACTTGGACTTAAAAAACATATTCTGTAAATACTGCCTTTTTACCTGAACCAGATGACTTCCATTCAATACACTGCACTATCAATCTTTGCTTACAATAATGACACGAACTAAAGTAATTACTGCCTTATGTGAAACTTCTTTGTCACCCTTTTCAATCCCTTTACATGTTTTCCAGTCTCTTCGATTATCAGAATATTTATGTCTAAAATATCAGAATAACCACCACGCTACTTATCTATTAAACAAGAATATCAGTTCCACAAATAAATAGGCTTTTATTTTCAACTCATTGCCTTTTAGGTAATTCAATATGTTCCAGACCTATGTTATTGAATCCTCTACCTCTCTTTACTGAAGCCTTCAAAATTTCTTTCTACTTATATTTTTGAATTTTCTGATCTAAAACCCTACCATTTTATGTATCATTATCGTTCAATTATTCTATTTTCCTAGGAAACAGTGCTAGCTACCAGGCACCTTTTTAAACACAGTTTGTCTATTACCATTCTTTAAAACCAACAACTTTTTGTTGTTTATAACTAAAAAATAAAATTTTCGTTGTATTATCTCTCTTTTACAATTTCTAATTGTATAATTTTGCTAAGAATAATAGAAAGGAGGAAAAATTACATGTACAGATTTAGTGAGCGATTAACTGATGTACGAGTTGAAGCTGGATATAGTCAAAAGGATCTTGCTAAGGAGCTAAATATTACTACTAGTGCGTATGGTTACTATGAACAAGGAAGAAATGAGCCATCTCTGGAAACAGTTAGATTACTAGCCAAGAAACTAGATGTTTCAACAGATTATTTATTAGGTATTATTGATGAGCCCAAGCATCCTGTTAAGTATGAAATCACAGACGGCTTTATTCTAACCGATGCCGAATTATTCACTGTAAAGCAAATGAAAGAAAAACAACTTTTAAGTGAATTAAGCAAGAATCCAATTGAAAACGTGGATAGGTTAGTAAGGTTTTGGCAGTTTATGAATAAGGAAACACAAAAGTAAAAATTAGCTTAGAGGCTTCTCTGTGCTTAAAAATAGAAATTTTGCCATCGCCATTAACCGATATAATATACGATCCAAAAGACATCCATCCTGTATCTTTTATCATTTTGAAATGCACCTGTCGTAATCCATTCATACTCTATTCATCATGTAACCTCAATAATAAATACAAAATCTCAGTTCAACCATCCTTCAATTTAATTCGTGTTT
Source organism: Cerasibacillus sp. JNUCC 74 (assembly GCF_053667775.1). The sequence continues at coordinate 878,733 of NZ_CM132207.1, read as the reverse complement.
TCTTACTTAGATTTGAACTTCATGATAAAATTATCTCCGTTTATCTAGTCAATTTTTTCAATTTTATAATTCAAAAAAAGAACCACCTCCTTTTAAATAAGTGGTTCATTTAAGATCATCACCCTTCCCCCGCCATCACTCCTATCTACCTTAGATTTCTTTTTCAAGAATCCATAGAGTTGTGTAATTGAAATGCCCTCGTTGATTCCTGGGTTAGTACCACTATTATTAACCTTCTTTGTCATGTGACTTTAGAAAAAAAGTAAGTCCGATTACTATTATTTTGGGTATGACTTTGCCTATGGAATAACCTGATTCTAGCGTAAAGAAAGAGGCATACACATTTCAAAGTGTATACCATACAGAACATCCATTATCTGTTAAAGAAAAGAGTAAGAGGGGGTACTAATTATTTATCTCTATCAATAAATATATGTTTACCATATTCACAAGACGGGGGTTGCTTGTGAATATAGGTAATCAACAATGTGCATCTAAACCTTTCATGAATCCTAATATGATTGAAGTACACCTCTTGACTGCAAACTAGTTATGCAGGAACAATCGGCTTACGAACTATCTTTACATCATAATAAGATATTTCATTGGTAATAATATAATCCGTTTTCCCACCACGATGGGTATGTGCTTCCCTAAATGCATCACTTTTTAACCATTTTTTAAAGGAATCCTCTGTATCCCAACGCGTCATAATAGTCACTTCATCATAATCCTTTAGCTTATCTGTCACTAATACTTCCAAACCTAAAAAACCTTCCATTGTCTCAATTTTACCAACTTTATTAAAACGATTGACTAACTGATAACCTTTATCTTTTTTTATTTTTGTTCTATTTGTAACGATATACATGGTGTTTCCTCCTTAATTTAGGTATTATCAATGGATAACTATCTTCATAGATAATCCGTGCATGTATCTCATAAACATTTGCTAAAAAGTCCTCTGTTAGCATTTCTTTTGGTTTCCCTTTATCTACAATCTTCCCGTTTTTAAGTGCAATCATATAATCACTATACATAGCAGCTTGTTGCAGATCATGTAAAACCATAATAATTGTCATCTTATAACTTTCGTTAATAAATTGCAGCAACTCCATAACTTCAAATTGATGGGCAATATCTAAATAAGTAGTCGGCTCATCTAATAATAAAATGTCTGTTTGTTGTGCTAAAGCCATTGCAATACGAACCTTCTGTTGTTCCCCTCCTGATAAACTAGAAAACATACGATTTTCATAGATGGCTGTATTCGTTATGTTCATTGATTCATAAATGATTTCCTCGTCTTCTTTCGATAATCGATTAATAAAAAAACGTTTATATGGAGATCTGCCAAATGAGATTAATTCTTTAACTGTTAAATTAGGCAGATGATCTTTGGCTTGTGGTAGCATGGTGATTTTCTTTGCGAATTCTCTAGTTTTATAGGACTGACTATTTTTTTCGTATATATATACAGATCCATTGTCTGCCACTAGCAGTTTGCTAATAACTTTTAATAGTGTTGACTTACCGGACCCATTGGGACCCACAATCGTACTGATTTTCTGGTTTGGAATGGATAAAGAAATATTAGCTAATTGAAAGTCGTTTACATTTAATTTAATTTCATTCATACGGATAGCATTCATGACAATATTCTCCGTTTCTTAAGTAAAAATAAAAAGAATGGTGCTCCTAAACATGCTAGTAATATTCCAACCGGAAATTCAATTGGATCAAACCAAGATCTTGCAATCAAATCAGCAAGTACAACAAGAATCCCACCATAAACAATACTAAATGGTAGTAAAAAAGCGTAATCATCGCCAATTAATAACCGGATAATATGTGGGACTACTAACCCAACAAAACCAACTAAACCTGCAACACTAACCGCTGCTCCTGCTAATAATGAAGCTAATAAAATGAGTGAAAAACGTTGAATCTCCACACGTTGCCCCAAAAGTTTAGCTGAATGATCACCCAATAATAAAAGATTAGCAGGTCTGATTGCCAAAAATGAGGCTAACAGACTGATAATGGCGTAAGGTGCCATAAATTCTAAATGATACCATCCCTTCCCTGTTAATCCACCAGAAAGCCAAGGCAATACAGATTGAACACGGTCACTGTAAACAACCATAATTCCATTCATGATTGCTCCTAACAAGGCATTAATAGCCACTCCCGCTAAAATAATTTTGACAGGTGATGCTCCTTGATCCCATGCTAGTAAATAAATAACTAGTGATGTGAACAAAGCACCTGTAAATGCCATCAATGGTAATAAATAGCCAAACTCCGGTAAAAGTACCATTGTAATAATTGCTGCCAGTCCAGCTCCTGATGAGACACCAATAATTCCAGGATCAGCTAACGGATTTTTCATAACGCCTTGTAATAAAGCGCCTGATGCTGCCAAACATCCACCTACTAACAACCCTAACAGTACTCTAGGTAAGCGTATGTCCACAATTATTTTTTTCTGAAATGTGTTTCCATCTGAAAATAATGCAGTCCATGTTTCAGACAAAGTGATTGGAACAGGTCCATATGTTATACCATAAAAGATCACAAGCAATAAAAGTATCGGAGAAAGAATAGATACATATTTTCTGCGTAGACTTCTTCTTTTTACTGACATCCTTTATTCCTTCTTCACGTCTTTGATTAATTCATGAAGATAATCTAATGCATCGATCACTTTTGTCCCGGGATTTGTTCCAAACAGATCGGAAGGTAGAATTAGTACGCGATTATTTTTAACTGCCTCCAGTTCATCCCAACCAGCTGTTTGTGACATATCTTTAACTAAACTATTTTTCTCTTTTTCAGGATCACCATGAGTCATTATTAAAATCACTTGTGGATTGGCTTCAATAATTCTTTCAGCGTTTAATTGAGCATATTGTGGATACATTTCCAAGCTTGGATAATCGCTAGCAATATTTAATCCCCCTGCCAATTCTAAAATATTCCCACCTAGTGAATTTGGTAATGCTACCATATTGGTTCCAGGTGCACCATAAACTAATAGTACTCTTGGTTTCTTTTCTACCTTTGATTGCTGTATCGCTGTTAATTTATCATCAATCATATTTATAAGTTGCTGTGCTTCGTTTTCTTTATGGAGCAACTGACCAAAAAGCGCAATTTGCTCTTGAATATCTTTAACAGAGTTAGCATGACTTAGTACCATGTCTGCTCCCATATTTTCTATTACCTGTACATCCTTCGTATTCATTGGATAATTACCCAATACGACGTCAGGTTCGAGCGAGGTAATCTTTTCTACATCCATACTGTGAGTAGAACCCACTTCAAGAGCTTTTTTTGCTTCTTCGACAGACGTTTCTCCCGATGGGCGACCGACCACTTCGTTTCCTAATGCATAGATAATATCTACGTCTCCATGACTAAGTGCTACAATTTTTTCAGGAGTTGTTTCGAAATCAATGGTTCGATCAGCGAAATCAGTAATAGAAAAGGCATTTTCCTTTGGCGCTTTTTCATTCTTTGCTGTTACCCCATCCTGATTACTACAGCCAACGAGAATAAGTAGTAAGATGAATAAAATAAGGAATTTATCTTGCCGCATACATACACTCCTAGTGTTTAAATGATATGAATTCTCAATTAACGCTTATTATAGATGATAATGATTCTCATTGTCAACAAAAAATAAGAAATTTTAAAAATAAAATAAATAAATAAAATTATAGTTGACATTCTATTAAAATTTGCTATGGTATTAGATGATAAGTAAATGAAAATGATTCTCATTATTAACAAGGGGGTGGGAAAAGAAAATACACATTTTAAGTATCTATTTTAAAGTTAAGAAGTTATTGAAACTTCTTTTTATTTTATACCTAATTGATAATGAGAATCAATATCTTTGACGATTGGAGGTTAGTAATTGGAGAAACATCGCCATAAAATCTCAGTTATTACTTTACTATTCCTTTATGCTCTCACCTATGTTTGGTATCCAGTTAAAAGTAGCGATGCAAAAGCTAAGTTACCGAATGTGGAAGAAGGAGTATATTCACTGGATTACGTAATATTACATGCAGAAACAGACTCCGTATCAATTGCTAATGATTATTTTGAAAAACCTGCAACATACATTGTACATAATGGTGAGCACTATATACGGTTTACGTTAAATCATAGTGCATGGACGAAAGAATTACAGGCACCTATACGAGATTCATTTGTCGATGTGAAAGTAATCCGTGAAGATAAAAAAGAAAATACAAGAGTTGTTCAGTTTAAGGTGGATCGAGATTTAACGGAACCCATTGAGTTTAAAATGCATGTATTAATTGAATCGATAGAACCAGTTTATGACCACCACTATACAGTACGTTTTAATTTTGATTTAGATAGTTTGGAAAAACTAGATGAACAATCCGTAGATAATTTGGAAATAAAAGAAGAACACTTCGAAACAACGAAAGAACAGAAGATCACTAAAGAGCCCGTAGAAAATGACACAAAAATCAGTAATCTAGTTATCATCCTCATGGTTTGCATCATAGTTCTTGCTCTTGTGATGATATACATGATTCGAAAAACAAATAAGAAAAAGAAGGAGAATTTAAGTTGAAAAAAATTATTATTCCAATTTTTATTATACTCATAACATTTTTCTCATCTCATGTTAATCATGTAAATGCAGCGGCAACGTATGTTAAAGGGGAACATAATCTACCTTTTACAGTTTTAAAAGGAGATACGGATGAAAGATCCATGACGAATGATTATCTCGTTTCCCCTGCCAAACTCATTGTTAAAAACGGTAAAAATTTAGTACAGGTTACTTTAAAGAATAGTTCTTGGTGGCAATCATTCCATGTTCAATCCAAACCAGTAACTGTAGTAAGTGAAGATAACGATACAAGAGTTGTACAATTTGAAGTTCCAGATTTAGATCAACTTGTTAACGCAACCATACATGTTATTGTACCCGATATTGATTATGACAATAAATATAAAGTACGTTTCCAATTTGACACATCCGGCTTAGTAGCTAGTCCAAACCAAGAAACAAGTACAAACGAAGATAAAGTCGATAACGTGTCGGCAAAAAAAGAAAAATCGGATGCTAACCAGAATGTTGGAACAAAACAAAAAGCCGAAAAAAACCCAAAAACGTCTGACGAGACATCAATCGTTTTACTAGTAGTAGCTTTAATCGCTTCCGGGTTCATCATGATAAGAAAAATCGCAGTTAAATAAATTGGGAACAGAAAGAGGAGAAGGAAATGAAAAAGTTTGGCTCTATACTTTTATTGACATTCTTAATGCTTATGACTGTTATACCGGTCTTATCACCAGTTGCAGCTGCCGAGACAAATGAAAAAGTATTCGCAGATGGCGAGTATGAATTACCGTTTGTTGTCTGGAAAGAAAAGGAAGATAATACTTCTGTAGCCAATGATTATTTACAAAAACCAGCTAAGTTGATTATTCAAGATGGGAAATATACGGTTCAGACAACATTGAAAAACAGTTCTTGGTGGCAATATTTTAAAGTAGAAAATAACGGAAAATTTATGGATGTGTCAGTGATTAGTGAAAATAAAGAAGAAGATACTCGCGTTGTCCAATTCGATGTTCCTAACCTTGAAGAAATGGTAAATGCTAAAGTCCATATCATCGTTACAGGAATCCCCGGCTTTGAATATGATAACAAGTATAATATTCGCTTTAAATTCGATCAATCCCATATTCCGTTAGTAGAAAAACCGATTGCTCCGGAAAAACCAACACCAGAAGAGCCTAGTAAGGACAAGAATATTCCAGCTATTTTAGATGTAGATGACGGCAATTATACGATCGAAGTTGCTGCATTACATGCTAAAGAGGACAAGCCATCCGGCATGTCAAGATATATTGATAAGACGGCTTCCTTATCTGTAAAAGATGGAAAAACTCACCTTACCCTCACCTTAAATGATCATCGAACAATTACGGGATTCCAAATAGATGGAAAGGAACCGGTAGAAGAAAATATAAATGAAGCCGAAAATTGGAGAAAAGTTACGTATGAGTTGAATCAGCTAGCAACTATCCTGAATGCAAACGTACAATACAAGGTCGTATCGCACAAAGGAGATCAACCACTTAGACTATCGTTCAATCAAAATAGTTTAAAAGAAGTAGAAGTTAAACAACCCGATAAAGATCAGACAGATCTAAATAAAAAGCCAGAAGTTCCGACTAATCAGTCGGAAAATTCAAATAAAAAACCGAAAAAACAGACTAAACAGCCAACCGAATCGAATAAAAAGATCGATCCAAAAAACTTGAAAGATGGAGAGTATTCGATTGCTTATAGCGTATTAAAAAATAATACGAATCAAGTATCTGTTATGAATGATTATGTCGTCAGCCCAGGTCATTTAAAAGTAAAAAATGGAGAAAAAAAGATTGCTATTACCTTAAAAAACAGCTCGTGGATTACAGATTTTAAAGTATATCACAAAGGAAAGCTAATTGACCCAAAAGTATTAAGTCATGATTCTAAGGCAGATACTCGTGTCGTGGAATTTGCAATAGAAGATTTATTTACCAAATTAGATGGCTGGGTGAAGGTTGATATTCCAGAATTAAATTATCACCATGAATATGATATTCAATTTCATTTTGATCCTAACTCCATCCAATTCCTTAAGGAAGAAGAATCCTACCCGCAGCAAAAAAATATAGATGTGACTAAACAGCCTTTGAAAAAAGAAGAGAATAAAGAAGAACAAGGGCCAATATTTGATCGTAATGAAGATCGCGGTGATAAACAGAGTCTAGCCACTACTAAAGAAAAGGGAAAACAAATCAACAATCCAAGTACAAGCGATACAGCTAAACTTGTTTTATTTACTAGTTTATTATTAGGTTCTTTAATCCCTCTAGTAATTAAATTACGTAAAAAATACGTTCAATGATGTAACAACTATTATTGGAGTCTTGTTGCACACGAAACAAGACTCCCACTTTACAATTTTTACGATAAGGGAGCCATGATGCTCATGAAAAAGCAATTCATATTTCTTTTGATTACAGTAATCATTGAATTAGGTGGTTGCTCAGGAGAAGGAAATGGAAAAACTACTGTTAGAGAAGCTAGTGACCCTGAAAATAATCGTATCGTTGCTACTACAGTTGCCGTTACAGAAATATTGGATGCACTTAAACTGGACTTAATTGGAATCCCAACAAGCCATAAAGATTTACCAAAGAGATATAACGGCGTAACAGAAGTAGGGAATCCGATGAGTCCTGATATGGAACGAATTATGTCGTTAAATCCCAAAGAAGTAATGTCTGTAACAACACTAAAATACGATTTAGAATCTGTATTTGATGATGCAGGCATTCATACCCGATATGTCAATTTACAAAGTATAGAACATATGCATAAAGAGATAATCGATCTTGGTAAAGAGTATGATCGCGAAGCAGAGGCAGAAAAAATCGTACAAACTTTTGAAGAGAAGGTAGCTGAAATTAATAAAAAAATTCAAGGAAAGAAACCTCCACGTGTCCTTATTTTAATGGGAGTACCAGGTAGTTATTTAGTAGCAACTGATCGCTCTTATATCGGAAATTTGGTAGAAATATCCGGTGGAACCAACGTGTTTTCAGGAGAAAAGGTCGAATACCTAGCTTCCAATACAGAATATTTACAACGGGCAAACCCGGATATTATTTTACGAGCAGCACACGGTATGCCTGATGAAGTAGTTAAGATGTTTGATAAAGAATTTAAGGAAAATGATATTTGGAAGCATTTTAACGCAGTAAAAAATGACCGGGTGTATGACTTAGAGGAACTTCTTTTCGGTACAACCGCTAATCTGGCTGCTCCCCAAGCATTAGATGCATTGTTTGGCATGTTGTATCCTGAAGAAAATGAAAGTAACGAGATAGAAAAGGGTGTCCATGGTGAATAAGCGAATCATTAGTTTTATGACAATTATTTTATTATTAAGCCTCGTAATCATATTCTCTGCAACTTCAGGAAGTATTCACGTATCCTTGGTGGAGCTTATTCAAGGGTTGATATCTGGAACAAATGACAATGTCGAGGTCATTAAAGATCTGCGTTTACCAAGAATAATTATTGCTATATTTGCCGGAGCAGCACTATCCGTTTCTGGTGTACTTATACAGGCAGTTATGAAAAATCCGTTAGCTGAACCTGGGATTATTGGTGTATCATCTGGTGCAGGATTCATGAGTATGTTGATGGTAAGTATTTTTCCAACATTATTCTTTTATACCCCGTTATTTGCCTTTTTAGGTGGCTCGATAGCCTTTTTCCTAGTTTATTCATTTTCTTGGAAGTCGGGATTGAATCCATCGCGCATGATTTTAATCGGGGTAGCTATTCATGCCATTTTTACAAGTTTAAGCCAAACCTTTAACTATCGCGGGAGCTATACCTCTTCCATGGTGCAAGAAGTAACAACCTCCACATTATCTATGAAGAAATGGGCAGATGTTGAAATCATCGTTATTTACGGTACGATCGGTTTAATCTTGGCGTTTTTGGTATTTGCTTGGTGTAATTATTTAGCATTAGAAGATAAAACCGCTAAAAGCTTAGGGTTAAATGTAAATGTTGCTCGTTTTGTTATTTCATCAATTGCTGTTTTGTTAGCTGGCATTGCAACGGCAACAGCTGGCTTGTTCTTATTTGTCGGCTTACTTGTACCTCATATTGGGCGCATTTTAGTAGGGACGGACCATAAAGTTCTTATCCCCTTTTCAGCAATCCTAGGGGCTTTGTTAATTTTATTATCTGATACGTTAGGAAGAATCATCATTGCACCAAATGAAATTCCTGCCTCAATTATTATGGCATTAATCGGTGGGCCATTTCTCATATTTTTACTAAGGAAGAGTGATCGAGTTTATGGAACTTAAAGATATTACATTTTCATACGACCATAAAAACAATCATCTAATCAATATAAGCGGAGAAATTGATCTTGGCAAAATAACTACGATCATTGGTCCGAATGGCAGCGGAAAGTCAACACTACTTGGAGTATTGTCCAAACACTATATACCTTACAAAGGAAGCGTGCGATTAGACGGTAAACGATTAGTTGATTTTAAGCCAAAAGAATTTGCTAAAAAAGTAGCGGTTGTTCATCAAAAAAACAGCGCTCCAGCTGATATGACAGTAGAAAAACTAATTAGTTATGGCAGGTTACCTTATCGGTCAATTTTTTCTCAAAATAAAAAAGCAGATGCTAAAGCAATTGAATGGGCTCTTAACAAGACTAACTTATTAGCAAAAAGAAACCATCAGCTCCATACCTTATCTGGTGGAGAGCAACAACGAGTTTGGATTGCCTTAACCTTAGCCCAACATACACCTTTTCTATTTTTAGATGAACCGACAACTTATTTGGATATCTATTATCAATATGAGTTATTAGAACTAATTAAAGAATTGAATACAGAATTAGGCATAACTATTGTAATGGTACTCCATGACATCAATCAGGCTATTCGATATAGTGACATTATCATTGCTATGATGGATGGTCATATAGTAAGAAAAGGTACTCCAAAACGAGTAATTACAAATGAGCTTATGAAAAAAGTCTACGGGGTAAACGTTCTTGTAAAAGAAGATGAAGATACAGGGCTCTATACAATTCCAATTGGGATTTAAGGTTCAACTTGGGGTGATAAAATGAGTGGTAAGAAAATCGGAAAATGGCTTTCTAATGTGGTGATAACTATTTGTATTGGGGTGTTTATATATTCAGCGTATGAATTAGGATCCCTAGGATTGGATTACTATCATAATCGGCAAGTACTCGCTGATGTGCAGGATATATATGCGACACATACAAATCGTTCAGAGACATCAGCTGAGAAAGGTGAGATACGAAAGCAATTTAAAAAATTACACAAAATTAATTCCGATATTGTCGGTTGGCTTACGATAGATAAAACAAAAATCAATTATCCTATTTTGCAAGCTGACAATAATGAGCATTATTTATATCGAAATTATAAAGAGGAAAACTCAAGAGCCGGCAGTATTTTTATGGATTATCGTAATAATGTAGCTTCATATAATCGTAATATTATTTTATATGGACATAACATGAAGGATGGAACAATGTTTCATAATTTAAGAAAGTATACGGACAAAGAATTTTTTACAAATCACCGTAACGTATTTTTTGATACGATGTATGACAGCTATGATGCAGAAGTATTTTCTGTCTATCATACTACAACCGACTTTGATTATATTCAAACTGATTTTGCAACCCAGAATGAGTACAAACAATTAGTTGAGGAAATTCAAGATAAATCAATCTTCAAATCAGATGTAAAAGTGAATGAGAATGATACGATAATTACACTGTCCACTTGTGATTATACACTGGATCCCGATGAAGGGCGTTTTGTTGTTCATGCAAAAATCTCTAAACAAGAGTAAGTTTTTTAGAAAAACTTGGCTTGTCGCCAAGTCTTAAGCGAAAGCTGTAGTTTTTCTTATACTGTAAAGTGAAACTTCATTCCGTGGAATGCTTTTTACACGGAATGTTAGTACCGCAAGGGTATGACCTAAAGGCCCTTGAACCAATCGGGCATTTAGGTGCCGTTTTCTCCCACTTTGACCCTTTGCACGAATTCAGGACTTGAAGTGGGAAACTTACGGCACCTTACATGCGGGATAAAGCCTAAAGTTTTATACTTTCCCTATAGTAGAATAATAGCAATTCGTTAGCAACGTACAAACGGCAGAACTTTCTGACGAGATAAAGGAAATACGGCGACAAGAGGAGCCGATGTTGACTTATTGTAGGAAGAAGTTCAAAGTTTGATAGGCGTTGAGCACATAAGCTAGATAAAGCTATTATTCAAAAAATGATCCACCATGAAAAAATAAATTATAATTTCTGAAGCAATAAAAAAGCAGGCTCAGACATTATTTGAATGAGCCTGTGCGCCTTTTGCCACTTTAAAATGACATAAAATTACTAAAAACTGCTGTCGTACCATTTTGATATATTTATATGGTTATTGTCTCTCTGGTTAGTCCTCCTGTTTTATCGATTATTTCGGGATGAAATAAAACTTTAACGGAATCGATTTGATTATTTACTATTTTTTGAAATACATCTGGTCCCTCAGCTAATGAAAAGATATGTGATATCATGTATTCCGATCTAATTAGACCCTTACTCATATAATGGATGGTTGTACTCCATTCTTTACCTGGAAACGGGGAAGATACCGCATTCCATGAACCATAAATAGTCAATTCATTGCGAACAATTTTTTCAAAATAAAAACGTTCTATATAGATATTTGCATACGGTATCCCCATAAATACTACTTCTCCGCCTTTACATGGTAATGCGAGAACCTGTTCAGAAGTAATAGGTGATCCTGCAGACTCTACGGCTAAATCTACTCCTCTCCCATTCGTATGTTCCATTATTTGTTTATATGCAGGTTTTTCTCTGGAATTAATAATCACATCGGCACCAAGCTTTTTGGCAATAGCTAATTTCTTTTGGTCTATATCAATAGCATATATTTTTTTTGCGCCAAAAATCTTCGCCCATTGTACAGCTAATAATCCAATACTGCCAACCCCCATAATAGCTATTTCAGCCCCAGCCTGAATGCTAGTTTGGTAAAATCCGTGTGCAACAACAGCAGATGGCTCTACCATTGCTGCTGTATCATAGTCTACATTATCTGGCAATTTCAAAACATGACTTTCTGGTAGTTTCGTATATTCAGCATAGGCTCCCGGATGAAATGCACCAATAACAACTAACTTTTCACAACGCGCAGGTTCTCCCCTAAGACAACTATCACATTTCTTACATACAAACGCAGGACAACCCGCAACTCGATCTCCTACTTTTACTTGTTTGACATCTTCACCAACTTCTACAACTTCTCCCGCAAACTCATGACCAAATGTCATTCCTTTTATATAGGGACCTAATTTGATGAATCTAGATAGATCAGATCCACAAATCCCTACTGATTTCACCTTAATAATAACATCCTCTCTATTATTAATAGTTGGCTTAGGGGTGTTTTCTTCAAAACGAATATCTTTTTCTCCATATAAATTCAAAGCTCTCACGATGACCGCCCCCTTCTTTGGCTATTCGCTGTTATTTAGCTTTTTGAGTCACTTTGTATATTTCTGCTTCTATTAAAGAAGAGGTTATATGCTGCAAGACCGATCAAAATCGTGTTAAAAAATAGTTGATTTTTAAAATAAAATTGGCTAATTACTCTAAAAGGCCCTAACATAACATCTAAAAAAATATCTATCATGATTGTCCTCCCCTATCGATAGCAGCTAAAATTTAACCTATAAACAATATTGATTTGTGTAATAAAGTGAAACTTCATTCAAGGAGTGCTTTTCTCCTTGAATGTTAGTTAAACGAATCGGGGATTTAGGAGCCGTTTTTCTCATCATGTTTGCAACATCATTAGTACATGTTGGAAAGGAGAAAAATACGGATCCTTACATCCGGGATAAAATGAAACTTCATTTCTTAGAACGCTTTTCCCAAAAAAATGTTAATGGAACCAATCAGACATTTAGGTGCCGTTTTCTCCAATTCAGACTTCGCCTTATTCCTTTCACTCCTAAAGGGGGAGAATTACGGCACCTTCCATGCGGGAGCCGCCCATTAATAAGCATCATGATTAATCATTACGATTGCACTGCTAGAGCCAATACGATTTGCACCAGCTTTCACCATTTGAACAGCTTCTTGATACGTTTTCACTCCTCCAGCAGCTTTGACACCTATTTTGTCTTTTGCAATGGAGCGAAGTAACTGCACATCTTCAATGGTTGCACCACCATCATTAAATCCCGTAGACGTTTTCACAAAGTCTGCCCCGGCTTCCATGATTAATTCCGTTGCTATGATTTTTTCCTTCTCTGTTAGCAACCCTGTTTCAATAATTACTTTAGTCGTCAATCCGTTAGCAACTTTAACCACTTCTTCAATATCGTTTTTCACAACATCAAATTCGCCAGATTTGAGGGCTCCAATATTAATGAGCATATCCATTTCTTCAGCACCATTTTTAATCCCTTGTTTTGCTTCTTCTACTTTGACATGAGTTACTGCTCCCCCTAATGAAAACCCGATTGGGATTCCAACCTTAATATGGTGTAGGGATAAAAGACGATGCGCATATGAAACATAGTAAGGATTAACAAAAACAGTTTTAAAACCATATTCAATAGCTTCCTCGCAAAATATTTTAATACATTTTCTCGTTGCGATTGGGTTCAATAATGTATAATCAATTAGAGAAATCAAATCCTGTTTATTCATTTAAACACATCCTTTTGATTCTATTATTCTGCCGGAACTAACAATACTTTAATAGCATCTCCACTCTTTATTACCTGGTATGCTTCATCCCATTGTGTAATATCAAATTCATGAGTTACTAGAGCTTTCGCATTTACTTTTCCTTCATTCATCAATGCTAACGCCGGCTCCCAATCAGCTGAATGTTGACTTCTGCTCCCCACTACATGTATCTCATGTTGAATGACTTTTTCTAAATCAAACGGTACGGCTGGTTGAGAAAATATTCCTACTTGCACATAATTACCTTTTTTTCGTAATACATCTAAACCTTGTTTGGCAGCAGGCACTGTTCCTGAACATTCAAACACCACATCTGCTCCATATCCACTTGTTATTTTATTAACAACTTTTTGAACATCGCTTTTTTGTGAATCTATCGCAATATCAACCCCAAGTTCTTTTGCTTTATCCAGACGAATTTTATCATTGGTTAGTCCAGTAATAATTACCTTGGCTCCAAAGCTCTTTGCTACTTGTGCTGTCAGTAAACCAATTGGACCAGGCCCGATGACAACAACAACATCCCCCTCATTGATTTTTGTTTTTGAGACAGCATGATACGTACATGCTAGTGGTTCAGACATGGCAGCTGATTTATAGTCTACGTTCTCTGGAAGAACGTGGACACTTTCTTTTCTAGCAATTAAATATTTAGCAAATCCACCATCTTGATGAGTTCCTAAGCCTTTTCGGTGATCACAAAGATTATAATCCCCTGACCGACAATATCTACATTCACCACAGATATAAAAAGTAGTTTCAGAAGTTACTCGGTCACCCACTTTAAATTCAGTTACATTGTCACCAACTTCTACAACTTCACCGGAAAATTCATGACCTAAAGTAACTGGTGCTTGAACTTTATAATGTCCTTCATACGTATGAATATCAGATCCACAAATACCAGCATATTTAATTTTAATTTTCACTTGATCTTTTCCGGGAATTGGCTCCTTCTTATCCTGAATTTCGAGATTGCCGAATCCTAATTCTGTTTTAACTAAGGATTTCATTGGTTTATCCTCCTCTGTTCGCTTTAAATATCTTCCATTACCCCTGTTTTCTTAGATTTCTCAAACACCTATGAAGTTTTTTAACAACCCATGGAATCTATATATACCATTACGCCCAATGGTATCGGGATTTCTTACTTTTAGATGTATTTTTCAGGCCTAACTTTAATGAAATAACTCGAAAAATTTCCAAATCAACCAATTGAATAGATTGCCTCCTTGGTCAATACTAGAAACCTTTGCAGATCCTTCTGGAAGCTTAATTTCTGCACTCATCGCCATATCGGTAAATACCGGTGCGATATCTGTAGCCATATAAAGGGATAGCGCAATCATAACTGTTCCTACAATAATAGAGTGGATAATATTACCTCTAGCAGCACCTACAATAAAAGCAACGATAAATGGAATAGTTGCCAAGTCACCGAATGGAAGTACATGGTTACCAGGTAACATTACAGCAATTAATACCGTAACAGGTGTTAAAATAAGAGCTGTAGCAATTACAGATGGATGCCCCAATAATACAGCTGCATCTAAACCAATCGTAATATCACTTTCTCCAAATCGATTATTTAACCATGTACGAGCTGATTCTGAAACAGGCATTAGACCCTCCATTAAAATTTTTACCATTCGTGGCATCAAAATCATAACTGCAGCCATAGACATACCGACTTCAATAACTTCCCCAACACGATAACCAGCAAGTAAACCGATTATTATACCAAGAAATAAACCAACAACCATGGAATCTCCAAAAACCCCAAAACGCTTTTGAATAGAATCTGGATCTGCATGTAAATTCTTTAATCCAGGAATTTTCTGGATCCATTTTACTAAAAAGATAAATGGCGCATATGAAATAGTACTACCAGTAGCAACCGATACTCCTGGCATTTCATAAAAGTCTCTCACCATTGGTGTTGTCCAGTCAGCAACCTTTAAACAAACGATTTGAAATATAACAGCAGCAATTAGACCTTGGATAATGCTTCCAGATATTGTATACACTACGGCGGCCGCAAATGTATAATGCCAAAAATTCCAAACATCCACATTCATTACTTTCGTTGTTTTCGTTAATAACATGATGGCATTGACAATCAGTCCTAGGGGAATAATAAATGCTGCTACAACTGATGCCCATGCTATGGAAGAAGTAGCTGGCCAACCTACATCAATTACATTTAATTCTACATTTAATCGATTCACCATTCCTTGTGCAGCTGGCCCAAGATTAAGCGTCAACAAATCAATAACTAAAAATATTCCTACAAATGCTACACCAATTGTTACAGCCGAACGAAATGCTTTACCCACCTTCTGACCGAAAAATACTCCTAATATAAAAATGGCTACAGGTAAAATTACTGTTGCACCTAACCCTAGAAAGCTTTGAATAAAGTCAACAAATGATTGCAATTATTTAACCTCCTCCAACTCACTAAGTTATAAAGGATTTCTCGGCTCTATCGAAAACCGAGAACTCCATTCGTAGTATTATTTTTCAAGTTCGTCTACTATTTGTTTTTTCGTCTCCTCTGTACCTATACCAGTTAAAAATGAGCGTGCATTAATTACTGGAAACGGATACTCTTTTTTCGTCATTGCGGTTGTTACCAACAGATCTGCTGTATCTAAGTACGATTCAACTTCTGCAATTTTAATTTGAATCAGGTTGACATCTATATTATTTTTCCTAGCAATTTCCTCAATTGCACCATTTACCACTGTAGAAGTTGCAATCCCCGCTCCACATGCTACTAGCACCGTCTTTTTTGCCATGACAATCACCTCTTTTAAGTAATACCTAGCTTCTTTTTTAACAGATTTTTTATATCCGTTTTATTTTTTTGACTTACGATATACGTTAATGTTTTTTCATCTTGAAAAATTTGCATTAATTTTTGTAATAAAGTTAATTGAGAATTGGGTTCATTCATTGCTAACATAAAAATTAATTGAACTGGCGTTGTGTTATTTCCATCCCCCATAATAAAGAAATCAACTGGATGCTTTAAAATAGCAAGACTTATTGTTTTCGTTTTGACATGTTTGACATCTGTATGGGGTATAGCTACTGACACGCCATTTGTGGGGAGACCGGTTGGATACTCTGCTTCCCTTTGAACAATTGCAGGAATAAAACTTCTTTTAACTAGGTTTTGATCGACAAGATTTTGGGCAACTATTTCTAATGCTTGTTCTTTCGTCTTGGCTTCAATATCCGTCAAAATAACGGATTCGTCTAAAAAGCAATCACTCATTCCTTCACCTCATTTCATAAAGGACAAGATAATTCTTAGAATCGAATCATTTCGTCAACAGATTCGGCGTTAGTATTCGGTTTCTTTTTTATTAGAACCTAAACCTACTCCATTCATTAGTTGCACATGAATGTGTTATGGTTTGTCTACTAGAGATTGATAAAGTGAAGCTTCATTCAAGGAATACTTTTCTACTTGAATGGTAGTACCGCAAGGGTATGACCTAAATGCCTCCTGAACGAATCGGGCATTTAGGTGCCGTTTTTTCCCACTTAGACCCTTTTGTATCAACTTAGGTCTTGAAGTGGGAATCTTACGGCACCTTACTTGCGGGATAATACCAAAGAATTTTATATTCCATTCGTATACTACTCATCTCCCCTCTTTGCCAGCATCTTCATGGGGATACATGGAGAAGATACATAGGAAGCATTTACGATATAAGAATTCATTCCTCCATATTCAAACAAATCGACATAATTCGGTTCTATCTTTTTAAGTTTAAAATATACTCAGCGCTACCATATGAATGAATTGCATCAGCTAAATGGATTTACTCATTTGTGATCAATCAAGTGATTATGGTAGCTATCTAAAGTTTGTTGCACAAATTAGGACGGAATAATAACTATAAAAAATGTCCTGGTTTATGCATTTCACTTCATCACGACACATCGGTTAAATGCGGAATGCATATCTCTTAAATCGACATGAACAAGAATAATTGCGAACGATTAAGAGATGTACTCCCATCTCAAAGCTTATGGGATAACAAGTTTCGATTTCTCCCCTGAAACTAGTACCTCTGCATCATGTGATCCCCTATTAGTCTTTCTATTCCCATCAAAAATTCAGCTTCATTTACTTCTTGTAAATACTGCACTGTAAAAGTATTACACAGATGATCACTCCCATTATTTTTTCTCATTATACACAACATTTTGTTGTTTGTAAACCAATATATAATTTTTTGTTGTTTTTACTATTATTTACAATTTACAATTGTATAATTTTGCTAAGAATAGTAGAAAAGGGGAGAAAGTCTGTGTACAGTTTTAGTAAACGATTAACTGATGTACGAGTTGAAGCTGGCTATAGCCAAAAGGATCTTGCTAAAGAACTAAATATTACTACTAGTGCGTATGGTTACTATGAACAAGGAAGAAATGAACCGCCCTTGGAAACAATAAGACTATTAGCCAAGAAACTGAACGTATCAGCAGACTATTTATTAGGATTGATTCATGAGCCAAAACATCCTATCAAGTATAAAATTACAGATGACCTCACATTAACAGATGCCGAATTATTAACAGTAAAGGAATTGAAAGAAAAACAGCTGTTAAGTGAGTTAAGTAACAAACCAGTTAAAAACGTTGAAAAGTTAGTCCGATTTTGGGAGTTTATGAACAAGGAAACACAAGAGAAAGGCTAATCTAGCTTAAATATGCAACGTCTTCCTTCACCATGAACTATATTTTATTAGATCATAAGACATCCAACCTATATCTTCTTCATTTTCAAACACCTTGCAATAAGCCCATTCTATTTTCATCATCGTTTACTTTAGAAACTTATGCTAAGCAACAGCATCTCAAGATTTTATTTAGCGCTTCTTTTATACAGGAACTATATTGAATTTTTGTCTCAACTATACATTTTATTTAACCCTATTTATTCGAAAGAAACCTAAAAGAAACAGCTGACCTAAGAGTTTTGAGCTGCTTGGGCTTCATTTACTATACTCGTACAGATGCAAGTGGTTGGAGAGATATTTCGCTTTATTGGATAACGATAAAATTAGGAAAGAGGCTTTTTGACCATAAAGACACAATAGATATAACTTAATTTGATGGACAATAGACTGCCAAGCCAATATAGAAGGCGATCGTTGATATGAGGAAATGATTAGAATAACTTGGCTTGTCGCCAAGTCTTTATGGCGAAAGTTTCCTACAGTGAAATCAAAGAGATGAAGACATTTGAGGACGTTTTCTATCAAACACTTAGGAAAATACCCTTAGTTTATGATAAGAACAGAAAAAATGGCGAAGTGGGTCTATTGATAGATAAAGAAATGAACAAGAACAGGCAAAATTGTTCACTAATATGGCGTTGCTTCTAGCCTTGCTCCAATCGTATGTAAAAAACCTGTAGCATTAATGGCCGGATTTTTCAAGTATGCGTTTAAGAGGTGTCTTTATTCCATATTGTCATACACTTCTTTTTTACTTCTTCTGCTTCGAGTTTAGTTCGACATAGCAATAAGCAGTTATCATCGCCACTAATGACACCTACTACCGATTTCCAATCTAAAGATTCCATCAAATAACCGATTGCTCCTGCGTTCCCAGGATCTGTCTTGATAATAACAAAGATCCCTGTTGCTTCAATTGATAGAATAGTCTCAGAAAAAAACTGTTGTAACTTTTGGATTGTGGGATCGGAATTTTCCTTTATATTATTGAATAAACTGTACCTTTCTACTCCATCTGGTGAACATTCTTTACTTATCTGCATCTCTTGGATATCTCTTGAAATAGTTGTTGGTGTAACGTTATACCCATGTTCCTTTAATAACCGCCATAATTCTTTTTGGGTATGGATTTCGTTTGTCCGTATAAGCTCACGAATTTTTTCCTGGCGTTCTTTTTTATTCATAAGACTTCCCTCCAGTATCCAAACAAAAGAGGAATACAATACAAAATGTAATCCCTCCCTCGTTTATGAAAGCACATATTTGTTATTAATTTTTTATAACCGTTCCTGCTTTTTCTTTAACAGCCTCCATTGCTTTGTTCAAGGAAGTGATAATACATTTTCTACCAGGATTCGATTCAACAAACGCAATTGCAGCCTCCACTTTTGGCAGCATACTACCAGCAGCGAATTGACCTTCAGCTGCGTATTTTCTTAATTCTTCTGTTGTCACCTGTTCTAATGTTGTTTGATTAGCCGCTTGATAATTAACATATACATGTTCCACCTCAGTTAAAATAACAAGCGTGTCTGCTTGAATAAGCTCTCCTAGTTTCTCTGAAGCAAAATCTTTATCAATGACAGCTTCTACGCCAAAAATCTTATTATCCTTTCGATAGACTGGAATTCCACCACCTCCAGTACTGATCACAACCGTTCCATTATCCACTAACGATTTAATTACTTCATGTTCCAGGATTTTTACTGGCTGTGGGGAAGGGACAACTCTTCTCCAACCTCTTCCAGCGTCTTCCTTGAATGTAACGCCGTTTTTTTCCATCTGTTCTTTTGCTTCCCTTTCTGAATAAAACGGGCCAATTGGCTTTGTTGGATTATTGAAAGCCTCATCATCAGGGTTAACCTCCACCCTTGTTATGATCGAAGCTACTCGTTTATCCAAGCCTGCTACATGCAGTTGATCATTTATGGCGTTTTCCAACCAATAACCAATCATTCCTTGACTCATAGCGCCACATGTATCTAAAGGCATAGCAGGTGTTTGTTCACTATGGGATTGAATTTGTTGTAATAAAATATTTCCAACTTGAGGCCCATTCCCATGTGTAATAGCCACTTGATAACCTTGTTTAATAATCTTAATCAATTGTTCTGCGGTATGGTTTAATGCTTGCTGTTGTGCCTCAGCTGTTGCACTACCAGACTGGATCGCATTTCCACCCAGAGCAATAACAATTCGTTCATTTCCCATTCTTTCGCTTCCTTTCTTGTTAAATGGTTATCCTTCCAGTAATTAGTCCACCTATTGCAATTACTGCTAAGACAACAAACAAAATCATTAATGCTTTTTCTATCGTCGTATCCTTTTTTTGAATATCATTTTCTTTTAATGCCCATTTATAAAGGATGATCCCTGGTGCATATAACAGCATGGTTAAGAGTAAATAATTAATTCCGGCTGCATATACAAGCCATATTGCATAAATGCTTGCAATAAAACCGATTATTCTTTCCTTTGTACGTTTCTCTCCTGATTGATATGTTTCACCTGTCATTGTCAGTTTTACTTGATAAAATGCAGATAGCATATAGGGAATTAGAATTGCTGAGGTTGCTAAAGAAAACATAAAGTTATATGCAGCCTCTGAAAATAATAATGTAATTAGAAATAACTGGATGAGCCCATTAGTTAGCCATAAAGAGTTCACTGGAGCATGATTCTTATTTTCTTTTGCTAACCACTTTGGAAACACCTTGTCTTTGGCAGTGACATAAGGTAGCTCTGCTGCAAACATCGTCCACCCAAGCCATGCTCCCATAACCGAGATGATAAGACCAAGGTTAATAACAACAGCTCCCCACTGTCCAACAATTTCTTCTAATACATATGCCATCGCAGGATTCGGCAAATTAGCTAGTTCCTCTCTCGGCATAATCCCTAAAGATAATAAAGAGATTAAAATGTAAATCAGAAGCACACTAATTAAGCCTATAACAGTAGCTTTCCCGACATCAGAATGATTTCTTGCTCTTCCCGACATAACCACCGCACCTTCAATACCAATAAATACCCATAATGTAACTAGCATCATGCTTCTAACTTGTTCACCGACAGATTCCCACGTAAAACCTCCCTTTCCCCAAAAATCAAATGTAAAGGTATCCCATTTGAACGCAATGATCGCGATAATAATAAACAAGAAAATTGGAATGACTTTTGCAATCGTTGCTACTGTGTTAATTAGTGCCGCGGAACTGACGCCACGCAAGACAAGATAATGTACTAACCATAGAACGACGGAAGCTCCAATAATACTAGCAACATTTTGTCCTCCTTCAAACACAGGGAAGAAGTAGCCAATGGATGAAAATACCAATGTAGCATAAGCAACATTCCCTAAAAACGCAGATAACCAATACCCCCAAGCGCTATTAAATCCTAAGAATGTCCCAAAACCTGCTTTGGCATAGCTATAAATACCACTATCCAGCTCTGGTTTTCTGATCGTTAAATTTTGAAAGACAAAGGCAAGTGCAACTATCCCGATTCCCGTAATGATCCAGCCGATAATGGCAGATCCGGCATTCGATCCGAGCGCAATATCTCCTGCTAAGTTAAACGCTCCTCCGCCAACCATGGAACCAACAACAAGTGCGATTAACGCAACTAGACCCAGCTTTTTTTCGTCTTCACTCATTCTCTACACCTCCTCTTCTCGTAAATCCTCCTTTCTTCAGCTGTTTACAGTCCCATTGGTTGCAGCCATCACAGCTTTAATCGTATGCAACCTGTTTTCTGCTTCGTCAAAAACAAATGAGTTTTCACTTTGAAAAACTTCATCTGTTACTTCCATTTCTTTAAGACCAAATTTTTCATATATATCTCGTCCAACCTCTGTATTTAAATCATGAAAGCTTGGTAAACAATGGAGAAACATCACATCTTTATTACCTGTTTTTTCAAGCATTTCTTTATTTACTTGATAAGGATAAAGTAAATCAATGCGTTCCTTGAATTTATCCTCCTCCCCCATGGATACCCAAACATCTGTATAGATGACTTCTGCACCAGAAACAGCTTCATCAATATCAGAAGTAATCGTAATTTTTGCTCCAGAATCTTTAGCCACTTCCTCCGCGTAAGTGACTATATCTTGGTCAGGAAATAACACTTCTGGAGAACAGATCCGAACGTCCATCCCAACTTTTGCTCCACCTATTAATAAGCTGTTACCCATATTATTTCTGCCATCACCAACGTAAACGAACTTAACTCCTTTTAAATGTCCAAGATGTTCTTTAATGGTTAATAAATCAGCAAGAATTTGTGTTGGATGAAATTCATTTGTCAAACCATTCCAAACTGGTACACCTGAATGTTCCGCTAAACCATTTACGGTTTCCTGATCAAATCCACGGAATTCTATGCCGTCAAACATTCTTCCTAATACAATCGCCGTATCACGAACCGACTCTTTCTTACCAAATTGAATATCGTTTTTTCCGAGATACTCTGGATGAGCCCCTAAATCAATACAAGCCACTGTAAAAGCACATCGCGTTCTAGTTGATGGCTTTTCAAATAATAAGGCAATATTTTGCCCTTTCATATAGTGATGCGGAATGCCTGCTTTTTTCTTTTCTTTTAAGTCGGCTGCTAAATCAAGCAAATAATTTATTTCGTCTTCTGTAAAATCTTTTAAGGTCAAAAAATGTCTGCCTGTTAATTGATCCGTTAATTTTGTTCCCATTTCCATCCTCCTAATTTTTGTTATTTTATTCTAAATGATGGTAATCACTTGTTGGTTAAGTACCCATTCACGTATAGTTTTTATATTCCATAAAAAAGATTATCCACGTACACATCCTTGTTGTAATTCTTCACTAGTATGCCAAGGATCTGAATGTTCACTAGCAGTGATTTCTTGAATGGTACAGCTTTATGAGGATATACACGGCTATGAAAGCACTTAACACATTATTTTTAACTATCCGCTCCTATATCTTTTCTTGATAAAGGCATACTCATGCAACGGGGGCCGCCACGACCTCTGGATAATTCGGAGCTAATTACTTCAATTACTTCAATACCATGTTCACGAAGCAATTTATTAGACACATAGTTGCGGTCATATGTGACAACTACACCAGGAGCAATGGCCAATGTGTTGGAACCATCATTCCATTGTTCTCTCGGTGCAGCAATGACATCTCCGCCACCACATGGAATTAAAGTCACATCCTTTAGCCCTAATACTTCTTTTAATGTTTCCAACAAATTCGTTTTATGCGTTATTTTTACAGTATCTTCTTCTTCTCCTTTTTCCAGAATATAAATGTCCATTTCTCCATCTTTATTCTGTATTTCAGGATGAATGGTAAATTTATCGAAATCAACCATCGTAAATACCGTATCTAAATGCATAAACGCTCTTGATTTTGGGATCTCCACAGCAACGACGCGTTTTATATCTGTTTGTCGTTTAAAAATATTAATCGCTAGTTGTTCTATTGCCTTTGCTGCTGTTCTTGCACTTATTCCAACTGCAATTGTATCTTTACTTAAAACTAGCTCATCACCGCCTTCTATCGGACAAGGGTAATCTCGATCCAACCAAATAGGTATATCAGACTCCGCATATCTTGGATGATGACGGATGATATAACTCATAAACAGAGATTCTCGTCTCCTGGCAACTTCCCTCATTGTATTAATGGTTAAACCATTTCCTATCGTTGCTGCTGGATCTCGGGTGAAATAAAGATTAGGCATTGGATCTAAATAAAATGGATAATGATTATCTAACAATTCATATAGATGCTTTCTATTCTCCAACGGTATTTCTGATTTTCGTACACCTGCCATCACTTTTTTTACCATCTCTTCTGTATCAAAGGATAATAAATAATCAGCTACTTTTTGAGAACCACCGCCATGGATATTAGATTCCTTCAATACATCCATAACAAATTGCCTTTTTAACTCTTCTGTATGAAGCGCTTCCGTCATTAAATTCGATAAATATAACACTTCAATTCCTCTATTTTGTAACGTCGCTGCAAAATAATCATGCTCTTTTTGCATCATTGGTAAATGTGGGATATCATCGAATAACAAATGCTCTAAATAATCAGGGGTTAAATTTTCAATTTCTTTACCTGGACGATGTAACAATACGGATTTCAGCTCACCAATTTCCGACGTAACATGTAATGGTTGCTTCATTTAAATACCTCCTCATATCATAAAAAAACTAATTTTCATCATTAAAATCTAAACTTGTCAACAATTAAATCCCATGCACTCCTGTACGACTTAAATACATGGTTTGTCTTGGTGTTAGTATAAACAGATCACAAACAGTTATTCATTGTTTATAAAGGGATTTGTTAAATCATACACGATTATTTTCTTGCTTTTATTTATAACAAATGGTAATTAGGGTAAATAGAATAAAAAATATCCTTCGAAAAAATGGTGTATTTTTTTACCATCTACCTTAATTCAATAACTTTCTTTTTCTTTTACATTATAGAGGCTATTTTGTTACCTAAATTTAGACACAAAAAAACCGTCTTAGTTGGTGAACTTTTCACAACTAAGGCGGTTTTTAATCTTTACGTTTTACATTTGTTCTGGAGCATGCACACCAATTAGACGGAGCGCATTGTCAATCGTTATTTTAACAGCTTCCAACAATGCCAAACGAGCCTTTGTTAAGGCTAATTGTGTTTCATCCAACACTTTTTCTGCGTTATAGAAACTGTGTAATGCGGAAGCTAAGTCAAAAGCATATTGCGTTATTTTGTGCGGTATTCGTTTCTCTGCTGCATCTAACACAAGCTGTGGAAATTCTCCTAACATCTTTAATAATCCCTTCTCACTAGAATACTGTAACAGGGAAGCATCGTACTCCGTATAAGAATACCCCGCTACTTTTGCTTTATTTAATAGTGTACAAATCCGTGCATGTGCGTACTGTACATAGTAAACAGGGTTTTCGTTTGATTGTGAACGTGCAAGGTTAATATCAAAATCCAAATGCGTGTCACAGGAACGTGTATTCATCATATAGCGCATCGCATCTACCCCGACTTCTTCCATTAATTGACGAAGCGTTAATGCCTTTCCGGATCGCTTACTCATTTTCACTCTTTCTCCATCTTCAAATAGGTTCACCATCTGAATAATGGCTGTTTCTAATGTATCTTTCGGATACCCTAACGCTTGAATCGCTGCCTCCATCCGCGGAACATACCCATGGTGATCGGCTCCCCAAACATTAATCAGCTTATCAAAACCCCGCTCTAGCTTATCGTTATGATATGCGATATCCGAAGCTAAGTACGTATAACTGCCATCTGATTTAATCACAACTCTGTCTTTATCGTCCCCATATTTTGTTGTCCGAAACCAGGTTGCGCCGTCTTTTTCGTATATTTCACCGGATTTGCGCATTTTATCCAAGGCCTGATTTACTTTTCCTTCCTTATATAAAGATATTTCCGAAAACCAGTTATCAAATTTGACTCGAAATCGTTGCAAATCGTTTTCAATCTTTTTCAATTCATACTCTAATCCATATTGGCGAAAATACGCTAAACGTTCTTCCTTCGATTGATGGAGCCACGTATCGCCTTCTTCAGTAGCCAATTCTTCCCCTATCTGAATAATATCCTGTCCGTAATAGCCATCTTCCGGCATCTCTGCTTCTAGTCCTAATGCTTGCATATAACGTGCTTCTACAGACAGAGCTAAATTATGAATTTGATTTCCGGCATCATTAATATAATACTCACGCTCTACCTCATATCCAGCTGCTTCTAATACGTTACAGAGCGCATCCCCATAACTTGCACCACGCGCATGTCCTAAATGAAGATCTCCAGTCGGATTGGCAGAAACGAACTCTACTTGAATTCGCATACCTTTTTTTGGATGCTTACCATAATCTTCTCGCGTTTGCAAAACATGAGGGAGCAATGGGCTTAAATAATCACTGTCCATAAAGATATTGATAAATCCAGGCCCGGCAATTTCCATTTTACGAATATGTGTACCTTGCAAATCCAAATGATCGATAATAGCCTGAGCTATTTCTCTTGGGGGCTGTTTAGCTACTTTAGTTAGCTGCATAGCGATATTTGTAGCGTAATCCCCATGCTGTTCATTACTCGGTTTTTCCAACAGAATTGGCGGAGTATCGGACTCTTGATCCACTAATTTGGCTCGTAAAATAGACTGACCTAGCGCCTTTTTTATCGCAGCTTCTGTCTTTTGTATGATATTCATTGGTGTTGTCCTCCTTGTGAATTTTAACTGCCTTGTAAACTATATTAATTCATAATGAAACAATAACAAGAAGCAAAAAATGGAATAGTTTCACTATGAAATTCATTACATGAAGTCTTCTGTTTGCTTTTATAATGTATAAGCGTTACATAACCATTTTCACCATTTTTAGAATAAATATTATACGTACTTTTACTCACCGTACGAATTGTATAATAATCCTTGACGGTAAAGCTTGAAATGGCAACGTGTTGAGCTGCAATAAGTATACCCGTACATTTTTCTACGTGGTTATTTTTTGAGAGTTTTACATAAGAGTTGGAGAATCAGGACAACAAAGAAATACGATACAGCATTATGAATTGGTTTCCTTTTTGCTAGTGCTATTTTCAGGTCATTGATTAGGAATTTAAGCTATGACCAAAAAATCATTTGTGTCTTTCTTATGGATACTGTAAAGTGACTGTTCAATCCTTTTATATCACACCCATTTTTTCCAACTGGTTGTATCAGCACCTTCACAATATCCTACCGTAATCCTCGGCTTATACTTAAGCACTACCACATAATCAATTTGGACAGACCAAGGTGAGCCAACATTTTCTGTGATCCCAATCTGTCTATTTTCAACATTTCTTCATCTAATTTGGCGCACTTTACCTTCATCCCTAAAATTATGTATTAAATTCAATCAATCTTCTCATCATAGTATCTTTTGGTCAAGATAAGTTGGGCTGGCTAAAGCAGCGTTGGCAAAGATAAAAATGACTGCTAAATTCTTTAGAAATTATAAGTTGAGCTTGATATAGAGTTCCTTTTGTAGGTTTAGATAGGTCCAATCTGTTCAAACATATTCTTGTTTAGTTTTTTAGAACTACCTCCTGTAACCTTTTCCAGAGTACGAGGAATGAGCCAATGGAAAGGCAATTATTCAGATAGTAAACTTGTTACGTATAAAGTTAAAGAATAAATTAATTTAAAGCACTTGTCTTTTTTGGTAACTTGGGATATCGAAAATATAGAAAAAAAAGGGGGGAAACGATATGATCAACATAGGAATCGGAGTATCTATTTGTGAGGCTAGTAAAGATGGTTATTTACATATTCCTCCAAAAATAAATGTGGCAAAATAGTTACATACTGTATTTAACAATGAAATATGATAAATTTAATTGCTAAACTGAATCTCATATATACTGATTTTATATTTATATTCCAAGTCACTCTCTTACTATAATATAATACGTAGCTTCGTAACTTTGGATCGTTTCCATTTAAACTTTGTAAATTTCTTCACTATTTACTACAGCTCATAAATTTTTACTACCCCTTCCATATCCAGATAGACAGACAATAGAAGTTTTTGATAGTTGATCATATCTTTTTTCTTGAAGGTATAGGCAATTATATACTATGCTATGCAAATAAAAACAGCATTTGACAATCCGACAAATCCTGTAGCTGCAACTGTGATTCTATTCTACCTTGGCATTTACTCTTGAAATACAATATTTTGTGAGAATTTAATCGATCATCTAAAAACAACTCGTCTATTTATTGGCTACTTTCTGCTTTCTATCTTCTAATATATTTCTTATATTTTCCCTTCCTAAACATCCAGGAGTTCTGCCACCTTTACGCATATCCATGTCTAAAGCTGCTGAAGCTACTTCTATTAACGCAGTACAAACTGGGGTTTTTATATTCAACTGTTTCGCTATGGATTCGAGCATTACCAGACCTTGAGGAACATCCTCTGTGATATATCTAGATCTTACAGAAACTGGCCCTTTCGCCCTTTTTGGCATTGTTGCATACTTAAAAAATACTTCCTTCGCATCTAAGGTAGCATCTAATGTATTACGATACTTACATGCCTCAACATATGAAATTTTATCAAATCCAAGCTTTTCTAATACATTCATTTTTTCCTCATCTAATTTTTCTAGAATATTCCAAACACTAGGGGTAAAGACTTCATAATACATTACATAATCCCCTTTTGTTTTTTCAATACGTGGGATACTCATTATTGCGCCTACTGTATGGACAATTAAATTAGGGTTATGCAAAGCTGCCTCAACAACAGATGATAAATATTCAAACGGATACCCCAATTTATCCAGTTTCTTTCGTGCAGTGGATAAATTCTTATTTGGATATACACCTAGAGGATTTCTCACATTTCTAAAACCCACTTTGATAACCCCAGGTTCGATAATACGACAGTCAATAAATGAGCTTTGAGCTTCTACAATCGTTATATTATGGTTAATGCCATGTTTAAGCATATAAGCTGTAGAAAAGTATCCAGGATTAAAAAGAATAATCTGGTCATCTCGAATATGGTTCCTTATTTTGAGTATTAAATCTTCATGATAAGACGTCTGAATATAAACAATGATAATATCTACTTTTGCTAGTTCTGATAAGTCTTTTGTTACCTTATTTATCCTTGTCGTTTTTGTTTCTCCATTTTCCCTTAATGCAATTTTTCCATTGTTTTTCAATAGGTAGTTAAAGTTTTCATTATGCATAGAGTTAGAAGTTTTAATTAGTGTAATGTCATGACCTTTGATCGATAAATCTCCTGCTACTGCACATCCTGCATGGCCTGCACCTAAAATTGCTATTTTCATCATTAATCTTCCACCTTTTTTGTTAATTGATAACCTCTTTCTATTTAGTTTTGGATGTTAAAAAAATAAAATAGTCGCCGTCGCTTTTTTATACTATAGGAAAATATAAAACTTATAGTTCATCGTATAAGAAAAACGATAGCTTTCGCCAAAAAGACTTGACACAAGCCAAGTTTTTCTAATGAATTTTCTGAATTACACTGTTCATGCACCCCCTGTTTCAAGGAATATTACTTGACGCCCACTTTCTATTATACCATTAAACTGTTTCCTTTGAAGATCACCTGATATAGAACACCACTTATTCCAATTTCTAGTGTTGGGATCAGTATGGATTTTATCTCTTATTCAGAGCTGAACAAAATGAAGAAATAGCAAAGAAGCTTTGGGAGTATTTCCAGGGAGCAACTACTAGTTATCAAAGGTGGTTAAAACCATTGACTGTTAATACTTTTTCTCAAATGCGTTTAATATAAGCCTTTTCGTTAACTTCTTTGTATGGTTCTAGTAGGTGCTCCATTTACTAATGAACATTTATTGTAGTTTAGTTTATTCCTTTACTTTGAAATTGAACAGATGAGCACCTGTAAATATAGATTTTTTTGTTTTGTAAACAGTTGATTATTGCACCTTCTTGTTTTTTTGAATTCAAAGATATTATAAATGCGAGCTAGCGAGAGGAACTATAATAGAAAGATATAATAAAACCGCTTGGCAACAATTGCCAAACGGCACAGCCTTCAAATGAAAGCCCCCAAAAAATAATAGAGCAACGTGTTAAAGGTAATCTCTTAGAATGAACGTCATATATTTGTATGAGTTTTTTACTATGATTAAAAATATTCGCGTTTCATTTTATATTTTCACAAGATAAACTATCGAATATATGAAACATTTTGTTCTATGATGGCATCTTTAATCCACTTTGGATGCATACGAAGGAGGTCGTCTGGTAAATGGTTTATATCAAAGTAACTGACATCTAAAGTTTCTTCATTTTCCCTAACTAAATTCCCTCCAATTACTTCACATTCAAAGCAATTCGTAATAAATTGACTCACTTTTCCATTAGGATATGAAAAAACTTGCAACTCGGGATCAGAATAAACACCTATTAGTCGATTTACTTTAACTATTAACCCTGTTTCTTCACGAACCTCTCTGATGATCGCTTCTTCCACCGTTTCTCCTGGTTCGACATGTCCACACGGAATTCCCCATAGCCCATTGTCTGCTCGTTTCATCAATAGCACACGCTGGTCGTTATTAAAAATGACTCCTGCTACACCAGCTTTGATCGTCTCAGGCCAAGCAAAGGCTGGAGAGGTCCATTTTTTCATAGCGATGCTTGGATCAAAAAGACCTTTTAAATTCGATATCGTAGCATCTGGATTACGAAAATCTTTTGCTGATGGAAATGCTTTAACATGTTGATTTGATACTAAAATAGCTGGTATCCCTGCCTGATGCGCACCTAAAATATCCGTATAAGGATTATCGCCGACCATAACAGCTTTTAACGAAACATCAAAATCCTCAAGCGCTTTTTTAAACATATATGGGTATGGTTTTCCAACAATAAATGGTCTTTTATCAGTCGACACCCGAATTGCTTCTACAATAGCTCCGACCGCTGGCAAAGGTCCATTCGGCGTAGGGAATGTTCTATCTGGATTGGTTGCAATAAATTTTGCACCTCTATGAATAAATCCTGCAGCTTTTTGAATATCATAAAAGGAAAGATCATTGTTCCATCCGATCACAACTGCTTCCACATCTGTTTGAGTTTCTGTATAAATGCCAACCTGTTTGCATTCCCATCTTAAATTTTCATCACCCAAAACAAGTGCAGATTTTATGTTTTCACTTTCTAAATATTGTGCTGTTAACCAGGAAGATGTGATTACTTCCTTTTCGCTTGCTTCTATCCCCAGACTAGTTAATTTCCTTACCGTTTTTTCTCTTGTCGTACATGGATCATTAGTCAAGAATCGAATTCCCTTCTTTGCTTTTCGAAGCTGCTTAAGCGATTCCATTGCGCCGTAAAGTGGCTCAGAACCTATATAAATAACCCCATCCAAATCAAATAAAAATACATCAAACTCATCAGCTACTGCCATTATTTCCCCCTCCTTAGAACAGTTAGTAGAATTTAGTTATTAACCATTCTAATAGAAAAAGTAAATAATTTCACTACTACTCCATTGGTTTAATAGATTTATATATAATAAAGGGAGGAAATTCCCATTCATTTTTCCAATGATGATCATGATGCTTTTCTTGAATCATTTTTAATTCTTCTTCAGGGATATCTTTCAACGTCGGTTCTAATTGTTCTATTTTTTGAAAGCCCGCTTCATTCAAAAGCTTCTCGTACACTGTCTTCGGCCAATGGAAATCATGTAATATAAGATCCTCTTGGTGTTTTATATATAACCATTCTTGCCGTGATTCACCACTCATGTATTTTTTTCCTTTTATACCATTTCGAAACGTTGAAAACTCGATTCCTGTAGAGTCAGGGTTGGTATCTAATATAACAAAGGGAGAATGGGGTGTTAAAACCCGGTAAATCTCCTTCATAATCCTTAAAATTTGTTCTTTTTTTTCGGTATTAATAAATACGTAACATGCCATAGCCCCATCTACTGAATTATCTTCGAGAAAGGAAAGGTTGTCATTTTTTATTAGATGATATTTTATATTTGGATGGTTTCGCTTTTTAGATGCAATGTTAATCATTTCTTTAGACTCGTCCACAGCCAAAACATGGACACCCGTTTTTTTAGCCAATCTATACGAGACTTTTCCTGGACCACACCCATAGTCAAGTACACTTGTTATCTTTGGGTTTGATAGAAATGTTTGAAAAACAAACCGAAACCCTAATGTTTGTTCAAGTATATCATTATAAGCCTCAAATTTATTAGCAATTGTTTCTTTTTTAAAAGAAGTCTTCATACTCATACCTCGCTATCATTATAATTAATTTATTTACTTACTTTGCCGGATAAGGGGCCACTTGTTATCTACTAAATGCTGGTAAACCGGCCACAAATGATGGTATAGAGAAAAATCAATTGGTCTTTTATAGGCTATATATTGGTACAAGCTAAAAAGTAATAAAACCTGTTTCCAATATTCGGGTAGGTCCAGCTGTTCGACTTCACTGCTGGTCATACTTATTTGGTCTTTTCTTAACAAGGCTTCATATTTTAATACATGCTCTATGAAAGACCAGTTATTTACACATGGCATTTTAGGAAACTCATACATTGCTTTCTTATGCTTTGATATAGAATTAGCTTCTTGAAGCACTTTCTCAGTCCAATTGTCATCAGGCTGATAAATGTGGATAGAACCAACATTGTGAAAAAATTCTCCTATTTCTAAATCGAGTTCTCTTGCCATTAATTCTTGAATAAATGTAAAGGAAAAAATATCACTTACTATTCCACGAAACGCATCATTTGCACGCATATATGATGTCAGATACAATTTGCCTTCTCTTACAAAAAACTGCAAACCTAATGTACAAGAAATATCCATGTTATTTTCTATTACAAGCTCTGTTGCATCAAAAATCTGTATAAACGCTCTTTTGGAATCGGGATCTTTATTTATCAATAACTCTTTGATTTGGCTCCATTGATTTATTTTGGCATTACCAAACTCAAAAATTTTCGGTCCATATGCTGTACCTGTTAATGTTTTTCCATTCATGGAATACTCGTGCATTTTCTTATTATAATAGCCAATAAAATCAAGGCTGTTGTCACCTGATAAATACCATAAAACTTCAGCAAAGTTAAAAACAATATTTGTTTTTCGGCTAGGTAAATAGCAAACTCGTTCTATCGGATTTTGAATAGTTAAGTGGTAATTTAGTTTCTCACGACTTTTATTTCCACGTGGCGCATTGTAAAATTGTGGCTTGTGATATACATCATCAAGCGTTTCTATATACGCCTCATGGAAGTTGTTAAATCGCATTTATTTCATCCCCCATTTAAATTGCAAGTGCAATTGTTCAAGTTTATCTAAATAATCTTTTTCTTTTTGAAAATAGATAAAAGTTACATTAGCCACAGTTCCAAGGCCTTGGATCAAAAAAGCATAGTCTTCTCCTTCTTCTAATAGCAAAATGATCGGTTTCTGTAGAGCGGATGCCCAGCCAATTTCAATATGGGTACCCGGAGAAGGCGGAGTTCCTGGAAAGGCGACAAAAAGATCACAGGTACGAATTTCTTCAAAATCAATTGCTGTACATTCATCAGGCGTCATAAAGTCTTTTCCCCATTCCTCACGCTTATGGGCATTATGAACAGCAAATCCTTTCTCCTCAAAAAAAGTGATGAGCTTTACCAGCTTTTGCTTTTCATAATGATCCATTACCCCCGTTTTTGGATTAACAAGACTTTTAAATGGACCTGCAAGAAATACTTTTTTACGTTGACTCATTTTTTCACCCCTTGAAATAAATAAACACTTCACGCGAAAGCAGTTTTAAAATAAAAGCATTGATTGCGTTACATTTCACTTTTCCTACACTGGCATATTAGTCTCCGGTTGAAAGAATTAAAGACCTTAGTCTTTTCTCAGCTTTCCACAAAAGTGCCCTCAGAGTATTTTTTATAAAAACTCTATAATCATATGAATGTTGTTTTTTAAATGAATATAAACTCTTTTATTCCTTGGAATATAAAATTAAGCTCCTATCTTTGTTAAATAATTACTGCTTCCTCCTCTCCAAAAACAATGATTTCATTTAATGTGAAATCATTGAAATAATGATACATCTTACATATATTTGTAAAAAAACAGTCTATAAATTGTTATGTTAGCTTTCTTTGTAGTAGAACAAATCATTAAAAAAATGATGCTAGTTGAGGTAATTTAGCAACTCATTTGCTTTTTTGGCGAAACTTTAATTACAAGCACGCTCGCTTCCATTGAAACTTTTACATGCGTTTTTCGTAATACAAACTATAAGGAGGAAAACGATGGTTAAAAAAATCGGTCTATTATTTGGAATCATAATAACTCTATGTCTTATACCCAGCACTGTTTTTGCGGTAGATTTTTCTATTGAACAAAGTAAAATAGAGGCTTTTTTACAGGAAGATGGAGAAATTGAGGTAGTCGAAGAGCATACCTATCAGTTCGAAGGAAAATTTAATGGAATGACTCGCACGTTAATTCCAAAAGAAGGATCCTCTATTCATGACGTAACGGCTACCGAAAAAGGAAAAGCGTTAGAGGTAAAGCAGGAAGATGATACCTATAAAATTTATCGACGTGGTGAAGATGAAACGGTCACCATTCAATTATCCTATATCATTGAAGATAGTCTAAAAGCGTATAAAGATGTTGTTGTATTTGCGTGGCCTTTTTTTGATAGCAGCAATGAGACTGCTTATGAGCAACTCGATATCTTTATCCACCCTCCGAAGAAAACAGAGGATGTCGTTGCATACGGAGAAGTCGCTGCTTTTGCAACAGAGAAGCAGGAAGCAGGCGGTGTGATTCATTATGCGATGGGATATGTTGAGAGCGGTGAAAATGGTGACATCACTGTTGCTTATGATAAATCTCTTTTCCCTAGTGTCTCCATTACCGAAGATAAACTCATGCTTGAGCAATTACTTGCTACAAAGCAAGAGCTAATGGATAAGGAAAAGGCATTTATTCAGAGGAAAACCATGTTAGAAGATATTTCACCCTATGTCTTAGGTATATTTACAATTTTGAGTTTGATCTTGTTATTTTTCGCTTGGAGACGAATGCATGTACAAAAACTAGAATTAGAGCGTACATCTGAATCTGCTTATTTTTTACCAAAACAAGAAATGAGTCTGCCTGCAACAATTGCTTATATGAATCGAGGTCAAATTGGTCCTGAGGCGATGACTGCAGCTTTACTTGATTTGGAGCGAAAAGGATACGTTAAACGTGATGAAAAGGACAAAAATACATTTATTGTAGTCCATGAGCAAACCGACCATGAGCATGAAGCAATTCTAATTGATTGGCTATTCTATACCGTTGGACAAAACGGTGTCTTTCGCACAAATGATTTACAGGAATTTACGAAAACAACAACCAATCAAGATATTTATCAAAGAAAGATGGATTCTTATCAATATAGCGTGAAAAAGGAAATGACTGACCATAAACTGATAGATAAACCATTTGGTATTCGAGCAGCAGCAGGTCTATTAAGCTTGATCATCCTTCCGTTCATCATCATTTTTGCGATCCATGAACTCTATGGTAACATGTCTATTTCCTTGCTCTACTTTGTTGTACTGATCTTATTCGCCATCACTTACCGTCCACGAACATTAAAAGGAGCACGTATTTATAAACAGTGGAAGGAATTTGAGGAAAAATACTCTAATCTACCAGACGCTGAATGGGAAACACTTGTCAGCGATGAACAAAAACGGGCCTTTATATATGGATTTGGTGTCAATCATGCCCCAATAACGCAAAAGAATAAACAGCTATTTAAGAATACCACATCATCAACTTACAATCCCAATACAGATTTAATGATGTTCGTGCTTGTTGCAGCAGCTCTTAACGAGCAATTTGACGAGGTTAATTCAACTGTAACAGCAGCGACAACTGACACTACAATCAGTAGTGGCGGAGGCGGAGCTGGGGTTGGGGGCGGTGGAGGAGGTTCCGGAGCCTTCTAATCGTCGTTTGGTTTTAAAGAAAGTGAAATGACGAGAGCGATACGTGCTTTCGTCATTTTTTTGATGCTTCTTTCATTAATCCTTCCTTTTTTGGTTGTTTCACTTCCAAAATATAGAAAACAGATAAACCCATTTTTGCTATTACCGAATTTCTTCCGTACTACAAATTCTTCAACATCTTTATATCCCATCACTATTTCACCCTTGTCTACTTATTGCTAGAGTTTTCGCTATGTTTCACCTCATGGCATGAAAGGGCAGATCTTACTGCCAGTTACAAGCGAGATAAAACCCCCAGGTCATTCACACCATAATTGGTTCGTATTATCCTTGATATTAGACTAAAATAGAAGAATTTGAAGAATAAATGTAGGGGTCAGGAGAGAACGAAGGCGGATCAAAGCTGAGAAAGTATGATTGAAGCCACGACATCTCCTCAATAATTGGGAGTGAATGCCTCGAAGTTGATACATAAGTTCATAAAATTGAGAGTGGACACACTAAAGTTGAAACATTTCCATATGAAGTTAGAGAGGATGCTTAAAAGTTGAGACGTAAAACTGGAATAGACTAATTCGAAATCGGAAACCCAATGAAAAGCTTCTATTCAGTACTTAAGCACAATATTGGAAATTAGCCTATAATCGTTAGAATAAATCAAGCTTTGGTGTAATTGTAGATTTCTTTAAACTTCAATTTTTTTATTAGGTAATGTATCTTAACAGATGCTAATAAGCTAAAATTAGCCTATAATAGTACGAGAAAGATTTCTCCAAAATTTTTATTCCATCTGGTGCGAACCTGAAGTGCACATAAAAACCCTAGGGGATTCGCACCATTATTTATTTTATTTTTGGTAAATAATTGGAAAAAAACGAAGAAAAAACGTTCATTTTTTTACTTTTCCTCTCTAAAATAGGCGGTTTTATGTTATATTTGTAAAATTTTATGCTGAAATCGCAGTCGCACCTTATATAGGTGCGTGGATTGAAATCTCAGAAGTGAGTAATTTCCGATTAAATTCATGTGTCGCACCTTATATAGGTGCGTGGATTGAAATAGGTATAGGTTACCACTATTGGACAAGTAATTATTGTCGCACCTTATATAGGTGCGTGGATTGAAATAAAGGATAAGCAAGGAAAGTTATTTCGTTGTATTCAAGTCGCACCTTATATAGGTGCGTGGATTGAAATCGTAATCTTATTATCTGTATATGATAACGCTGAAGATGTCGCACCTTATTTAGGTGCGTGGATTGAAATCGAAGTTACTGGTTACTGGTCTAGTGACGGGGCTCAGTGTCGCACCTTATATAGGTGCGTGGATTGAAATAGTAGTAACTTTTAGAAAAGCATGCTGATGGATGCTGTCGCACCTTATATTGGTGCGTGAGTTAAAATAGGTTGTAAAGGCCTTAAGGTGT
Organism: Cerasibacillus sp. JNUCC 74; assembly: GCF_053667775.1. The sequence continues at coordinate 841,536 of NZ_CM132207.1, read as the reverse complement.
GGTCTTGCACAACGTAGTAAGCACCCCTTTTTAAAAAGAGGTGCTGAAAAAATCAATAAACTGAACCTGTAATATATTCGTCTTAAATTTCTGAAATACCACCCGGTTATACCATTATTTAACTAGACAGTTGTTTAAGTGGCAAGGTTATCCCGAAAAAACATTTACCTTATTAAGAATGGGGGTAACGAATCTGCGAAAGAAGAAATTGGTTTTTCTTCTTCTTTTTCTGTTACTAAACATTGATTTAATGAAGCCATAACCTGCTCCTTATCCATGTCTCTCCCAATAAAAACTAGCTCTGTCATTCTGTCTCCTGTCTGTTCATCCCATTTTTCAAACAAAGCTGGATCTTGTGCCTTTAATTCTTCTTGTTCCTCCTGAGAATAGCTTGCTAGCCACTTACCAGCTGCTTCTAATGTAATCATAGATCCAGCCTGTGACAAGAGACCTGCTACATCGTTTCTCGTTATTAACCAGAAGAAACCTTTTGTACGGATAATTTCCTTTGGCCAGTTCTCTAACCATTGCTCAAATCATTTTGGATGGAATGGCTTTCTGCTTCTATAAACAAATGAACTAATACCATACTCTTCCGTTTATGGTGTATGCTCTTCATTTAATTCTTTGATCCAACCAGCACCTTGACTTACCTTTTCAAAGTTAAATTGATTAGTATGAAGCACCTGTAATGGAGCTATTTGTCCAAAGCTTGTTGGGATAATCTTCGCTTCTGGATTTAACTTATAAAGCAAATTCTTTAACTCTATATTTTCGTTAGAAATCTTATCTATTTTATTTAAAACGATGACATTTGCAAATTCAATTTGATCAATCAGTAAATCAACAATAGCTCTTTCATCATCATCAGAAGCATGTAATTGCCGGTCGATTAATAAATCCTCTGATCGATACTCCTCCCAAAACTGCTGCCCATTGACAACCGTTACCATTGTATCAAGCTGGAATAAGGTGTTTAAATCTATCCCCAATTCTTAATCATGATATACGAAACTCTGAGCTACTGGGATCGGTTCAGATACACCGCTTGACTCAATTAACACATAATCAATATCCAACTTAGCTAATTTCTCTAATTCCACTACTAAATCTTCTCGTAATGTACAGCAAATACAACCATTGGTCATTTCAACCATATTTTCTTTCGCTCTAACAAAGCCGCCTTCCTTCACAAGCTTTGCGTCAACATTAATTTCACTCATGTCGTTAACAATAATGGCTATTTTTAACCCTTTCTGATTTTCAAGAAGATGATTGAGTAGAGATGTTTTACCTGCTCCTAGAAAACCACTTAAAACGTTCACTGGTATTTTTTACTCATTGACCTTCCCCTCTTCTTCTATGTACAAAGAATTAATTATTATTTTGTATAAAAAATAATACAGGGACAACACTTTAAGATGCCCCTGTTAACTTATTTTAGTTCTCCAAAACACTGGCCCCTACCAACTAGCTTTTTTCACACCTGGTATTTGCCCTTTATGAGCATATTCTCTAAAGGCAATGCGTGACATATTGAACTTTCGCATGTAGCCACGTGGTCTGCCTGTAACTTCACAGCGATTTTTCAAGCGAGTTGGAGAAGAATCTCGTGGTAATTTACGAATTGCTTCATAATCACCTTTTGCTTTTAACTCTTTTCTCAAGGCAGCATATTGTTCAACCATCTTCTGGCGTTTTTTCTCTTTTGCAATTTTAGACTTTTTTGCCATTTGATCAACTCCTATCAATAATTTATACTCTATCTCAAAATCACCTTAAATCGTAATGATTACGTTTTATAAGTTATTATAAAACATCTTTACTAAATTGTAAATAGTAATGATTGCGATTTATGATTTTAATTCCTTAATTTATCCACTTTGAACTTAATCATTTTTTTCGATAAATATAACAGTATTTTGCTTAAATTTGTCGTTTATACTATGCTGTAGTAATTTAATTTTACTTTCAATTTACAGATCACCCTGTGAATGAAATTGAAACACCAATTATTCATTTTGCTACTAATTGTCGAAATAACTTAATCTACAAAGAGGAAAACATCATTCTTTGATTTTATTTGCACATATTTTAAGATTCTTCCACTTGTACGATTGATTTTCGTTAATAAATGACAAACCCTCTGCACTATCATATAATAATTGTATGAAAGCTAGGGTATTAAACTTGGTGCGAACCTGAAGTGCACATAAAAACCCTAGGGGATTCGCACCATTATTTATTTTGTTTTTGGTAAATAATTGAAAAAGGTGGAGAGAAATGGTTCATTTTTTTCCTTTTGTTCTCTAAAATAGGCAGTTTTTTGTTATATTTGTAAAAATTTATGCTGAAATCGCAGTCGCACCTTATATAGGTGCGTGGATTGAAATTGCTTGTTCCCCAAGCCCCTCCACAGATGCAATAACGTCGCACCTTATATAGGTGCGTGGATTGAAATATACATTCATCCAGAAATTGAACAAAATGACTTAGGTCGCACCTTATATAGGTGCGTGGATTGAAATCCAGCATATGAAGAAACGAGTGTACAAGCTCGTAGTCGCACCTTATATAGGTGCGTGGATTGAAATCAGGATAAGCCCTAACACGTATTCAGCAGTCTTATGTCGCACCTTATACAGGTGCGTGGATTGAAATATAGTGTGAGTATTTATATTAAGCGCTTTTGTTATAGTCGCACCTTATATAGGTGCGTGGATTGAAATAGAACGTTTGTTTGTATTTTTCATTGCCATACACCGTCGCACCTTATATAGGTGCATGGATTGAAATTTCTTTTGACACCTTGTGATCAGTATAACGCTTAGTTGTCGCACCTTGGTTTAAAATTAAAGTGTGATTTCATACGGAAATTCTTCTTGCATTGGTTTTGTTTTTTGTCATGATACATGAAGAAAAACAGAAGATAGTCAACCCAAAAAAACACCAACATTGACACATCCCCCATTGAATCTATATTTTATTTATGCAATGCTAACGTTAACTTATACAGAAGTTATAATTCTTGTAAGAATATGAAGATAATTCCGTGGTATTCTCGGCAAAAAAGATATATGGATGGGAATTGTAATAGGTGGCAAGGGGGAGATATTTTGTTAACTATAATTAGAGTTGTTTTAGCAATAATAGTCCTCGTTTTATCAGGATATAGTTCAATTACTAATAATCTTGTATTGTTTCCATTTATGATGTTGTTTTTAGGAGCATTAATGTTAGTTAATGGAATTGGTGTACTTCAAAAAGATAAAAAAGATTTTGGGGGCTTTTTAAGCATTGCTGCTTTCGTATTAGCTTTGATCACCTCAATAGAACTTTTTTTATCTTGAGCAATCGAGTGCTATTGTTGAAGATCATAAACCTTATTCCTCGGTAAAAATATGGTTTTTGGTCTTTCCAAATTCTTAAACTGCAATCTACAAAAAAACTTCTATAATCGTGCTCGGCAGAAGGTGCTTTTTTAAACCTTCAAACCCTTTTATTGATCTTTATATTCACAGCTGTTTCGTCATATTTTTTAATAGTCCATTTCATACCACGCCTCACTACATAAATTGCCATGATTACTTAAGCTTGTGTTTCCGCAGTATTAACACCATACTTTTCTCCAGTTCAAGATTAGTAAAAATGGAAGTAGTAAAATTGTCTCCACTAGTGCCGGTTATTTGACTAATTATTATATACAAGCTTTAAACCTACTGTAGTAATCAATTATGTTCTAGAGATTGAAAGCTCAACATGTTATTTCGAGTATTTTAATGGCTAACAACTTCGAGCACATTAGAGCTAACATCCAGCTCTTTTTTCTTAATGCTAATTATGTCCATAAACTCCAAGAGGCCGCACATAACGTGCAGCCTTCATTATACAATAATTAATCCGATTATTATGGAAAAAACCAATAGGACTAAGCTAAGCCCCCATAACCAAAACAACGAATAGCGGATGTGACGTCCCATTTCCAAGCCCGCTAGTCCTAAAGCCAACCAAACTGCTGGTGAAAATGGGCTGATAAACGTTCCAACGATGTTGCCAACAATCATGGCGTAAGTGGTAGATAAAGAATCAATACCAAAACCGGTTGCAATTTGTTCGACTACTGGCATTAATGCAAAGTAATACGCATCTGTGCTTAATAACAAATCAAATGGAACACCGAAAAATCCGATTATTAAATGTACATACGGAGCGATGAATGCTGGAATTACGGTGACAATATCTTCTGCAATGGCATTCAACATCCCTGTACCGGTAAGAACTCCTAAAAACGTTCCGGCTGCAAGTATAATCGTTGCCATCATTAATGCATTTGGAGCATGATAGCGAATACGATCCATTTGATCTTGCATTTTCGGATAATTAATTGGTAACGCTAAACTTACCCCAATCATAAATACAAGCCCTGCTGGTATGACTCCCCAAACTAATGTACCTATAACCGCAATTGTTAAAATAACGTTTATCCATAATTTCTTGGATTGAGCAGGTGCCGGCTCTGTCTTTATACTTTCTGAAGTTTCTTTTCCAATTTGCAAATCAGGTTCAATAGACGCAGCTGCTGCAATAGATCCATATTCTTTCGTAATTCGCTTTTTTTCTCGATAACCAAGAACAATTGCTAAAACAATCATCAGTACGAGCCCAATCGCTTGAATAGGTATTAACGGTCTCCATAATTCTGTTACATCCATATTTAATACAGATGCTGATCTACCCAACGGTCCAGCCCATGGTAGCATATTCATAATACTTGCGCTTCCACCTATGAGTAGCAGTAGTATATATGGATTCATTTTTAGCTTCTTGTATAACGGAAGCAACGCTGGTATAGTAATCAGGAATGTTGAGGCACCGGATCCATCCAACTGTGCGATTGCGGCAATCACAACACTCCCGATGCAAATTGCAATGACGTTTCCCTGTGATATAGAAATCATGCCACGAATCAACGGATCAAACAAGCCAACGTCTTGCATTATTCCAAAGAATAGAATAGCAAAAATAAACATAATCGCAACATGTACTACATCAGTAATCCCCTCATCAAAAAATGCTCCAATTTCCTCTAGTCCAAATCCAGCAATAAACGCTCCAATAATAGGTGTTAATACTAACGCTATAATTGGTGTAACTCGCCCACTTATTAATAATAGTACAATAATAATGATCGTCAAAAATCCAATGATACTTAGAACTCCCATGATATCCCCCTTCTGCATGAGCCAAGTGGCTTGCTACATCAAATCATGCAAACGCTATCAATATTTCGTATTCTCTACTGATATTGGATGTTCAAAAGTAATGTTAGAAAGACTTGGCTTGTCGCCAAGTCTTTATGGCGGAAGCTATCGTTTTTCTTATACGATAAAGCCTAAAGTTTTATACTATCCTATAGTATAAAAAATAAAGCATTGTATTTCTTTATTGCAAAACTATAGATTACCTATGTATCTAATATACATTCTCTTGTTCAAAACACTGCCTCAAGCTTGACGTACGGAACATGCTAGTATCGATGTAGCAAAAATATAAAAAAAGATTAACGATTTGTTAGTGACCCAAACTGATATCTTTTGACGATAACGAACACGGCAACAGGAGAAACCGATGTTAACGAATCGTAGGAAGAAGACCAAAGTTTGTTTGAGCTTTGGCACATTAAACTAAACGATGCTATTTTCCAAAAATATACATACATTTGCTGGACAATAAGAAAAACGTCGGCAGCAATACGTCACACAAAAAAAGCTTTAACCGTGACAACATCTCACTAAGTAAAAACCACTGTTTTTAAAAAATTTCAACCTAGATGGGTCAATATTTCTACACTCTTTTGAACATATTCCAATAAAAATTTAGTTAGAGAAACGAATCCTTCTCGCTATAAAAGATTAACGAAAAGTCTAATATTATTGTTAATTATAAAAATACCATGGAATGTAAGCGATTCAAATATTGTGTTAATAAATATATTAATTCTTATTTGTAGCATTTTGTTCATAAGTTTCATAGGGGACGTAAAAGCGTTCTGGTCTACCGACATTTCCATAAAGAAGGGTTGTCCGAATCTTCTTTAGAGTAACGAGATACTCCAAATATCTTCTGGCTGTGGATCGACTTGTACCAATTTGCTCACTTAACTCGACCGCAGTAATCCCTTTCATCTTCTTATATTTTAATAAATTCGTAACTTCCTCCAAAGTGATCGGATCAATCCCTTTTGGTAATTCTTTATTTGTTTTATTAGGAAAACGATTGATCTTCCTTTGGATTAGAATATCGACTTCATGTTGCTCTAAGAACTCCTTCGATGATAGGAAATGACGCCTTTGTTCATATTGCTTGAGCATCTGATTAAAACGATCGGCATCTACTGGCTTAATAATATAATCAAAAACCCCTCCACGAAGTACTTCCTCAATGACGTCTGCTTCTGCAGCAGCGGAAACAATAACAATATCTATTGCTCGATATTGTGTACGTAACCGCCAGAATAGTTCCAAACCTTCTACATCAGGAATATATATATCTAATAACACTAAATCTACTTCCACTCCTGGCATTTGGAGATATTGATAAGCCTCCTGAGCTGTTTTGACACTATTTACAACTTGATATCCACCTATTTGTTCTACGAATTGCTTATTTATAGCTGCAACACGAAAATCATCTTCAATAATAAGAACATGTATCTTCCTGCCCATAACTTTTCCCTCCATCCTTTGGCATAATCATTATAAAACAAGCCCCTCCTAGTTCTCCTTCTTCTACTAGAATATTGCCTCCGACACGATTTAAAACATGTTTACTCAAAGCTAGACCAATTCCGCGATTTTCTCCATCTTTTGTTGTATATCCTTGTTCAAAAATATAGTTGATGTCGTCAGGTGCAACACCAGAACCCGAATCATCTACCTCAACAATGACATCCTCTCCAATATCCGTAAACAAGATAGCAACTTTTCGCTTTGATTTTGCTTCATGCTTGACGGATTCAATGGCATTCTCGATCAAATTACCAGCAGTCGTTAAAAATGCCTTCTGTTTTTCTCCGGTAAAGATAGTATCGAGTTGACTATCCGGATGAATCGTCATCTTAATTCCAAGCTCATTTGACTGATTAAGTTTTCCTTGTAATAACCCTTGAAACATTGGATCAGCAACATTTTTCAGTAAAAATTGTGAAAACTCCAGCTGCGTTTTGTTTTCTTGTTTAATATACGTTATAGCTTCTTCCCGTTTACCAAGCTGTAATAATCCAAGAATGGTATAAAGTTTATTTGAAAATTCATGTGTCTGTGCACGCTGAGCATTGGAATACTGCTTTATTTGTGATAATTCTTTTGTAATGTTTTCAAGTTCTGTTTTTTTTCGAAACGTAAAGACAGCTCCAATAATGGATTGTTGGTGAAAGATTGGGGTTCGATTCGTTAATACAATTGCATCACCAAGTACCATCTCTTTATTAAAATGCCTCTCACCAGTTTCTAGCACATGTAGCAAATCCGTATGCGGTAAAAATTCGCTTGCAGATCGTCCAATATACTGACTACTTTCCAATTCCTGATTAAATAAGACGTTTTGTGCAGCAACATTCATCATCATAATCTTGCCTTGTTTATCGACAGCGATGATCCCCTCATGCGTAGACTGCAAAATCGCCTCCCTTTGCAATAATATTTGTGAGATTTCCTCTGGTTCCATATTGGATAATAGTTTTTTTAGATAGATGGCTATAGCAATTGCTCCAAAAATCCCTACTAAAATAATACCAAATAATGTTAGCCACACGGATCTAATTTGCTGTTGAATAATATTCTGAACTTCTTCATTTAAAAAGCCAACTGATACTACCCCAATGATTGCTCCATCTTGATTTCTAATTGGCGTTTTACCCCGAATAGATAATCCTAACGACCCCTCCCGTTTCGATATATAGGATTCTCCTTTTTTTAAGGCACGAACGTTATCACCGCCGACCATTTGCTTTCCTATTCTTTCCGGGTGTGGATGCGAATAACGAATCCCTTTCTTATTTCCGACAACAATAAATTCTGCACCAATGCTCTTCTGAATTGGTTGAACGATATCCTGAATAACATTCTCAGGGTTTTCCAACTCAAAAGCCTCTCTTATACTTGGCATATTTGCAATACTCTGTGACACACTTAACGCACGTTTGGCAATTTGATCTTCTATTGTTGTTGAAATAAATGAGCGAAGAAACAAACCAAAGATAATAAAAATCCCAACAATCAGAAAGCTGATCAGAATAATCATTTTTACCTTTAAACTGAAGCTCCGTTTAGAAGCTCTTCCAACCTTTCTCCTACCTTTTTGTAAAGCGAACATCACAATACCCCTTGTTTATAAACTATAAAAAAACTATGAATTGAGAAATATCTTTTTACAGAGAATGCTCTCATCAACATCTCCACCTCTCTAAATTAAAATACGATTTAACAGATGTAGGCCCTTTTCATCATATTTTGTAAAGTGTAAAATAAAAATCCATATCTTAAGCAATTGAATAGGTACAAATTTGCAAAAAAAACATAACAAAACCTTCCACTATTTTACACGGAGAAGCGAGCATGATAACCTCTTGCAATGGAGCAGATCTTTTGGTGATATCTGAGCTCATAAATCATGCTCGTAGGCGCTCTGTGTAAAATAACAAAATACCAACTATGTACTCGATCTTTGTAATGTTGTGTATGATTTCATTGCACATCACTGAAACGCACCATATTTTTATCCTTTTTCTGTCTTTAAATAGAGAAATGGAGAATCAGCTTTTTCAGTTGACCCTCCATTCAAAAACAAGTGATGAAAAACCGCAAAAAGAGAACAAACTTCTGTTCTACCATTTTCCATTTAATAACTAATATATTCATATTGGATTGACAAATAAATTAATGATCCTTTTCTAAAGCCTATGCACTTCAGAGATCAAGCTTTTCAAATCATTGTCACCCCTAAGCCCCTGCAATCATCCCTTGCACTTTTGAAACTTCTTCTTCTGGAACCAGATAGTAATATATACCATCAATATTTGTACCGCTACCTTCCATCATATAACTGACAACATTTTTTCGAACATTTTTATAACCGAATAACAGGTCTTTCATATCATTAAAGTCCATATTCGTTGCCATGTTATTCCCTAATACATCGATCATACCATTGATTTTATTTACCGATCCTACAGATGCACCTTGATCAATGATACCTTCAATGACTTTTCGTTGCCGTTCCGTACGTCCAAAATCTCCAGCTGGATCTTGCTTACGCATTCGTACATAGTGCATGGTTTTGTCCCCATCAAGTGCAATAGGACCTTTTGTAAAATTGTATTTTCCATCATCCCATTCTACCTCGTTATCTACCTCAATAGTACCGAGCTGATCTACAAGTTCTTCAAGCCCTTCCATGTTCATACGTACATAATAATCCAAATCAATATCTAAAAAGCTTTCTACCGTTGCTACTGTCATATCCGCTCCACCATATGCATAAGCGTGATTAATCTTATCTTCTATACCCTTACCAGCAATCATCGCTCTTGTATCACGCGGGATGCTGATCAATTGCATGGAATCCTTTTTTGGATCTAAAGAAAGTAATACTAATGCATCTGAACGGCCTTTATCATTCCCTCTCTGATCCACACCAAGTAAGAGAATATTCAAAGGTTCAGTTGCCTTCATCTTTTTCTTCGTAGAAGCTGTATCAATCGTGTCTACCGGTTCATTAATTTTTTTGTTCACGGTGGACTTGGCGTTATGGTAAATGGAATAAGCATATCCACCCATACCAAGAGCTGCAAGGAAAATGATTAAAAGCGGAATTTTCAGCCAAAGTTTCTTTGATTTTTTACTTTTTTTTCGTTTCATTTAAGTTCACCTTTTTACCTATTTTATTATTCAGTTATTTAAAAGCTAGCTTTACTTACTTATTAGAAAAACTCGGCTTATCGCCAAGTCTTTAGCGAAAGCTATAGTTTTTCTTATACTATAAACCCTAAAATTTTATACTTTCCTATAGTAAAATAAAAGCTCGTAGAAAAATAGAAAGTCAACTATTTTTCTACACCTTTTGACATTATACTATATATTAAGTAGCCATACCAAAATTTTTTAATGTTATATGCAATTTCTAAATTTAATGGTAAATATTTAAATGTGAAATTCTGCTGCTTAACCATGTTTGAGAAATCTATTTTTTGCACCTAATTTTCGATAACATACAAAAGGTGTATTTTGCAAAGTAATAGTCGAGAGTTTTACAAGTAAGCCGTTACAACTTTATACGGAGCAGTGAGCATGATAATCTAATCTATTTAGCCAATCCTTACTATAGCTGGCTTCTTGGCTAAAACATCATGCTCGCCGAGGCTCCGCGTCAAGTTACAACATTCTCGATTTGTAATTGCAATCTTCTAAGTCTTCACTGCAAAGTACAAAAGGAAACCATTAAAGGCAGATGGCAGCTATTTTCAAGCTGCCATCTACAATTTATAATATGCCAAATCAATCTCTACTAAAAATATCTCTTGTATATACTTTATTCGATACATCTCTGATATTATCATCTAAACGGTTAGCGACAATGACATCTGCTTCATCTTTAAATACTTCTAAATCATTTACAACCCGAGAATTATAGAATGTCTCTTCTTTTAAAACCGGTTCATAAACAATAACTTCAATTCCTTTTGCTTTAATACGCTTCATAACCCCTTGAATGGCAGATTGCCGGAAGTTATCTGAATCTGTCTTCATCGTAAGTCGATAAATACCAACTACTTTAGGATTTCGTTGTAAGATCATATTTGCAACATGATCTTTTCTAGTTCGATTTGCATCAACAATAGCAGCCATAATATTATTTGGAACATCTTCATAGTTTGCTAGAAGCTGCTTTGTATCTTTTGGTAAGCAGTAACCACCATAGCCAAATGAAGGGTTATTATAATGTCCACCGATACGAGGATCAAGTGAAACCCCTTCAATAATTTGTTTGGTATCCAATCCACGTATTTCCGCATATGAATCAAGCTCATTAAAAAATGCTACACGCATAGCAAGATATGTATTAGCAAATAGTTTTATTGCTTCAGCCTCTGTTGGGCGAGTAAATAAGACATCCATATTTTCCTTTTTTGCACCTTGTACTAATAAATCAGCGAATACTTTGGCACGGTCGGACTGTTCTCCAACAATAATACGTGAAGGATATAAATTGTCATAAAGTGCCTTACCTTCTCGTAAAAATTCTGGAGAAAAGATAATATTGTCTGTTGCAAATCTAATGCTAATCTCTTTCGTATAGCCTACTGGTACAGTAGACTTAATAATCATTACGGCATTAGGATTTGTATCTAATACATTACGAATAACAGCCTCCACTGTTGATGTATCGAAATAATTTTTATCTGGATCATAGTTGGTCGGCGTGGAAATAACCACATAGTCTGCATCTTTATACGCTTCTTCCATATCTGTTGTAGCTCGTAATTTTAATTCTTTATTTTTTAGAAAGTTATCAATCTCTGTATCTACAATAGGAGATTGTTTACTATTGATCATATCTACTTTCTTCTGCATAATATCAAGCGCCACTACCTCATTGTGCTGTGCAAGTAATACAGCATTTGATAGACCGACATATCCTGTACCTGCAACTGCGATTTTCATATGTAATTCCTCCTAGTTTTGTTTGGTATTATTCTGATTTGATAGATTTTAATTATAGGGTGACATAACATGATTTGATTTTTATCCAAAAAAAATAAGTAGCTATTATATTTTTATACATGATAAGTCACTAATAGTAGAGTTCGATCTACTTTTTATCTTCTTTATAGTCAACATATTTTGGAACTATTCCAAAATTTACTGCACATTATAATAATCTACGTACCAGTCGGCAAACTTTTGCAAACCTTCTTCAATAGATGTCTTTGGTTGAAATCCAACTTCCTGTTGTAACTGTTCTGTTGAAGCATATGTAGCTGGGACATCACCAGGTTTAATTGGCTCAAATACTTTCTCAAACGCCACCTCTTTACCTAGCGATTTACTTAGACATTTCTCCAATGTTTCAATAAATACCATTAGTTTTTCCGGATTATTATTTCCGATGTTATATACCTTATGTTCTACATCCCCTTTAGGAGGATTACTTAATAAACGTTCGATACCTTCAACAATATCATCAATATATGTGAAATCACGATAAAGATCGTTTTCAAAATCTCCATTATTAAATATTTTGATCGGCTCTCCATTAAAATACTTATTGGCAAAACCAAAGTAAGCCATATCTGGTCTTCCCATTGGCCCATAAACCGTAAAGAAACGTAATCCTGTAGCAGGTATCTTATAAAGGTGGCTATATGTATGAGCCATTAGCTCGTTTGATTTTTTCGTTGCAGCATACAAAGACACTGGATTGTCCACAAAATCTGTCTCTTCAAATGGCACCTTTTTATTTGCCCCATAAACCGAGCTGGACGAAGCATATACCAAATGATCTACAGGGTGATGTCTGCATGCTTCTAAAATATTATAAAAGCCTATAATATTACTTTCTATATATACGTCAGGATTTTCAATTGAATACCTTACACCTGCTTGCGCTGCTAGATTGACTACAATATTAGTTTTGTATTTAGCAAAAATGTTCATTATTAGTTCTTTATCTGAAATATCACCTTTAATGAAAGTGAATTTTTCATAAAGTTGTAATTGCTCTAATCGGTCTTCTTTTATTTTTACATCGTAGTAATCATTTATGTTATCGAGGCCGATAACAGTGTGCCCTTGTTCCAGTAAAGCTTTAGAAAGGTAGAAACCGATAAAACCAGCTGCGCCTGTGATTAAAAACAAATTTCTTTTTTTTGCTATGTTTGTAATCATACATTTATTCCCCTTATAATATTTTATTTTCTCTTATAGAGTTTGTAAGGGTGTGTCAACAAGTGCAAATCCTCTTACCATGCTCTCAGCAAATTAAAAAAAGAGACACGCCATCTCATCTATCGTAACCCTCTCTTCATATAAGTAGAATGACAAACTGTATAAAAAAGTCATTCGAAAGTTCGTATAGAGCTGATGTATTGTTGTTGGTTTTCTCTGTTTTAAACTCTAGGGATACGAATATGCAGTTCTCCGTATCTTAATTTTAAAAAAGCGATTTAAAAGTCGTTGTAAGTATTACCAGCATAAACACCTTTTCGCTCATACGATTTGTAATCAAATAAAACATCAGAAAGACAAGCTTTAGCAGGTTTTCCAAGTGATGAAAAATCACCCTAAATACTTATCCTAATATTACTTTTCTATTTTTATAAATATAAATTAAATCTTTAAAATATAATAATATCAAAATAGACGTTAATGAAATACCTATCATGATATTTAATATAATGTTTGAATTAAAGATTGAATATACAGCATAAAACATTATAGTAATAAGCATAAAGTAGATTTTTCCAAGTGGATAATTTACTTTAAATAATTTTAGTGACATTGAGGTTCTTAAAATAAAAAATATTACGTAGGAAAATGCTGTTGATAGTGAAGCGCCTAACGCACCAAAATCTGGGACAAGCATCCAATTTCCAACTATGTTAGTTAAACAAGCAACAAGTGCAATAAATATATGCCACTTACTTTTTTTATAGAAATTAATTCCTATTACTGTAGTCTCGGATATAGTATACAATATTGGCATAAAAACTAAGAAGGGCATTATTGATGCCGCTCCGTGATAGTCATTACCTAATAGTAAAACTATAACATCTTTACCAGCTATACTAGCTATAGCCACTAAAAACATACCAAATGATACAAGGATAGTAATATGGCGATAGAACATTTTATCACTTGGATTATTTTCAAACTTTTCATAGGCTATTGGTGTCCAAAAAGTTGAAAAAGTTTGCTTCAATACCATCACCAAAGCTACCAACCGCATTGCGGCTGTATATAATCCTAGCTCTTCAAAATCTCCCCACTGCCGTAAAGCTATTTTGTCGAAAGATGTAAAAATCCATGTGATAAAAATCGTAAAAATAAATGGCGTTCCGAAAGTAATTATTTCTGATTGTGAATGCTTTGCATTTTTTACTTTTACGTTCTTTATATTCCAAAGATGTCTCCCAAAATATAATGCTATTAATACTAGTATTAACAATGTAACGATTTTTGAATAGATTAATACATGAAAATTTGAACCTAATAGTGAGAAAAAAAACAATATGAAAATTAAATTAAACGTTCTTTCAAATATTTGTAATAATGAATAAAGATTTGCTTTTTGTTGCATGCGAATTACTAATTGCCCGTACCTAAATAAAAGTTGCGCAAATATACCGACAGCTAATATAACTGCAAAAACAAAGTCAACTTTTCCAATTAAAAAATATGAAATTTGTTTATAAAGAAACAATATTATTATTAATATAAAAGTAGAAGTTAATAAAGGGATACGCAGACAATTATACAACAAAGCCCCACGTTTTTCTTTCTCTTCCTCATAAAAAAATCTAACGAATGACTGATCTGTTCCAAATACAACTAAAATCAACCCTATTTGGAGAGATAAATCAAACATCGCAACTTTGCCAAAAGAATCTGGAGATAGTAGCCTTGTTGTAATCATGGTAGTAGCTAATCCTAATAATAATCCAATCCAACTTCCATATGAAAATTTCAAGAATTTATTTATTAAAGAATGCTTCATATTTTACCTTCTTTTTAAAATAAAATGAGTTTAATAAACGTTATAATACTTACCTACATTCATTCTGCCGCTTTGAGTAATTTCTTTCGTTCTTAATAATACTTTTCGTTGAAAGCATTAAACCAAAAAATAGCCATAACACTTCAAAATGAAGAACGCTACTCGATGATAAACTTGCAGGTATAAAAATTATAGTACTTAAAAAAACTGGCCAAACTATTCGTTGCAAATTATTACTAGTTTTTTTAAATACATATAAACAATTTGCAAAGAAAATTACTAACCCTGCAAAAATTAAAATACCATAGTTCACCAGTATTTCAAGCCAAAAATTATGTACCTTATCACCTTTTTGGGGCATGTGGTTCTCTAAATTACCTGGCCCCACACCAAACAAGGGGTTCTCTTTAAAAATTCTAAATCCATCTTCAGTTAATTGTTTTCTTGAATTAACTGAATAATCATTACTATTTACTGTTGATAGTTTATCAAAAGTTGCACTAATAGCTTCCATATTAAATAATGCTAATAGAGAAATAGACAAAACAAATATAATAATTAGACCTATATTTCTAAATTTAAACAATTGAATTAGAAATAAACCTAAAATAAATATAATAATAATTAATATTAACCTTGAGCCGTTTATAAAAACAAAAGAGAAAATACTGCCTAGCATAAAAAAACCAATACATTTGTATATTATTTTACCTTTTATCCAAAAAAATACTATTGGTAGACTAATTGCTAAGAAAAAAGAGTAATCATTTTGATTAAAAAAACCAACTGTAGCAACTGATAGATGTGGATATGCCGTTGTTTGTCTAATATGATTACCAGTTAATACTTCCCACCACCCTATAATTATGGTTATCAAAAGATACATGCCCCAAATTAGGTAAACTCTCTTTAACTGTGTTTTTTCTATGACAAACTTACTCATTAACCAAATTATTAATATACCTAAAATTAATGATTGATATTGGTTTGATGATAGTAAGAATCTATTCTGATAAATAACTTGAATAGTAGCAAAGATAACCCAAATATAAAAAAACATATAATATCTGCTATATGCTGATTTCACTAGACAATTATTTTTCAGCATAGAATAGAACAAAGATAGTAAAGCAAGACAAATAACAATAATATAACTTGGTTTACCAAGATTAAAACTTGAAATAAAAATCAATACTAATAATGATAGTATTGGTATTGGATCAGTTTTGGTAATTATAAAGTAAACAGATATCAAAAAGATTAAAGCTAAAAACAAACTTACAAAAGGATAGTTTAATGAAAACATTAATAAAGTAGACAATAGTACCAATCCGACTGTTAAAATATTATTAGAATAAGTCAATATTAATTCCCCCATCTATCCAGGAAAAGAGTTTTTATCTAAGCTCATTTATTTCGTACTATAAACCATCAAAAGTCTATAGTTCTTTTATTTTTTTTATAGCTGGATAAATATAACTTGAGCCTATTTTTCGCATTATTTTTTCTGTTTTATTAATCTGAGATAAGTGTATTTTAGATGGAGATCGAACAATCACTTCTGAATTCTCAAATATTTCATTTATTTCATGTTCCCTATCCTTCAAATTCCATTTATTTATTGCCTCTGTTCTAGCTTCTTGCTTCATATCTTTAAGTATCTTTTCATTATTAACAAAGTACCTCAAGGCTTCTTCTAAAGAATCTTTTTTCACAATTGATAATGGCCAATAATATCCATCCTGCCTGCTTCTAAAGTATTCAACTTTCACAAGATACCCTACTCTATTATTAATTACTTCAGACATAGGGGGATGGTTTGTTGTAATAACAGGTAACCCAGCAGCAAGAGCTTCGTACATAGTTAGTCCTAGTCCATCCAACATTGTAGGATAAACATATACATCACCTAAATGGTATAGTCCAGGTGCTGTTACAGTCTTTTCAATTATTTGCACGTTATAATTATTTAATTCTTTAACATTGTATCTAAAATTTTTTTCAAAATCTTTCTGAGTGTGTATTATTAATTTAGCACGTTTATAGATCTCACCATTTATAAACGCATCAATAACAAAACTAGTACCTTTCCTATCTGACATCCCAGCAGAATGAAAGAAAGTTAATAAATTGCTATCTTTTTCTTGTGGTTTAAATACGTTTGTATCGACCCCCCAAGGTACGTAAAAACATTGTGAGTGAGAATTAAAAACCGAATAGTGTCTCTTCGTGTTACATATTAAAAAATCAAATAAATTAAACTCTTTTATTGTGTTTTCTTTATAATAATCAACATAACTTCCTATTTTTATATTTGGAAATTTCTCTTTTACTTTATAGACTATTTCCATATGTTTTTGCTCATTAAAGAAAATAACATCAATTTTATTATTTTTTATCCACTTTTTGAAATGATTAAAATTAATACTTGATCCTCTTAATTTTAATCCCCAAGTTACAAAATCAAAATCCCAGTTTGGATCTCCTTTTCCTTGAGCCTCACCTCCACGTGCATAAACAAAGACATTATGATTTTTTTTCAATAATTCAATATATGATTTAGTAACATACGCTGCACCACGTTCAAACCATGTAGAAACAAACCCAATATTCATTAGACCAACTCGCTTTCTTTCTCAATACAGAGGTTGAATAATTAATTAACATTATTTTAATAGCTTTTTATTGTACTAGTCTTTATTTACTTGATAACATTAAGATAAACATCTTCCAATTTTTCTGCTATCCGATCCCATAAAAAGTTTTCTAACACTATTTTTTCTCCATTCTCAGCAATGTTATTCGATTCACGTTTATTATTACAGAGGAATTTTATGGAATCAGCTATTTGATCGACATTATTAGGTTCTACAATCATTCCACTTTGTTTATGTTTAACTGTTCCTTCAATTGCTTCGTTTTTACATAGAATAATTGGTTTTCTATTCAGCATTGCTTCAATATAGACTAACCCAAACGTCTCTCCCCAACTCGGTAATGAAAAAACATCACAAATACTTATATATTCCATTACTTCCCTATTTGGAATGTCGCCAATAAACCTTACATATTCTTCTAATTTATTATTACGAACAAAACTTTGTAAATTATTTCGCTCTGGACCATCGCCAATTATTAAATAAATAATATCAGGTAACTGAGTTACAAGTTGACTAACAGCTCTAATGTTATTTTCAATTCCTTTTCTCTTTATTAAAGTTGATACGCTAAGGATAATAGTTTTATTCTTATATTTATTCAATAATTCTTCATTCTTTTGGACTCTATTGTTTTTATATGTACCATTTCCTATAACTAATGAGTTTATATTAAAAGCATTTTCTACTTTTCTTTTTAAGGGAATACTAGGAGAGATTACTGCATCTGCGTTTGATAAGGCAAAATAAAGATGTTTAGACGTTTGCTTATTAAGCATATTTTTTACAGTATCTGTACTTCTATACGTTATAACTACTGGAAGATTGTATCTTTTTTTTAAATAAACTGCTAATCTTCCTTCAGGATATCCCATATGCGCATGAATTACATCAAATCGATATAATTCATGAAGTTTATCAATTTTAGGGATTATAAAATATTTTAGTGAGTTCCAAGAATATTTTTTAAAACTTTTAATAGGGAGGTCTATGAACCGCGGACGATACACAGGTATATTTTTATACAAAGTTTTGTACTTTAATTTACTATATATACTCCACTCTTCCCTAAAATTTTTTATAATCTTTGGAGTAAAAGGGGTTGGGGAAATTACAATAATTTCATGACCACGTTTTTGTAGTTCTTCCGCTTGTTTTAATATTACTATTCCATTTCTATTATTAAAAGAGTTCGGATACATCCTTGAAATAAAAAGTATTTTCATTTTTTATTCACCTTTTTATGTTTATAAAGTTTTTCTAATCATTTTTCTGATATATTGTGGTAATAGTCCATAAAAAAACTTAAAATGTACTAAAAAATGATATCTTAATGGAAGCTTGAAATTTTTGATAATAAATTTATTTAAAGATAAGGATACTTTTAAATAATTTATTCTATTACCCTTTTCAAATGATTGTCGAGAATGTATTCTTTTCGAAGAAAGAGCAAATGGAATTAGACCAATTCTATAATTATTTATTGAAAATCTAATCCACAATTCATAGTCAAATTGACTATTTCTTAGTTCATCATATAAACCTACTTTTATTAAATCTTCTTTTCTAAACATAACAGAGCTATGATTAATAGACTCATTTCGAAAAGCATTATCTTTGGTTATTGTTATATCTTTAATATCTGTTGTTTTATCAATATAGCTATATTTTTCCCATACAGGAAGTTCTGACTCTATTAAGTATATTGAGTTTGTAGCAATTAGAGAGAATTCAATATTATTCGCTAAACAGTTAGCTTGTATCTCTCCTTTTTGTGGGTGACATGGATCATCAGCATCTACATTTGCAATATATTTACCAACTGTTTTTTTTATTGCTAGATTAAGTGCTCTTCCCCTTCCAAGACCCTTAGTATTGAACACCTTAATCCTCGGGTCTAATAGGGAATATTCCTTTAACAACTTCCATGTACCGTCTGTTGATCCATCGTTTATTATTATATACTCCCAGTTTTCTATTGTTTGATTCATTACACTTTCTATTACTTCTGACAAGAACTTTTCTCCATTTTTTACTGTTGTAATGAATGACACGTCTACTTCCATCTTCAAATCTCCAATTCATAAATATAAATATTAATATTAATATTAATATTCTATAACAAAAACATTAGTGATATTTAATAAGTCATTCTATCAATTATAAATAACTCACCTAGTATAAAATCAAATTCATCTGGGGAAAATTGAACATACCCAGTCCAAGGGTAAAACGTTAATTCTCCAAAATAAACCTTTTTATTTACCCAATATAGGTCAACTCTCACAAATGGAAAATCTTCAGATAAAACTTTGGCAATATTCAACATTTCATCAAATCCTTTAGGTTTTTCCATAGGTTTTTGGAAATTAGGGTGATCCGTGCTAACATCAATTAAATTCCATTCAATATCGTATATATTCCTTTTATGTTTAACATGTCTATCAACATCTACAACAATATATTTAGGTTGCCCATTAAAGCACAAGAATTTATAATCGTTAATCCCTTCAAACATATTGTCATTAGTTTCCAATAGTTCTTCGACAATAATTTTTGGTTGAATGTTTTTATATGACCACTCTCTACCTGAAGCGTAAATATCCCTATCAATCCATTGACTCAAGGAAGATTTCACTTCATCTACTGGGAATTGCATTTTATCTTTACAAAAATAATTCGTTCCACTCCCATTTGTTGTTTTAACCACAAATTTCTCAGGTAATTCTTCTATATCCATTTCCTCTACGCTATTATAAACCTTAAATAATTTATTCAGTATGTGGCTTAATCCTTTACTCTCTACATATTTTCTGACAGCATATTTATCTGAAGCTTGTGTCATGAGTGGATCTCTGTAATATAATTTATACCATTGAAGTTTTTCAGTAAATCTTTTCGGGTTTTTCAAATCAGGTTTACGCCCTAATTTAATCATATATTGCAAATTTATCGTAAAGCTATCAGGTAGAAAACTCAGTGTTTTTAGTATTTTGAAACGAAGTTCTTGACTCTTTATTATTTTTTTATAGTCCATTTTATCAACCTATTTCGTTCTGTATTTGATTTACATAAGCATCAACAACTATTTGCCTATCAAATTCCTTTTCTACTTTCTTTCTTCCAGCTAACCCCATTTTTCTCTTTTCTTCTAAAGATAGTTTTAAAAACTTTTCAATTTTTTCTATAAGATCATTACTATTTCTTGGTTCGACAATATATCCATTAACCCCATTATCAACAATTTCCTTACAACCACTTCTGTTTGTTGTGATTATTGGACGACCGCTTGAAGAAGCCTCTAATAATACGTTAGACATACCTTCTGGATAATATGTAGGGTGTACTATACAATGACTGGTTTTTATTACATCCACCACATTTCTAACCATACCATGATAGAATATTATTTCTTGACTATGTAATTTTTCTAAGGTATCCTCATACTCCTCTTCACAAAAACCGCAAATATGAAAACTTGTTTTCGGGTGTGTTTCCTTTATATACTTTGCAGCTTCTAAGTACTGATCAATACCTTTTTGCTTCATGATTCGAGATATAAATACAAATTGTATTGTTTCCTCAGTGGGAAACTCTTGAACCCTAAACCTTTCCAAATTTACGCCCGAACCAGGAATTAATTTATGTTTACCTATTGCTATTTTGCGATCAATAAAAAATTGCTGATTTTCTTGATTCTGAAAAAACACACAATTAATTTTACTAAAAGCGTATTTATAAAGAAGAATAGATACTTTTTGCATAATACCTGGGTTTTCTACTGCTGTTCCAAGTCCTGTAATATTTGCAATGTAGGGTACATTCAAATATTTACAAGCTATTCCACCATATATATTTGGTTTGATAGTAAAAGAAAGAACAATATCCGGTTTAATATCTTTTATTACTTTTTTATAGTAAGTTATTAATTTCATTTCTTCCATTATGTTGGTGCCGTGTCTTGATAAAGATGCTTCTACATACGTACAACCCATACTAACTAAATCGTCAATCCTCTCCCCATATGGAGAAGAAATAAAAACCTCGTATCCTTCTTTTAATAGACGTTCAACTATTTCTAATCTGAAATTATAAATAACTACATCATGATTAACTAAAAATAAAACTTTTTTCATTGTTTTCCTCTTTCCAACTCAGCAGCTATTATTGAGACTTTAAAACTCTTTACATAATAACTCTCTTTATACCTACTTACATTACTATCATAAACCAAATTCCCAAAAACTTTATTTAAGATATTGATTCTCCCTAACAAAAGTCTAATCATCGGATTAAAAATTTTAACTAACCTAATCTTCTTACCATGTACTTCAGCAATTAACCGTACCATTTCACTCGTTTTTACATACTCTTCATTTTGTGGGAAAAATACTCCGCTTTCCTCATTCTCTACCATTAATCGAATAAATTCAGATAGATTATCAATATGTAACATACTTCGTTCATTCTGAAAATCAGGAAAGATTGGCAACTTTTGAGCAGCCTTAGCTAGTTTAGGGTAATTTCCTTTTGAATTTTTTCCGTAAATCATAGGTGGTCGGATTATAGCAACACGGAAACTGTCATCTTCTAAAGGCTGTATCGCTTTTTCTGCTTCCAACTTACTTTTACCATAAAAATTAGCTGGATCAGGTACTGTATTCTGGTCAATAACTTTCTTTTCACTACTAGCTTCACCATAAATAATGATACTGCTCATAAAAATAAATTGAGCTACTCCCTGCTCTTTTGCTTTTTTAGCGATTTCTACAGTTAAATCTCTATTCACCCTATAGTAGAGTTCCTCCATTTCAGGGTCTGCCGAGACATGAGCTATCCCAGCTACATGAAGAACAACATCATACTTGGAAAAATCAATACTTTTCCATGAATCATCTCGTAAACTAATTTTATCTATTGTATACTTCTCCGGATATTGCTGAACCCAATCTGCGAATGAGTTTCCTACATAACTATTTTGTCCAGTGATAAGTATTTTTTTCATCTTGAAACAGTCTCCTTATTGGATGCTATTTCATCTTTTGCTTTGGTACCTGTTCCACCTTCAACAACACCATCACTTTTTGCCACACTAATAAAAGTGCCGATAAAGCATTTAACATCAAACAGAAAGTTCATACGATTTACATATTCTCCATCAAGCTTAGCTTTTACTTCTATTGGCAGTTCATCTCTTCCATTGATTTGCGCCCAGCCAGTTAAGCCTGGTTTTACATCATTAGCTCCATATTTGTCACGCTCTCTAATTAAATCATATTGATTCCATAATGCGGGCCGAGGTCCGATAATGCTCATTTTCCCAACAAATATATTCCATATCTGCGGTAACTCATCAAGGGAAGTTTTTCTTAAAAACTTCCCTACTCTCGTTATATATTGCATCGGATCCTCTAATAAATGGGTAGGCGTATCTTTAGGTGTATCTATTTTCATTGTTCTAAATTTCAGGATATAAAAATGTTCTTTGTGCAGACCTACTCGCTTTTGTTTAAATAAGACAGGACCTTTGGAATCGAGTTTAATAGCCACCACAAACAGTAAAATGACTGGCGAAAGTAGCACAAGTCCAATAAAAGACAAAACAATATCTATCAATCTTTTAAGCTTTAAGTAGATCATTTATGAGAATCCTTTCTATCGCAAAAATAACAGTTAATTAAACTGACGTTTTTTCCTTATTTACCCTCTCCACCAAATACGCTAGCAATTCGTCCTTAATTTCGTCATTTTCTAATGCTAAATCAATGGTCGTTTTTACAAAGCCAAGCTTTTCACCAACATCATAGCGTTTACCTTCAAAATCATACGCATAAACAGTCTGCACTTCATTTAATTTTTGAATGGCATCTGTTAATTGAATTTCTCCACCGGCACCAATTTCCTGTCTATCAAGAAATGTAAAGATTTCTGGTGTTAGCACATAACGACCCATAATCGCTAAATTAGACGGTGCCGTACCTTGCTTAGGCTTTTCTACAAAATGGTTAACTTGATAGCGTCTACCTTCAATCGTGTTTGGATCAACAATTCCATAGCGATGTGTTTCCTCCATTGGAACTTGCTGTACACCTACTACAGAGCATTGGGTTTCTTCAAATTGATCGATCAGTTGGCGTAATCCAGGTGTTTCGGCTTGGACAATATCATCACCAAGTAAAACAGCAAATGGTTCATTACCAATAAATTTACGTGCGCACCAAACCGCGTGGCCTAAGCCTTTAGGTTCTTTTTGACGAATATAATGAATATCCACCTTTGACGGTTGCTTTACTTTTTCCAGTAGGTCAAATTTTTCCTTTTTCATCAGATTGTCTTCTAATTCATAGTTGTTATCAAAATGGTCTTCGATCGCTCGTTTCGTTTTCCCCGTAACAATAATGATATCTTCAATACCCGATTGTACTGCTTCTTCAATGATATACTGAATCGTCGGTTTATCTACAATTGGCAACATTTCTTTCGGCATCGCTTTGGTTGCCGGTAGGAATCTTGTCCCTAATCCAGCTGCTGGAATAATTGCTTTTTTAATAGTTTTCATTGGATGATCCCCCTCATTATGATCCCTTTACATTTACATACGCATGCTCCATATAAACAATTTTCATCAGTGTATCCTTTAAATCTTTTCTTGTATAATCTTCGAAGTTCTCAATAAGTCTACGAACAATTTGACGATCCACTTCGGAAGTTTTTCCGACATAAATTTTCTCATAGACAGCATCAGGGTGAATTTCATCTTTACTAAGTAATTCTTCATACATTTTTTCACCAGGTCGAATACCTGTATAAGTAATTGGAACTTCTTCTTCCGTATAGCCGGATAGTTTTATCAAGTTTTTCGCTAAATCAACAATTTTTACCGGTTCACCCATATCAAGCACAAAAATTTCCCCGCCTTTAGCCAAGGTTCCTGCTTGAATAACGAGGCGAGATGCTTCTGGGATCGTCATAAAGTAACGCGTCATTTCTGGATCCGTTACGGTGACGGGGCCGCCTCTTTCAATCTGTTTTTTAAATAACGGGATTACGCTTCCCCTGCTGCCAAGCACATTTCCGAACCGTACTGCTGTAAATTTGGTTTTGCTGCGAATAGCTAAATCCTGAATAATCATCTCTGCAATCCGTTTCGTTGCTCCCATCACATTCGTCGGATTCACTGCCTTGTCGGTAGATACTAAAACGAATGTATCGACACCAAATGTATCTGCAGCTTCTGCGACGTTCTTTGTACCAATTATGTTATTTTTTACCGCTTCATGTGGATTTTTCTCCATTAATGGTACATGCTTATGGGCAGCTGCATGATAGATAATTTGCGGCTTATATGTCCCTATCACTTCAAAAATACGGTTGCGATCCTGCACATCTCCAATGACCGGAATGATTTCAATGCCGACATCACGATATTTTTCACCTAATTCCATATCAATCGTATAAATGCTGAATTCACCATGACCAAATAAGACAATTTTGCTTGGTGAAAATTTCATGATTTGCCGACAAATCTCAGAACCAATGGAGCCTCCTGCACCAGTGACCATTACTGTATTTTTTGTGACATATTTGGAAATCGAACGAATATCGAGCTGTACAGGTACTCTTCCTAGTAAATCTTCCACCTCGACGTTTTTTAAATGGCTGACAGATACTTTCCCTGTCATTAAATCTTCAATTTTCGGGATCATTTGCACTTTTGCATTTGTTTGATTACAAAAGTCGACAATTTTCTTCAATTGTCCATTACGAAGCGAAGGAATAGCGATCACAATATGTTCGATCTCCATTTCCTCGACAACCCGCGGAATATCTCTCACTTTACCAACAACAGGCAAGCTATATAGTTGCATCCGTTGCTTTGTCATATCATCATCGACAAAGGCAACTGGTTGTAGTTCTGCTTCATGACTTTGATCACGTAATTGTCGGGCAATCATCGCTCCAGCTGATCCTGCTCCAACAATTAACGTTCGCTTAAGTTCTTTTCCATTATTTATGTATCTATCACGTAACATTCGCCAAATAAAACGTGATCCACCAATTAAAATAATATGAATCATCCATGTGACAATAAGTGCTCGTTTATAAATCGAAAAATCATTTACAATAAATTGTACAATGGCCGTTCCAATAATCGATAATGTGATAGCCAAAACAATTGCTTTTAATTCTCCAATACTGGCATAAGCCCATACTTTATTGTACAGCTTAAAAATCGACGCAAAAATATGATGAAATAGTACTAAGGCTATAGCACTTATAACAATAGCGTCCATACTGACAACTTCTGTATAAGGGTATACGATCCACGAAGCAGCAAATATTGCTGTCGCGACAATGAGCGAGTCTAACAAAATTAATAGACCCAGCCTTACTTTGTACCCCATCTATGTCTCCCCTCCTAGGTGCATTTGCTACTATATAGGAAAGTTTTCCTGCTATTATATTAGCATTGTTTTCCAGTAGTTGCTTCCAAACTTTAATGATTGTTACTAAAAATTAATATAATTAGTAAAAATTTATGTCGTTTTAGTGATAGCAAGCTAGCAATTTTTTTGAGATGATAAATACCAATGTCTTAGGGAGAATGACCTGATAAAATTTAACGGAAAAATTTACCAGTAAATATGCATAAGAAGGTAACAATGCATATGATTGCTTTCCAGACTCAATCAGTTACTCCACAATGATGAATTTCTTAGTAAATAAGCTTAACAGTTATAACTTTTCACTTAAAATGAATTAGATGAAATCACAAAATTTACCACTCGTATAGATATATTACTAAATACCTAGTCATATTTTTAGTGACTTTTGTAGAAAAAAGTCATAAGTTTTTGTATGATTTTAACAGATTTTGTCGAAATGTCTTTTACAAAAAAACGAGAATCTTGCTATTTAAGTTAGTACTTTTTTATCCAGTAATTTTCGGAAATATGCAATTAACTCTTTTCGATTATTTATTTGAAAGGTTTGATAGATGTTGCTAATATAATTTTTTACTGTTCCTTCACTAAGAAACAATCGTTCAGCGATATGCTTATTGGAAATCCCTTTTGCCATTAAATAGGCGACGTCCAGCTCGCGATTAGATAAGTGAATCCCTTTTTGCTGAAACGCTTCATCAAGCAACTCACGTTTATCCAGCCGCCTTTCTAAAACTCGCTTGGCCAGGATTTGCGCAACCTCTCCAGAGAAAATAACCTCATCATTCATCACTTTTCGGATACTGCCTTTTAAGCAGTCACCATTTAAGTTTTTCAGTAGAAAACCATCGGCACCAGCATAAATGGCAGAAATGATTAAATCTTCATCCGTAAAAGATGTCAGTACAAGAACCTTAACATTAGGCTTAACTTCTTTCATATGTAAAATCAGCTTAATTGCATCCGTATGTGGCATATGAATATCGATTAGCACAAGTTCTGGAAGATGTTCCATAAATTGCTGCAGTCCGGTTCTTCCAGTTGTTGCTTTGGAAATTACCTCCATATCCTTTTCTTTCAACAACAACGCTTTCATACCGTCTATAAATAATTGTTGGTCATCTATCAGCATAATTCGTGTCATTCTCCCACCACTCCTTTAAAAAACTACCACGCCACATAAGTCACTGTTATTTAACACCTCATAACAAGTTGGTAGCTTATGCCAATTTAAGAAGTAACACTGCATGTAGTGTTTGAATATTTATTAGCACAAAGTTATTTTTCTCCATAAACGGTGACGTTGAAAGTAATCAATGAATCGTTTATGAAGAAAACGCTACTTTTTTCGTGCGTCAATTATGATAGAGTACAACATGGTCTTATTTGTTTGTCGCGCAAACGTTTCCCTATTTTTTGAAAAAAAAAGGGCGAAGAATGATATTATGTACGCCCCTTTCATGCTCCATTAAAATAGTCCAAGAAATTTTTTCTTCTTTTTGACCCGCATCGGTTCTAATTGGTTCACATTATCATTATCTATCAATAGATTACTATTTTCTAGAAACATATAGAAATAGTCACTTCCATAATTCTTCTTCACTTCTTCATAAGCTTCTTGGAGCCAAAATTTTCTCGATGTTGTATTATGTGCATCGGAAGCGATAAAATGCGTCAAATTAGCTTCAATAATTTGGTTGGTAAACTTTTGAATATCCTTACCAAATTTACCGATAACACTACCAGCTGTTACCTGTGTTAACGCACCTTTGGAGACAAATTCATATAACAAATTTGGATGCTCCAAGAGCTGACGATTGCGCTCAGGATGTACGATGACTGGGGTATATCCTTCCAATTGGATATCAAACAGTAATTGTGTCGTGTAACGAGGAACTTCACTAGCAGGGAATTCAACAAGTAAGTATTTGCTATGGTTTATAGGGAGTAATTCTTGTTGACGAAGCCCTTCCACCATTTCCCCGTAAATGCGTGTTTCCTGTCCGGGTAAAACAGTAAGCGGCACACCTTCTCGTTTGAAGAATTCATTTAAAATTTCTACACTACTTTTAATTTCCAAGCTAAAATTATTAAACGCACCATTTTGATGATGCGGTGTTGCTACAATCGTTTGAATTCCTTGTTCAATCGCTGCTCTAGCCATATTTAAGCTTTCTTGTTCGTTTTTTGCACCATCATCAACACCGGGTAATATATGACTATGAATATCAATCAACGTACCCACATCCTATGTATTATAAATTAGTTTCTTAATTAGATAGATTATAACAAATAATTTATCTCCTGCACACTTTCAAAATGATATTTTACGTTTTTTAAAGAATGGACGGTACTTATTTACTAATGGAACACGTTAGTCATCATAATAGCTAAAGTTTTATTTTGTTAGTATAATTCAGTATTTGAGAATGGAGATGATGATTGTTACGAAAAAATCCCCCATCCAAGAGGATAAGGGTTTCAAAACCTATTTTCCGTAATAGTAATAATAATTAGACTGCTTTTTTATACGATCATTTAAAACTGTGCCCAGTAGTTTTGCCTTTGCAGGTCTCAGCGACTCTACTGCTTTTTGCGCTCCTTCTATTTCCGTATGTTTACTTCTAACGACAAGCAAGGTACCATCAACAATATTTGCTAGAACTTGCGCATCCGTAACAGCTAACACAGGAGGCGTATCAAAAATAATTAAATCATAGCTTGCTTTTAACTCTTCCAACAATTTTTCCATCTTTTTGGAAGCCAATAATTCGGATGGGTTGGGTGGAATCGGTCCACATGACATAATATCTAAATGATCGACATTACTACTATGAATAACATCATTAAAGGTATTTTCTCCAACGAGAATATTGCTTAGCCCTCGTAAATTATCTAACCGAAACGTATAATGTACGGTTGGCTTGCGAAGATCTGCATCGATCAACAGCACTTTTTTTCCTTGTTGCGCGTAAACAACAGCTAAATTAGCAGCTGTCATTGACTTCCCTTCCCCGGGTCCAGAAGATGTCACTAGCAAAGAATGAATTTTTTGATCGACAGATGCAAAATCAATATTGGTACGAATTGTCCGATACTGCTCGGAAATGGGAGATTTTGGATTTAGTTTTGCAATTAAATGCCGCATCTTCGTTCCAGGTCTAGACTGATTTTTTCTGCGTAGCATGGTAGCTCCCCCTTTCCCGTTTAGATTGTGTGTTCATAAAATTATTAATATCGGAATCTTGAACGGTAGATATCGTTCCTATTACTGGCGTATGTAGATGTTTTTCTACATCTTCTTCTGTTGTAATGGTGTTATCCAGATACTCTAATAAGAACGCAATCCCGACACCGATCATTGCACCAAGCACAATTGCAATGGCAAGATTTAACATTGGTTTCGGTGATACAGGTGTTGGATTTGCTCCTAAATAAGCTTCTGATAAAATTTTGACATTATCCACATTCATTAAATCGGGAATTTCATCTTGAAATGTTGTAACTGTTGTATTTGCCATTTCTACAGCTTGTTCTGGATTCTCATCGGTTGCGGTTACGGTTACAACTTGTGATTGCTCCTCACTAGAAACTTGGATTTTTTCTGCTAATTGATCGTTAGTCATATCTAGGTTTAGCTTTTCAATAACTGCATCAAGAATTCGCGGGCTTTTTATAATTACATTATATGTATTGATCAGCTCCACATTCGTTTGTATATCACTAATATTATACTGTTTATCTGCGTCTTGTTGACTTTGATTTACGATAAAAGAAGAATTTGCTTCATAAGCTGGTGTTAAAATAAAATAGCTGGCAATGGCAGCAATTACTCCTGCGCCAATTATACAAGCCATAATGAGCAAGAAACGTTTTTTTAAGACAGCAAATATCTCCTTTAAGGAAATAGTTTCTTCCATCAGGTTACCTCCAATTTTTCTTTATCTTTCATTCTTATCGGCAATCTAGTATTGAATTATAACATAAAAAAACAAGTTTCTATGTAATATTTAGAAATTAATCAAATTATATGGACGCGAAACAAATCTTACAGAAAGTTCTCGTTTGTATTAAAATTCAATTACAAATCCCTTCAAAATCTTTCAATATTTTGTCAAAAAGGCTATAATGTTAATTATTAACAAATAAAAACAAAAATTTAGAAATGAGGAGATATTTGGTAAATATATTTAAAGATCAAAATAGATTAATATCTACGAATAGATACCATTAGTTGCATCTTAAATACCATCTAAGTTAGATTAAAACATTTGCCCTATACCTTTGTTTTATATTTATTAACTTGTTAGCATTCTATTGATTCTAACGGTAGCAATTGATGATAACATTACCTTTATACCATAACTAAGCACTACAAAATTCACTTCTAATTATTGACTATTCTACTAACTTTAGTAGCAATATTTAATCTTAAACATGCAACGAATAACCTGTCATTGATACTTGACTAACTTCTCTCATCGTTGAAAGGAATTATACTTCTTTTCTAGTTTTCATTCTACTAACTTCGCAGTGATCTTTTAAAGTCAAAAACTCTAAACCATGATGCAAGTATTGGTTTGACTTTTAACTATAACTAAGTTCCCGCATTATTGAAGTATTTATACTCCCAATCACAGTTTTCATTCCACTAATTTAAGCAATATTTATTTAAAAAATACAAGTTTCCAACTATATTTTTACCTATGACTAAGGATCTTGTTAAATGGGTGAATATACCATTTAATATCTATTTTAATACCTTTTTTTTGAATAAATGATATTAAATGGTTTTTATACCTAACAGCAAAACTTATATCCTGATATTTTTTTACTATTTTTTTATATATCCAACTTTATAAATAGGTAAAACCATCCGATACTATATAATAGCAGTACTTTTAAACTAGTTCCATTTCACCAATAAATAGAGGAGGATTGTTAACGTGAGTAACAAAAAGTTAATGATGTCCGTTACTGCATCGGCAGCAATAGCATCCGCTTTCTTTGTTACCGAAGAAGCAGAAGCAGCATCTTATAAAGTAAAAAGTGGAGATTCATTATGGACAATCGCTCAAAAGTACAATACTACGGTATCGCAGCTTAAATCGATTAATAATCTAACTAGTAATGTAATCTTTCCGAATCAAATTATTAAAACTCCTAATCATGGAAGTAGTTCTAATAAAACTTCTAATTCTAAATCGAACAACAGATCAAACAGTGGTGCAACTACATACACCGTAAAACTTGGTGATACGTTAAGTGGCATTGCTATAAAACATAATGTCTCTTTAAGCAACCTAATGAAATGGAACAACCTTAACTCCACTTTAATCTATCCAGGAAATGTCCTTGTTGTTAGTAAGAATGGCTCCAACAACAGTGGATCAACCAACTCTGGAAATTCAGGGAGTTCGAATAGTTCGCAGAGCTACATTGTTAAATCAGGGGATACTCTTTCTGGCATTGCTGCAAAATATAATGTCAGCGTTGCTAACTTGAAAAGCTGGAACAATTTGCGCTCAGACTTAATTTTAGTCGGTCAAAAGCTTAGCGTTGGCAAAAAAGCTAGCTCCGGCTCAAGTGGGAGTTCAAGCAGTGGATCAAGTGGAGGTTCGACATATGTTGTCAAATCAGGAGATACTCTTTCTGGCATTGCTGCAAAATATAATGTCAGCGTCGCTAACTTGAAAAGCTGGAACAAATTGCGCTCAGACGTAATCCTAGTTGGTCAGAAACTTAGCATTGGCAAAAAAGCTAGCTCCGGCTCAAATGGTGGGGCAAGTGGAAGTTCTGGTAATGGTTCATCAGGAAATACGAACGCTGGTTACAACGTAAACACCGTTGTGCAGACCGCAAAGAGTTTTCAAGGTGTACCATATGTTTGGGGTGGATCAACACCTTCAGGATTTGACTGTAGTGGTTTTATTCATTACGTCTACAATAAAGGCGGTAAGAGTATGAGCCGTACTTCAAGCACTGGTTATTATAACCGCTCCTATCATATTAATAATCCAAAAGTAGGTGACCTTGTCTTCTTCTCAGGGACTTATCGCCCAGGAATCTCTCATTTAGGTGTTTATCTAGGAAATGGTAACTTCATTCACGCTGGCTCAAACGGCGTAGAAATTAGCAATCTAAGTAACTCTTATTGGAAAAGTCATTTTGATAGCTTTAAGCGATTCTATTAATAAACGTATGATTTGTAGAAAGAATAAGAGAAACGAAGCAGATATAAGTATAGAGAAAAAGCCTGCACTTATCCGAAACTGCTTTATAAAGTGAAACTTCATTCAGTAGGAGTTTTCTTTCATCTCCTACTGAATGTTGGTATCACAAGGGGATGACCGAAGCTCTTTAACCAATCGAACCATTCAGTTGCCGTTTTCTCCTACTTAGACCCTTTTTGCATCAACTCAGGTCTTGAAGTGGAAGTCTTACGGCATCTTACATGCGGGATGAAATTTGGTTAAAGTTTGTAAATTGTAACAGTCTCTATCAACAGAGGCTGTTTTTTGATAGGTGAAACCCGTTTTGAATATTATGATTGGCATAGACAGTTTAACTTTACGCGTTCTCTTCGGGCTGCTCCTACTTTACGTGCTCTCTCGTGTTTGGGACTCTCTCTCAACTTTGCAATGTGCTCTCTCGTCTTTGCGGAGCTCTTTCAATGAATGTTGTAAAGTTTGCCTAAGTTTTTTTAGTATTAAAAATAATGATGCCTTCGAAATTTTTTACTTCTAAAATCATGCTCACAGCCTTTAAAAGATTTTTGTATTCCATCATTCGTTACGATGTTCATTTCTCAACATCTGATCATGTTGTGCTCTCATCCTATTTGCATGATGATATTATAAAAATTGAGCAAAATAATGCTTAATAATGTCACGTTAAATGTACGTTCTATTATTCGATTGGAGAGTTTGCTGACAAAATTGCTTCCAACGATACCGCCGATTACGCCACCAGCTACCATCACCCACAGCATGGATAAATTATAGTCGTCAAACCCTGTTGAACCTGCAACTAAAAGCAAAGAAGACAGCTGGGAAAAAAAGATAATAAAGATCGAATTAACACTCGCATCTTTTGTATTCATGGAAAAGATAAATACTAAAGCAGCTACATTCAGCGGACCTCCGCCAATCCCTAAAAAAGCAGATAACAAACCGAGTACAAGGCCTACACTTAATATAACCAGACGATTTTTAATATGATATGTTTTAATATGGTTGTTATGTTTCATAAAAATAAATATGATAATAAGCAAAATCGAGAGTAAACTGGACTGGACGATTCCGACAATTTTTGAAGACCCCATATTGATCACAAAATAATTAAATAGGCCCTTTCCAATAAAACCGCCTAGAATGGAACCAATCGCAATTAAAAAGCTATTTAACCGATCTACATTTAAATCGGAATTTCTTAGTTTAATTAATGAAACAGTTGCCATAGAAAAAACAGTGGCAGCCGATAATACACCAATTGTCGATAAGTCATAATGACCAAGCGCATCTAACAGTGGTTTGATAATGATGCCACCACCCAATCCTGCCATTGCTCCCACTGTACAAGCAAGTAAACCAATTAAAAAGTATATTAAAGAAATAACGACCATCTCTCTTTCTGAGCTTGAGATAATATGATAATAAAGATAAGAAAACTTCACTCCATGGGATTATTCCTTCATCTCCCTTCTGATAAGAATCGCAGCATCCTTGAAAAAGGAAAAATTTTTTCATACGGTGTGCAGCTTTGGAAGTTTCCTTATCATTGAAAAAGAAGAGCACTTTCCTTCGTTCCATGTTGCTATCGATCCCTTTCTTAGCCCGTAGACTCGCAACAATTTTTAGTCCAACTCAACAATACATATAGGGGTATTAAAAAGCAGATAGCCTCCTCTTTCTTTGTTCTTTTAGAAATTAAAACAAAGATGCAAGAGTGGTATCTAAATTTATGCAAACCTTCCTAGCCTTTTTTGTTGTAAATTATGGATGAAGGCAACTCCATATAGGTAGGATTAACTACAATAACATCTATAATTTTAGCATACGTTACGAAAAATCCTACAAATTATGTTTAATATTTTTCTCTGAAACAACAGTCACTATTCGGGAACCACTGTAACTACGCGAAAAACAACCATATTAATAAAAAAAGTTAACCAAACCTTTACAATCATCTTTCATGATGATTTCCTTCCGCTTAAATCCTCTGATATAATTTATGTAACGTGCTTGTTCAAAAGATCCAGAATAGAAGACAATGAAATTACGTCGAGCATTAGCCAAATCAGGTTTATAAGATTGAACAGAAGCAGCATTTGATTTGCAGTCTTCCACTTATCCTCCTAGAACTCTCATAGCATGGAAGGGCAGGTCTTACTTGCCAGTTCATCTGAAAGAAAATAAAACTTCATTTAGTGATCTGTTATCTTCACTTAGACTTTTAGTATTCTCTATAACTCAGCACCTTAAATTCGGGAACGAGCGTATCACGCCCGCTTCTCCAAGAAAACCTTTCTATTTTATTCGAACGTTGAAAATGCATCTTTTGAACAACAATCCTATTAACAAGTAAAAGAAAGGATGAGAGCCATGCAAAAGACGTTTACATTAAAAACAGACAACCATTCCGATATGATTGATATTACCGTGCAGGTTGAGCAGTGGATTCGTGAAGAAAATATAAAAGAAGGCATCATCGTTGTTTCATCGTTACATACTACTGCCGGAATTACGGTGAATGAGAATGCTGATCCTGATGTAAAAAGCGATATGTTGATGCGATTAGATGAAGTTTATCCATGGAACCATAAGGAAGACAGACACGTTGAAGGAAATACAGCAGCCCACTTAAAGACAAGTACCGTTGGCCATGCTCAAACATTGATTATTCAGGATGGCAAACTTGTTCTTGGGACATGGCAAGGCGTTTACTTTTGTGAGTTTGATGGACCACGTCAGCGAAAATTCCATGCTATCGTTCTTCCTGCCTAACACGAGAATAGATAATACAATAAAATGATAAGAAAGCTTTAGATACGCAGTCATAGTAACTAAACGAAAGCAAACTGCCGAAAACATATTAGCTAAACCGTCAACCGTTTATCTCCTTTCTATTTTTAAACGGGTTATATCCATGCTTGCTCATATTGTCCCGTAGACGATCTTCTGCTTCTTATTCTCGAATGTATTTGGCTATTGTCTTTTCGTTCAATCCTATTGCACTTACATCATAGCCTTTTGCACAAAATGTATGATTCTCATGTTCATTTTGACATGTCTATTGTATATTATTAAGAACTTTTTCCATAAAGTAAGGATACAGACATGTTGGGGGAATTTTAACAGCATATGAATGTGATCTGGCATTGCATGGGCTTCAACGTTTTCCATATCTTTCATTTCACATAGCCTTCTTCTTAATATGAAGGGTATAATGCGCTAAAAGAAATTGGTCAATTTGAAGGGAATGCAGAAGAAATTCAAGCAATGGCAGGTATGTATCAAAATGTTGTACAGATTGTAATATAGGAACCGACATTAAAACGATTGAAGATCTGGAAGGAAAACGTGTTGATGATCGATCCAATATCTCGTTTCATTTTCCGTTTCCAATTTTTCCTTTTATATTTCGGAATGAATACAATACGATACTTACATCCACCTTATTCGTAATACTATTGTCCTTTGACATGAAAAGATTCCTTACTTTATTTGAAGGTTGGTTTGACGGCCACCTTATATAACGTTTGGAAGTTTTTCTGTTACAACTCTACAAGATTCGTCTTCACAGAGGTAAAGCCTTTGGTTTAGAAAGATTAATTTAATGGGCGCACAATTAGCACGCCCATTAGTACTACTTTGTTCGATTTGCGAGATCTTGTTCTGCAATTTTAATCATTCGCTTTACCATCTCGCCTCCCACGGATCCATTCTCCCGTGCAGTTGTGTCAGCTCCGAGATCTACATTAAATTCGTTCGCGATCTCATACTTTAAAGAGTCGACAGCGTTTCTTGCACCTGGCACTTCTAATTGATTCCGATTATTTTTGGCCATTTGAAAAACACTCCTAATGGGAAAGTAGTAGAACAGCAATAAACTGTTCAGCTTTATTATCTGTGTTCTTTTAGAAAATACACATGACAATATAAGGAGTTTTTAACGATATTTATGACAAAAAATTAAATTCGATAAATTACGATTAAAAGTGATTAATTTCACAAATAATATTAACAATGGTATATTAAATATATACCAATTACATTATAGAAAGAAGATGTTTATATGAGTAAAGTATCTGGAAAGATCGCCTTTGTTACCGGCGGAGGTCAAGGAATTGGTAAAGCAATCTGTAAACGACTAGCAGAAGACGGATTCGCTGTTGCAGTTGCTGATTATAATGAAGAAACAGCAAAAAAAGTTGCTGAAGAAATTAACCATTCTCATGGTAAAGCAATTGCGATTAAAGTAAATGTTGCTGATCGTGATGATGTATTTAAGGCTGTGGATGATACAGTAAAAAATCTTGGTGGACTTGATGTGGTTATAAATAATGCAGGTCTTGGACCAACTACCCCTATTGAAAGTATTACTTATGAAGAATATCGTAAAGTTTATGATGTTAACGTTGGCGGTACTTATTGGGGAATACAAGCAGCTGTAAAAGCCTTCAAAGAACTTGGGCACGGTGGAAAAATAATTAATGCTTCTTCTCAAGCCGGTCAAGTCGGAAACCCAGGCTTAGCAGTTTACGGTGGAACAAAGTTTGCTATTCGAGGTATTACCCAAACTGCAGCAAGGGATTTAGCTGAATTAGGTATTACTGTTAATGCCTATTGTCCTGGTATCGTAAAAACTCCTATGATGATGGACATTGCACAGCAAACTGCTGATGAAGCAGGCAAACCATTTGAATGGGGAATGGAACAGTTTGCTAAAAATATTACATTAAAAAGGCTTTCCGAGCCAGAAGATGTAGCAGCATGTGTTTCCTACCTTGCAGGACCTGATTCAGATTATATGACTGGACAAGCTCTCATCATCGATGGCGGAATGGTATTTAACTAAGTATCTAATATAAACTGTTGGACTGTTGGTTGGTAGAGTCTCTCATTACTTAGTGTTCTCTTCTAACTTTGTACTTTACTGGTTCAAACTTTGCGGGCGACGTTGCCTTATCATCGTTTCTAAACCTGGCAGTAATATGTTAGAATGCATTTACACGTAACTCCTTTTTGTTTTTTGTCTGTCTAAACAAAGTGTAACAAAAATAGGAGCTTGCGTGTTTTTTTATTGAATTTTCTTAAATCCCAACATATGTAGAACCAAAAAAGATATCCACCATGAACAAAATTTAATCCAAGTTTATATTAAATATTGTCCTAGATGATAACATAAAAAGAGCTTATCTCAATAATGAGATAAGCTCTCCTCTGTCTATTTATTATAAACGAGTAACGTTAGCTGCTTGTGGTCCGCGGTTGCCTTCTACAATTTCAAATTCAACATCTTGACCTTCTTCAAGTGTTTTGAAACCATCTGCTTGAATAGCTGAGAAATGAACGAATACGTCATCTCCGTCTTCACGCTCGATAAAACCAAAGCCTTTTTCAGCATTAAACCATTTAACTTTACCAGTCATTAAAATGACCTCCTTATTCAAATATCGTGCAAAGTAATTGAATCATAAATACTTTTACACCACTTTGATAAAGAGATCGTAAAGTATTATTCAAACTTCAATTTCCTTTTGCACTTTTAACTTTACCCTTTTCTTAAGGAAAATGCAAGTGAATACATCGATATTTTACAATATTTTTATCTTTGTAACTAAATTCACATTTTTTAATCATTTTTTCGTAACATCTTTACTTATTTTACCATTAATTTTATAAAGTATTCTTTAAGATAATTATTTGTTTTTCCATTTTCCAAGCAAATCAAGCGTAAAAACCGTCCCCAATACAAGAACAAAAGCTAGAAACGCTCAAGCAGTGATGTGCCAACTGGAGAACTTCTGACGAGATAAAAAGATACGTACTATCCACCAAAAATGGTAGGGTTAGTACATATCTTTTATTAGCTTCCACTAAACGGAACTATCTCTTCTGTTTCTTGAGATCGAGAAGTTTATCTGACAACATCGTATCCTTGTTCTTCAATTGCTTCACGAATTGCCTCTATATCGGTTTTAGCTTCATCATAAGTTACATCAACTTTACCAGTGTTTAAGTGTACCTCAACACCAGAAACACCTGGTAAAGCTTTGAGTGCTCCTTTTACCGATTTTTCACAATGACCACAACTCATACCTCTTACATCTAATGTTGTTTGCATATAAAAATCCCCTTTCGATATTTTTTCACATATTTGTGATACATTAAACCCTTTATATAGCTCAAGCTAGTAGCGTTTATTCCAAAAATCAGACTCTCTGTGACTTAAACCGCTATAGCTTAACTCGTTTTAACCGTAGTGAGTTTGAAACGACACTTACAGAACTAAATGCCATGGCAGCTCCCGCTATCCATGGAGCTAATAGACCGACTGCTGCAATCGGAATGCCAGCTGTGTTGTAAGCAAAAGCCCAAAATAGGTTTTGGCGGATATTTTTAATGGTAGCCTGACTAGCTTTTATAGCTTTTGGAATAAGCAGTAATTCTCCACCTAAAATGGTTACATCGGCTGCTTCAATCGCTACCTCGGTACCCGTTCCAATAGCAATTCCGATATCAGCTACTGCTAATGCTGGTGCGTCATTAATTCCATCACCAACCATAGCGACATGCTTTCCTTCTTTTTGAATCATTTTTACTTTATCTGCTTTTTCTTCTGGTAAAACTTGTGCAATGACATGATCAATACCTACTTGTCTTGCTATTGCTTTAGCGGTTCGTTCATTATCTCCAGTTAGCATAATAACTTCCAAACCTTGACTTTGCAACTGATGAATCGCCTCTTTGGCAGTCTCTTTCACAGTATCCGCCACAGCAATAATTCCTTGAAATTCGTTATTCACAGCAATTAACATGGCTGTTTTTCCATCTTCCTCTAATCCTTGAATATCACTTTCGGCATGCAGATAATCAATATTATACTTCTTCATTAACAGTCTGGTACCCACAAGAATATCTTTGCCATTTACTCTAACGGAAATACCATGCCCAGGTATTGCTTGGAAATCTTCCAGATCATACAGTTCCAAATCCTTTTCAACGGCATAAGCTACAATTGCTTCTGCTAGAGGGTGTTCTGAACTTTTTTCGGCACTGGCTACTAGTTGTAATACTCCATCATTGCTGGTAAAATCAGTAACTTCCGGTTTTCCTTTCGTGATGGTCCCTGTTTTATCAAAAACTATCGCTTCAAGCTGATGTGTACGCTCTAAGTGCTCGCCACCCTTAAACAAAATACCTTGTTCCGCTGCTTTTCCCGTACCAACCATAATAGAAGTAGGTGTAGCCAAGCCAAGCGCACATGGGCAGGCAATAACCAATACAGCAATTGCAGACATTAAAGCAGGCTCAATCTCACCAGGCGTCACAAAGGAAATCCAAATAATAAAAGTTAAGATCGCGATTGCAACTACAATCGGCACAAAATAGCCGGATATAATATCTGCTAACCGCTGAATCGGCGCTTTTGATCCTTGAGCATCTTCTACAACTTTAATAATAGAAGCTAGCGCTGTATCTTTTCCTACATTTGTTGCTTCCATTTCAATCGTACCATTTTTGTTCATCGTTGCTCCGATTACAGTATCCTCAGTAGCTTTTTCTACTGGTAAGGATTCTCCTGTAAGCATGGACTCATCCACCGACGTCCGCCCTTTTACTATAACGCCATCAACTGGAATTTTTTCACCAGGCTTAACAATTAATCGGTCACCACGTACCACGTCTTCTACCGGAATCATCACTTCAGCACCGTCTCGAATTACCCTAGCTTGCTTTGCCTGTAAGTTCAATAGCTTTGAAATAGCCATTGTCGTTTTACTTTTTGCTTTGGTTTCTAAATATTTACCAAAAAGAATAAGTGTAATTAAAATAGCACTTGTCTCAAAGTAAAGATGCGGCATATAGCCAGGGTTTCCAATCGTTTTTATTGCTTCATACAAACTGTAAAAATAAGCTGCACTTGTTCCTAAAGCGACTAAAACATCCATGTTAGCGGATTTATTACGTAGATTTTTATATGCTCCTTCATAAAACTGCCAGCCAATAATAAATTGTACTGGAGTTGCCAACACAAATTGGAACCATGGATTCATAAAAATTGCCGGTAAACGTAAACCAAATAAATGGTCAAGCATCGTGACTAATAAAGGGACGGAAAGAATAGCAGAAATGATCAGCTTTTTCTTCATTTTTTGTAACTGTTTTTCCTTATGCGTCTGTCTTTCTTCTTTTCCAGCCTTTGGTTTTGCTTGATAACCTAATTTTTCAACGAGCGTTACAAATGTTTCTTCGTCTACCAAAGCTGGCTGATATTCAATAACCGCGGTTTCATTAGCAAGATTAACTGTAGCCTGATTGACACCTTTTTGGTTGGAAAGTGCCTTTTCAATTCGATTAGAACAAGTCGCACAAGTCATTCCGGTAATATCGTACTCAACCTTCTCCGTTTCCACGCCATAGCCTAAACTTTCAATCTTTTCTGTAATGTCTTCCAGAGAAATTTTATCCGGATTGAGGTCTATATTAGCTTTTTCAGTTGTCAAATTAACCTGTGCATTAACACTGTCCATTTTGTTCAACACTTTTTCAATTCGATTAGAACAAGTCGCACAAGTCATTCCTGTTATGCCAACTGTAATATGCTCTTTTTGTTGCTCTTGCATGTTATCACCTCTTTATTTAGAAAGCTGCTTTAACACTTCCATAAGTTCTTCAATTGCTGCATCACCTTCTCCCGACTGAACTGCAGAAGAAACACAATGCTTTGTATGCCGTTCAGCAATAGAAAAACCAACTTTTTTCAAAGCTGCATTAACTGCACTAATTTGGACTAAAATATCAATGCAGTAACGATCATCTTCAACCATTTTCTGTATTCCTCGAACTTGGCCTTCAATTCGCTTCAACCGGTTCGTAATTGCTGTAATTTCATCCTTTGTTCTAGGTGTAACAGGATGCTCATGCTTTTGAACTGTCAACTATTTACCCTCCTCACTTTTCAGTTATTTAATCAACCTTACAATTATACTATACCCCCCTTTAGTATTTTATGCAACAAAAAAAACTTCTTAGAAAAACTTGGCTTGTTGACAAGTCTTTATGGCGAGAGCTATCGTTTTTCTTATACGATAAAGCCTAAAGTTTTATACTTTCCTATAGTGCAAAAGAAAAAACTTTTTGGAGAAGCTATTTTTCCAAAAAGTCAGTTAGAATATGTTAAAACATATAAATAAATAGCGCTACT
Source organism: Cerasibacillus sp. JNUCC 74 (assembly GCF_053667775.1). The sequence continues at coordinate 800,231 of NZ_CM132207.1, read as the reverse complement.
AATCCTAATAAAATCGTAACCACATATATCCAAGTTAAGATTGGCACATTTATCTTTAACGACTGTGTTTCATATTCCTTGGAGCGCCGTAGTTCATTTTCCACTGTATCCCCTAGTTGTTCATATTGTTTCAACTTATTTTCTTCCTGCTTAAAGATTAATAATGTAACAAGTAGTGTAAAAATAAATAGGATAACTAGAAATACAATTAATTCTACACTCATCACTTTCCTCCATCTCCCATCCGAAATCTAAATATCCCTTATCGTTAAGCATTACATGATAAACTTATATTTGCAATTATTTTACTCAAAAAATTTATAAAAAGTTAACGTTTTCTAAAAATTCTCTTTCGTAGAGAAACTAGTAGCTTTTCATGATGTTTGATTTTGAATCACGATTGCCATTAAGGTTCGTAAGATTCGTTTATTTAGCAACTATTCCCTTTGGATTAGCAATATGAACATTTATGTTAAATCATCAATTAAAAGCAAAGAGCATTTCATAATTATACCCCAATTAAATATACAATATCGTGCTGTTACTCTCTACATTACTTTTCTACATTTAGAGACTCCTTCTGACTTAGCGGAATATATTTCAACTTTGCGATGTTCTGGACTTTAAAGCTTTCTCTCCCAACTTTGCGACTTTAAAGCACTCGAACTTGGCTGATTCGCTTATCTTATGCTGGCTTTTGCTGTTTTTCTAACATGAGATTGGCATGGACTAAACGTCTTCGTACAGTAATACCGATCCAGCTCGCTAATACCGCTTTAATTATTCCAACTACAATAAATGGATAAACGCCAGCTGCTAAGGCAGCAGTCCATGTGAAATCTAAAACAAATTTTAATTGTACGGTTCCAAATGCTAGAGTGACTACCATGCCTACAATATTTGCGATTAAGGCATTTACTAAATGAAAGCTTGTCTTCTCTAAAATTAGCCCGGTTACATAAGCAGTGGCAATAAATCCAAAAATGTATCCTCCAGTTGGTCCAACTAAAACATGCGCACCACCACTAAAACCAGCGAAAACCGGGATTCCAGCCGCTCCAATTAGAGCATAGCAGACCATAGCTAAGGCCCCTTGCCTGCTACCTAGAATGGTAGCAGTAATTCCAACTGCTAAAGTTTGTCCACTCATCGGAATTAGCGGTAACGGTATTTCTACCTGCGCTAAAATTGCTGTTATTGCTGCAAATATTGCACAATTAAGAATAAGATGAAGTTGTTTGCTTTGATAAACCATTTCCTTTACAACTCCTTTTTTAAATTATTTAATTTAATTTTCAGTATTTTATGATTGAATTGTACTTTGAAAAAAGGGCATTGTCAACTTATACTTTTCAAGGTAAACATACCTTTTCGTTGATACTTTATTATATGAAGCAAATAATTTTTAAACTTTTTTTATTAAAATAATACAGACGGATTCATAGAATAATATTCCTAATTTTGGTCTGAAAGGCTAGCATTTTTTTATCATTTGAATTGTTTCTCTAACTTTCCTGTGAAAACTTCACGATACATCGTTGATCCGTTTTGACTTTTCTTAAGAGGTATTAAGCGGTCATACCGATAAAGTCGTAATAGTATTTACTATGTTTTTCATAACAAGTTTGCTTAAGCATGGGACTACGTTTATAAAGACGAACGACATGACGACTAATCCAATCAGCCGTTTGCTTCATGTCAGCTGATTCAAATACTATAGACGGGTTGACAAAGATACGAAGTGTTAAGATTCTCCAAAAAGATGACAAATTCTTAAAGTATTAACATCCCGATTGATTCATAACTTAGTATTCTGATATACTTTGATAAAAACGGAGGAAGAAACAATGAAGTTAAAAAAATCTATCACCGTGATGATGTTGTTTCTGATAGTTGTTCTGGCTGCATGTGGTAACGATGATACAGAAAAAGAAACGTCACAGACAAAAGATGAAACGACGGATATTAAAGAATTAGTACAAGATTATAGCACTGGTAAAAAAGAAGCAAGTTCAGCTTCCATTACAGGACAAGAACTGATTGTTAGCAGTTCAGAGGGAAAAGAGAAAACATATAAATTACCGAAAGACGAGTTTTTCGTATCTATTGCACCTTTTGTGAATGAAACACATCCTTGTACGTTTCACAGTTTAACCGGTTGCCAAGGTGAAATGGTAGAAAAAGAATTTGATGTGCATATTAAAGATGAAAAAGGAAATGTAGTCGTAGATAAAAAACTAAAATCACAAGCCAATGGTTTTATTGATTTATGGGTACCTAGAGACAAAAAATACAATATCACTATTACACATGATGGTAGAAAAGTAAAATCTGAGTTTTCTACATTCGAAGAAGATCCAACATGTCTAACAAATATGCAATTAACTTAACTGCTTGTTGTTTAGTTGGGACAAAAGCGCAAGCGCTCGGCTAGCCAAACTAAAACTTCTGACAGGAGAAAGAAAACATACCTCTGTAAAAGGAATTGCCGGACGCCTGAGCGATAAGCCCGCTTTTAGTCGGCCTTCCTTTAGAATCGAGCCGATATTGACTTATCATAGAAAGAAGAGAGAAGTTTGAGCGCTTAGGCAAGACTATTTTTAACCATATTCATCTCATATAAAGGCAGATGCAGTTTCCTAAAGAACAAGTAATGTAAGTAAACTTTAACTTCTAAACAAGTTCAAAAAATGTTTGCTTTTTGTAATCAATTTTTGTTAAATAATCAAATGTACCCAATGCTTTTTAGTCTATCTAGTCATCATTTACACTTCCCAAATTTTATGGCGGGAAAAGAAAGGACGATGCGTTAATGGGGCAAGATATAAAAGGGAAAGTAGCCTATATTACAGGCGCTGGCAGTGGTATTGGTCGCGCAACCGCTCTGGCCTTAGCACAAGAAGGCGTACATGTTGGCTTAATAGCTCGAACAAAAAGTAAATTGGAGGCTGTCGCAAGAGAAGCTGAATCACACGGAGTGAAAGCAAACTATAGAGTTGCCGATATTGCTCATTCAGAACAAGTAAATCAAGCAATAACAAGTATGGAAAACAACCTTGGACCTGCAGATATTTTAATTAATAATGCGGCCATTGGTGCTTACGGGAATTTCTTGGATATGGATCCAGTTACATGGAAACACACGCTCGAAGTTAACGTTTTCGGTACATATCATGTCACTCGAGCAGTCTTGCCACAAATGATCAAGAAGAATCAAGGAGATATTCTGATGATTTCTTCCAGCAACGGACTAAAGGGTACAGCAGGTTCAACTTCCTACAGTGCTTCTAAATTTGCTATCCAAGGTATGACAGAAGCGCTTATGCAAGAAGTACGAAAAAACAACATTCGTGTTTTCACCTTAAATCCAAGTCTTGTTGCTACAGAGCTTGCTTTTGGGGATCAATTAGCAGAGAAAAACGACGACAAGTATATGCAACCTGAAGATTTAGCAGAATATATGGTATCCCTCTTAAAATTGCATCCGCGTATTTTCATAAAACAATCCTTACAATGGGCTACCAATCCGTTTTAATATAAGTTGAGCTATCGCAATAGTTTTAAGCAAATGCGATAGCTCTTTTTTATTGAAAATACATAATAACGTACACCTTATATAGTCAGAGAAAAATTCACCATTTTATCTGATTCGCTTTTGTTAATTCGAACATCTATATAACATATTTTTTTCCAAATGCCATATCATTCGTGTCTTTATGCACATTTCTTCTACACTTCATTTTCTCATAAAATCCTTGCCTGTATACAAGTGGCATTATTTTTTAACTACCTGTAGAACATGGAGCAACAATTACATTCAGCTCTTTTTCTTTTAAATGTTGTACCGATGACTCATCTGCTTTTCTGTCTGTAATAATACAGTTTACATCTTCTATACCAGTTATTAAAGAAAAAGCCTGTTTGCCTAACTTGCTATAATCAAGCATCATATAAACATTTGCGGCGCTTTCAATCATTTTTTTCTTAATTCTTGCCTGCTGTTCATCCGATTCGCTAATTCCTCTTTTTATATGCAGACCTTTACATGATATAAATGCTTTATTTACATAGTACTTATCTAATGACGCCTCCGCAAGTGGACCAACAAAGGATAAAGATTTTGCAAGCAAAGTTCCCCCTGTTGAAATTACGGTGATTTGTTTTTTATTACTTAATTCCATCGCAACTTTTATAGAATTTGTAAGTACGGTCATTGGTAAGTCAGGCAGAGCTTTGGCCATATACCAGGCTGTTGTACTGGCATCAAGGATAATATTATCTCCTTCTTTAACAAGTTTAACCGCTTCTAAAGCAATGTCCTGCTTTTCAGCCACATTTATTATCTCTCGTTCTTTGTAGGGAATTTCAAGCGAATCATTAGGATTCATACTTATAGCTCCACCATGACTTCTTAATAACTTTTTCTCTTTTTCAAGTTTCTCTAAATCCCTACGAATCGTCTCCTCTGTAACAGAGAACATTTCACTTAATTCTGATACACGGACACTTTTGCGTTCATTTACAATCCTGACAATTTTTTGCTGCCTTTCTGCTATAAGCATGATAACCCTACTTTCCACCTAAAAATAAAACAAAATCCTTTATACATTTCAAAATAAGTCCATTGAAGTTGGAAGGCCAAAAAGTATCTCCTTCATTATTATAAAATGATATCATAGATTGTTTGGAAACTGCTAGCTTATTAAATACTTCTACCTTTATTTTATAGCAAAAAAATTTATGAGCAAAGGAAGTCCCTTTGCTCATTTTTTATACTATAGGAAAGTATAGAATTTTATGGTTTATAGTATAAGAAAAACTACGGCTTTCGCTAAGGACTTGGCGACAAGCCAAGTTTTTCTAATAAGTACGTGTTCAAAGAACCGTGGTTGACTATGATCGCAATGTCCTTGAAAAATTGGCGATGTATCACTGCCGAAGTTTTCCTTGCCTTTGAAAAATTGCAATGTGTTACTCCCGTCGCTTCCTCATCTTGAAAAACCGATGTATCGCTCACGTTGCTTTCCTTGTCCTGTCAATTCGGGCAACCGGTATGTAGGTGCCGCCATCTCCCACTTAAACTTATTATATTCTCGATAGCTCTTAAAGTGGGAGTATGTACGGCACTTTAATGTAAAAAGAATTATTTTTAAAAATACTTCTCTGGTGGAGTAACAGCAAATCGCTTCGCTAAATCTCTTAATTGTTCGTCTGTAATCTCCTGTTTAATCCCGCCCTGATGGGAACTAACCAACATATAAATTTGCGCCGCCTTCTCCACTGTTTCAATTAACCCAAATGCCTCCGCTAGGGAATTACCCGCTCCAAAAATTCCATGATGCGGCCAAATAACTAAGCGAAACTCTTTCATTTTTTTAGCGGTTTCTTCCCCGATTATATCTGTTCCAGGTACCATCCAAGGTAAAATACCTACACCTTCCGGAAAAACAACTAGACATTCGGTACACATTTTCCACAGCGTTCTTGTGAAATTTACTTCATCTAATTCATGTGTAAATGTCATTGCTATAAGATTTGTCGTATGCGTATGCATAATGACTCGATGATCAGGATTTTGCTTCAACCTGGAAATATGGCTCATAAAGTGAGATGGAAGTTCACTGGTAGGCTGACTATTTCCTTCAAGTCCCCATAATAGTTCAACCGCTTTTCCATCGGAACTTATCCGCAATATACCCAAAGACTCCTCTGGGTCATCTTTAATAAACCGAAAGTATTTCCCCGATCCTGTAACTATAAAGTATTTACCAGCAAGTTCAGTAACTGGATAGTCTAGTTGTATGGTCCGAATTACTTGATCCTTATTTAAATAAGGTATGACTTCCTCTTCGTTTAACAGATAACTAATATTTCCACCATTTAACTCGTCCCAGCCAAGACGCCACATATCATAAGTATTCTGTATCATCTCGCGTAGGAATGGCGCATGTAAAATTTCCTGTTTGTTTCCATTTATTTCTTTCATGTGTCTGTTCCTTCCTTTGAAAATTTCTATATCGATAATCATTTACTAAAGTTGATCATTGAATTTAGTAGATTGAATAATATATATTTAAAGTTAGTCTCTTTTTGAAAGGACAGCTGCTTCATATTTGTTAACTTCATCAAACCATGCCATACCTGTAGGAACTTTCATTTCTTCACAATAATAATCCCAAATTGCACCAAAAGGATATGTTTTAAGCTCTTCCATCAAGGCTAACCTTTCTGTGAAATTACCCTTTTCTTGTAAATCTCTTAAATAATGATTTGGGGTAAGTAAGGCATATAATAATGATTTAATCATATTTCTCGTTCCTATTGTCCAAGCTGCCACACGATTAATACTGGCATCAAAGAAATCGAGTCCAATCCTTACTTTATTTAACGCGTCATTACGGACAATTTCTAAACCAATTTCACGCAATTCATCATCTAAAATAATCACATGGTCACTATCCCAACGTACGGGCCTTGAAACGTGTAAAGCTAATTGATCACTAAATAAGAGCATTGCAGAGATTTTATTAGAAACCACTTCTGTTGGATGAAAATGTCCCGTATCTAATAAGCATAATTTGTTATTTTTCAAGGCATAACCTAAATAGAATTCATGTGATCCTACGACATATGCTTCTGACCCAATTCCAAATAATTTGCTCTCTACAGCATCAACATTATATTTTTCATCTATTTGAACAGAAAAAATCTTGTCTAATGATTCTTTTAATCTTCTCCTTGGTGTTAAACGATCACTTGGGATATCTTTATAACCATCAGGAATCCAAATATTTGTTAGTGCAGGAGTACCTAATTCTCTTCCGAAATACTCACCAATTTTACGGCAAGCAATAACGTGACGAATCCAGAATTCTCGTATCTCTTTATTAGGATGAGATAGTGTTAAGCCATCTGCAGCCTTTGGATGTGAAAATAAAGTTGGGTTAAAATCCAATCCCAGGCCGTGTCTTTTTGCCCACTCCACCCATTTTTTAAAATGTTTTGGTTCCAATTTATCTCTTTCAACAACTTGACCATTTGTCTCAGCATAAATGGCATGTAAGTTAACTCGATGCTTTCCCGGTATTAAGGAAAGCGCCTTTTCCAAATCACTCCTTAGTTCTTCAGGCGTCCTTGCTTTCCCTGGATAATTACCGGTTACGTCTATTCCCCCTGATAGTTCTTGCTGGTTTATCTCAAACCCGGAAATGTCATCCCCTTGCCAGCAATGAATAGAGATCGGTACTTGTTTTAAATGATTTAGCGCTTCTTCAACATCTATTCCTAATTTTTCATACTGTGCTTTTGCAAGTTGATAGTTTTCAAATGTAGACATTATTTTCCTCCGCCTCTCTTTCTAAACGTTTTTAATACAAAGGAATTCTTTATGATGTTTCGGGCTTCATGAATATCCTCAATTTGCTCTAAAGCAATTAGTTGAGATATTATATTTCCAATTGCTGTTGCCTCTGACGGACCTGCAATTACTTCCTTTTCCGTTATGTCTGAAATTAATTGATTTAAAAGATTATTTTTAGAACCTCCGCCAATAATATTTATTTGATTAAAATTCTTTTCGTAAATTTCTTCAATCTGTTCAATCGTATTTTTATAACTGATTGCTAAACTATCAAATACACACTTCGCAACTTGTCCCGGTGTTGTTGGTTCGGATTGCCCTGTTTCCTTACAATACAATTGGATTTCCCTAATCATATTATTTGGTTTTAAAAATCGGTCATCATCTACATCAACAATGGCATAAAAATCCTTTTCTTTTGCTGCCATGTCAGAAAAATCAGCGAAACTATATTGATCTTTATAATTTCGTTTCACCTCTTGTATCATCCAAAGCCCCATGATGTTTTTTAAAAAACGATAGCGATAATCAAACCCACCTTCATTCGTAAAATTATAGTCTAAGGCTTTTGTAATACATATTGGAAAGCGGTTTTCAACGCCCATCAGTGACCATGTTCCTGAACTAATAAAGATTGTTTCATCCGTTTCCGGAACAGCAAGTACAGCTGATGCAGTATCATGTGTAGCCGGAAGTATTACCTCCATATCAAAACCAAATTCTTCAACTAATTGTGGTCTTAAGCAACCGATAGATTCCTTTGGGAGCAAAATCTGTTGAAACATTTGATCATTTATGTCTAATTTTTTCAATAAATCTCTATCCCATTTCTTAGTAAAAGCATTAATCAACTGTGTTGTAGTTGCATTAGTATATTCATTTACTTTTACTCCAGTTAATAAATAATGGAAGTAATCGGGAATCATTAAGAACGTTTTTGCTTTTTCTAATAGCTCTGGATATTTTTTCTTTACATAATATAGCTGATAAATAGAATTAAATTTTTGAAACTGTATTCCAGTCTCTAAATATAAAAGCTCTTTACTAATTATTGAAAATACCTCATCCATCATGCCGTCTGTTCTTGGGTCACGATAAGAAACAGCATCCGTTAGCAGGTGGTCATTTTCATCTAATAAAACAAAATCAACCGCCCATGTATCGACACCAATACTTACTGGTATTAAGCCTTTCTTTTTAGTCAGGTGAATTCCTTTTTTTACTTCTGCAAACAGCTTCTCTATATCCCAGCAAAAATATCCATTCTTTTGAATTAATCTATTCTCAAACCGATAAACTTCATCTAAAATAATTTTCTTATCTTGTAAAAATCCGGCAATTACTCTGCCACTTGATGCACCTATATCTACCGCCAAACTGCAAGAATGCATGATCTCACCTTCCAATTTTGCAAGAATACAACAGATTATAGTAGTCGCTATACGAATTCAACGTTATTTAACTATAATAAATGATATTCAAATATTAATAAACAAAAATTAACACAAATAAATATTTATGTTTTTTATTTTGTTTTGTTTCACTAAGAATTTTTACACCGTATAGTGTTCTTCTGATGTTGTTAAGTTCCCATAACGTTCTTCCTCTATTTGACGTAATGATTTTCCTCTCGTATTTGGCGCAAGTATAATGCCAATTACCATATGAATTACAAGAAACGTAATCATTACGATACCTGCAACTTTAAATCCAAGAGTTGCCATAATTGTTGGTAATATAAACGACCATAAGGCAATACCTGTACGAACAATAAAATACATATACCCCTGGGCAGTGGCACGGTATCTAGTAGGAAATAATTCACTTGTCCATAATGCGTAAAATGCTTGAGCCCCAATTCCAGCAGCAGATCCCCATAAGACAACAAATGAAATTAAGGTTGGCCATGTCATTGGCATAAAGGTAAGGATTATCCATGCAAGAATTCCCATAAAAGCACCAATACCAAATACTAATTTGCGACTATATTTATCTCCTAACTTCATAAAAATAAGGTAGGTAGTAATTACGGTAAACATCCATAAGAATGCTTGAAGTAAATTAGCTTGTAGGTTACTTAATCCACCTACATTTTCATAAATATAAGGCATAAAGTAGCCCATTGCACCAGCGGTTAAATTCCAAAATAAGTAAATACCTAATAATAAAAACAATGCTTGTCTATTTGGCTTGAGAGAAATTAATTCTTTAAAAGAACTTTTCCGCTTAATACCTTTATCTCTCTCATTCTTCTCCTTAGCTTGCTGTTCTTCCCAAATTTTTGACTCAGGTAGTCCACGCCTGATATATAAAGAAATTCCAGCAATTATAAATAGATGTAAAAAAATAATTCTCGATCCTAATAATCCTAGTGGTGCTAATATTACTGCTAAAGCAAACGTAATCATTGGACCAATTGACCATGCTAATTGAGCTGTTCCAACATGCGCAGCCCGCTTATTTTCTGGTGATTCTTCAGCTATATATGTCCAAGAAACCGGAACACCAGCACCTACCGCAATTCCGGTAATAATTGTTCCGAGAAGTAACATTGGAAAATTTACGGAAACTGCAATTAAGAGAACACCAATCATATAGACTAATAAATCATAGCTAAAAATTAGTCTTCTTCCATATTTATCAGTTAAAGGACCACCAATCAACGCACCTAAAGCTGCACCTAAAGCATTCGCACTTAATGCACTTAATAAGCCAACACCAATACTATCTATATGAAGATAGGCTTGCCACATTGTTAAACTACTAGCAGCAGCAATGATAGAACCTGCTTCTATATAGTTTGCCATGGAAATTGCAATGGTAGCTTTCCAGCCTGTTACTTCCTTTGCTGCGAACCTTCTTTTACTCATTAGCCTTTCCTCCTAAATAAAAATGGGTCTAATCCATATGGAATACTTCTTCTAAATGAACAGTTACTGGACTATCATCTGAATTCGTTTTCATAATTGGTGCCATAAATTCCCACCATTTTTGATTTATTTTTGTTTTTGCCATATTGGTCCATAATTTCTCATCTTGAATTTCTACATAACCAAATAATTTATTCGTTTCTTTCTCTAAAAAAATCGAATAATTTGTAGCGCCATGTTTCCGAAGTTCATGGATCATTTCCGGCCAAATTTCTTGATGACGCTTCATATATTCCTCGTGCTTATCAGGATAAACTGTCATGACAAAAGCTTTTCTAATCATTCAACATCATCCTTTTTTGATATTTTTTTAAAAAAATAAACGCCTCATGAGAACGATTACATTTTACTTACATGTTAATCATAATGCTAAACAAACAAAAAGTCAACATGTATTAGTTTTATTTATATTTGTTTATTTGTTTTTATGTTTGATTTTATTGTTTTTGGTTTTTAACGAGGGGCAAGAATTACCACCTTTTTATTTGGTTATGTATATCCATTGCATATAAAAATAATTTCTCACATTCGACATAACGAATAATATCCACACGACAACGTTTCGTGAAGGAAAACAAAAGCTAAAAACGCTCGGATAACGGCGTACAAACTGAAGACCTGACGAGATAAAGTGAACTTCATTTAAAGAGTTTTCCCTGTCTTTGAAAAATCATGGTGCTTATTCAAGAGGCTTTCTCTTTCCTTGAAAAATCGCGGTGTATCGCTACGTAGGATCTCTGTCCTGTCGACTCGAACAACTCGGGGATTTAGGAGCCGTTTTTCTCATCAGTACTCAAAAATTATAAGCAAATCTTTGAAATGAGAAAACATACGGATTCTTACATTCGGGATAAAGAAAACATGCTTCTAAAACAGAGGGGCGTTGACGCCTGTGAGCGGCAAGCCCACTTTTAGTCGGTTTTCCATTAGATTCCAACCGATGTTAGCTTATCGTAGGAAGATGAGCACGGTAGTTTGATCGCTTTAGCTAAACAGCGAACTACTTTCATAAAAAGTTTCACCATGCGAAACGGATATAGCATCGAACTGTTCCTATAATTTCCTTCTGTCATCTAAAATTTATTATTGTACTTTTGGTATTTTCAACTGTCATCCAACAATATAAATAGTTAATATACAATAAAATTAAAAACCTTGAGAGACTAGGAGTCAATCAAGGTTAAGTTTGTTTCTTATCATTCATTTTTTACAATTTTAGCGCATTATTCGCTTTTACTGTTTAGCTTATCAACAGTAGTATTTTCATTTAGGAAACTTTTTCCGATTTATTCCTAGAACTGCTATTCTCCATAATGATTCTGGGAGCACTGGCTAAAACAGCAACCAGTATAACAGAACATAAAACAAAAGCACCTAACATGGTCGTTCCGTTTGCTACTAAGGAATAAATAACTGGGGACATACCATCTGGTGCATACTTTCCCCAAAAAACAACACCAGCTATAAAATGCCAAAAGTAGCGAGCGAGACTGCCTACCAAAGTTGCTAATACAATCCATGCCAATGCCGCTTTTTTATGCCCATTTTGAAAGGACTTTTGAATAACAGTGTAAAAAAGCCCGCCAAATCCAACAAAAGCAAACGCAATAAAATATTCTATCATAAACTGAACTGGTGTTACATAGACCGCATCTCCAAATACTACTTGTAAAAGTCCCCATAAGAAACCGGATAACAGCCCGGCTACTACCCCTCTGCGAAATGCTAGAATAAAAATTGGCACCATTGCAAAAGAAATGGAAATTGCTGGTGATATCTTAATAGAAGGCAATATGTCTAAAATAAATGCAAATGCTGCAAAAAAAGCTACCTCAATCATCACCAATAGTCGTAAATTTTGCATCAAAAATACTCCCCTTTCATGATATGAAACCTCAAGGAGAGCGTAGCGATACACGTTAAGTGTTGTATGTGTGAAAGATTTTATTTATCCCATGATGGTATGGCAAAAGCAACTTACTTTTACGTATTAAAAATAAAAGTAGACTGTACCTATAGGATAAACATCATCGTCGTTTTCCACATCCCTACGCTAGTACTAACTAACAGGTTCAAAGGGTCAGAACAGAGTTGTTCACTCTCAGCAAAAAGCTCCCCTTGTGGTTTCTAAATATATTTTATTTTCATTATAATAGATAAACTTCTTTCTGAACAGTGTTTTAGGTTTTTTTATTAAGGTTATTAATTATTTTTGTAGATAAAAGAAGAGATAATTCAGAAATTAATGCCAACGATTAAGTCTTGGTATTTATAAGTAATCTCGACTTGTAGCTATCTACTATCAAACGTGCATAAACACAAATAGCTAATCCTAGTTTTAAAAAACATAAAAACCCTGGAAACATTACTTTAGAGACCAGTGATAAAAAAAACAAACTAGTGCAACCAAATCTTTAATCAATCATGTGTAGTGTTTCTCAAAATAATTTTGATACTCCCCACTTATAATTTGTTTCCACCACTGCTGATTATCGATGTACCATTGAACTGTATGAACAATTCCGGTGTCAAAAGTAAAAGTAGGTTTCCAACCTAACTTTTCTAGTTTAGAAGGATCAATTGCATACCGTTTATCATGACCTAGGCGATCTTTTACAAACTCAATTAATTCTTCTGATTTACCTAAAGTTTTTATAATCGTTCTAACAACTTCTAAATTAGTTCGTTCATTATGACCACCTATATTATAAACCTCCCCATTGGCACCCTGATGTAATACAAGGTCAATGGCTGCGCAATGATCATGGACATGTAACCAGTCACGAATATTTTTTCCATCGCCATACAGTGGAACATTTTCATCGTTAAGTACTTTCGAAATGGTTAAAGGAACCAACTTCTCTGGGAAATGATATGGTCCATAATTGTTGGAACAGCGTGTGATATTCATTGATAGTTCATAGGTTTCATGATAGGAACGGACTAATAGATCAGCGGCTGCTTTACTTGCGCTGTATGGACTATTCGGCTGAAGAGATGTTTCCTCTGTGAAAAATTTTGTTGAATCAAAATCTAACTCCCCATATACTTCATCTGTAGAGACATGGACAAACTTCGAAACATCTACAGCCTTTGCAGCATCTAGAAGGATTTGGGTGCCTAATACATTTGTGCATATGAAAATTTCTGGATCCGTTATCGAACGATCAACATGACTCTCCGCAGCAAAGTGCACGACATAATCAAATTTTTCTTTTGCAAATAATTGGGAAATGGTTTCTCTATTTGTAATATCTGCTTTAATAAAATGATAATTAGCTTGTGATTCTATTTGTTGATGTTTCGTTAAGTCCCCAGCATAGGTTAATTTATCTAAATTATAAATATCGTAATAGGGATACTTGTCTACCATAAATTGCACGAAGTTACCACCTATAAATCCAGCACCACCAGTCACTAGCACTTTCTTCGTTATCATTTTTATTTCACCCCTTGATTTAATTCATTCAGGTAATAGGCTAAAGCTTCTTGCCAAGTTGGTAGGGTAGTAAAACCATTTTCGATTAATTTAGCTTTAGACAATCGTGAATTTTTCGGTCTAATTGCTCGAGTAGGAAACTCTTCTGTTGTAATTGTATTTACTTGTACATCTTTTTTAGTTTGCTTAAAAATTTCTTTTGCAAACTCTGCCCAGTTACAAAACCCTTCGTTTGTTGCATGGTATGTTCCATATTTTTCGCTTTTAATCATATCAATTAATAATGTAGCTAAATCATAGGTGTAGGTTGGTGAACCGTACTGATCACCTACCACATTTAATTCATCTTCCGTGTCAGCTAGTCGTAACATGGTTTTAATAAAGTTGTTTCCGTTTATACCAAACAACCATGAAACTCGTACAATGAATGACTGATCAATTAATTGGTTAACAACCTTTTCACCTTCTAGTTTCGTTAAACCATAGTATCCTAAAGGATTTGTTTCATCTGATTCAATATAGGGTGCTTCACCTGTTCCATCAAAAACATAATCCGTACTAATATACATAAATTTGGCTTGTACTGATTTTGCTTTCTTTGCTAAATATTTTGTCCCATTAACATTTACATCCCAGCAAACTTTTTGATCATCCTCTGCTTTATCTACTTCCGTATATGCAGCACAATGAATAATAGCATCCGGTTTTAGATGCTTTATGTAATACGTCACATCTTGCTGGTTCGTTATGTCTAATTCTTGTCGACCTACTCCATACATGGAAAGCCCAGCTTGTAACCCTTGCTTCACGACACCATATCCAAGTTGCCCATTGTATCCAGTAACTAGTATCCTCATACAACTACTCCTCAAAAATAAAGTCATTATTTGCTTCTTCTAGTTGTGGTGCGTTTTCGTCTTTCTCAGACAATACAGGTTTAATATCCATTGGCCACTTTACTCCTATACTTGGGTCATTCCAAGCAATTACGCTATCACATTCAGGAGAATACATTTCATCGACTTTATATTGTACTTCTGTATTTTCTGTTAAAGTCATAAACCCATGTGCAAAGCCTTTTGGTACTAATAACTGTTTTTTATTCTCCGCCGTTAATTCTACTCCATACCATTGTCCATGAGTAGGACTTCCTTTTCTGATATCAACCACTACGTCAAATATCTCACCACGTGTGCAACGCACGAGCTTTGTTTGAGCTTTAGGATTAGTTTGGTAGTGTAACCCTCTCAGAGTACCTTTCGTTGTAGAGAATGATTGATTAACTTGGACAAAATTGAAGTCAAATCCTGCTTCTTTAAATTTCACTTGGCTGTATATTTCCATAAACCAACCACGATGATCAACGAATACTTTTGGTTGAATTACTTTTACTCCAGGTAGATTTGTTTCCATTACTTTCATATCATCACTCCCGTTTTTTAGTATTTGATTTCGCCATTTGCTACTTTTAGTAGATACTCCCCATATCCCGTTTTGGAAAATAGCTCTCCAAACTCTAAAAGCTTATGTTTGGAAATCCAACCGTTTACATAAGCAATTTCTTCAAGTGCAGATATCTTAATTCCTTGGTGATCTTCCACCGTTTTTACAAAATTTGTTGCTGAAACAAGACTCTCATGTGTCCCAGTATCTAACCAAGTATAACCACGACCTAATAGTTCAACTTCTAATTCACCTAATTCTAAGTATGCTTCATTAATCGAGGTGATTTCTAATTCTCCACGCCGAGAAGTTTTTACATTTTTTGCTATATCTACAACACGATTATCATAAAAATACAAGCCCGTTATGGCATAATTTGATTTTGGAACATCAGGTTTTTCATCAATACTTAACACTTTCCCATCGTCATCAAATTCCACAACGCCAAATCGTTCTGGATCAGGAACGTGATAACCAAAAACAGTTGCCCCTTTTTCTTTACTAGCTGCACGATTTAATACTGTTCTTAAGCCATTGCCATAGTAGATATTATCGCCTAATACCAGAGCTACAGCATCATTGCCAATAAACTCCTCACCAATGATAAACGCTTGTGCTAAACCGTCTGGACTTGGTTGCACTTTATAATCTAGGCTAATTCCAAATTGCGCCCCGTCACCAAATAGAGACTTAAACCGTGGTGTATCTTCTGGTGTTGAGATAATAAGGATATCTTTAATGCCTGCCAACATTAACGTAGATAATGGATAATAAATCATAGGTTTATCATAAATAGGCAGCAATTGTTTACTAGTAACCATTGTTAATGGGTATAACCTGGTTCCACTTCCGCCAGCTAATATAATACCTTTCATAAAAACATCTCCTTTACTTATTTCCATTCACAAGCACGCAACTTCTAAATAACAAACTATTTGCATCATGTGAAATTTTTATTCCGTAGGGTCTTTCCACGAAATGTCAACCCGAGCCAATTAGGCATTTAGGGGTTATTACCTTCTGCTTATTACTTCTTCGTATTCTCTATAATCTTGAAGCGGAAGTATTGTGAGTATCTTACATGCAAGATAAGAACTGACATTCGATCTGTAAGCGTATCGTTTATCAGGCTCTAAATAGGCTCCTTCAGCCCATTCATTCCATGCATTAACAAACAGAAATTCCGCATTATTGCTTTTAGCTTTTTTTATTTGACTGGACAAGTACTTTTTAAACTTATCAGGGCTTCCTCCGGTTAAAACGAGTCCATTTCTTCCTTTTCTAGCAGTGTTATCCCAATCTACAAAAGCTCCTGGAAATGTAATGCAATCATCCGCTTTATTTAAAAGTTTCCTTTTTCTAATCTTATTCCAAACGATATCGTAATCAAGTTTGTTAACTTTTGGCTTGGGTTCCTTTTCACCGATTTCACTCTTCATTGCCAAAGGTTTTTGTTTTAAACGAAGCACTTGTTTAAGTGTATATAATGGCTCAAATTCCATTTTGGCTCCAAACTTATCCGATTCTATATTGTTATTAAAAGATGTTAACATTTGCACAAAATAGATACCTTTTAGTCCCCTTCCCTTAGCTAAACGGTCCCATAATTTCAACATCTCATCGCAACAATCAATATTTGCAGGTCTATATATTAAAAATACTGGCTTCTCATCTATTTTTATATAACGAGAATCTAAAAATAGTTTTATTAGATATTCAAAATGATTTTCCCAATCTTCTTTATCTCCGTATTCTTGAGCTATTAATACCTGATCATTATTTCCATCCCAAGATCTTGTCCATGGCTCATTTGCCCAAGCAATACAAAACGGAAAGTCATGATCTTTTGACTCTAGCATTGCTTCTAAAGGTTTCTCTAAAAGTTTTTTTCCTTTAAACCAATAGTGATAATAACAAAAGCCATATATTCCATACTCTTTTGCGAGGTTAATCTGCCATTTACGGGCTTTGGGGTGTAATAAATTATAGTAATAATCATTCATGGGTTCTTTTGGTTGATCATGTTCATCAAAAAGCGGTTGTGCTTTTTTTGTGTTCGTCCATTCTGTAAATCCCTCTCCCCACCATTCATCATTTTCTGGAATTTGGTGAAACTGCGGTAAATAAAAAGATAGAATTTTCATACCCATCATCCTTTCCTTCTACTTCTTCTCTTTACATACGGTTTCTTGATGTTATCTATAAAAAATGACCGTGTAGCCTAAATCCACACGGCCTAAATTAGGCACACTATTTTTAAACAATTTGCACTTGAATACTTTAATAATCTTCAATAATAACAAAAGCACTCGCAACATTCTCCGTATGTGTTATGGTTAAACAAAATCTTACATTGGAAGAATACAGTGATGTTACCTTTTCATTTAACTTTAATTCGGGTTTTCCCAACATGCTTTGGTGTACTTCAATATCATGAAAGCTAATTGTTTTACCAATTCCTGTACCAATTGCTTTTGAAACTGCCTCTTTAGCTGCTAACCTCCCAGCTAACCATTCTAGTTTTCTTTTTTCAGATTCAAAATTATAAAAATGCTTCAATTCCTTATCTTTAATTATTCTTTTTACAAATCCTATACCTGTTCGATTATATGCTAATTTAAGTCTTTGGACCTCTACAAGATCCATCCCTATACCCAAAATCATTTATGAAGTACCCCCATGCTTGTTTTCATAAGGTAGCCTTAATTGTACTTGCCAACAATTATAGAATTATAATTTCCACCATAAGCAAACGAACTTACAATTGCATTTTCTACAAAATGATTTCTATTTTCTCCTGTGACTAAATCTAAATCTATCCTTGGGTCACACTCTGTTAAGTTTTGAATCGATGGTATAACACCTCTTAAAGCTAAAATAGTGCTTAACACCCCAATAGCTCCAGCTGAGCCGTGCGTTTCACCAAACACAGATTTAGGTGCACTTACAGGCACTTTATTGCCAAAAACTCTTGATATTGCTTTTGCCTCTGCATAATCAAAAGTCTTATGTCCACTTGCTGCGGCAGCAATATAATCGATATCATCTGCCGAAATTCTTGCATCCTCAATTGCTTGTTCAAACGATTTGCTCCAAGCTACCCCTTTAGGATGTACTCCACCAATTTGAACATTGTCAGAAGTCAACCCAAATCCTTTTAATTCTGCTATTATATCAGCATTCCGTTCCTTTGCAGACTCAACGCTTTCCACAACAAATGCAACACTGGCTGCACCAATAGCATTACCATTACGCAGTATATCAAAGGGTTTAGGATCTTCAGTTGAAAGATAACCTGGAACTCTCGACATTCCAGCTAACATTGGTTCATTAAATTCATCCGAAGAAACAACAATGACTTTATCACATATTTCCTGTTGAAGTAGGCAATTTGCATAAAATAGTGCATTCACAGCAGAAATACCGCCTGCACAAATAGTCGTCGTTGGCCCTTTTAACTTAAAATTGAGACCAATATGTCCAGCAGCAGCATTCATAACCGTGTTCGGGAAGAGCCGAGCATTAGCCTTTTTTGCTCCCTCTTTAATTACTACACGATTAAATGATTCTACCGTTTCTATTGGACCGGTACCTGTTGCAAAAATTAACCCTACTTTCTCAGTGTTTTCTCGGTTAACTTTTAAATTGGCATCTTTCATAGCCATATTCGTTGTCACTACTGCCTGTTTACTTATTTGATCCATTTTGCGTAGTAATCTTGGATTTGCAAATTTATTATATTTTATTTCAGGAATGACGCCTGCTTTATTATATCCGTATATACTAAAATCAAATGCATCAATGGTGGATAGACCGCTTTCCCCGTTCCCTAATAACTTATAAACATCTTCAACATTTTGCGCATTACCAGCTAAAGCCCCAATTCCGGTAACTACTATCCGTTTCCTAGCATAAGAAAGTGAGGTTTTTTCTTGCTCTTTATACTTTCCGAACAGTATCGTTGCATTGTTCCCACCAAAAGCAAATGAGTTAGAGAGAACAATATCTAAGTTCCCTTTACGAGATTTATTTGGCACAAAATCCATATCAAACTTAGCTTGTTCTTCCTTAAAATTTACTGTTGGTGGAATAATACCTTCTTTGATAGCTAATATACTTGTCACAGCTTCTGCTGAACCAGCTGCTCCAAGCATATGACCAATCATCGATTTAGTGGAAGAAATAGGAGGTGAATAATCTTTCAACAAGGAACGCAAAGCCTTAGGCTCAGACGAATCATTCGCTGGTGTACCGGTTCCGTGTCCATTAATATAAGAAATTTCCTCCACTTTTACATTGGATTGTTTTAGTACATTTGTCATAGAACGCAGGGCGCCAGAACCCGCTGGATCTGGTGCAGTCTGATGATAACAGTCTGCAGACATTACATAATCCAGAATTTCTGCTAAGATTTCTGCTCCTCGTTTACGGGCATGCTCATACCTTTCAATGATTAAGAAAGCAGCACCTTCACCAATATTGACACCGTGACTTTCACTATATGGTGAACTTTCCTCTGGACATAAAGCTTGAAGACTATTAAAACCACTTAAAGAAAGTTTTGTTAGGGGATCGACGCCTCCAGCAAGTATAATGTCCGCTTTTCCAGAACGGATAATATCCACTGCATAACCAATTGAATTTGTACCAGCAGCACATGCATTAGATATAACACTTCTTGGTCCCCGAATACCTAAATCATTTGCTACGTTATCAGCTGGTACATGAATTGGGTATTTATAGATTAAAGCTGCATCTGTATGGTCAATTCCTTCTGTAATCCACTGCTTATGAAAATGTTCACCACTTAAAATTCCACCTAAGGATGTACCAAGAACTAATCCAATTCGATAAGGATCTAGTAATGTAGGATCTAGTTTTGCATATTTTACCGCTTCACGGGCAGCAAGAACAGCAAATTGGCCACCACGGTCCATTTGAATTAACTCTTCCTCTGTGAAATACTTCTCCGCATCATAGTCCTCTACTTCGCCACCAAAATCCGTATAAAGATCAGATACATCGATGGATTTGATCGGCTTAATTCCACTATTACCATCAACTACATTTTTCCAAAATTCAGGTATACTTTTTCCATTTGCGCTAATAATCCCTACCCCGGTGACTACAATTTGATATTTGTTAAATTGCATCAAAATCTCCTCATTTCTTAAACGATTTTAATTGCCCAAGATTTCGGTGTAATATAAGGAGAAGATGCAGTTTGAATTTGAACTCTTCCATTAGCGCCACTTCCCTCAATGGTTAATCCCGATACCGCAAACTCATTCTTAATTATAGCTAAACCTAAGTTTTGCTCTAAAACAAAGCTATATTCAACCTGAAGAACTTCTCCTACTTTTTCATCCTCTACCATAATTGAATCACTTGGCACTAATTCGTCAGCCGAATTGAATTTAAAGCCAACTAACCTGCGTTTAACTCCCTGTTCAATTTGTTCATTAATGACATCCATCGCTACAAACTCTTCTTTATCAAAGCTAATTAACCATTCAAAGCAAGACTCAAAAACGGACAATCCTTTTGCTTCAAACTCAATATTAGGCTGGCGAACCTCAAGCATTGTAATGTTTAAAGCATCCATACCTACTGGTGTTACACTGTAATCTTCATCTTTTTGCTTAACCAAATAGTTCCAAAGATTAACAGCTTCATTTACCGAAATAAATACTCTGTATCCATATTCGCCAGTTACACCTGTTCTAGAAAAAAGTATGTCTTTTCCATTCCATTTTGTCTCAACAAACGATTGAAATGGTAATGATGAAATATCAAAATCTATTAAGTTCTGCCCTAATTTCCAAGCATATGGACCTTCAAAAGCAATTACAGCTAAAGAATCACTTTCATCTACAATCTCAATTTCATCGGTTTTATAAGCATTTAAATATTCTAAAACACGAGCTCGCTTTGAAACGGATGTTTCAACTAATATATAGTCATCATGTTTATAAATTGTAATTAAGTCGATTACATTTCCTTTATTATCCAACATAAGGCTAAATGCTGTTTTTTCAACATCTAAAAATTCAATGTCAAAAGAAATTAAGCTATTAAAGAATTCCACATGTTCATCACCTGTGATCCTTAATTTTCCTACAGCAGAAAAATCAATAATTCCTACTTCGTTACGAAGAGAAGAATATTCATCTGCTACATTAGTATAAGAACTGATTACACCATATCCACCTTTGTTTTGTAAAACTGCATTTTCTTTTAGACTGTCAGTTAAAATTGTAAGATTTGTATTAATCGTATCCATAATAATAAGCCTCTCTTTCAATTTATTTTAAAGCAAACTTAACCATTTCAAGTGCATCAGGAGCTTGAATGATTACTTCAATATACTTCTTTTGCCTATCGTAAACATCCGACCTAGAATGTTCACTATATAGTAATTGATGAATTTTCGAACCAGTTTCATTAATATCAAAAATTTCCGAAGTTTCAATAACGTCTATCAACGGGTTCTCTGTTAGTAAAGATTGTAACTCTTCCACCCATCCATTTGGAAAAGTAAGAAATGGGTAAATCCCCCCTGGCATGACTTTTAACCATCTTTTTAAGATTTCATTTAACTGTGTTTTGTTTTTCAAATTATCAGGAATTAATGGGAGACCATCTTTCCCTGTTGTTACTTTCGTATTAACAAGACTCAGAACAGGAACAAACCCAAAAATTGCTTTTGCCATGGAGCAAGATGTAATATTATCTGTAATAAATAAGTCACAAGAAAATAACAAATCCTCATATTCATCTAAATGCATAAAAGGCATGGTAACAAAATGAACCTTAGAGTCAGTGTCTTGATTAACAAAACTGTTCTTAGGAGCAATTCCAACAACAATAACCTTAGAGGGAAATTCCTTTACCCCTAGGTATTGCTTAATTAATTCCTGAACAAAATATTCATAACCATAGGTTGGATTCATATATAACTTTGATTCCATTAGTCTCATTTTAACTAATAAATTGGCCCAAGCTGCTTTTGATACCATAACCAATTTATCTTCTGGCTTCTCACAGCCAAAACGACTTCTCATCATTTCTCTTTTTTCCCATGCAATTGTAAATGATTCTTTATATAGGGTAACAGGTTGTATCCTATTCGTACTTATACTTGGGTTATTAATTGGGCATGTCCGAATGACCTTTACAGATTCAGGTATTTCCCGTAAATTTACCTTTGGTTTATTCCCAAATCTAGATCGCTTACTCTGTACTTGATCAAATAGTCGATTTCTTAGCACCCGTGATTGATTCCCAAAACATAAAGAGTCAATCGTTGCTACTGGGACTCCAAGTTCCAATACATAATCTAAATCAATTAAAGGAGACTCTAAATCAAGGATATGATAATCTGCAATTACAGTTAAATCTGGTTGAAATTCACCCACTGTTTCCTTGATTGATTTTGTCTGTAAAGTAGTCTTCTTAAGGGGGGTGGCATTAACCCCTGAACGTAAGGCATAGTCTATATAATTTTGGCTTGTTAAAAAGTGACTTTCAATACCATGTACTTTTAATTGACGTGATAAATAAATCGCATTATGCAATTCCCCAATACTAAATTGGCTCGGTGCTATGAATAAAACCTTCATCTAATCCTCTTCTCCTTATGAATGTACGCCATTGCTTCTTCTAATGATCGACTAAATGCAAAATAAATGGTAATTTTATCGCTATTTTCTGTAGGCTGTACCACCGATATTTGAAAACCTTTATCCGGCCATTCATAAATTAAAATTTCTGCTTCTTCTTCATCAACCCAACACGTAACATAATAACGATTTCCAAGCTC
This sequence comes from Cerasibacillus sp. JNUCC 74, assembly GCF_053667775.1. The sequence continues at coordinate 777,237 of NZ_CM132207.1, read as the reverse complement.
AAGTAAGACCTGTGATACACTTGTATAGATTCTCCTCCTAATTCCAGCTTCTTTCACGTATTGCTGCCCTTCTGAATTCCAAAAATAAGCGGAGCGTGCCTCTCCGAATTTATTCCAAAAGGAATGAAGAATCCAATTGACTATTTCGGTACGTTTATTTAGGGACACATCTAAACGCAACACAGGGATGCCCGTCATTATCAAATAGGAAAATTCATAACCTGTTCCTCTTAGTCGAATTCCACTCCAACCTTCAGATTGATCTATTACTTCAGGTACGAATGTTTCAAGAGCCGATTCCTCAAATAATGGTCCCTTATTTAAGCTGATTTCCTGTAACAATGTTTGGGAGTGTATTCCTATAGGAGTTGATGTGTTTTGCCCCCAATTTTTATAATTTGGAAAGTTAGATTTCAAAAGATTTTTAGATAAATAGTTTAATCTGATTATAGCTCCCTGAAACTCAGGTGCCACTTCAAATTCAAAAATACTATTGCTGACTTTGTAAATCTCTTTTAATTTTTTCATGTTTTTCTCTATTACTACTGGGTTACTATCTTTTTGGAAAATAAGACAAACATGTTCTTTTATATATAACCCTTTGTATTCATTTTTGAATGAAATAGTCCCATCTACGACACCAGGACCATCATAACCACCTATATCAAACTGCCATGAAAAAGGGTTAACCGAACTAAGACTATTTACAAATTGTTCTACTTCTATATCTAAAGAAGGTATTTTCAATTCTAATAATCCTGAAAACTCATTTAACAACTCGGTTTGAACTTTTCCTTTTAACGAAATTCGCTCATCTTTCATTACAATATTGTTTTTTTTCATGATAAATCGAACTTTTCCATGAACATTTTCACGTGGTCTGGTATTACCAACGAATGACTTCCAGTTACGTTCTACTTCCTTAGCACCGCCATAGCCTATTGAAAAATAGTGGATAGCGTTTGCTTTTTTAGATGAGAGTTGTTGTACTAGATTATATAATTCATTCTTTGGGATCGATTCGTCCTCAGATTGATCAATCATGTAATCATAATCGTCATCTAGAGAATCCTTGGTTTGAAATATAAGAGCAGGCATCCATCGCAGACCATATAAAACCTCTTTTACGTTTCCTTGCCAAATCATTCCTACGGTTAATTCATTATTTTCAAAAGCGCTCCATTCCATGGAATAAGCATCCGGATTACTAGGTAGTTCAAGATCTCTTGCATATTCAAAGTCATGTATTAAATAAGGAAAATCCTCATAAACTTGTGTATCAGTTACAATTCCTGACTTAAATGGAATACTAATGACCGCATCACGCAATCCACACCATGGATTTATCCTAAGTACAGATTGGTCACTAATTACATAGTCTTCAATCTTAACCACACCTTCACTGCTTAAAACAATCTTTCTAATTAAAACAATACATCCATTTTGTTCTTCCAGAATAACCCATGTATCTATTTTAGTATTGGGAGCAATAGTATGTAATTTCCGTTTTACCATCCGCTTTACTGTACTTTTAAATGGATAGCCCAGGTCAGGCCACGCTTCCTCAACGAGTTGCTTACCTGTCGTACGTTCAATAATAGTCAGACCACCATTGGAGGCGTTTACTTTTAGCAAAATGCGTTGGTTTTCTAAATACATATATCCCCATTGCTCATATCTAACTGTTTCAAGTTGCTTAATTACAGGTATAATAAAATCTATAGACTGCGTTTCTCTAGAATCAGATGTAATTGTTGTTTGTAATTTGCTGATTCCAGCGTTCTGGCTGATTACTTTAACTGGAAGGAAGATTTCCTCCTGAGCATTAATATTAACATCAGTAACCGATAAATCATTAACCAGCAAAATTAACGGATTCGTTGTTTCAACAGAAATCCTTCCTTTTATTGGTTGAAACGTATTGTTTTTGAATTTTAGCATAATATTAGCACTACTATTCTCTACTAGAGATACATGTTTAGGTAAAGAAATTTCAATAGGTGATGTAATTTTTATTCCATAATGAAAATCAAAGGTACAATCACCATAACGAAGAGACGTTACTAATTCACCTTTTCCTTTCATCCATTCCTTTATCACTAATGTCTCTTTCCAAGTTACCGATTCACCTGATTGTAATAAAAAGTGACTTTTTCCACTATTATAGATCAACGGCTGACCACAAAATTCGCTTTTAAAATCAACAAGAACCTGCTCACTCAAACGATTTTTATACTCAAACTCAATCGTAATTTCTTGTCCAATATTAAGTTGTTGCCCTTCAACAATATAACTACAAAATTGAAAACGAGGGTCTTTTAACATAGCCACTTTTTCGGTTAATATATCAATCCAACAAGAAATCATGCCATTTCCAAACTTCATTTTATATAAAATAGTTTCCATGCCATTTAAATTAAAGGTATCTTGTTGAATAGACCGAAAATCCTTTGCACTTAGCAAAGTTCTCCAACCACTTTCTACTAATGAATTATCTAAATGTTCAACATTGTAACCTTGCTTCAAGTAATTAACTAGATATGGCAAATAACACCTAAGTTCCAAATAGCCGTCATAATCAATATAAGCGTTGCTATTCCTTATAAAACCGACTCGTTTATATAAAGGTAAAGCAGAAGAATTCGTTGGATCAACATCCACATTAATATATTTATAGCCAAGCTCTGATAGTTGTTTAATAGATTCTGAAAAAAACCTACCCGGTAATGGTCCATTTCGAAATTGAGGACTAATTAAAAAATTACTTCCCCACACAGCGTCTTCTTCTGCTGCCTTTTGACCACAGAATTTTGAAAACAGCATAGTTGCAATTATCTTGTTTTCATATTCCAAACATAGGTACAGAATAATATCGAATTCGTCAAAAAACCTTACTATATCTTTATCCTTTAAAGGATAACCGGATGTAATAGGACCATAACCAAATTTGTTATATAGAGAGGCAATTTGCTCAGCATCTTCTTTTTTACATTTACGAATATTAATTTTACTTGACTCCATGATTATTTACTCCAATCATTATTGCTCTTCTAGCCTCTGAGAAACAGTAAGTGTTCCTTGAGTAATACAATCATGATCAACATAAGCAGATACTTTAACTTTAGAGAGAATGCCATAACTCTTACCAATATGTGCCTTAAGCTTAATTTGATCACCTGGTACTACTGGTTTTAAAAATTTCATATCCTTGATAGCGACCAGGTATCCCACGCGTGAAGAAATATCTATATCCATAGAAATATCGTTCACAACTTCCGCTGTAGCCGCTACCTCTTTATGTGAATTCTTCATGGCTTCTAAAGCACCTGTACAATAAATAACAGCTGTTAGTTGTGCCAATGCTTCTACAATGAGAACGCCTGGCATAATCGATTCCTGGGGGAAATGCCCTTTAAAAAAAGGTTCACTAACCGTTACATTTTTAATACCTACACCAGTTTGCCCTGGTTTAAGCTCAACGATTTTATCTAGAAATAGAAAAGGCCAGCGGTGGGGTAAAATTTTTCTAATTTCATTTGCATTCAATATTGTCTTCACTGCCAATTCAGTCCTCCATATTCTCTACGATATAGTCAGCTAACTTGTTTATAGAACTAAAAACTTCAATATTATCATCATAAATAGTAACTCCAAATTCATCTTCAATTACAACAAATAGCTCTAAAGCATCAATGGAATCTAGGCCTAGCCCGCGGCCAAAAATAGGTTGATCATCGGTAATTAAATTCGGATCAATTTCTAAATCTAATCGATCAACAATAATTTCTTTAATACGGTCTGTTAACTTTCTTCTTTCATCTGCCATCTTTTTTACTTCTTCATAAGTGTACATACTTTCTGACTACCTCCAAGTAATATATAGATATCATGTTATTAATCCACCATCAATGATATGGACTTTTCCTGTAATATAAGCTGCTCGTTCGGAACACAAAAACGAAACCACACCGGCAACATCTTCAGGTTTCCCCATACGTTTTAATGGAATTCGTTCCATCATTTTTGATAATGTTGCTTGATCCATACCTTTTGTCATATCTGTTTCAATAAACCCTGGTGCTACTACATTTGCGCGAATATTATGTTCGGCAACTTCGAGTGCAAGACTTTTAGTAAAGGAAATAATACCTCCTTTAGAAGCTGAATAATTGACTTGGCCCCTCACACCTGAGATACCACTTGTGGAAGCAATATTAATAATGACACCTTTTTTATTAATCATCATTTGCTTAACTGCTTCCCTTGAACATAGGAAAGTACCGCGCAAATTAATATTTACAACATCATCCCATTTCGCGCTACTCATTAATGGAAGAAAACCATCCTTTGTTATTCCGCTATTATTCACCAGAATATCTAATCTTCTAAATTGTTTTTTTACATCTTTAAACAATTGCTTAACCTGCTTTTCATCTGATACATCCATTTTAAAAGCCACGGCTTTTCCACCAAATGTTTCTATCTCTAAAAGCGTTTCATCCATTTTCTTCTTACTACTAACATAAGTTAAAATTGTTGTTATCCCACTCTTGGCTAAATCTATAGCAATGGCTTTCCCGATACCTTTAGATGCACCCGTTACAATTGCAATTTCATCTCCACAAAACAAGATAATCACCTACCTTTAAAAATCATGCTTAGTGCGTATCCAAAAGAGGTTAAATATAGTATAGTTTCAAAGTAACACTGTGTTATAAACATAAAGTGAAACTTCATTCAGTAAGACTTTTCCTTCAACCCCTACTTGACTGCCGAACAATTGGGCATTTAACTGCCGTTATCTCCCTCTTTGACTTCTTCGTAATCTCTCTATAACTAAGTGGAAGTCTACTTCACTTTACATACCAGATAAATATATGAACACAGAACAGCTTTCTCGAAACCCATTTCCCCGTAGAATTCACGGATCGCAGAAACAAGCAACGCTGAAACGTAATGTGTATTTTTACAGGATTTTTTGAACATCCTTTTTAAGTAAATCTTTTTCATGTTTTTTCAACATCTTTTTCATAGCCATAACTGATTCTGTAGAATATGTTGGAACATTGTGATCATATGACCGCATAAAACCCGTTAATGTTTTGCTAGCTCCAACTTCTATAAATTTTTCAGTTTTTAAGTCTACAAGATTTTGTACAGTTTGCTTCCATAAAACTGCATTTGTACACTGAAGGCGAATGTCTTCCATGATTTCTGTACAATCTTTCGTTACTTTAGCACTACAATTTAAAATAACAGGGATCTTGGCATTAGAGATATTAAATTTACTGACATAATCCATAAATTCTTCTTCCATATCCTTCATTAAACGAGAATGGAAACCTTGGCTCACGTTGAGAAGTTTTGCTCTCACACCAGGTATTTGTTCCACCTGTTCGTAAAATAATTCAATATTTTTAGCAGCACCGGAAAATACTACTTGTAAGGGAGAATTATACCCTGCAATATCTACTTCTGCTTCATACGATTGATTTATAATACACTCTATCTGTTCTTCTTTAGATCCAACAACAGCAACCATCTTTCCACTTTGCTTAACGGCTCTCATACACTGACCACGTTTATGTACTATTTTTAACGCATCGGAATATGTTAACGCCCCTGCCGCAACTAATGCAGCAAATTGACCAACACTATGCCCCGCTACATAATTAGGTTGAATTCCTTGTTCCATTAATAAAAGATAAACCCCTACACTAGCTGTTAAAATAGCTGGTTGGGCAACCTCTGTCGCTGTTAATCGATCATTCGGTCCTGAGAAACAAATTAGCTTCAAATCAAACCCCAAAGATTGTTTTGCTTTTTCGAATATATTAATATAAATATCTTTATACCGATTATAGTAGTCTTTACTCATCCCAACATGCTGCGAACCTTGTCCTGGAAATAGAAACGATATATTCATTATTCACCCTCTAAAAAATTATCAATTTTTTGTTTAATGTCGTCTGGTAACTTTAGAATTAACTTACCATCTGTTGTTGTTAATGCATGTTCAGAACTGCCTTTTGCCAACAGTTTTCTTCCATGTTTCCGAACCACGCGGTATTCGAATTCTAAATAAGCCTTCGTTGGTTTCTTTAATGCAGTTTCAACTATTACAGTATCTTCAAATTTAGCAGATTCTTTGTATTTACATTCAATATTCACCACGGGAAGATAAATTTGTTCCGTTGTTTTACTAAAATTAATCCTAGCTTGTTTGGCGTATTCAACTCTTCCAACTTCAAACCAAGAAAGGTAGTTGGAGTGATGAACAACACCCATAGGATCACATTCTACATAACGCACTGGGATTTCATCACTTTTAACCCACTTCATATAGTCTCTAGTCCCTCTCTTCCTTGTTTCTTGGATAAATTAACATGCTTTAGAATCCTACTGACATAAAGGTACCAGTTCCCTTTAGTTAAACCTAAACAGTCGAACAGACAATAAGAGGAATGCAACTCCCATACTAAATAAAACCGTAACGGGTAAAAGTATTGAATTCAACCCTTCTCCGTAAATTAGCAAGTTATTAAAACCACCCATTGACCAGGCAGTTAGTGTCACATGAGCCACTTTCTGTAACCATTCAGGTACAATGTATAAAGGCCACCATGACCCTCCTAACGCAGACATTGATAAGACGATTAATAAAGATACTCCATTGGCTTGAGCACGCGTTTTACATAATGAAGCAATGATCATTGCAAGCCCTGTAGCTGCAAACGCAGTGGCAACTATTAAGATAATTAATCCTAGAATTGAGTTACCCAACCACATTCCAAACGCAAAATGGCCAACAGTGAATAAGACAAACATTTGAAATAATGCGGTTAAGAAATTGGATAACATTTTTCCACTCAAGATGGACAATCTAGATATTGGAAGGCTTTGCAGTTTTCGTAATGTTCCACGATCACGCTCATCTAACAAACTTGTAGCAGCGGTTGCGGTCCCTAATAATACAAACATCACCGCATATCCAGGTACGTTGGATTCAAAAGGTGTAGCCTTTCGCACTCCTTTATCCAATTCCGCATTTTCTACATTAACTGTTATTGGTGGGTTGTTGACATACTCCTGACTTTTTTCTTTGATAAAATTGATCTCTTCGGATGGATCAACTTTTACCCCATGCATTTGTTCAATTTTAGATACTGAGCTTTGCAGTACTGTAATTGCAACTTTATTAGACACTTGTCCCATGGATAATTTAGATGTATATTGAGAGACAACATCTGTTACTACACCAGGAATAACTTTATCAACTGGATCAGCTATAACAGTAACTTCAGCATAATCCCCTTCTTCCACTTTTTTAGAGAACCCCTCCGGTATAACAATTGCCGCTTTTGTTTCAGTTAACATACGCTTTGCCTTTTTTATAGTCATAGGTTGTTTCTCACCTTTGGAATTCTTATAGGTCTTTACTAATTTCAATGCCTGAGTATCTTGTAAAACATCTAGTAGATCATTGGTCGCCTCTCCCTCATCATTCACTACAATTGGAACTGAAAATTGCTCAACCTCACCTTCCGTAAACATTCCTGACAACGCAAAACTAGCAATTGCAATAACAATTATTGGTGTCATAATTAAATATGCAAGTCCAGGAATATCACGCAAGAATATATGTAAATCCTTAGCTGCTATATGCCATATTTTCATATTCAATCCTCCTTTCTAATCGCGTAACTTTTTACCGGTAAGCTTAAGAAAGACATCTTCAAGATTTGACTCCCTAACATTAAACTTACCTACTTTGATACCTTCTTGCCTGATTATCCTTAACACTCTTTCTGTAACTTCTACTATATTAGAAGATTGAATATAAATAGTACTATTGACTAGATTAACGAGATCTACATTAGGAACATTTTGAATTTTCTCGATAACCGTATGTTCCATAGTATTAACTTGAATCTCCAGTTGTTTTTCGCCATGTTTATTTATTAAAGCTGATGTATAGTCCACATCTAAAATCTCACCTTGATCATAAATTGCTACCCTATTACATAAGGCTTCAGCCTCTTCCATATAATGAGTTGTATAAATTACACTCATGTTTAGTTCATGTACCAAATGCTTTATAGAATTAAAGATATGATTACGAGACTGCGGGTCTACCCCTACTGTAGGCTCATCCAAGAAGATAACTTCTGGTTGATTTAGCAATCCTCCAGCCAAATTCAACCGACGTTTCATACCACCTGAATAGGATCCTACCTTCTTTTTTGCAACATCATGGAGTTGTGCAATATCTAGTGCTTCATAAATCCGTTCTTTCTTAACTGTCCCTTTTAAACCGTAAAGGTTAGCCAAAAAAGAAAGGTTATCATAACCAGTTAGCTCCATATATAATGCCAAATCTTGAGGTACTAAACTCACTTTCTCTTTTATATGTTTCATATCTTTTTTCACATCATATCCTGCAATAATAGCCGAACCACTGTCAGGTTTTAAAACTCCTGAAAGCATGGAAATCAGCGTTGTTTTACCAGCACCATTTGGTCCAAGTAACCCTAATACTTCACCTTTAAAAACATCTAAGTTTACATTTTTAACAGCTTTATATGATCCAAAAGATTTTGACAATCCACTGACAGAAATTACTTTTTTCAATAATTCTCTATTAGAAATTCTTTCCGTATACTCATTTATATTTTCTACAAATTCTCCCACAAACGTATTCCCCCCCTTAATAAATATTTTTGTAAATACTCCAACCTAAAAAATTACTTTAAAATTACCAAATAATTCTACAACTTCTTTTTTTCCGAAAATTTCTTTTAAATTACACCAAAGTTCGGCATTGATTAAACGAAAAAACTTGAATAGGCATTTGTGCATATACTTAAACTTCAAAACATGTACCCTTGATTTAGGAGAAGTGGTCAAAGGAGGTATAAAGGATCAAGAAGTTCGAGTCGACGAAATTTCGAGTGGCACGCTTGTTCAGTACTAACTTCTACGTTGCTTTTAGGGCCGTGATCGCTTTTAGTAGAAGGTTCTTTAGTAAATACATGGGCATAAGTATAGCTTCCTCTCAAACCTTTCTCACAAAGGAAAGGGGTTTTCTTTTCCAAGGAACGGAGAGCTAATGAAGAAATTGGATATGTCATTCCAATTCAAAAATTGTTGAAAGCCACATATCGGATTTTAAAGACCAGTTTTTCCGAACCCAAAGCCTCGATCATCATGGACGCACTCTCATCTTTTTCTTTGCAATATCAATCTAAAGGTTCATTTTGGCTCCTCCTTGGTAGTTTAATTTTGGGGATATTACTAACTAAGCCTAGCTTATTATCTAGTTGCCAAGGTCTATACTTTTTGTTAGCGAATTAATGCATGGGATTAGCAAAGAAAAATTGATATACTTTTTAATCAATGATAGCTATTTCAAGAAAAGATAGATAATTATATAAAAAAATAAAATTTAACCTTTAGCTAATTATTACATAGGAAATAAATACTACGTAGCAGATATCAATAATACCCATTTATAGTAAAAAATACCTTTAAAATAATATATATTACTTGTAGTAGTTTGTCAATATTTTACCAAATAAGTGAGCTTATCCAAACTCCATTCGCGAGGTCTGCAGACAGACTTTATTCATTTCCATGTTCTTTAAGCGTTCACCCGATCTATACCTTTTCTTATTTTTAAAATTCATATAAAGTTCGCTCAGGAATACATAACTGAGTTTTTTTAATTCGAGCAATTAATGGATTGCTCACACGTTAAGCACTCGAATAGACTATGATAAACCTTTTGTACAAAATTTCACAAACTAGAATCTGTCTAAAAAAAGTGCTACAATGTACAATTGCAAGATAGAAAAAAATGAATAACGACTACCATACATTTGTATCTTGCAAATATAAATGATAGGTGGTAAACAACATGGAAAGCAATAAAAATTATGAGGTTTTATTGTATTATAAGTATGTTCACATTGAAGACCCGGAAGGATATGCAGCTGAACATCTTAAATTTTGTAAAGACTTGGGGTTAAAAGGAAGAATTCTAGTAGCCCATGAGGGTATCAATGGAACAGTTTCCGGTACAAAAGAACAAACAAAAACCTACATGGATACGATGCATCAAGATCCTCGATTTGCAGATATGGTTTTCAAAATTGATGAACATGATGGCCATGCTTTCAAAAAAATGCATGTTCGCCCTCGCAAAGAGCTAGTAACATTGCGCTTAGAAAATGATATTAATCCAAACAAAACAACAGGTAACTACTTGTCACCAAAAGAATTTTATGAAGCTATGCAAGATGAGGATACCGTTGTGATTGATGCACGTAATGATTATGAATACGATTTAGGACATTTTCGTGGTGCGGTCCGTCCTGACATTCGGGCGTTTCGTGAACTTCCTAGTTGGATTCGCGAGCATAAGGATGAATTTAAAGGTAAGAAAATTTTAACCTATTGTACAGGTGGTATCCGCTGTGAAAAATTCTCCGGTTGGTTACGCAAAGAAGGCTTTGAAGACGTTAATCAATTACATGGTGGTATTGTCACATATGGTAAAGATCCGGAAGTACAAGGAGAATTATGGGATGGAAAATGCTATGTTTTTGATGAACGCATTTCAGTACCAGTAAATCAAAAAGAACATGTAATTGTTGGCGTAGATTATTTTGATGGTAAACCATGTGAGCGCTATGTAAACTGTGCAAACCCAGAATGTAATAAACAAATTCTCTGCTCCGAGGAGAATGAACATAAATATTTACGCGGCTGCACACATGAGTGTCGAGTAAGCCCTCGTAACCTTTATGTAAAAGAACATGGACTTACAAAAGAAGAAGTAGAGGCCCGACTTGAAGCGATAGGTGAACGTTTAACAATGAAAGCATAACTTTTTTATAAAATGGGGCTTGTTTTTAAGTCGATAATGACTTAGAAAACAAGCCCCATTTCTATTCATTTCAAATTCAACCCACTTTTAAAGGTAACTCTTTTCCCAAGTGGATGTAAGTGATACATAGTACATGGTGAGAGACTCCAAAATTAATCCTTTGAATCAAATTTATTCACTAATTGTTGAAGATCTTCTGAGATCTTTGCCAAATTTTCAGAAGAAGTTTCAATTTCCTCCATGGATGCAAGCTGTTCTTCGGTTGCTGCCGATACATTTTGTGTTCTATCAGCTGCTTGCTCAGCTACTGATTTAATACCTTCTACAGATTGCTGAACTTTTGATACACCTGAAGACAAGCTGTTAATATCTTCGCTAATATGGCTAAATTGATTTACGATATCAGATATGGCATATTCTATTTTTTCAAATATTTGCCCCGCATCATGGACAACCGATGTACCTAAATTAACAACTTGCTTCGTGGAATCCATCGACTCTACCGTTTCATTTGTATCACTTTGTATCGTCTCAATCAGCCTTGTTATCTGTTCAGCTGATTGACTGGATTGTTCTGCAAGCTTTCTTACCTCTTCAGCGACAACGGAGAAACCTTCACCATGGACTCCAGCTCTTGCTGCCTCTATTGCTGCATTTAGAGATAACAAATTCGTTTGTCCAGCGATATCCGTAATAGCTTTATTAATCGTGCCTATTTCTGATAAACTCTGGCTTAAGTTTTTAATCGTTTTACCTAGCCCAATTACATTATGATTAATTATTTTCATTTGTTTGGTAACTTCTTCAATTGATTCTTTCCCTTGAACCGACATATTAGCAGATTCTTTAGCGTTATCTGAGATAACGGTAGCATTATTTGCGATCTTTTCAAAGCTGGTAATCATAGTATTCAGCGTGCTAGCTGTTTCTTCAATATTATTCAATTGATTCATTGATCCTGCTGCTAGTTCCTGTATGGTTGAAGCAATATGCTCAGAGGCTTGGGTATTTTGCTGAGCACTGGCGGTTAACTGTTCGGAAGAAGACACAACATTTTCAGAAGCTTCTTGTGTAGACCAGATAATATCTTCAATTGCCTTAATCATACTATTATAGGATTTAAATAATTGGCCTAGTTCATCATCAGCTTGATATTCTCCTGTTGTTAACTTACCATGTTCTACTTCTGCCATGAGACGTTGGATCTGTTTAATTGGTTTTACAATAGCTTTTACGATTAATAGGCTAATAATAACAAAAATAACAATACCGGCAGCAGCTATTCCAAAAAAGGTAACTGTAGCTTTTTGTAAATTATTCTTATTTTTAATGTTGATTTCATTTGCTTTATCGGAAAAGTATTGTTGGATATCAGTCATTACTTTATCTAATTCAGCCCGTTTACTTGTAACATGTTCTAAATAATATTCATATGCCTTTTTCTGATCTTTTTTTGCCATTTCAAGAGCAGTTGTTCTTCCTTTAATATAAACATCGATAAGTTCATAATAGGAATCCATATCGATGATTTCTTTTGGAAAAAGTTCTTTTGACTCCAGATTTAAGTTTTCATTTACTAATTTATCAATATTTTTTATCAAGGCATCATATTTTTCTTGGTCATCCGTCCTCATTGCTTCCATTGCAGAGGCATCAATCTTAAAATTATTTTTTTGCATCTTTCCAAGCTTATCAATTGAGATCAAGTAATCTTCATACATTATTTTTGAGTTTTCTTCCATGTCATGTAAATACTTAAAACTGAAAGCAAATATGGTAACTAGTAATAAAACAGCTAAAATAACGAGTAGGGAAAGTTTCTTTACGATTTTCAAATTTTTAATCATGTTTATTGGTTCCTTTCTTCATGGAGTTTTTTGCTCAAATAGTTAGAATGAATTTTATTGCAGGTGGAAAAACTTGGACTTTTTAAGAATATGACCAAGCCAATCTAGTAATTAAATATTAAACAGGAAACTGAAAACAGGACTATTGACCTTATTATTTTAAATTTTCATCGCATTACCAGCCAGTTAGTACCAACATCATAGTCTTTTTACCTACTTTTTTCAACTAATACCTATACTAAATATACAATAATGACGACATTCTATCGACAAGTAGCATTCCTTATTTAGGAAATTTGTCACATTTACCTCATAAATGGTCCAAAAATGTTCTCTCTTATTATAATTTGATCAAAATCCAATGTGTTTTTTGTCTGTTTTCTACAATGAAAACTGTAGGCGTAGTTGATATGATAAATTTATACTATGAACGGGGAGGGATAATAAAACTTTCTTTTTAAGGGAGGAGATACGAGCCAGCCAGTTATGTTTCAGTTAATATGTCTTTTTATGCTAGTTTTGTTTCATTCATATTTAATAATATTTGTTCACCTTATTTATGGTTCATTTTTCAGGCAAACGATGTAAACGATTACTCTATTTGTTTTTATATACCTTCCTACATACAACGATCAATCATTATTCATACCTCACTTTTTTCAACCATTTTTTCAAACAAGGTTTTTGACAGCTGTTACTCCGGTTGCTATCCTTTTCAAAAAGGAGGGATCACTCATGTCTGTTTACGATTTTCAAGTAACTTCAATCGATGGTAACAAAAAATCATTAGCAGATTACAAAGGTAAGGTTCTACTAATTGTAAATACAGCAAGTAAATGTGGTTTTACTCCCCAATTTAAAGGATTACAGCAATTATATGATACGTATAAAGACAAGGGCTTTTACGTTCTTGGTTTTCCTTGTAATCAATTCAACAATCAAAATCCAGGATCTGATAAAGAAATAACACAATTTTGCCAGATTAATTATGATGTTACATTTCCTATGTTTAGTAAGGTGGAAGTAAAAGGAGAAAATGCTCATCCCTTATTTAAGTATCTTACAGAACAAGCAAAGGGTATGTTTACGAAACATATTAAATGGAATTTTACAAAATTTTTAGTTAATAAACAAGGAAGAGTAATTAATCGCTACGCCCCCCAGACAAAACCTGAACAAATAAAAAAGGACATTGAAGCAGTGCTAAAAGCATAGTTTGTGTTTCGACTGATGACGTTCTGTTTAACTTTGAAGCGTTCTCTCTCGACTTGGCGATGTTTTGTTTCAACCTCGGAGCGTTCTCTCTTGGCTTGATGACGTTCTGTTTAACTTTGAAGTGTTCTCTCGACTTGGCGATGTTTTGTTTCAACCTCGAAGTGTTCTCTCTTGAATTGATGACGCTCTGTTTCGACTTTGGAGCGTTCCCTTCCGAATTTGGAACTATTTCTGCGTTCATTTATCTGAATTACAATTTAATAGAGTCAAAATAAATAATCCCGAATCTTTTTTCAAATGATCCGGGATTATTTTTCTTACTATGCTGTCTCTATAAAACTTTATCCAGAAAATCTTTGGCGCGCGCTGTAGCCGGTTCGTTGAAAAATGTTTGGGGTTCTGCTTCTTCAATTAATTTTCCATCATCTAAAAACAAAATACGATCTGCTACTTCCTTGGCAAAATTCATCTCATGGGTGACAATTACCATGGTTATCCCTGAATGAGCCAAATCTTGAATGACGTCCAGTACTTCTTTAACCATTTCCGGGTCTAATGCTGAAGTCGGTTCGTCAAATAGCATTATTTCCGGCTCCATAGCTAATGCTCTGGCAATCGCGACCCGTTGCTTTTGCCCGCCTGATAGACGGCTAGGATATGCGTTTTCCTTATCTGTTAAACCAACCTTTGCCAATAATTGTCGTGCCTGTTGGTGTGCTTCCTCTTTGGCAATGCTTTTTACTCTTTGTGGTGCATAGGAGACATTATCGATTACGGTCATATGAGGAAATAAGTGAAAATGTTGAAAGACCATTCCGATATTCTTTCGCACTTCTAGCTTATTTATTTTTGGTTTGGTTAATTCTTGATCTTTTAACCAAATCTTCCCTTTAGTTGGTGTTTCCAATAAATTTAAACAACGTAAGAAAGTCGACTTACCAGAACCAGATGGGCCAATAATCGCAACAACTTCTCCTTGCTTGATCGTTGTAGAAATATTGTTTAGTACGGTATTTTTTCCGAACATTTTCGTTATATTTTCTGCTTTAATCACTTTGACGCAGCCTCCGTTCTAGTACTCTGCCAGCTTGAGTTAAAATATAAACCATGCTCCAATAAATTAATCCGGCAACTAATAATGGTTCAAAATTTCGATATAAATCTGCACCAACTACTTGTGCCCTCCGCATTAAATCTAAATAACCGATTGTCGATACTAGCGCTGATTCTTTAGTTAAAGTAATAAACTCATTCATCATAGCCGGTAATATATTTTTAAATGCTTGTGGAAGAATAATATGAAGCATCATCGGTTTATATGGAATACCTAATGCTTCTGCGGCTTCGGTTTGCCCTTTGTCTACGGCTAAAATTCCACCACGAATAATTTCAGAAACATATGCTGCTGAATTTAGTCCAAAAGCAAGAACTGCAGATAAAAATGCAGATATATCATAGCCTGTTAACTGTGGAACAGCATAATAGATAATCATTAATTGTAAAATCAGCGGCGTTCCGCGAAATATGGATGTATATGCATCTGCAAACCATTTTAATAATGGCAGCTTCGTAATTTTACATAAGGATAACAATGTACCTAAAATAAATCCAATTACAATTGAAACAATGACAAATTTTAAAGTAGCCCCTATTCCCTCTATAATAAAAGGAATATAAGGCACGATTTGGCTGAAATCCAAATTCATGCCTTAACACCTCACTTTTCTCTCTGTATTCGTTCTAAAGCTGAAAATTTCTTAAACATACAGTCAAAGCAGTAAAAGAACCGTACCGAATACCTCACTTCATTCTGCAACTCATATGAAGTTTGCTAAAACATTTATCAAAAGTTCAAACTCATCGACAGCGCAAATTACTAACGGCTTCCAAATCAATGTTGCCTTACAGTTTTCATATTTTTAATAAACCATAATCTGACTTATTATTTTTTATTTACCCATTTATCTTCTAATTCTTTTAATATTCCATCTTTTTCAAATTTAGCGAGTACTTTATTGACATCAGCTACTAAATCGCTCCCTTTTGGAAAGGCAATCCCCATTCCAGGTGAGCTTTCAGTTGGGTCAGCAAAAACTTTCAAATCTTGTTCCTTGGCATAGCCATCTGCAACTGTTTTATCCATATAGCCAACATCAATACGATTTGAATTCAATTCTTGAACGAGAAGACCTGCCTTATCGACCTTTTTTATTTCGAAGTCATATTCCTTTGCAAGTTTTTCTGCACCTTCTTCTTGAATTGTCCCTAGCTGCACGCCAACTGTCTTCCCTTTTAAGTCTTCGATAGAGTTAATATTAGAATCCGCTTCTACTAAAAAACTTTCTCCCGAACGGTGATATTCTGTTGAAAATTCCGCATTCTTTTTGCGTTCTTTTGTTGCACTCATTCCTGCCATAACCATGTCTACTCGCTTTGCCTGTAGTGCCCCAATCAAACCATCAAATTGCATGTCCTCGATTTCTAACTTATAACCTAATTCATCCGCAATCATTTGTCCCAACTCAATGTCAAATCCTTTAAAATTGCCTTCTGGATCTCGGGATTCAAACGGCGGAAAGTCAGCTGATGTTGCCATTTTCAGTACTTTTTTATCTTCTTTACCCGACGAACCTGAAGCTTTATCTTTACTTTCTCCGCACCCGGCAATAACACTTGCCATCACGATAAGAATAAGGATCATACCCATTAATTTCTTCATTATCTATCACTCCAATGTTTTCATGTTTTATTCAAGGTTGTTCTTTTTAAACTCTTCTTTAACTGCTGTGAAGAGAGCAGGAGTTGTAACTACTTCATAACCTGTCTCTGCTAGTGCCAACGCTCCATCTGCGATAACTTGATGTCCTGTTTCGGTAATGGTCATATCTGCAAATTCCTTTGTATGGGCAGTTAACCCTGGTTGATCAAACCCGATATATGGATGAATCGCCGGAACAACATGACTCACATTTCCCATATCAATCGATCCGTAGCTTTGCCTAGCTGGCAGTACTGGTTTTTTGGTTATTTGTTGCAAATGCTTCGTAAATGTTTTGGATAATGCTTGATTCGTAACCATATTGTCATAGCTTAATTCATAATTGGAAATCTCCAATGTTGCCCCTGTCATCATGGCTGCACCTTCTGCAATGTTTTTCACCTTAGCTACAATCTCCTCTAATACTTTACGTTCTTTTGCTCGTACATAAAATTGTGCAACTGCTCGATCAGGAACAACATTAGCAGCTTTTCCACCTTCTGAGATGACACCGTGAATTCGAACATCTGAAGGTACATGTTCGCGTAACGCGTTGATACCATTAAATAATTGAATAACGCTATCTAAAGCATTAATTCCTTGTTCGGGTGCTGCGGCAGCGTGGGCGGTTTTTCCAAAGTAAGCAAATTGAATGGCATCCATAGCCAAGGATTCGCCACTTTCATAAGATTGATCTGCTGGATGCACAATCATTGCTAGATCAATAGAATCAAAAACCCCTTGTTCACTCATTGGTACTTTAGCACCATTTGTCTCTTCTGCTGGCGTTCCTAACACCACTACACTTCCACCAATTTTAGTTAACTGTTTACTTAATATAACGCCAGCACCTACACTCATGGTTCCGATTAAATTATGTCCACAACCGTGGCCAACACCCGGTAATGCATCATATTCAGCTAAATACGCAATTACTGGTCCAGGTTTCCCACTTTCAAAAGTAGCTTTAAATGCTGTTTCCCTTCCAGCAATACCTGTTGTAACATTAAATTGATGATCTATTAGAAAATCAACTAAAAGTTTCATGGATTGATACTCTTGATCACCTAATTCTGGATGTTCATATAAATGATCGCTAATCTTACATAATTTGTTATGAATTTTAATCAATTCTTCTTTTAAACTGTCCATTTGCTTCGCCTTCCCAACTGGTTATTTATTAATCTGTATGTATATTTATAACACTAATTGTATCATTATTCAATAAAAAATTGATTTTTATTAATTATTTTTAAGAAATAGAGTGCTGCGGAAGTTATAAGGTTGGAAGCTTTGGGTAGAGATAGTGTAGAATTTTATGAACTGCATCTTTAATTAATGAATGCAACCGAAAATGAATAAAGGAAGTATAACTACAAAGGAATTATAGAAGTATCTTATTCTACTTGTTGGAAGCAAATTAAAGAAAACAACGGAAGTTTTGTAGTATCCAGTTGAAAGAACAAAGCCCTTCTGAAATTCAATACATCGTCTTTTTAGAAACAGTTAAGTTTTTTGTCCGCTTTAATTCCATTTTTGACACTTTCTACAAGATAAAGTGAATCTTCAATCAGTAGGATTTTCTTTTATTGCCAACTGATTGTTTGAATGACAGAATCGTGTATTTGAATTGCAGTTGAGTCTCATGCTGTTTCTCCTAGATTTCACCTCGTGGCATGAAGGGGAGGTCTTACAGCCAGTTGCGGGATAAAAAAGTATTTTAACCAATTACGTGATACCTTTCTATATAAAGTCATTTTATTTTATGAAAAGTAAAATTCATAACGTTTATCCAGTGGATGTCTATAATTATCTGGATTATCTTTTTCATTCATTATAGGATTACATTTAATTTAAGCCAGGTAACGAACTTGCCTAATTGCATGAGCGAGGTCGACATTGCTTTTTTAAGGTACAAAAAAAGAGGGAACACCCTCTTTTTTATCCCGCATGTAAGGTGCCGTAAGACTCCCACTTCAAAAGCTTGAGTTGATACAAAAGGTCTAAGTGGGAGAAAACGGCACCTAAATGCCCGATTCGTTCAAGGGCCTTTAGGTCATACCCTTGTGGTACTAACATTCAGTAGGAGATGGAAGAAAACTCCTACTGAATGAAGGTTCATTTTATCTTGTCTTTGCATTTAATATGCTTTTGCCCAATATACTAATTGCTTTGCTTCTTTACCACAGCAAACACAAGTATCAGCTACTTTTTCCTGTTCAAATGGTATACAGCGAGATGTTGCCAATGTTTCTTCTTTAATTTTTTCTTCACATGCTACATCGCCACACCACATTGCTTTAATAAATCCTGCTTTTTCTTCTAAGATAGAAGCAAATTCCTCCATATTTGTTGCTACACTTGTTTTTTCTTCCAGATGCTGTTTCGCTTTATTATATAAATTTTCTTGGATTTCCTCTAATAAAGCCGGCAAGCGAGAAGCAAGTTCTGCTAAAGCAACAAATTCCTTCTCTCCAGTATCACGGCGAACAAGGACAACTTGTTCCTTTTCAATATCTTTAGGTCCCATTTCAATTCGTACTGGGATACCTTTCATTTCATATTCATTAAACTTCCAGCCAGGCATTTTATCACTGGCATCCATATCTACACGAACAAGTTGCTGTAACTGATCGCGTAGTTCATATGCACGATCCAATACGCCTTCTTTATGCTGAGCAATCGGAACAATCATTGCTTGGGTTGGTGCAATCCTTGGCGGGATGACTAAGCCACGATTGTCACCATGCACCATAATCAAAGCTCCCATGATTCTTGTAGAAAGCCCCCATGAAGTCTGGTGCACATACTGACTATCCCCATTTTCATCTAAATACGTAATATCAAATGCTTCTGCAAAACCAGATCCGAAATGATGAGAGGTAGCGGATTGCAATGCTTTACCATCATGCATGAGACTTTCAATCGTTAATGTATACTTCGCACCAGCAAATTTTTCCTTATCTGTTTTTCTTCCCTTAAGTACTGGAATTGCTAAATGTTTTTCTACGACATCTGCATAAACTTCCAGCATGCGCTCCGTTTCTTGCGAAGCTTCCTCATCTGTTGCATGGGCAGTATGGCCTTCTTGCCAGTGGAATTCGGATGAACGTAAAAATGGTCGGGTTGTTTTTTCCCAGCGAACTACATTGGCCCATTGGTTGTAAAGCTTCGGTAAATCACGATAAGAATGAATGTTTTTGGAATAGTAATCACAGAACAATACTTCTGACGTAGGACGAATGGCAAGGCGTTCGACTAATTCTTCATCTCCACCGTGAGTAACCCAGGCTACTTCTGGCGCAAAGCCTTCTACATGGTCCTTTTCCTTTTGTAGTAAACTCTCAGGAATAAATAGTGGAAAAGCAACATTTTTATGGCCTGTATCTTTAAATTTCTTATCCAGCAGATCACGAATATTTTCCCAAATGGCAAATCCATACGGTCTAATGATCATTGTGCCACGAACTTGGCCATAATCAACCAACTCAGCTTGCTTTACAACATCCGTATACCACTGCGCAAAATCATCTTCCATTGCAGTAATCTTTTCTACAAATTGCTTATTTTTCTTACCCAAAACGCCACACCTCTTTATTCATTAAATTATTCTTTTATATTTGTTTTGAAAGCTTTTGTTAACTAACCGTTGAGCGCTTAAGCCGGACGATACACTTTCATACCCACCACGCAGAGGCAAATATAATTTCATAACCATTAAAAAAATCCTCCATCCGATAAGGGACCGAGGTAGGTGGTACCACCCTTGTTTGCAATCAATGATTGCACACTCTCTCATTGGTAACGGAATGATCCGCGCTATCTTACAGCTGTTGGGCCTTTTAATAGCGAACTCCGGAGTAGGTTCTAATGATCGTCTTTGGAAATTTGCAGCAACCATTTCCTCTCTGGAAAAGACGGCTTCATTATACTAGTCTCCATCCATGCTTCAACGATGTAATTTCACTATATAGCTTGATATACAGAAAGTCAAGATCTTGGTAAGGGCTTTTCATACAAAGCAAAGCGATCTTCCCCCTCACCCGCAACTCGTTAGAAAAACTTGGCTTGTCGCCAAGCATTTATGGTGAAAGCTATCGTTTTTCTTGTACTATAAACCATAAAGTTTTATACTTTCCTATAGTGCAAAAAGGTAAAACCATTTTTTGGTAAAAGTCATTCAAGCGAGGATTATCGCTGACGCAATCTAATCGTATGACTGCTCCAATTTTTGCTGCTTATTTACTAATACAGTTTAATACTTTTTCACCAATTTGTTTGCCTCCATGGTCGCGATGTACTGCTAAACGATGCAAATAAAATGCATGATCTTCTAGCTTTCCCCATAAACGCCTGTCCCATTCATTTTGCTCAGAAGAAAGGCTAAACGTTGCAACGGCTTCCTTATCTAATTCAACCATATAGGTTATGCCAGTGCGTATATCAGTTTCAATGGCATCATCCTCTTTCCCAGATAAAAGATAAGCCCACTGGTTAATCCCTTGTTTCTGAATCCACTGGGCTGCGTTTTTCAATATGGTTAATACTTCTTCTCTATCTGCCAATGTTGCTTTTCGAATTAAAACATCCATCTTAGATAACTTTGGCTCCTAAGGTATTGGTAAAATGCTCAAGAGCCCAATCATGTCCAGCTTGATTAAAGCTCGCTACAGCATCTTTATGAATAACAATGTCAAATCCTTTGTTGTAGGCATCAATAGCCGTATGCAAAACACAAATATCTGTACAAACACCGATAATATGAACCTCTGTAATGCCTCGTTCCCGTAGTTTAATTTCCAAGTCCGTACCGGCAAATGCACTATACCTTGTTTTATCGAAATAATACACATTTGCATCCGACTTGTGAGTCTCATACACTTCTTTCAATTTTCCGTATAAATCCTTTCCTGTTGTGCCAACGATATTATGCGGAGGAAATAAATTAGCTTCAGGATGGAATTGATCGTTTTCTTGATGAGCATCAATAGCAAATATGACAAAGTCGCCATTCTCAATGAATTCTTTTGTAAGCGAAACAACTTTGTCTTCAATAGCTTGTCCAGGAATCCCGCAGGTCAATTTTCCATCTTTAGCGACAAAATCAATCGTGTAATCAACATTTAATAAAGCACGCAATCCACTTCAGCCACCTTTCTACATTGTTTGATTATACATCCATTATAATGTGCTTACATATTTATTGCCATTAGGCCATCGTAATCTCCAAATTGTACATCAACTAGAGAAGAAAATCAGGGAATGGAAAAGTTGCTATTTTTTATTAACAATAAGATGGCTAAGCATCCGAGAACGAATTGTGGACTACTTTATAGGTGTCTAATTTGCGAACGTCGAAGCTTTGTTTTCTATACCATTCCTCCTATCACTCAACTAGAAAGAAACACGTGTATACATGGAAAATAACTAAAGAAGGAGAGGTACAAAGAGAACAACAGATCCATAAACTCGGGAAAAGTCCTATCAAATTTGAAGGATTCCTTTAATAAGTAAAGGAATAAACCGACTTGTTCTAAAAGGAAAGAAATGGCATACCTTGTTAGCCATATTACTAAAAATTAAAATAGAATGGTAATAAAGAACCAAACAATCATAATTAATTGGATGACTACTTTTGCCACTGCTCCTCCAAGAAAGCCAAGTAACGAGCCAATGGATGCATGAAATGCCTCTTGTGACGTTCGCTTTTGCAGTAGTTCAATAATAAACACCGTTAAAAACGGAATGATAATAATTCCAAACGGCGGTACCATAAACGAGCCAACTATTACGGCAATAGCAGCTCCCCGCTCTCCCCACTTACTCCCTCCGTATCTCTTAACAAAATAACTGTTAGCAATCACATCTGCACCAATCAGAATAACCGTAAAAATTCCCATGGCAATCCAGAAGGTCATCGTTAATTCATTACCATTAATGGCAAATTGATAAAGAAGAAATCCACCCCAAATCACAAGAACAGAAGGAATAATCGGGAAAATTATTCCGACAAAGCTTAAAATAAATAAAGCAATAATGAGAATCCAAATAAGTATTTCAACCATGTTTGTTGCCTCCAATGAATTAAATTTTACGGAACATCCTTGATAGTTTTGTTTCCTGTTTCATTATTATACGTTTATAATTCTCTATATGTTTCGCTATACTTAAAATGAATAAGAAAATAATAACGATAGATGTTGGCTCTGATCCAAAGAATATAAAGGGAATCTTCAATCAGTAGGGATTTTCTTTTATCCACAACCCATTGCCAGAATAAACTGAATTAAGCATTTATTAATAGTTCGACCCTCCGCTCATCCTCCTAGATTTCACCTCGGAGCATGGCAAGTCTTACTGCCTGTTACATGGGGAATAAAGCTTGTCACTAAGAATGAAGGTTACATAAATAACACACCAATAACTAAATAATCAGTTGCAATGGAAAAAATAGGAGGGAATTCCAATACTGATAAGAGCAATTTTCCAATAACAGCGAGTAAAACACCAACAAGAGATGCCGTTCCTTTTCCTTCGCTAAATTTCATCGTTATCGGATAATTATGACCCGACCTAAAATAATAAACAATACCGTAATATAGATGAGCAGTGTCTGCTCTTTACCACTAATTCCATACTCATTTATAATATATAGCTCTATTAAAATAACAAAAGTCGCTTTAAATATATCAATCAAGGCAACGAATATTCCATATTTCCAGCGAAGTAAAATTGCCGTATTTGAAACTCTTGTATTTTTAACAACACTATTTTTAATATCTACACATACTTTCAAGTTGAGAACCATGTAAGCATCCAGCTAAATAGCCGATAATAGAAACAAGTGCATTAATCAATGAAAATTCTTCCTATCATACAGAGAGTTTCTAGCAGCTGTTAAAAATGATTAAAAAATATACAAATCCATTTTTCCATGTAAAGAATCGATTAATTGTTAACAGCGAAAGTCATTCGATGTGTATATTTATAGTATCAGAAATCAGGAGTGAATAACTTAGCGCTACTAGCTTTTGTTCTAATAACTTAAAAATGAAATGAACATCATGATATTATTATAAAGTGAAACTATATTCCGCGGAGCTTCCTTCATATTCACTGATAGGTAGCTATTCGAGACATTTTTGAAAAATTGTGATGTATCGCTGTCAACTTACCATTATTCTTGAAAAAATCGCGGTGTGTTGTTATGAAGTTTTTTCTGTCCTATCGACCTGAATAAAACAATTATTTAGGTGCTACGTGTTCTCTATAATACTTAAATCAGAAATCTTGCGACACTAAGATGCGAGATAAATGGTAGCTTTGTTTGTTATTTTTAAAATAACTATGCTTTATTCTCGAGGTGTATACACAACATGAAAAACTTTAAAAAAGCCATGCTTCCTTGGTTGATTATTTTTATAGGACTTATTATTTTATTTGTTTTGTATAATGATAGAAATGAACATCCAAATAAACAACATAAAAAAGCGGTGATGCCGACCGAACTGCATCCCGTCGTTGAAGAAAATAAGGATAAGTTAATTCAACTAGCAGCGGAAAAAAATATCCAAGTCATCATTACAGAGGCACTGCGAACGATTGAAGAACAAAATAAATTATATAAACGTGGAAGAGGAAATGATGGCGCGATTATTACGAATGCAAAGGGTGGAGAATCCTTTCATAATTATGGATTGGCTATCGATTTTGCCTTAGAGAATGAACAGGGACAAGTTATCTGGGATACGAGCTATGATGGTAATGGGAATAATCAATCAGACTGGTTGGAAGTAGTAGAAATTGCTAAAGAATTAGGATTTGAATGGGGAGGAGACTGGAATGGCTTTAAAGATTACCCTCACTTTCAAATGACTTTTGGCTTAAGTATTGATGAATTGAAAAGCGGGGCTCGTTCTGTTAAAGCTCAAGCAAAATAATAGGATGAGTAAAGTATGCTAAAAATATTTATCCTAATTAAAAGAAACGTATATTACTAGACTTCACTTAGATAAGTAAGATGATTGGTTGATCTAACATTTTACAAATTCAATTAACGTATTCCTTTCAGTTTAAATCACCCAATGATCCTCCCGATAACTTAATTCGTAATCGGGAGGATCATTTTACTACCTTACATGTCGTACTGTACTATTATTTTATTCTCCGGGAAAACGGAGGCCGATTTCCTTTCTCATTTTTTCTGTTAACCTAACAACTAACCTGCTTCGTTCTAAATAGGCGTCATGCTGATCCCAATTTTGTTCCTGTACCATCTGAACAAATGCTTTAATCTCATAGACCATATCGACTTCATATTGCTTCTGACCCAGCTGACTCGTCTTATCCGTCTTTCTGTCATATAATTGCAGTTCAGAAATAGGTGCAATTTCATCCATTATCAAAGTGCCGTCCTCCCCATGAATTTCCGATGGTAAAAACGCACTCGTTATTTTAGAACATAGGATCGTAACCATAAAGTCATCATATGTAAGTATGATCGTTCCGCTTCCATCAATTCCGTTTGATAATAGAACTGGAAAATATCGGCTTTCTTTTGGTGTCCCAAATAGGTCAATCGCCATACTTAATGGATATACTCCAAGATCCATTAACGCCCCACCGGCAAAGTTTGGTGAAAACACATTCGGTTCTTCACCTTCCTTATACTTATCATATCTGGAAGAATATTTTGCATATTGAAGCATCGCACTTCGAATCTTCCCAATATTAGCTGTTTGCTCTTTTAACGTATAATAATTAGGTGAAAATAAGTGTCGAAAGCCCTCAAAAACAAACACATGATTTTTTTGAGCCAGTTGACTTATTTCTTCCCACTGCTTTTCGGTATAGACCATTGGCTTTTCGCAAAAAACATGTTTACCGTTTTGAATACACAACTTTATATGTTCGGGATGCAGTATATTTGGTGAAGCAACATATACAAAATCGCTATTAGCTTCTTCCAGCATTTGCTGTATATCGGTATATGCCGTTTTCCCACCGTGCTTTTGGGCAAAGTCTTGCGCCGTTTCTTGTCTCCGTGAATAAACGGAATCCAATTGTGCTACTTCAGATAATGTTGCTGCTTCAATAAAAGCTTCTGTAATCCAACTTGTACCAATTGTAGAGAACTTCACTTTGCACTCTCCTCTTTACATATCTGCATTATTTTCATTGCTGCTGTCTGCCTTTTCTCCTGGCAATGGATCAACCTTATGTTCATGCGCATACCCTTTTCCAATTGTTACTAATGATAGGGCAAGAACCAGTATCACTACGATGATGGAAATAATCACTATAATCATCGATGTTGACATAACTATACCTCACTTTAATTAGATGTTCAAAAGTTTAATAAAAATGATGCATCGAATTTCTTAGGTCAATCTATTGTCGTGTTGAACAAACACGTTCATTTAAATTTTCAAATGGTTTTATTAGGCCATAAATAATTTTCGTATATACTAAATCAAGCTGTTTTGCCTTTCCTAGTCGAATAGCTCCTCCGTGTAAATGTTCCAATTCGAGTGGCAGTTTCTTTCGTAAGTCTTGGTGCATCGATGAAGTAGCTTCTGCATTAAACTGTTGCATGTTTTCGATTGCTTCTGCTACATCCTTATCGGTAATGTTTACATTATATACGTTAGCTAATAATTTCATCTCTTTCAAGATTCTTTTGGCAATGTGAAACGTTTCTTCACTCTCTCTAATTTTCCCAATTGGCAATCTGACCGCCGTCGTAATTCCGGAAAAAGCAGTAATAAACATATACTTTTTCCACAGCTCATAAAGGATATTATCCGTATTTCTACCTGTTACGTTAGCTTTATTAGTTAGCTTTTCTAAACGGGAGCAGACTTCCGCTTGATCTGGATGCAATGGTCCAAAAATAAGCTTATGAAAGTCACTTGTATGTTCTACATGACCTTGTTTATTTAACGTAGCGATAATAAAGGACAAGCCGCCTAACACCTTTTTTTTGCCGATTTCCTTCTGCAACACCTCTAAATGTTCGATCCCATTTAACACTGGTAATACATAGGCGCCTTTATCGGCAATTGTTCGTATTTGATCCATGGCTCCTGCTAAATGGTAACCTTTTACACTTACCAACAATATATCAGGACGCTTAATATTAACTGGATCTGTTTCTACATGCAGCTGTTCAGCGTGAAAGTCTCCTTGTGTACTATGAATTGCTAAACCATATCGCTTTAAATGTTCGCTTCTTGTTTTTCTTACTAAAAATGTAACATTTGCTCCAGCTTCTTGTAAACGCAGTCCAAAATAACTTCCCAGGGCACCTGCCCCTAACACAACAATATGCATATTTTTCCCCCTGACTTGAATGATACTGTAAACCATCCATTGTCGTCCACTATTCATTACGAAATGATTAGATATGTTCAGTTATCCCGGCACGACAATAGAGTCAAATGCGAACCCTCTTCCGCTGCAATATCTACACCGTCGTACTTTCGATTGTTTCGTATCCATTTTCCGGCTCATGGTACCGTCTTCTTATCCACTATATGTAGACAACGCGCATCGCCGATTCGGACAAAAGATGTACGCTCGCTGCGCCTGGATAGAAAACTTCTGGACCGGTTGAACGAGTTCTTTCAATGGTGGCATGTCTGGATCACAGGCTATATAAAATACATATTGAAGCTAAAAAGGAACAAAGCAGGAACAAAAAAAGCTACACAGTTTTCCTGTGTGACTCTTTTAGGAACAACACCAACTTCGGGTAATACATGTTATTGTGCTCCTAATACATACCTGGTTATCACTAGAAGCCCTCTACACTTTTAAAATATCTGACCTATCACGACCGATTGCACGGAAAAAAACTCTTTCGTTTTTATAACCCTTTATCCATTCTCTTCTTTTGAAATTATCTAAGATAGTCTCGTTAACATTGTTTATTTCAAATGTAGGTCTTTTTCTTTCAAATAAGCTTAGAAAATCTTTCATATCAAGAATTTTAAGGCATTTTACTACTTGATCTTCGCTTAACAGGCAAATACTGAACAAACAACTCTTTTTTAGTTTCCGTTTACATATTATCAATGGGTGATTATGTTCTTTGTGGTTCCCGCTGTCATGCTTACTTTTATTATAATCGGCACGTTAATAAATAAATACCAAAAACACAAAAATAAAAATAAGCCTCACTACTAAAAGCGCAGAAAGACCAATCGCTTGAATCATTTAAAATGATCTGAAAAACACACTCAAAGATAACGGGTGCGTTTTAGCTATCGCCAATGAAAATAAAGCTTGTTTGCTCCGTTTTGACAACCAAGTAAAAAAATAGTTACCAAGTAGCTAAATACGAAATTATCTATAAGTAAAATCCGTGTGGGTATCTGGTAGAGAAAAACAAATATTGATTAATCAATATCGTACTTTTGGGTATGCGAACGTACCAATTATACATAAACCAAACTTAAAAAAGGAGGGATCATCATGAGCGACATATCCTAAAATCACTGCAGCGCATGACGGAGGACCTACCTAATACGATGACAGATAAAGATAGCCGTTTTGTTATCGAAGCGACATACGCTGTAATCACCGCACTACTTGATGCGGAGGAGCCTATAAATAAGACACATCTATATCATAAAAGGACAAGACGCATCATGAAAGACTTGAAAGCTTTCACCCGACACCGTAGCAGGGAACAATGGAGCGCTAATTCGACGTATTCATATAAATCTCCCCGAACCAAAGAAATGTGATACCAAGAAGCGTGAACGCCCGGACAAAAAGCACTAAATAAAAAAGGAGTGAGCACCTATGATCAACACGAAACAAAGAAAACAAAATGACCGACTAACTGAAAAACATAAGATAAGTGTAAAACAAGCTATCATATTCATGCGTGCGGCGAAACTACGCCTTTACGCATACAAATCAGAAGGGCGCTTCATCTGCCGCGTCGTAGACAAAAACGGAAAAGTGGCAAGTATTTCATCCCGACCTACTCTTGAAAGCGCCGTCACTATCGCCTTGCGAAGCATCTGGATATAAACAGATGTTGCATCGCTTTTTGTATATAGCGATATAAAAGTAAATATGATATTTCAAAATGATTGGAAGTGAAATAATGTTTGATATTAGCCGTATAGAAAAAGAAACTATTTTAATTAGAATTACGCTGGGCTTCATCATGCTTTTAAGTATTTTAGGCATTATTTATTTATCCCACAGAGAGGAAAATATAAATGAGGACATCAGAGAGGCATTTAACGTAAAAGAAAACGCATTTATTATAGAGGATACTAAGACTATGAATGTGAAAAAAGTTTTCCTAGATAACCAACAATATAAAGTGGAAGTTGATTTCTGGGGAGATATTAAAACGAAAATTAAAATCAACGATGAATAAAGGGGTCTGGTTTTTAGATTTCCTATTATTTCGCAACTCACTAAACAATTTTCCGTAACCAACCACACAAGAATGCCCCGTCCAATAAGAACGGGGCTATATTCTCACGAAAAAGGATGACGCGACGAACCTACACCAAAGGTCAATGCGACTACTGTACACAAACACTTTGAACGTATTACCGACTGTATGCTCATTATATCACAGCGTTAACCCCGTTCAAGTTCTCCAAACGGCGTGAAAAAAGCGTTTTAACTAATAATCGCATTCTTCTTCTTTACATTCTTCTTTCCTTTCTGGAAACCCTTCACTCAACCCTACACTGCCCACTTTATAATTACTTTCTACACCAACTGAAAAATCAGCTTCCCCTCCATTAATAGTTCCATCAACAGTCAAGCCCCCCATCGGACTTTGATAGATGTCCACAATCTCGACAGACTTTATCCCCTCATAGTTATTCTTAATATATTGCTCAACAGCTTCTTGAGCCCTTTCTTTCGTTGCCTGATCATAAGTTTCATTGTTTGATTTCACATTACACCCCCCTAATAGTATAATTGTGACAGTAAATATTGTTGGAATGAAAAAGCTTTTCATTCGTAACACATCCTGATTGATTAATTAATATCGAAAGAAGGAGGACAAAAATGGTGAATTCTCACGGGATAACAGACAAAGCTGCTTTTTGGCGATTACAATTATACAACCTTACTTCGACAAATAAAAAAGCTTAGAACAAATGAATACATTGCTTAAAGCTTTGGAGAGAATAGAATCTATGATCTGATCTTATGTTAAAATATATAAGCATTCTATTCTTTTGCTTTGCAATTATGTTCCGGCGCTACTATCAGCATTAAAGACCTTTATATCATTTTTGGGGATGTTTTAATAATCACAAGCTTTTTCTTTACACTCCTCTTTTCTCTCTGGGAAGTCTTCTTTCTCTGCTAAACTTCTCACAATAAAACTCTCTGGATCAACACTAGCAGAAAAATCAGCTTTACCATTGACAGTTCCGCGAATCATTAATCCACCCATAGGATCATTAGTATCATCGCTGAATTCAACTTCATTTACGCTTTCGTAATTATTTCTTAAATAGCTTTCGACTGTTTTTTTTGCTTTGTCAATTGTTTTTTTATCGTAATTTGAATTAGGCGAGTTCACAGTGCATCCTCCTAATAGTATAATTAATGTGGTGAAAACCAATACTTTTTTCAAGTCAACCACCTCTTATTTATTTTGAAGGAGTGTATTTTATGTCAAAGGTAAGCGATATTGAAGTTGCAGAGATTTCTCGTCAAAGTTATGAAAATGGTTTCAAAAAAATCCCAGTTGAATTTAGACAAAAGACAACTTTTTGGAAAAACATCGAAACCATTAAAAGCCCTGATACTGGATTAGACGGTTACGTGCTCCAAAATCCCGATACAAATGCAATCGTTATCAGTTTCAGGGGAACAGAGTCTTCTAAAGATATTGAAGAAGATATTCAGGGAATTATTCTTGGTGATTCCGATTATACCAAAAAAGAATATGGAAAAACACCTTATTTAGGAACTCCATCCCAAGACGCAGCTTTAACAACCGGGAAAGCGAAACTTAACTCCAAAGATAAAACCCTCACGTATACCAACAAAAATCAATTTACAGAAGCTGCACCCATTGTTGAAAAATATGTAAAGAAACATGGAGCGAACAACATCGTTTTTACAGGACATTCTCTAGGTGGAGGACTTGCCCAATATTTCGCTGTCAAACATGACTCAAACGCCGTTACGTTTGCTGCAGCTGACGTGTTTGATCTTTTATCCAAAGAAGATCAGAAACGAGCTTTAAATGGAGAATTTAAAGATAATATTATTTCTTACACTTACCCTAATGACATCGTTGGTACTTTCTATAACCAATCCATTGGCTCCGTATACTATGTCGGCAATCCGGCAGACAAAAATGGAAAAACACTTAAGACTCACGGTATCAAGAACTATTTAAGTGAGGGGATGTTTAATGAAGAAGGATATTTACTCCCTCACCTGTTATATGGTGAAAAAATCCGGGGGCAGTTGCTATCCTCTCCGCTAGAATTGAAAAATAGTGGCGTTCATGACTTTCATGTCCGTATTCAAACCGAGCTAATGCATCAACTGGCTATGGAGATGCAGGAAAGTGAAGAGTTGGTTGCAACTACTAGAAGGGCACTAACTAGATTACTTGATGATCATATAGCTACAATGAAAGAGTTAAAAAATACATACAGAAATATGGTCGGTTCAGGAAAATATGATAAATTAAACACTGCTCATGTAGATGAAATTTTTCGTGAACTAGTTGATGTTGAGAGTGATGGTACACCATTATTAATTGATATAAATGAATTTGAACATCTTCTAGAAAAACTCCGAAAAAGCCAAAATGATACGGGAGAAATAGCTTACAATATGGAAAAAATGAGTAAAGATTTTAAACACATGGATCAAATACTTGCTCAATGGTTACAGATACGTCAATAAGGGATGGTGCGGTAATGAGTAATATAAGTGATTGGTGGAAAGATTACCTGGAAACCAATGCACAAAAAGAAGCGTTAAAGAAACAAATCAAACAGGATTTAGAAGAAAATGTAGAGTTTACAAGGTTATACTTAGAGCATAGTTACGCTGTTTGGTCACTTTCCCAAAAACATCAGAACATTTTAAGCAAAATTAATCAATATTTTGATGGAAAAGCAAGTCATGCCTTGACGAATCGCTTTATAGAAAATATAATTCAACTAAACGAAATGGACCAGGTTTACAAGGAAAACTATGAAAATGTTATGTTAAAATTATAAATATAAATAATTCGTTGCAATTTCAAAAAAGGGAGGGTGCGTATTTGATTGCAAAATTCAGTATAACTGATAAAGATTTACTTGCTCAGCAAAAAAATGCTATAAAGACTACTAAGTTCCATAGGAGAACTAGAATAATACAATTAATGGTTTTTTTTCTCTTTGTGGTATATATACTCGCATTTAGCAGTCTCTCAACAGATAATTTTATGTTTGGGTTAGCACTCTGTTTAATTCTTACCCCTGTAGTTTGGAAATCCTATGAGTATGCTATAATTAGTCGATCTAAAGGTATTCTTAAACAACACAAAAATAAGTTAGGTGATTTTACATTAAACTTATCCGAAGAGGGGTTCACTAAAGAATCGAGAAATTTAACTGAAAAAATCCGATGGGATGATTTGAAATATCTTAAAGAAGATGGGGAGCGTTATTTCTTATATCTTACTGACTTACATGCAATTACAATTAAGAAAGAACCTGAAAATATGAATACAGAAGAAATGAAGGCGTATCAAGAATTTATAAAAAGAAAAGTTAATAAATAAAAAAATAGATTGTATATAAAAATAGCCCCTACCATGGTGGGGCTATTTTTTATTAGGGTTTTAATTAGGCTTGACCGTCATCTATATCATCTCGATCTCCTATTAATAATGCAACAACGGTAGCCACAGCTAACCCTGATACTACAACAAGACCAAATTTAACAGCTAGGGCAAGTAAAAAAACAAAACCTAATATCGCCCCGGTAGCTTTAGCCTCCTTTGAAGTAAACGCGTCCGTGACAGGGGTTAGATCCATATCGACTGTAAAGATTACTGTGACAGCAAGTTGAAGATTCCCTCCACCTTCTACTGGGATTTCTTCTTTAAAAGCAGTTACTCGGAGTTCTGCACTAGTACCCGCTCCCTTTAAAGTCATCTGAATGGCGCCAGTACCTATAGAAGTCGCCATATTGTCTATAAAATCTTCATAAAAACCAAGTCGATTTTGAGTAAATTGTGCGATGTTTTCTCCAAGTAAACTCTCAAGGCTTCCGCTTACCCCATCAGGCGTGACTTGAAGTGTCGTTGTCGTTCCTCCTTCTGTAGGAGGATTTAACTGTTCGCTGAATTCCACATCAATAGATGCAATATTTGGGATATCAACAACTCTATGAGTGGAACTAAAATTAATATTCGTTGCAAATAATTCAGGGGCAAATTTTTGCAATCCCGGTATGTTTTTGCCCATTTCTACAAACGCATCGTGTTTTGCTCGGTATTCTTTACTAATTTCCGGATTATCAGGAGGATTTACTGCTGACACACCTGGGTCTTTGCCTGAATAATCGTTTTTGTCAATACCAAGCATACCAGAACCGCCTAAACCAATTGTTGTTTCATGAAATTGATTAAAGGACCAATTGGTAGGCATGGGAAATCCTAAGTTACCACTATAACCTGTAGACATGTTTCCCACAAAACTGTAATCCGCTAACACACTGCTATTTGATTGCGCTTGTATACAGGTGTTACGAGAGCCATAAACACCTAGCTTGTATTCTGGTAAGTCTCCTCCTTTAGTGATATCGAGCACAGAACGCACTTCTGCTAGATAAGGAATAATATTACCCCTTACTTGAAAATCATAAGCGTCGTAGTCAACAGCAAAATAAATCGTTGCACCAGATGGGAATCCGAGCTCGTATGCCGCTCTAATGGCTTTCCATGCATCCTCCGTGCCTTTTCCTGGTACAAAGTATTCATGATAATAACCTCCATCTTGGTATATTGGAAAGACGCGTATACCATTTACTGCAAGAATGCTTAGTTCCTCATGAGTCATCGCTTTTGAGCGGAGACCAGCATCAGTTGCCACATTACCTGTTAAATAACGACCGATAATCTGATAGTTATAATCACGTAGCGTTTTAACGGTTTTATAATCAATGACTGTAGACGCATCACAAGCAATTGCTGGGCGACCTGTGTACCCATTGCTTGTTAGTAATTGCTTAATGGTCGGCATATCAGCAACCCCGTTAGGAGGTAAGGTCATAAATTCCTTAAACAAATTTACAGCCGTTTCTACTTGGGGACTGAAATCCCCATTATAAGGATATGGGTCGTATAAAGGGCCGTTACATGCAAGCGACCACTGCAAAATTCTTGTAAAGTTCACTGGTGCATTATCATAGCTTAACGTAGGACAATTTTCGATAGTTGCAGGACCAAAATTTCCATTCGCTATATGACCAATACCTTCTTCATGTTGCAAAGCGTATATTAAAGCTTTGTTTGTCTTCCTTTCATAAATACCATTCGTCGGTATATAATCAAAATATTTACTATATTCTCTATTGAGCGATTGTTGTATTTCCCTAACATGTGGTCGTCCGGAACTACGACTTAATACAAATCCATCTGTATTTAGTATTGCTTTCATAAGTTTTGCATCAACAAACCCAGTTGGTTCAATCCCAACATCCTTTTCAAAATCTTTAACTTTATTCTCCGTGTCTCCAAAGAAATTACCTGAAAAACCACCTGGGTTATAACCTTTACACCAAAATCCGCCTTGAAGAATTTTAATTAAATTATTTGGTTTCGCACCACTTTTCTGTCTTGCTAAACCAGGAAATTTTTTAGTAGTTGCTGGACCAAATGTTGGTACCGGATTTGGTATACCAAGCTCTATTTGTAAGCCAATGATAAGAGCTCCTACTGTTGTATTACCTGTTTTCCCGTTTTCTGGAATAGTTTCATACCCACTTTTCCCCTTATACGTTTTGTTTAGCCACTTTTGCACTTCTAATACCATTTTATCCATACCGAACTCCTCCTTTTTGATGGTTGCATTAGATCTATCGCTGTTATAACATTTTCGTGGGCTATTATGAATGAACGTGATTATAATGATTTACTCCATTTAAGAGAGATTGGCGATCAAGACATACG
The DNA here is from genome assembly GCF_053667775.1 of Cerasibacillus sp. JNUCC 74. Next base: position 742,348 of record NZ_CM132207.1, on the reverse strand, counting down.
AAAGAGGTTAGTGAGTTGTTGTAAAGCAAACTGTGGCAGAATTTGAAACAGTGTTGTAGCCGAAAGAATTTAACACTGTTGAGAGTTAGCCTTTCACATGAAACGATGAATAAAATTAGAGAGCATTAAACATTTGAAAAAGCGTAAGGGTGCTTTTAAAATGTCTTGTGGAAAGTGTACACCGATCTCATTTGTTTCCGATCTTCTTAAACTGTTATTACCTATAACAGGGATAGTAGTAGTTTTTTCACCGTCTTGCACCTTACGCATAGCAATTGTTGTATTAAAAGGACTGCCTTAGTGGCAGCCCTAAAATATCAAACTAAACCTCTTATCCCACAACGGTTACTATTATTAATTCCAAAATTAAGCCTGTATCAATGACCCAAGTTATCGTTATCGCCACTAAGTGGTTCTATTACCTTCCCATTTTTATCAATTACGATAGTTTTCTCAATCGGTTCTTTTGAATTTGAATAATAAGCAAAAGTTCCAATTATGCTAGCTATCATAATTAGCATAATAAAAATACGTTTTTTCATAAGGACCTCCTTTCTAACACTTCTTAAGAATTATTTGATTGCCGATACCTTATATGTTTGTCCCTTCTTTGGATTATCTACAAGAAAATAGAAATACTTTTTTGTAATAAGTGTATATGGTGACCCAATCAATGGAAGATTATAAGATTCAGATACGTCTAATGGACTCGAGGCCCAAGTGTGCGTATTAACACCAAACCCTCCTTTTTTAAAGGTAAGTTTAAACTTACCAGAAGCGTTTTTTGTTGTAAAAGTATACCCGCTATATCTACGGCCAGATCCAGAAAAACCATTTGATTGGTAAGTCGCTGAGTTATTAAGATATTTAACTTTTGTTGGTGCAGTTGCAGCTAGAAGTGATATTAGATTGTCATTTGGTTCAACTAATGGTTCAACTAAATTGCCCTCATTGTCATATATAGTTACAGCTGATTGAATTTCCTCCATACTTGAATTAGTTTCTTCAGCAGAAACTGGAGCACTCCCAAGTATAAACGGAATTAATAATATCCCTAAGATACAACCTAACATTTTCTTTCTGACCACATGTCATCCTCCTAAATTAAAAATTTGGTATTTTCATAGTAAATTAATTATAACATATAATTCTGAAAACTGTTTAACCTTTTTATAAACCGGACTTTATTCTAAAGCTGCACTTTTACAGCTTTTGTTCCTTTTACTATCTTTAGCCAATATTTAACCTGAATTATCATACCTCCAAGTTAAGGCTTAAACTGATATCAAACCGAAGCATTTTTTTGTTTCAATGCAAAAATAAGGCGTTTATGATAACAATTTGAACGATTCTCGCTTGAACGAACTCAAGAAATATCATTTTTGGACACACTTCGCCCTTAGTTTAAAAGAGACTTGAAAAATTTAGATTAGTGGATTGTTTTGGTAAGTGCAAACGATATCGCCGGGTTTACAAGGAAAACTATTAAAATGTTAAACTTAAACATGGGTTTTAGTGAAAGGTTGCATCGGTATAGTTGTTTTGTATGCATCTCGGAAATTATATTAACTGTTGAAAACCGGCACGGAGATCTCCGTGCCGGTTTTCTTTTCAGTGAGTGTACATCATTTGTGCATATCACGCATATATAGCACACAACAAGCGTTTAGTATTGTATGCGCATGATGCGCAATTCGTGATACATACAAAATGTGACACCTTACCTCCCACTTCATCCCCTCACTCACATCATACGCGCAACATATACATACCCAATACACAAAAAATCAAAACCGTGCGCCGAGTCGCACCAATAAATTGAACAAAGACTGAAATCAAAAGGAGCGATTCTCATGGAAAATCAGTCTTTATCTAAACAATATCAAACGTATTAAAAACCATCTCGACTTAACGAAGGCAGCCGCTACCCATCCAAGGACATGCTCTTGGAGATGGCCAAATGATTCCAGGCTCCGGTCACACGCGGCGCGATTCGCCTCGAGTTTATTACAAGAACCGATGGCTTCGATGTAGGTCAGACCGTGGCGGACTTAGAAAACCACCCCGAACAGGAAGGCTTACTCTCCCGCCTACTCAGCGTGAGTGACTTAACTGAAAAGACGTACAAACGTTTTGCAGAAAACCCAAATAGCTTATACAATTGGTAACCAGCAATTGAAAAGGCACTTGCTAAAAGCGACACCAAGTTGAAAACGCCGGACACGAAAGTCATGCGTCTGCCGATCGAAATAGCTTAGTTTATTCGGCTAGAATATCCGGAAACTGTACAAGCAGATAAGGACTTATTTAATCAATTTATCTTTGACCAGTTCGACCTTGAAGACGACAAGGCCTACTTTATCAAAACCGGTATGTTTTCGGCTAACGCCAAGTGCTCCGAGCCCTGTGAGATGGGCGAATACTTCCAGGTCATTAATAACTTTGCTATGACCGTCGGCACTGGTCACACAGTGGATCTTGTCGTGCGTGAATACATTGAAGATGTGGAAAATAATCCAACGATTTATAACGGCATGCCATTGCGGACTGAATTTAGGGCATTCGTAGACTGTGATAAAAACGAACTTATCGGTGTTGTCCCCTACTGGCATCCGATTGTGATGAAACACGCCTTAAAGAGCGGATTGTCAGAATCGATTCACAGGACTATCAAACGTATCTCAGTCACGAACAGCATCTTGTTGATTCGTATAATGAACTGTAACTCTTTACTATAGCTGCTTTTAAGAAGGCAGAAATAAATTACATGAAAAAAGTTCTTATTCGTGATGCCCTTGCTCGATGCGGTTCTGCAAGAAGGTGAGAAAAGAAGTAAATTAGAAGAATGAAAAAAAGCTGCTTTCAAAATTAATTTTTATAGAGAAACACAAACAACAGAACTGGATTATCAAGCCAGTTCTGTTCTCTTTCCTATGTATAGCCCCTCAACAAGAGGGGATTATGTTATTGTGCCAAAAAATAAATTTTAATAGCAACTGAAAAAAAACCAACCATATGACGAATAGTCTTTTTATAGGACTATTTTCACACTAAGTGTAAAAACTAAAAAAATGGATACTTAACTATGCATAGAATGTTGATGGGGGTAGAAAATAGTAAAATATTTTAATCCCCCATCAGATGACATGTATTGGCTAAGAACCTCATATCCAGTACTATTGATTCAATTGTTGTTGGCATTGTTGAACTAGTTGTTGAATTTGCTGTAATTGTTGTACGGCATTCATTTCATGTTGCGCCATTGTTTGTTGTGCACCTTGTTGTTGTCCTTGTTGAAGTTGCTGTGCATTTTGATGCTCCTGTTGTTCTAATTGTTGAGCAATTTGAGCGATCTGTTGCAATGCTTGTTGGATCTGTTGTTGTGACATAAGTATCCCTCCTTCGATATTAGATTCCATTGTATTGTTGGTTTCTCGGTTTATTTTTATACATATTTTTTATTTTTGAGGACAAACTAAAAGGGAGGAAACTTTTAAACCTCCCCCCTTGGAATCCCCTCAATCAAGAGGGGATTATGTTATTAAACAAGCAATATCTGACCAATGAAATTTTTATTTGGATTGGATATTCCAATGCTTTATCTATGAAGCGCTGCCATATAACCTGCAGCTCACTTATTGTGTAACTAGATTTAACCGTGTGGTATTTTTTAGTCGATTTTTGGCAGTGGAACCTGTTAGTTTGATTTTCTAGCCTTTATTCGGATTCGTTATACCGTTAATCGGTGCTAACTTTGCTACTGTTGTTTCATAACGTTTGCAATACCACTTAACACGTCCACGTCGTCAGATTTTTGCTAATATACATTTAATGACTCGACTTCACCACTAGATTTACTGGATAATTTTTTAATTATTGTTTGCCGTCGGTAAAGTAAGATAATAATTTGCTATTATTAATTCGACTTAAATCTACGTTTTCTGTGTAGCCGTCTAAGCGACCACAATCCGTATATTGGTGCAGGTCGCAATCATATATTGATTTGCTTGTTGGTCTACCGTTATTAGCTTCGTAATGAGCGTCAAAATCACTAAAAATCTATATTAAACCCTTGATATAATGATGTCCGATGTACACACCAACCTGTTTTGCACCTAGATTACGGAGCTTTGTGGCATAAGCTTTTACTCTAAAACGCATATCCCCCATTGGCTATTCTTCTACCTTCGTACGTTATAAAAGTCTGTTGCTTCAATCTCCATATCCGATTAAAAACACCACGTAACCAAGCAGATGCTGCATTAGGAATTCCACGCTTTTGAAACTTCTATGGTGGGTTGTAATGTCGATCTATTAATTTATAGTTGTATTGCGTCCGTACCTATTTTGTCAACTTATCGTAATGAATACTAGTTAGCACCCTGATAATGTGAAGTATTAATAATATGTCCATTAGTACCTCTCCCATTAAAATATTTTATATTAGAAAAACTTGGCTTATCGTCAAGTCTTTATGGCGAAAGCTAACGTTTTTCTTATACGATAAACCATAAAGTTTTATATTTTCCTATAGTATAAAAAGCGCCCATTGAATGAGCGCCTTAATTGGCATCTTTATTATCTTTTCTAGGTTTTATATAATTTAAAGCTTGTTCGCTGTCACTGAGTCCACTTGTGGTAGGATCATTAACAATACCCAAAATAACAAGAACAGCAAAAACGGCATTAATAAATTTCGCAGCTTCTTCTTTGATTAATTCTGCTGCTACGTCATATCCAAACCAATTACCTATAGTTTGCGCTAACAATACAACTGCAGGAACTAAGGTCAACCAAAATGATTTCTTTTTTACTCTTACTTTCCAATTGATTTTCATGTTAATCCCCCTTGATATAAAATATTTAAAAAACGGCTTGCCCGATTGGACTAGCCGTTTTATCTATATCGAAATTATCAGCCGCTTCGTGTTTTCTTTTACTCTAGTTATTCGTTCGGAATGAGTTATCCTTCTGCTATAATTATAAACAAACAGAAAAAAGATTGAGCCGACGCTATGAGAATAAAAGCTATAATTGATCAAGTTAGCGACGGACAAACTGGAGAACTTCTGATAGGATAAAGGGAATCTTCATTTCTTGGAATGCTTTTCCCAAGAAATGTTAGATGAACCAATCGGGCATTTAGGTGCCGTTTCTACGATTTAAACTTCTACGTTTTCTCTAAGGTGTAGTTTTACGGCGCCTTACATGCGGGATAAAGGGAACCTTCATTCACGGAGCGCTTTTCTCTTAGAATGTTAGCTTGAGAAATCGGAATTTAGGAGCCATTCCTCTCACCATGTTCGTAAAATAATAAGCAGATTTTTCAAATGAGAGAAATACCGATACATACATTCAGAATAGGAAACATACCTCTAAAACAGGGGTATGCAGACGCCTGGCGGCAAGCCGCTTTTAGTCGGCCTTCCTTTAGATTCGAACGGATGTTAACTTATCGTAGGAAAAAGTTCAAAGTTTGCTACAGCTCAATCGCTTAAGCTAAACGATCAAAATGAAGCTTTGACTAGAGGTAAAGGAGCGACAGCATAATGACAGAACCAATAGTTACATTTAATAACGTCCACAAATCATTTGGAGGTGTCAATGTATTAAAAGGAATTGACTTAGATATTAGACCAGCAGAGAAAGTTGCTATTATCGGGCCAAGCGGTTCAGGAAAAACAACCATCATTAGAATGCTTATGACACTGGAACAACCTACTTCAGGTGATATTATCGTAAACGGGACAAATTTATGGAAAATGAAGAAAAAAGGGAAACTGGTTCCTGCCAATGAAAAGCATTTACGAAAAGTCCGTGGAGATATTGGCATGGTCTTTCAACACTTTAACCTGTTTCCACATATGACAATTATAGAAAATTGTATGACTGCTCCAGTTCATGTAAAGAAAGAAGCAAAGGGTGAAGCAAAAAAACGATCTTTGGAAATGTTAGAGCGTGTTGGCTTAGGGGATAAAGTAAATAATTATCCAAGTCAACTTTCAGGTGGTCAAAGGCAGCGCGTAGCAATGGCCCGAGCTCTTGTAATGCGACCAAAAATTATATTGTTCGATGAGGTGACTTCAGCTCTGGACCCGGAATTAGTTGGAGAAGTACTGAGTGTTATTCGCGATATTGCAAAAAACGATGACATGGCAATGGTTCTTGTTACACATGAGATGGACTTTGCACTAGATATAGCCGACAAAGTTCTTTTTTTAGATGAAGGAGTTATTGCTGAACAGGGTACAGCCAGTGAAGTTATTGAGCATTCCGACAATGAACGACTGCGCAAATTCTTACACCGCTTTCGAGCATGATGACGGTAAATTTGTATCTTTCCGCATCTATTTACGATAACTGATATCTTTGAAAATGGCTGGTGTGCATGTTCAAAATAGATATGAAAAAATCCCTTGGTCGTCTAGGATCGCAACATCCTTGAAATCGTAATGTAGCGCTATCAATTTTTTTGCGAATACCACCATCATAACTAAAATAATCGTAAATTCGAGCGACCGATCAAAAATAAAGAAACTTTTATATTGCTTGCTGAGTAATAAAGCTGAGTAAAAAATTTCGCTTGTGAGTTGGTTTATCTTTCCGTTACGAAGACATATCAATCACTATACTTAAACTAAATGTGTTTCTAATATGTAAAATCGGCAACCAACTATGCTGCTGATTGCCGTTTTTTCCAATGTTATTGAGGATCTTCACCAATAATCTTTACTTCACGTTCCAATTTTACTCCAAATTTTTTCATAACCGTTTCTTGTACGTGATGAATAAGAGCAATGTATTCACTCGCTGTAGCATTATCTATGTTTACGATAAAGCCTGCATGCTTTAAAGATACTTGCGCGCCACCAATCTGCTTTCCTTGTAAATCACTATCTTGAATCAACTTCCCTGCAAAATATCCTGGTGGTCGCTTAAACACGCTACCACAAGATGGATACTCCAGGGGCTGCTTTGATTCTCGCTTGTAAGTAAGATCATCCATAATTGCTTTTATTTCTTCATAATTGCCTTTTTTTAACGAAAAAGTAGCCTCTAACACAATATATCCCTTCTCAGGAATATTGCTGGTACGATAGTCAAGATCTAACTGGTCAGCAGTTAAAATATGAATATTCCCTTTTTTATCAACTACTTTGGTGCTAACCAATACATCTTTTATTTCACCACCATAAGCACCGGCATTCATAAATAAAGCCCCACCCACTGATCCTGGGATGCCACAAGCAAACTCCAGTCCGGACAAACGATGTGTCAATGCTTCTCTTGAGACATCAATAATTCGCGCCCCACTTTGAGCTACGATAGTTGTACCAGTCGTGGAAATATTAGTCAGCCGTTGTAAATTCATAACAATCCCGCGGATACCACCATCTTTTACAATTAAGTTGGAGCCATTTCCCAGCAATGTAAAGGGAATGTTTTCATTATTTGCTAGTTTTACAATTTCTTGTACTTCTTTATAAGTCTCTGGTGTCACTAAAAAATCAGCTTTCCCCCCTAATCGGGTATACGTATGATTTTTTAATTTCTCATCCACCATCACATTTTTCTGGGATGTAATTTTTAATAATTTATCGTATATATGATGATTCAAGCCCACACGTATCATTCCTTTAACTTTTATTCACGCTTCTATACAAACAAAAACAAATACTTCGCGTTTTTCTACCTGAAGTAGAACAAAGGCTAAAATTGCGATGTCTTGCTGGCAAAGGCTTTTCTTGCTCCCCGAGTCAAATAATCGGGCATTTAGACGCTATCCCTTTGCTTCTTCGCTTTTATTAAACTGAATTTATGGCGCCTTCGATTCCATGTTAACTTGATTTTTCCACAAAAATTCATAAATGAGTTGGTCTACCCTTCTGCTTTCATGTAGATCACTATGACCTAACTGTTTATTTTCTATCACTTTCTCGGTTAATTGTCCACTTGGTACGATCTCTCTTAATGAGCGAACGCTCTCCGGTACTGCAATAGCGTCTCCGGTACTACTGATGCTTAGTACTTGCGTATGCTTTGGAAAAGGCCGCTCTCGTAAAAACTTTAGTGCAGGAGAATCAGTACGTAAGTCGGTCGCTGCAGGATCATGGTTCATTTGAAAATATTCTTCGCTGTAGATTCCATCAAATGGACTTCCTAAAGTGACAAATTTATGCACAGAAGGAAATTGCTTCCCGCGAAATTGCTTTATATATTTTAAAGCTACAATTCCTCCCATAGAATGACCAACAATATTAACATCATCCACACCATATACTTTTTTCATATCCTGTAAAACGTTAGCTAACCAACTAGCTGTTAGCTCAAAACTGGCACGATTTTGCGCAAATATGACCTGAACAAACATCGGCTTTTCTTTTCCTAAACGTGGATGATATTTTTGTACGACCCCCTGCTTTGTTACATAATAAACAAGCGCTTTGTCTCCCCATTTATATTCATGCTCAAATCGTTCCAGCATAAATCCAAACGAGTTTTCTGTTCCTTTATATCCATGCACAAACAATGTTGGACGAATTTTATCAAAATCTGAGATTGCCCTGTTTGGTATAGCTAAAATTGAAATAAACCCAATGATGACTAGACTAAACGATGTGATACTGATGATTTTATTTCTCAAAATAATCTTCCTTATTCTTTCCCATCTATTTGCCTTTTGTAATCTGTTATATATGCTAAGATCGGCTTCGGGAGGGATAGGATGTTGTTTTATTTTGTTTGCCTGCCATAACTTAAAGCTGTTACAGCGGGCGCCTTTTTATTATAACATGGAGGAAGTTTATTTTCCCCCCAAAATAAGATTGTAAAAAAACTATATTTTATAAAAAAGTAGGAAAACCTTAGCCAGAACGAGTTTCTACATAAGCAACCTGTAGTTGAACTCATACTTTAGCTATCTATCGTCACTTTATTACAAAATTCACGGAAACAAAGGTTTAAAGCGCTCGGTTAACAAAAAAACGTCATATGTAGCATTTAATCACGTCACCTTGTTATTACTCAGAAAAACGGAAAGAGACTTCTTTAAATTTTTTCAATGCATCTTCAAGCAAGCCAGCGACGTACAGCTGAGAACTTCTGTAGATAAGGTGAAACTTCATTCAAGGAGTGTTTTTCTTCTTGAAAAAGAAGAACGCTTTTTCTGCATGCAAATGTATCACTGTCGTAGTTTTCCTTATCCTTTAAAAAAAGAAGTACACTTTTTCTTTGTGTGATGCCTGTTCAAGAAGTCTTCCTTGTCCTATCGACTTCCAACAAATCAAGTTTTTACTTCACATATTTTGCTCTTTTCATACATATTACGTTCGGTGTGAAAGTTTTACGGCTCCTTAAAAAAGAATACATGCCACTAAAACAGGGGCGACGCTTTACGGCAAACCTGCTTTTAATCGCTCTTCCTTTTGATTGGAGATGATGTTGTCTTATCATAGGAAGAAGCACGAAGTTTTGCTACAGCTTATGCGACTTAGATTAACAAAGCTATTTTTTTTAAAATTATCGACGGATATAATTTCCTTAACAATAAAAAAAGTCCATTATCTATAGTATAGACTTTGGACACATGAAATGATTAGATTCGATGGAAAATTGGCTGTTTATTTTCAAATGTGGTTATATATTTAAATCCAATCCTATTCAGCAACTCCATCGTTTCTTGAATTCCTTTTCCAACCGTTGAGGCTACATGCGAATCTGAACCAACCGTAATGATCTCTCCACCACATTGCTTATATAATTTGAGAATATCAACACTTGGCATGGCACTCGATAACCCGTAACGATAGCCAGATGTATTTACTTCAATCCCCTTTTCATCTGGAATAATTGTTTTAAAAATTTGTTCTATTACATCATGGAAATCTTTCTTAACTTCCTTTCCTTTCGTATACCGTCTTACTAAATCAAGATGTCCTAACACTTGAAACCCCTTAAAATGAGTAATGCAGTACAGAAGCTCTTCATAATATTGCAGATAGGCTTCATCAATGATTCGCTCTGCAAAAAAATCGCCTGCGTGCAGTGCTTTTTTTCCAGTAGTATGCATGGAACAAATGACAAAATCAAATGGCTCGGCATCAATAATTTCTTGACAATCGTTTAATAAATGTGGTTGAACACCGATTTCCAATCCTTTTCGAATTTTTATACGGTCCTTGTAGTTGCTTTGCATTGCCTTGATTTTTTTATCATAAACAGGTAAATCTAACGTAAAGTCGATCGCTGGATCTGGATAATCTTCATCGATATGCTCCGTAAAACAAATTTCTTTTAAGCCCAGCTTAATTGCTGCTTCCACCGTTTTCTCCATTGGCGTATCACAGTCAGCTGAAAAATTACTGTGTAAATGATAGTCAAACATAAAAAATTCGCTCCCTTTGGTTGACTTTTCTTTCTATAATTATTAGAATACTATATAACTTTACTTAGATAAAGTGTTAAATTGATAAAGTGATAAATTCATTTTATCATAGCTTGTTAATAAATGTAATAGTGGAAGGAGTAGTATGACGAATGCAGCCTTTAATAAATCACTTCTATCGGGGAAACGAGGTCAGGCACTTTCAACAGCGAGAAGAACTGCTTGCCATTTTAAAGCAGCGCTTTAGAACATATGGATATAGTCAAATACAAACCGCTACCTTTGAACCCTATGATTTGTACGCAACGAAACCTGTCATGGTTAATACAGAGGATATGATTAAATTTATTGATACAGCAGGAAAAGTTCTTGTTCTCCGCCCGGATGCCACCATTCCCATTACACAACGAATGGCTGCAAGCCCAACACAGACACGAACCAACAAGCGTTTTTTTTATATTATGGATGTATTTCGGCACAGTCAAAACGATGACGAAAAAGAACGGACACAGGCTGGAATCGAATGTTTTGCCACTCGTACACCAGCAGTTGATGCAGAAGTTATCGCATTAGCTATTCATACGTTAAAAGACTGTGGTTTTCCGACATTCAAAGTTGAAATCGGTCATGCTGGTTTTTTTAAAGCATTAATAGCACAATCAGGATTATCGGAAAAAGAAATCACTGAAATACAAGGTTTTATTAAAACAAAAAATATAACAGAAATGACAAACTACTTACAGTCTTTAACAATTGACATTGCTGTAAAAAATGCTATTGCATACATCCCGTTTCTCTATGGGAAGCCTGAAGCAGTTATGGACGAAGTAAAGGAATATGGGCTAAATGGTAAAGTTCAAGCAGAATTAACTTATTTAATGGATGTCTATCATATTCTGCAAGCTTATGAACTAACAGATAATATTATCTTTAACCTTGGACTGATTAATGATATGAATTACTATTCGGATATTATTTTTCAAGGATTTGTTGATCAAGCAGGAAAGCCTGTCGTTATGGGAGGAAGATACGATCATTTAGGAGACCGTTTCGGCACCCATCTTCCAGCAATCGGCTTTGCCTTTGATGTTGACCTATTATTAGTAGCAGCTCAACGACATCATTTGTTAAAAGCATCAAACATCGATACAACCATTTATATCTATTATGAACTTACACAGCAAAAGGAAGCTTTAACAGCTGCATTTTATTTACGGGATCAAGGTTATGCCGTAATTAGTAATCCATTAGCTGATTTTCCAGAGCGGATCTCTGAATCTACGAGAGTTGTAATTTATAAACCAACCATGTCAATGTTGAAATATAAAGCTAAAATGTATGAATTTAACCATCCATCTGAATTATTAACCATACTCGAAAAATAGGGGGGAGAAGCGATAAATGGTAGCTCTCACAATAGCTGTAGCGAAAGGGAGAACAGCTGATCATACGATCATATTATTAAAAAAGGTAGGAATTACGTTTAACGATTTAACACCCTCTAGCAGAAAACTTGTTTTTTACAACAGCGAAAAATCAATAAAGCTGATTTTTGTCAAAGCTGTTGATGTACCTACTTACGTGGAAAAGGGCGCTGCTGATATGGGAATTGTCGGTAAGGATAATATTTTAGAGTCGAAAGCAGATATTTATGAAATACTTGATTTAAAAATAGGGCAATGTGAGTTTGCCGTTGCTGGAAAGCCAGGGCAAAGCCTTGATTCGGTTCAACCATTAACAATCGCAACAAAATATCCTACGGTAACCAAAAAACATTTTGCTCGTAAAGGAAAAGCGATCGATGTGGTAAAACTGAATGGATCTGTTGAGTTGGCACCACTAATCGGTCTTTCAGATGTTATCGTTGATATCGTCGAAACAGGTAATACATTAAGGGAGAATGGTTTAGTCATATTGGAAAAGGTAGAACCAATTAGCACCCGCTTGATTGTTAATAAAGCAAGCTTTGCAATGAAAGCAGAACATATTCAGTCATTTATTAAAAAACTGAAAAAGAACTTGGAGGAATCAAGATGCAACACTTAACTGCCACAGAATATTGGGAAAACCAATCATCAGAAGCATTAAATCCATTTGATGAAAAAATTAACCAAACTGTTTTATCTATTATTCATCAGGTGAAAAAGCATGGAGATCAAGCAGTACAATCCTTTACCGAACAATTCGATGGGGTGAAAATAAACCAGCTGTCTGTTACGCGTAAAGAATTTACCGAAGCACGAAAATCGGTTTCTACTTCATTTGTTACAGCACTCACAGAAGCTGCGAAAAATATTGCAAAATTTCATGAAAAGCAGTTAGAAAAATCTTGGTTTGATACGAGTGAACCTGGAAAAATCATCGGACAAAAGATAACGCCTTTAGAAAAGGTAGGTATTTATATTCCCGGGGGAAAAGCAGCATATCCATCCAGCGTCTTAATGAATGTGATACCCGCTAAAATAGCTGGAGTAAAACATATTTATTTAACAACTCCGCCTCAACTCGATGGACGTATTAATCCATATGTATTAGTAGCAGCTGAAATAACGGGAGTAGAGACAATTTATAAAATGGGCGGCGCACAATCGATTGCTGCACTAGCTTACGGAACGGAAACTGTAGAAAAGGTACAAAAGATTACCGGTCCGGGTAACGCCTTTGTCGCTCATGCCAAAAAATGGGTCTATGGTGATGTAGCAATTGATATGATTGCAGGACCAAGCGAGATTTGCGTCGTAGCTGATGAAACAGCGAGAGCCGATTTTGTTGCTGCTGATTTATTATCACAGGCAGAGCATGATGAAGCAGCCAGAGCAATTTGTATTACGACAAGTAATCAGCAGGCAGATAATATTCAACAGGAATTACTTAGGCAATCCAAGAAACTGACCAGAAAGAAAATTATTAATCAATCCCTAAACGATCAAGGAAAAATAATTGTTGTTGATTCACTCAGAGGGGCCTTTGACATTGTAAATGATATAGCTCCAGAGCATCTGGAACTGATGATTGATCAACCAATGGAACACCTTGGCTATATTCACAATGCTGGTGCCATTTTCTTGGGTCATTATGCTCCAGAGGCATTAGGGGATTATGTCGCGGGACCTAATCATACGCTTCCGACAAATGGGACAGCTGCCTTTGCTTCTCCACTTGGTGTATATGATTTCATGAAAAAATCAAGTGTCATTTACTATGACAAAGCAGCGTTACTAAAAACAGCCGATCCCATTATCGAATTAGCCAACATCGAGCAGCTAACCGCTCACGCTCAATCTGTCCAGATTCGGAAGGAGGAAAATTAACCGATGCGAAGTTATAAAATAAATCGAACGACTACAGAAACGGATATATCGTTGAAGCTCTCGATTGATGGAACAGGTGAAAGTTCAATCCAAACAGGGATAGGTTTTTTTGATCATATGCTTACTCTTTTAACAAAGCACGGACTATTCGATTTACAAGTCGTTTGTAATGGAGATTTAGAAGTAGACCAGCATCATTCGGTTGAAGACGTCGGAATCGCATTAGGTGAAGCTTTTCGCCAAGCTTTGGGAAATAAAGTCGGCATCACCCGCTTTGCAAGTATAACAACGCCAATGGATGAAGCACTTTCCACGGTTTCTCTTGATATTAGTGGACGCGCCTATTTAGTTTATCAAGCAAAGGACTTAAAGGAAAAAGTGGGGAATTTTGACACTGAGTTGGTGGAGGAGTTTTTCCAAGCGTTTGCCAGCAATGCAAAGGTGACATTGCACATTCACAATGTGTATGGCAAAAACACGCATCATATGATTGAATCAATTTTTAAAGGTTTCGGTCGTGCTTTGGACATTGCGACACAAAAAAGTGAACGAATTAAAGGCATCCCTTCAACCAAAGGGAGCCTCTAGCCTTTCATTACAGAAAAAACAAATGCACTCGCTTAGTGACGTACAAACGCCAGAGCTTCCGAAGGGGTAAAGTGAAACTTCATTCAAGGAGTGCTTTTTCTCCTTGAATGTTAGTTGAACGAATCGGGGATTTAGAACCCCATTTGGCTGCAATTTAAGCTCCCCGGATCGAAGTTTGCTAGTCGCTCGATCGCTTAAGCTAGACGATGAAGCTACGTTTAAACAAATTATTCGCCATGAACAAACGGCTATCTTTTCCTATACAACAAAACGAGTAGCAATTTACTTGCAACCTATTAATTATACTGATCAATAACAATGTTTGGCGATAGCAAATAGTTACCATATAACAGACAAAATAATGTTTCACTATTCTGAACAGATGAAGGGAAGAAACCATATGATTGCAATTATCGATTATGGAGCCGGTAATATAAAAAGCCTCCAATTTGCATTAGAGAAAGTAGGACTGTCTGCACAAATTACGATAGATGAAACGGTCATTGCAACGAGTGATGCAATTATTTTACCAGGTGTCGGTGCCTTTCAAGATGCCATGCAGGCGTTAAACAATCAAGGCCTAACTGAGATTATTAAACGAGAAGCAGATAATGGAAAGCCAGTACTTGGGATTTGTTTAGGGATGCAGCTGTTCTATGAAATAAGCGAAGAAGATGGAGAATCTGAGGGTCTTGGATTATTAAAGGGACGCGTTAGCAAAATCACCGGTAATGTAAAAGTGCCACATATGGGATGGAATACACTCTCTAAACATCAAAGCAGCCCTTTAGTAAACCAAATTCCTGATCATTCCTTCGTCTATTTTGTCCACTCTTATGCAGTTAAGGAATATGCGAAAAAGACGTTAATCGCAACTTGTGATTATGCTGGAACGATACCTGCTATTGTTCAGCGTGGGAACATAATCGGTATGCAATTTCATCCAGAAAAAAGCGGAGATATCGGTTTAAAACTGTTAGAAAACGTCAAGGAGATGATGTTATGATTATTTTTCCGGCAATTGATATTAAAGACGGAAAATGTGTCCGACTTACCCAAGGAAATTATAATAAGGTCAACGTTTATAGCGATTCACCAGTAAAAGTGGCTAAAGAATGGGAAAACCAAGGCGCTCACTATTTGCATATTGTTGATTTAGATGCGGCTAAATCAGGTGTATCCCAAAATGCAGCGATCATTAAAGACATTGCCAAAAAAACCAATATTCCTGTTCAAGTTGGCGGTGGAATACGCAGTTTAACAACAATGGAAACTTATTTAAATGCAGGTATCGATAGAGTCATTCTTGGAACAGCAGCAATCAAAGATCCGGATTTCTTACACGTTGCAATCGCGAATTATCCAAGCCAAACAGCTGTATCTATCGATGCGCGAAATGGGTTAGTCGCTACAGATGGATGGACAGAAACGAGTACGATCACTGCTTTCCAATTAGTTAAAAAAATGGAACAAAAAGGCTTAGAAACCATCATTTATACTGATATTTTAAAGGATGGCATGCTAAAAGGTCCAAATATAAAAGAGCTTACACATATACAACTGGCTACTTCAATCAATATCATCGCTTCTGGTGGAGTAACTACGATTGACGATATAGTTACGTTAAAAAAGATGAATGTATATGGAGCAATTATCGGAAAAGCATTATATGATGGCTCTCTTACATTAAAAGCATGCTTGGAGGCTGTGACACATGCTGGCTAAACGAATTATCCCTTGTTTAGATGTCGATAAAGGTAGGGTTGTAAAAGGAAAAAGATTTAAAGATATTCAAGACATTGCACATCCTGTAGAACTAGCTAAAAAGTATAACGAGGCAGGTGCTGATGAGCTTGTCTTTTATGATATAACGGCCTCTAATGAGGGGCGTGATATCTTTCTCGATGTTGTCGAAAATGTCGCAAAAGAAATTACTATCCCCTTTACAGTGGGCGGTGGGATTAGAACAGTTGACGATATTCATCGTGTATTACGCGCTGGTGCTGATAAAGTTTCCGTTAATAGTGCTGCTGTAAAAAATCCCAATTTAATTAAAGATGCTGCATTAAAATTCGGCTCCCAATGTATTGTTTTATCCATTGATGCTAAACAAACAAGCAAAAAACAATGGGATGTTTACATTAACGGTGGAAGAAAACAAGCTAATCTTGATGTCATTGACTGGGCATTGCAAGGAGAATCACTAGGGGCAGGAGAACTGGTCCTTAACGCCATTCATACCGATGGTGAGAAAAACGGCTATGACTTGGATCTAGTCAAAACAATTGCTCATAATGTAAATATACCAATAATAGCTAGCGGTGGCGCTGGGAAGATGCAGCATTTTGCAGCTGTTTTACAAGCAGGTTACGCTGACGCAGCACTAGCCGCATCGGTTTTTCATTATGAAGAAATTCCAATTTCTGAGTTAAAAAACTACTTAGTTGAGCATGGGATTCATGTGAGGAGAGATATCAATGGATAACATTTCATTTAATCAAGATGGGCTAATCCCAGCAATTGTTCAAGATGCAGATACAGGAGAAGTATTAACACTTGCTTATATGAACCAAGAAGCTTTGGCAAAAACACTGGACACAAAGGAAGCGTGGTTTTTCAGTAGAAAGAGACAGGAACTTTGGAATAAAGGGGCTACTTCCGGGAACAGACAAATGGTTCAGCAAGTATCTATGGATTGCGACCATGACGCCTTACTTCTTCAAGTGAAACCGCTCGGTCCAGCATGCCATAAAGGTAAAAAAACTTGCTTTCACAACCCCATCTATCAAAATGATGAAGCTACGTTTACGATGCTTCCCCAATTAATTAAAAAAATTAAGCACCGCAGGAAGAACCCTGTAGAAGGCGCATATACAACATATTTATTTAACGAAGGCATGGATAAAATTTTAAAAAAGGTTGGTGAAGAAACAAGTGAGGTTATTATTGGTGCCAAAAATAATGATAAAGCTGAAGTAACATGGGAAATAGCTGATTTAACCTATCATACATTAGTTCTTATGGAACTGTTAAATGTATCAATTAGCGATATTCATAATGAGCTACAAAAGAGACATATCATGAAAGAAAAGGGTGAAGAAAATGATGAAGTATTGGAGTGAACGCACAAAACGATGTACACCGTATATCCCCGGCGAACAAATAAATGATCCAGCGATTATTAAACTCAATACGAATGAAAATCCGTATCCCCCTTCACCTAGAGTGAAAGAAGCAATTCAGCAAGAGATGGAAAATTCATTACATCGTTACCCATCGTCTACCTTGGATTCTTTAAGGCAAGTAATTGCTAGACAGGAAAATGTCCAAAAAGAGAATGTTTTCGTTGGTAATGGTTCTGATGAAGTATTAGCATTTGCATTTATGGCATTTTTTTCACCAGATAAAGCGATTCGGTTCCCTGCAATTACGTATAGTTTCTACCCAGTGTATGCCAATTTATTTCAAATCCCGTTTGAAGAAATTCCGCTGAAAAGCGATTTTACCATTAATGAACATGATTTTTTCCGATCGGTTGGTGGTGTTATTTTGCCTAACCCAAATGCACCGACAAGCATTTATACTAGTTTAGAATGTATCGAAGCGATCATAAAAAATAATCCTGATCATGTCGTAATTATTGATGAGGCATATGTTGACTTTGCACCAGGTACAGCGGTGTCTCTTATCAATAGGTATGACAATTTACTAATAGTAAAAACATTATCTAAATCTCGTTCACTGGCTGGATTACGTGTAGGTTATGCGATTGGTCATAAACATCTCATGGAGGCACTAATACGTATTAAAGATTCCTTTAATTCATACACGGTTGACCGTTTAGCGATTGTTGGTGCCAAAGCTGCAATGGAAGATACAAGCTATTTTGCGGAAACTACTGCTAAAATCATCCAAACGAGAAACTGGGTAGTTACTGAAATGGAAAAGCGAGGTTTTTTTGTTTTGCCAAGTGCAACCAACTTTATCTTTGCTCATTCCCCTGATTATGATGCTGAAATGCTTTATCAGCAATTAAAAGCAAAGAATATATTAATTCGCTACTTTAAAAAGCCGACTATTGACCAGTATGTAAGGATTTCGATTGGTACAGATAATATGATGAAGAAGTTTTTCCAGCAAGTTGATGAAATCATTGGTTGATTTTGTATAAAGCGAGATGGGCTTTTCCTTTTATACGCTAACGCAGTATTGAAGTTTGCTGTAGTGCGAGCGCTTCAGCTAGACGACAAAGTCGCTTTAATAAAAAACCACCACATAAATTTTCAAAGATAATAAAAAGAGGAACTCATCTCGCAAAAAAAATGAGTTCCCTTTTTATTACAATAGTGTTTTAATCTCTGCATCTTTCTTAAGGTCGTCGATACGTTTTTGCAGCTGCTCTGAAGCCTTTTCTTGTTCTAATCTTGTTTTAATTTGTTCCTCTAAGTCATCTAGCTTTGCTACTTCTTCACTTTGTTCTTTAATTTTATTATAGTACTCTTTTACTTCCTTGTCGCTCACTTTAACGTCAAATTCTTTATCGGTATATTCTGTTGTAATGATGTTATCTTTTAACATCGCCTTAAACTGTTCTTCATCCATTTGAAACTGCTCTAATGCTGTCTTTAAACGATCTTCGTTTTCTTTTTTTATTTTATCGAACTCTTTTTGTACTTCTTTCTCGGTCACTTCTATGCCTTTCTTAGCCGCATCGGTATTAATTAAGTGCTGAGTTATAAGCATCTCTATCGTTTGTTTCTTTAGTTTATTCAGATCACTGACATCTTGGTTATACTGTCCCATCGTAATTTTTAACTGAGAATAAGTAGGATTGTAGCGATCTCCTTTAATTTCTTCCCCATTTACGGAGGCGACCACTTCATCCTCAGATACTTTCTCCTTATCTGTTATCTCTACCTTTTTCGGTTTTTCTCCTTCTTTACCTGTATTTCCTTGCTCCTGCTGCTCCTCTTGATTAGAGTCTTTATTCCCTTCAGCATTGTTGTCATCTCCGCATGCCACTACAACAGTTGCTAACAACAATGTCATTATGAGTACGATCCATTTTTTCATGTTTTATACCATCCCTTTTTATTTGAATGTCCTTCCATTCAAACATATTTTATACAAACCTTTCAAGTAGTAACAAGCTCCTGATTTATTTAAAATGGCTATTATGACAAAGGTTAAGCACTTTATTTACATTTTTACTACAAAAAATAAATATTTTCCTAATTTATGCCACAATCGACAAAGATTTACTGAAACCAACCTATTTCGCCTATCTCTTATTTTACACTACCTGTTCTAGATGATTCAAATTTCCCTCCTTTTTACGGGGCAAATTCTAAAAATTCCGTTCTAATATGTACGCTTATTTAGATTATTTTTTACAAGTGTATTACGAACTATATCTTTGTTCAATCAGCTATATATGGCTCGTACCAAGCTTGTTCCACTTATTCATAACTACCTCTATGTTACCATTTTATATGTTTTTAATAATGCACAAAGAGGGGCTGGGACATAAGCAAATAAGAAATGGCAAAAACCGAACAATTCATTTATGTGATTACCCCCAAAAGTTAGAGTTTTATTATACAGTTGATTGGCTGGATTGCGTTCGATACTCGACTGGGCTCAGCCCGGCCAATTTTTCTTTTATTCGTTCATGATTATACCAATAGATATATTCTTCAATCCGACTTTTTAATTCTTCATAGCTTACTAATTTTTCTCCATAATACATTTCTTGTTTTAAAATGCCAAAAAAATTCTCCATGGAAGCATTATCCGCACAGGTTGCTTTTCTAGACATGCTTTGGAATACTTTATTCTCTTTTAATGTTCTCACCCATTGGTTGTGTTGGTAATGAAAGCCTTGGTCAGAATGGATGGTGGTGCGATAGGTTGCATGATTCTTTATTATCTCTATCGTTTCTTTTAAAGGTTCTATGACAAGATCTAACGTTGGACGTTCCTTGATTTTATACGCAATAATTTCTCCGTTATAAAGGTCAAGAATCGGATTTAAATATAACTTCTCTTCACTTAGACATTTGAATTCTGTAATATCGGTTACTAATTTTTGAAGAGGAATTGGCGTGTTAAAACGGCGAGACAATCGGTTTTTCGCCACTTTTCCAACGTTTCCCTTATAGGAATTGTATTTACGGGATTTTCGCATAAATTTCACACATTTCAATCCCAATTCGCACATAATGCGATATACTTTTTTATGGTTGATAACGTATCCTAATTTATTTAGTTCTCTAGTAATACGTTTATAGCCATAACGTTCATGGAACTTTTTAAATAAATCGATAATGATTTTTTTTAGTACTTTGTCTGAATCTTCTCTGCCAAAATTTTTCACATGATAGTGATAGGTTGCTTCAGGTATGCCCACAATAAGGAGAATATCTTTTAATCGGAATCCTTCTTCTTTAAGTCCAAATGCCACCTTTGCCTGTGCTTTTCGTGGAAGGCATTTGGATTCTCCCGAAAAGCTCGTAGCTTTTTTAGGTACGCATTTTCTAGCCTTAATAGTTCATTCTCTCGTTCTAATATTTCTTCACGTGTTAACTTTTTTTCTTCCTTTTTCTTCCGTTTATTGGGTTTCTTAGACATAGAAGACTCCCCCTTTGGTTTCAGGCCTTCTACTCCTTGTTCCTTAAATTCTTTCATCCAGCGTCTAATTAAGGAAGGGTTGTTCAATTTAAATTGAACAGCAGTTTCTAAAAAAGTAGCACCTGTCTTTAACACAAATTGTATCGTATTTAATTTAAATCGAACAGGATAAAACTTCCTAGCTTTTTTTCTTTTTAACCCATCCATTCCCTGAGACTTATAGACTTTCACCCATTCAAATATTGGTGTTGCGCTACCCATATTATATTTTTTTGCCAATAATTTATATCCTAGGTTGCCATATAAATACTCGGTGACAAGATTTATTTTAAATTCTTCACTATATTTAGCCATAAAAACACCCCCGAAAATTAGATTTCTACTCTAACTTTCGGGGGTCGGTACCTTATAATTGTTCGGTTTGTTTGTGGGGCGATTTTTTGTTCGTTTTTTAATCAGCTGTTTTCGTTTTATCCCAGCCTCTTTTTAATTGTTTCTTATTTAAAGCTTGCTTCAATTTCTTTAATCATTTCCTGTACAGAAACAAGTCCGCCTCCGGACAAGTACCAGAATTCAGGGTCAAGGTACGTAATATTATCGTTTTTATATGCATTTGTAGCTTTAACTAATTCATTTTCAACAATTTGTTTTGCAGCCGACTCTTCACCAATAGCTGCGCTTCGATCAATCACATACAGCAAATCAGGATTTTGTTCTCTTACATATTCAAATGAAACGTTCATCCCATGAGTAGATGCTTCAATATTTTCATCTACTGCCGGCACACCGAATACATCATGAATAAGCCCAAAACGAGAGTTAGTTCCATATGCACTAATCTTATCATCATTTGCTAAAATAATAAGCGCTTTTTTATCTAATTCTTTTGCTTTATCTTGAACTGCTGCAACTGATGAATCAATATTTTTCAGTTCTTTCTCTACTTCAGATTGTTTATCAAAAATTTCTCCTAACGTTTTCATATTATCTTTAAAAGATTCCATATAGTTGGCCGGATCAACTCCTAAGTAAACCGTTGGCGCTATTTCAGCTAATTGATCGTAAACTTGAGACTGTCGACCAGAGATAAAGATAACATCTGGTTTGATTTCCGATATTTTATCAAAATCAGGTTCTTTCAAGCTACCAATATTTTCATATTCATCCCCTTCATATTTCTCTAAATAAGAAGGAATATTACCTGCTTTTGCAACACCAGCAACTTCGACACCTAATTTATCTAGTGAATCCAGCACTCCAAAGTCAAATACAACTACTTTTTCTGGGTTCTTTGGAACTTCAGTGTCGCCTAAATCCTGTTTAATTTCAACGGTTTCAGGAACTTTGTCCTCTTTACTATCACTACTGCTAGTATCCTTTTTTTCATTATTTGAGCCACAAGCAGCTAACGTCATGACAAGCAAAGCTGTAAATAATAATAATGCTATCTTCTTCATAATGCTATTCTCCTCTTTAAAGTTTATATTTTTATAATAACCAGCGATGCAAGCGTCTATTTATCCCATACTATATTAAAATATTTATAAAACACTTAAGTATATAGTTAAATCATTTTTATTTACCTTTATAATTTCATCAGTTACAATTAAACTGTAAGTCATCCCTTCATCATGTATTGGCTTAGGGGTCAACACCATGATGGGGGGTTTCTATTGGATAAAAAACCCCTGTTTGATTTAAAAATTTGGAATAAATAGCTAGCTGCCCTCGCTAGTTATTAGAAATAAACACATATACGTTTGTCATCAATATGTTTAATATCGATATCCATATCATAAATATCTTTTAACACACATTCATCAATAACGTCACAAGCCCTGCCTTGTTTAATCACTTTTCCATCTTTTAAAGCAACAATATTATCAGAATAACAAGAAGCAAAGTTGATATCATGGATAACAATTAATACTGTTTTTCCCAATTCATCCACTAAATTACGTAATGTTTTCATGATCTGAACAGAATGACGCATGTCTAAGTTATTTAACGGTTCATCAAGCAAAATATATTCTGTATCTTGAGCAATAACCATTGCAATATGGGCTCGCTGACGTTGTCCACCACTAAGTTCATCTAAATATTTATGTTGCATTTCGCGCAGTTCCATGTAGTCGATTGCCTGATCTACCTTTTCCCAATCATACGTGTTTAGCTTACCTTGCGAATAAGGGAACCGACCAAAGGAAACCAGTTCACGTACCGTTAATTTAAGATTGATGGAATTGGATTGCTTTAAAATCGAAATCTTTTTAGCAAGTTCATTGTTTTTTGTATGCATAATATCTTTTCCATCAATCGTTATATCCCCATCGTCTTTTGCAATCAGGCGACTAACCATGGAGATTAACGTACTCTTTCCAGCACCATTCGGACCAATGAATGAAGTTATTTTACCCTTTTCAATTGACAAAGACACATCATCAATCACTTTCTTCTGGTTAAATGACTTAAATACATTTTTAATATCTACCATGATTTATTCTCCTTTAACAAAAGATAGATGAAGTAAATACCACCGATAAAGTTAATGATGACACTAATTGTGGTTTCGAAGGTAAATACTTTCTCAACGATAAACTGCCCGCCGATAATAGCAATAATACTAATCAGCATCGAGCCAATTAAAATATAGGAATGACGAAACGTTTTAAGAAATTCATACGCCAGATTTACAACTAGTAATCCTAGAAATGTCATTGGACCTACTAATGCTGTTGCCATCGAAATAAAGACAGCAACTATGATTAACAAGTGTTTCACGACTCTGTTATAAGGTACCCCTAAATTGATTGCCATATCCTTCCCTAGACCAAGTACATCCAAATATTTGTAGTATCTTATCATATAGATAAGGAGAAGAACAAAAAGAATAATGGATATATATACAAGATCTGTATTCACATTATTAATACTTGCAAACATGCGATCTTGGGCAATCATAAATTCATTAGGATCAATAAGCACCTGCATAAATGAAGTTATACTGCTAAAAAATGTCCCTAATATCATTCCTACAAGCAAGAGGAAATAAATACTATTCTGCTCATTTTTAAATAATACTTGATATAGTAGCAACGAGAATACGACCATTCCTCCAATAGATACTAGGTAATTAATTTGGCTATTCATCATAACTAATGAATTAGCTCCACTAATAAAGATAATAACTGTTTGAAGGAGTAAATAGAGTGAGTCTAGTCCCATTACACTTGGAGTTAAAATACGATTATTTGTAATCGTCATAAAGATGGTTGTAGCAAACGCAATTGCTCCACCTGTTAGCAAGATAGCAATAACTTTAATTATTCGCCTCGGTAAAACATAGCCAATATTCCCTGTCAGGTCATAAAAGATATATAGCATTGTTAATATAATTGCGATAACGGCTAGAATAAGCGTTTTCTTTTTATATCCCATATCTTTTTCTCCTAAACAGTAGATATATAAATAATCCACTACCTATGACCCCAACTGTTAAACTAATCGGTATTTCATATGGATATATAATTACTCTGCCGATAATGTCACATGCAAGAACAAAAACCGCTCCTAACAATGCTGTATGTAATAGGCTTTTCTTCAAGTGATCGCCACGGTAAATGGAAACAATGTTTGGAATGATTAAGCCTAAAAAGGGAATAACACCTACTGCCAAGACTACAGATGCCGTCACAAGTGCTACAATAACTAATCCTAAATTCACAACCTGCCGATAATTTAATCCAAGATTTTTGGAAAAGTCCTCTCCCATTCCAGCGATGGTAAATTTATTTGCATAAAAAAATGCAAGTAACAGAATTGGGATACTTACATACATTAGCTCATAATTTCCACTCATAATCATAGAAAAATCACCTTGCATCCATGATGAAATATTTTGGACCAAATCATAGCGGTACGCAATAAAAGTGGACATCGAGCTAACAATATTCCCAAACATCAGTCCAATCAATGGAATGAATATCGCGTCTTTAAATTTTATCTTTTCCAATATCTTCATAAATGCAAATGTACCTAACAATGCAAATGCAAAAGAAACAAGCATTTTTTGAAACGGACTTGCCGAAGTGAATAGTACCATAGAAACTAAAATGCCTAACCTTGCTGAATCCAGTGTTCCAGCAGTTGTAGGTGAAACAAATTTATTTCTACTTAGTTGTTGCATAATCAATCCGCAAATACTCATGCTCATACCTGCAATTAAAATACTGATAAGTCTTGGAACTCTTGAAACCATCAGTATCTGCGCTTGCTCCTCTGTTAACTTAAATAGATCTAAAGGAGATACGTTTGATACACCTACAAATATAGATATAAAGGAAAGTATAATAACTGTGAAAACTAAATAGCGTATTTTCATAGACTGACCTTCACTTTCAACTTCCCCTAAATTATAATAGTTATTACCTTTTAAACATTATAATTAATAATGATATTCATTATCAATTAGTTACATCTACCAGTATAACAGATTTACTACTAACGTCAATAAAAAAGTTTATAAAAATATTTATTAATATACACATTCGTTTCAATTAATTAAAAAATAATCTGCTGTTTCTGATTAAGATAGAATAAAGCGCCTTCAATATAAGTGAAACCAGACTTAGATGCTGGTTTTTTCTTCTATATACCTCTACCATTCTTTAGACTCATTTATCATTGCGAATCTGTTAACCTTTGACACCTATAGATTAGAAAGACTTGGCTTATCACCAAGTCTTTATGACGAAAGCTATCGTTTTTCTTATACGATAAAGTGAAGCTTCATTCCGTGGAATGCTTTTTACACGGAATGTTAGTACCACAAGGGTATGACCTAAAGGCCCTTGAACCAATCGGGCATTTAGGTGCCGTTTTTCTTTTAATAGATTTTAGAATTTAGGAAAGTACGGCACCTTACATGCGGGATAAAGCCTAAATTTTATACTTTCCTATAGTGTAAAAAATTGAAAAATGATCCCCCTTTCTAGTTTTTTAAAATAGCAGATTAAATTTTTTAGACAAGAAGTTGTCGATTATCTTTCAATTCTATCGTTAACGCTAAACCTTTGGCGCAAACGTCACTGCCAGTTCAATTTGTATGTAAAGCTAAAGTATAATTAACGTTCCGCTAAATCAATTATTACTTTCTTCACGCATAAATAAACAAGTCTGCAATACTTTGTAGTATTACAGACTTGTTTTCGTTCTCTGAGTGACACCTTATTGAGCAGTATTGTTTCGTTCTACCATTGTGTTAAATTTTTCTGCTATATGTTCTGGGGTAAATCCATATTTTTTGGCTAAATCAGTTCCATTACCTGATTCCCCATAATGGTTAATCGTTATCATGTCGCCATTGTCACCAACATAGTCCCTCCATCCAAGAGAAGCCCCCATTTCAATTGCCAGTTTATTAGATACACTTTTCGGAAGGACTTTTTCTTTATATGGAGCATCTTGTTTGTTGAAAAGTTCCCAGCTCGGCATACTAACTACGGAGACGGAAATTCCTTGATCCTCTAATATTTTTTGTGCTTTTAAAGCCAGTTCTACTTCTGAACCAGTTGCAATAAGGATTCCGTCCGAAGAATCACTGCTTCCCTTTGATATAATATACGCACCGCGCTCTACCCCTTCTTTGCTGGCTTTCTCTAGTACCGGTACATCATGTCTTCCAAGTACAATTGCAGTAGGAGTATCTTTTGAGTTTACAGCTATTAACCAAGCTGCTTTTGTTTCATTAGCATCTGCAGGTCTAATCACATTCAAATTAGGAGTTGCTCGTAAAGTAGCAAGTTGCTCTATTGGTTGGTGTGTTGGACCATCTTGACCTAACATGAAACTATCATGTGTAAATAGATAGATTACTGGTTGATTCGTAATTGCTGATAATCGAATTGCCGCTTTCATATAATCTGAGAAAACTAGAAAAGTTCCAGAATATCCTTTGATTCCGCCGTGTAATGATATCCCATTGATAATAGAAGCCATTGCAAATTCACGTACTCCAAAGTGAATATTTGAGCAATTATACGTTCCTTTCTCCATAAATGGCTGATCTATGATGGTAGTTTTATTTGACGAAGCTAAATCTGCTGACCCACCTATAAAAGATGGAAACTTTTTGGAAATAACGTTTAACACCTTACCAGAAGCAGCTCTAGTAGCTATTTTTTCTTCTGTAAATTCAATCTCTACATCTTCCATTATGAAGTCATTTTCCATACATTTTACAAACTGTTCCGCCAATTCAGGATATGTTTCTTTATACTTTTCAAACTGTTTATTCCAATCCTTCTCCGCTTGATCTCCTTTTATAGCAATCTCGTTAAAGTTTTCCCGAACTTCTGTCGGAATAAAAAACTTTTCATCATATGGCCATTGATAGGCTTTTTTAATTAAACTAACTTCATCTTCCCCAACAGGATTACTATGAATAGCAGCAGTTCCCTGAAGATTTGGTGAACCAAATCCGATAATATTTTTTACTTCAATTAAGGAAGGTTGATCCGTATTCTGTTTCGCTGACTGAATTGCTCTATACACTGATTCTATATCATTACCATTTTCCACATACAATGTCTGCCATCCCATAGCTGCATATTTTTTCTGGACGTCTTCACTATTCGCTTCTTGAACAAAACCATCCGAGCAAACATCATTAGAATCATATAAAACAATTAGTTTTCCTAACCCTAAATGACCTGCCAAGGACATTGCTTCTTGTGCGACGCCTTCCATGAGATCTCCATCGCCACATATTGTAAACGTGTAATGATCCACAATATTCAAGTCATCTTTGTTATATGTTTGTGCTAAATTTCTTTCTGCAATTGCAAAACCGACAGAAGTAGAAATTCCTTGTCCTAATGGTCCTGTAGTTGCCTCCACACCTGGAGTAACACCGACTTCTGGGTGACCTGGCGTAATACTCCCTAACTTACGAAATTTCTTTAAATCTTCTACAGATACTTCATATCCACTTAAATGAAGAAGTGTATACAATAAAATGGACCCGTGACCCGAAGTTAGGATAAATCGATCTCGATCATACCATGTTGAATTTTTTGGATTATGCTTCATAATATATCTAAATAACGCATATGCCATAGGCGCAGATCCTAATGGCATGCCCAAATGACCATGCTGAGCATTTTCTACACTATCTAAAGCTAATGTTCTTATAGTTGCAACAGATAAATCGTCCATCTTATTTTTAATCCATTTTTCCATGTTTAACATCCTTTACATGTAATTTAAAAGATTCCAATTAGCCACTTTCCAATGTAATAGACTAATATACCGATAATTGAAAAGTCTGTTTCTGGGAATGCCGTCCCGGATAATCCGATGTTATCCATTATCGGATAAATAAGTGCTGGCCCGATTGCAATTAAGATACCGACACTGAAGCTACCAACAACGGCACCTTTCCAACCTCCTGTGGCATTCCCGAATACACCTGCTGTTGCACCGATAAAAAAGTAAGGGACAGCAACGGGAATAATGACAGAAACATCTATCATTCCGAAAAAGAACATACAGAGTAATCCACCAGCATATGCAGAAAGAAAACCAATAACTGTAGCAGTAGGTGCATATGGAAATACAACCGGGCAGTCTAAAGCTGGTTTCGCATTTGGTATTAGTTTTTCTGAAATACCTACAAAAGCATTCACGATTTCACCTAATAGCATTCGGACACCTGTAATAATTACATAGAGGGAAGCAGCAAATGTTAACCCTTGTAATAACGGGAAGACTAACCAATGCATTCCGTCTGATATTTCTTCAACAAAAGAGGATCCAGCGGCAAATGTAGCGATATAGAAGAAAATAACAATTGTCAAACTAACACCTACAACATAGTCTTTAAACATAGAAAGCCAACCTGGCAAGTTTAAGTTTTCCGTGGTGTCTTCCGGTTTTCCAACCTTAGAACCGATCCAACCCGCAAATGCATAACCAGCACTCACATAATGGCCAAGTGCAATATCATCGTCACCTGTTACTTTGCGCATAAACGGTTGGGCAATGGCAGGGAAAATACATGCACATATACCTAAAATAATTCCACCTACAATAACTGTCATCGTGTTTCCAACATCTAATGCTTTCATCATAACTGTAAGTAATGCTGCAAAGTACAAATTATGCTGACCCGTCAAGAAGATATATTTAAAAGGTGTAATTCGCGCAAATAACAAGTTAAAAACAAATCCGAGCAGCATTACTAAAGATACAACTGTGCCAAACTTTTCTTGCGCAAGTGCTGTTACTGCTTCAGCAAGAGGCAATACGCCATCTAAATCAAACCCTTTACTGAACAATTCTTGAAAATTATTTAAAGCTAAAACAGCTGCTCCGGAACCAACGGTAAAGATGAGAAAACCGACAATTGTTTTTAGCGTACCGGTTAGAACTTCATCAAAAGCTTTCTTTTGAAGAAGCAACCCTAACAAAGCCATTAAACCGACTAAAATAGCTGCGGATCCCAATAAGTCAATTGCAAACGCTTTTATTAAGTCCACTCTTGTTCCTCCTTCACAAAATAATAACCTATAGATTTTCCTCCAAGTACTTGCTTAACTTCGTTTTAATTTCATTTTTATCCATTAAATTTTTTATTCCTATTGCATATTTCACTTTGTCTTTCACATCAGGAACTAAATCATCAAGTGTAATAAGCAAATCTCCATTAAATTGATTAACTGCACTTAATGTGTCATGTTGCACTTTAATTGGAAAGTTATTTTCTCTTATTACTTGTTGGACTTTAATTTTCAGCATCATACTACTCCCCATACCTGTACGACAAGCTACTAATGCTACCTTCATTCGTTACTCATCTCCACTTCTGATTTTTTTATATAATCGATAATTTCTTCTTTGCTGCTAGAGGATTCCAGTAAGTCGTAAAAATCTTTTGATTCGAGAAGTTCTACCAATTCGGTAATCGCTTTCAAATGTGTTATACTGTCTACCGCACTTAAACAAAATACATATTTAACGGGGTCATTATCCTTATTACCAAAGCTAACAGGTGTTTTGAGAGTAGTTAAGCTGATCCCGATTTTATTAGCTCCTGCTTCTGGCCTTGCATGTGGAAGTGCGACATGTTTTGTAATAACAATATAAGGTCCATTCTCTTCGGCACTAGCTACCATAGCATTAACATAATTCGTAGTTACTATATGTTGCTCCACTAATGGCCGACTGCTTTTTTTAATAGCATCTTTCCAATCTTTAACCTGTACTTTTAATTGAATTAAATCTTTGTTTATTATTTCACTTAACATCGGTTGCCTCCTTTCCCCATCGATATAAATAACCTCGGCCAATAATTTCTTTAATTCATTTACTAATTTTTTCGCATTTTGATTATTTGTGTATTTATTCACAATATGAAGTAAATCTTTTTCGCTAATATTGGAGTTTGGCTGAATATACACAGAATTCCCTATACTTTTATAAAAACTTTTAATTAAATTGGCTTTCTCTAAATTAGTCATCATGGGACTTACAATGAACAAAGGCTTAGAAGTTTGTATCAGTTTTGTCGAGAACACAACATCTACTTCGTCATTTACAGAGAGCTGATCAATCGATGTCGGTTTTAAAAACTCTACTTCTGGAAAAATACCTGTCAGTTCTTTATAAATAATCAGTGAAATTCCAGTCCCGTTTGGACAGACAATCCCTGCTTTTACTTTACTGGTTGACTGTACATTTGTATGTTTAATTAATGTAGCAAAGTGGATCGTTAAATAGGCAATTTCATTGTCGGAAAAACGAGATCCTCCCGGTAAACTTATGGGATAAAATATTTCTTTTAGAATTTTAAATAAGCTATTATACTTAGCTTTTATCTTATCTTTTAACGGGTTTACTATTGGATAATTAAAAATAATCCGATAATAAGCAGGCTTAAAATGCGCATATATCTGTTGAAATGCTTCCTTCTTATTGGTTAAAGCAATTCCATAAGTTACTTCTAATTTATAAAAGATTTTATACACAAACTCCTTTAACATATAGAAACTTTCATTCTTCATGTCAGCTTGTCCAAAGGAGTAAGACAGTATTAGTGAAGCGATAAAATTAACGTAACAGCTTGATATTGGGTAACCCAAGTTTAATAAATCCTCCGTAATTAATCTTGCAACCTGATATTCTGGCATACTCGTTAGTTTAACATGATCCGGTCTGTTGTCCACGTCTTGTTCCCTTATCATAAAGAAGATGATAATATACATTACTTCTAATAGACCGTTATCAGAACAAATAATCTCTTGTCTGTCAAAATGTTTCCTTATAACATGAAATATCTGCTTATAGGGAATGCCACTCTGCTCTAAAACATAATCTAAGCTAATGGTACGCTGCTTATGATGGATTATAATATTGCCAATTAAATACATAGCAGCATAACGAATATTGACTTCTTTTCCGTCTATAAAATAACCTTGTATTCTTTTATACGTTATTTGTAAATCATATAACTGTAACTCCTTTACAAGTTTTTTTAAATCCTCATGAACGGTGCCTCTGCTCACATGGAGTAAGTCGGTTAAATGATATAAGGAAACTTCTTCTTTACTAATGAGCAGGTAAAAAAATAGAATTAGACGTCTATCTTTTTCATTATAATTAGATATACTTTTTTCTTGCGCTAACTTACTTACAACATTGTTTGGGGTTTCTGTCATTTTCAATCCACTTTTTCTACAGTACTTAATTTCTTCAAAGTTGTTTTTCTTCAACCAGTAATTTATCTTTTCCAAATCATACATGATTTGTCTTCTCGACAAGGAGGTTTTTAATTGTAAATCATTGATGGTACAACTTGGATTACCCATTATGAATTCCAAGATAGTGAGTGATCTTTGCTCGAGCATTGACTTATCCCTCCTATATTTCTAATATATATGAAGCGCTATCACCCTTCAATGTAAATTAAGTATAACTTTTGTCACTAGCCCACACAATAACTGAATGGATGTAATCAGCTGGTATATTTAAGCAAAAATCTTGAACCTTTCCAGTGCGATGGATATGGGGAAAAAGCAGCTGAAAATCCGACTCGTTGCCAGTTTATCTGCTTTAGAAAAACTCGGGCTTGTCGCCAAGTCTTTAGCGAAAGCTATCGTTTTTCTTTTACGATAAAGTGAAACTTCATTCAGTAGGAATTTGCTTCCCTCTCCTACTGAATGTTAGTACCACAAGGGTATGACCTAAAGGCCCTTGAACCAATCGGGCATTTAGGTGCCGTTTTCTCCCTATCAACTCAGGTCTTGAAGCAGGAGTCTTACGGCACCTGACATGCGGGATAAAGCCTAAATTTTTATACTTTCCTATAGTGCAAAAAAAGCGGGGACTCTTTTTTATAACAAGAGTACCCGCATCTAGTAACTATATGATATATAGATTATTTAGTTATCCATCTCACAACCTTCATCGGTACAATAAGTTGTTTTAGAAGCTTTTGGATTTAATGATTTCAACTGATGATTTTGCTGTTCTTCCTGCCATACTTGTTCAAGCGCACCTACAAACACTTCTGTTGATTGTGCTCCAGAAAGAGCATATTTTTCATTAAATACAAAGAAAGGAACACCTTGTATACCAAGTTGTCGCGCTTGTTCCTGATCATCTCTTACCTCTTTTGCATAAGTCTCATTCTTTAAGATAGATGCAACCTCAACTTGGTCAAGCCCTACTTCAGCAGCTAATCCCTGCAACACTTCATAATCACTTATCAATTGAGAGTCGGTAAAGAAGGCGTGCATTAGCTTTTCAGCCATTTCATTTCCTTTTCCTTGTCGTTCAGCATATTTGGCTACACGATGTGCTGCAAACGTGTTTGTATGCTGCATCGAATCAAAGTGATAGGTTAGTCCTACTTCTTTTGCTTGCATTTCTATATTTTTAGTCATTTGTCTTACTTGTTCTATCGGCATTCCTTTGGTTTTTGAAAGATATTCTTGCATATTTTGATTTGGTTTTGTTTCTGCATTCGGATCTAATTGATAGCTTTTAAATTCCAAAGTTACTTCATCTTGATGTTTAAATGTTTCCAAAGATTGTTCTAGTCTTCTTTTACCAATGTAACAAAACGGACATACAAAATCAGACCATATTTCAATTTTCATTGCTACACCTCGTTTCTTCACCCTATTTTAGCATAGCTAATCAAGTGTTAAGAAGTAACGTGCTTATAGAGGAGGTTTAAATAGTTAGTAAAAACGCCACACCAAACTTCATCGTACATTGAATGGCCAAAGTTTCGGCTTAGAAGTTAAGGCGACGCAGTGAAAATGTTAATGTTCGAAGTTTAAGTGGAATATGCCCACCAGCCAAGTTCTTCTTTATTAGCTTGTCTCAAGGTCCATGTTTTGTATTGTATACTTAGTGAACGGCACATAAAATATGTATGTAGGTTCAGTGTTGCAACAGAAGCAAGGAAAGCTACATAGCAATACATCGCATTTTTTCAAGGACAGAGTATGCAACATCACTACACTGCATTTTTTCAAGGACGTCAATCAGTCGTCCTTGATCGGTTTATCGTCTTTTTGATTAGTGGTAAGAAGGCTTATCTTGATCGACATATCTTCCATAGTCTGGTACGGCAAAATCGGAAAAATGATCGACTAGTCTTTGCAATCCTTTTTCCAGCTTTTCCCCTTTCATCGAGATCCCATGTCCAGGAACAACGATTTTTGGTTTCAATTTAGCTAGTTTTTCAACGGATTTATGTGCTTCATCCCAATCAGTAGTAAAATACCTTGGTGGTCCATTTACCTCGGCTGTTTGCATAAGCACACGATAGAAAGAGTCTTGACGAACTGTGATAAATGCATCTCCTGAAAATAGTAAACGGTCACTTTCCCGGTAAAATGAAACATGACCTGGGGTATGTCCGGGAGTATGAATCCATTTCCAACCGTTTAAATACGGAACTTGCTGATCTTCTGGCAGTGGCTGGACAGCATCTCCTAAATTAATTGGTTCATTTGGATACATGCCTGCTATTTTCGCTAATAATCCCCCTTCTACATCAGAATCTGGCTTCGGATAACTTTTTTCGCCACGTAAATAGGGTAACTCGTCGGGATGTGCATAGATTGGAACTTCCCACTCTGCTAGTAAATCAGCTAAACCGCCTACATGATCAAAATGTGCATGTGTTAATAAGATAGCAGCAGGTTTACTGCCTTTACCAAAGCGGTCAACAACTACTGACTTAATTTCAGGAGCTGCATTCGGTAATCCGGCATCAATAAGCACCCAATCTCCCGCATCTGAGTGGCCGACAAAACCGATATTCACCATTTGATCGGTATAATAATATACATCTGCTTTAACCTCTACCCCGCCGCCACTCGTAATCGATGTCATCGGAATAAATGTATCATGCTCTTTTTGATGAAAATCCTGCTCCACAAGAAAACCTCCTTTATAATATTGATTTTAGTATTTACCGAGTTCCAAAAATTAACCACTCTCTATACAGAGTGGCTATTTTTCAATACCTCTTATTCATTAACTACTTTATAAGAGTATTGGTCTTGAATCGTTCCGTCTTTGCGATGAATGATTAAATAGGTACCTTTATTTTTTGCTATTTCACGTCCTCGTTTAATTGCTTCTTCCTTTGCTTGAAAAACATGACTAGGCTTTTTGGCTTTACTTGAGCGTACGGCCCATCCATCCTCATGGGAAATAACATGCTCTCCTTCTTCTAAGCGCTCTGGATAATTTTCATACTGTTTTTCTTCCTTTGAACGCTGGGTTGGTTTTCCATGTTTCTTATATTCATTCACTTCTTGGTTACTTGCATTTTTTCTCCATTCCTTGGCCTGCTCAATTGCGATTGGGATTGCCCTACTTTCAGCATAACCTTCATCAACCATTGAATTAGCAATATCAATTGCTTTTTTTCTCGTTTCTTCATTTAGATTTTTCATGGATGATGGATAATCCTGTAATGTCCAAATCATGAAATTCCTCCCAAAAGTAGATTTGTTTAGTAGTTACCCGTTCAACTAATCTTCAAACACACTTTTTAGACAATTTATAGTAAAAAGATAAAAAGTTGGATAGTGTCTTGTGAAAGACTATTTGTTAATGGCACTTTAGGCTGAGAGAAATACAGATCCTTACATGCAGGACAAAGAAAACACATCTCTAAAACAGGGGAATGCCGACGTTGGACAGCAAGCCCGCTTTTAGTCGGCCTTCCTTTAGCTTCTCATCAATCTTGACTTCTCGTAGAAAGGGGATCGAAATTCGCTCACATTGAGCCCATGAGCTAAACCAAGCCACTTTCAAAAACGTATCCATCATGTAATAGTTACCCAAAAAATAATCGAGTAGAGGGAAAAGTTAAGTAACTTTTTCGCCCCTCTCACACCACCGTACGTACGGTTCCGTATACGGCGGTTCAATAGTTTGAGTGTACGAACTGGTATTGTAGAGCGATGTCTTTATATCCTCTTGATACCAGTTCTTTGTCTGTTAATGAACGATGAAGTACATAGCTACCAGATATAGCCCAGTAGCCTTTTCTTGTATTCGACCATTCATAAGCTTTATGTTTATCGATACCTAAGCGAATTAGATTTTCTCTTTTCGTGCGTTGGTTTTTCCATTGCTTCCAGATATATTGTCTAATCCTTCGCTTCAACCAGCCATTGAGATTCTTCATAAATCCTTTCATTTCCCCTATGCCATAGTAGTTTATCCACCCTGTCATAAGTTGCTGGATTTCTTTTAGAATCACTTCAAGATTCCGTCCACGATTGCGTTTGGTGATTCGCTTGAGTTTCTCTTGGACGGTCACTTTCGCTTTGTTATGAGGACGAATTTTAACCCCATTCTTCGTGGCTAATAGACAGAAGCCAAGAAACTTCTGTTTCAAAGGGCTTCCAACCGCACTCTTTTCTCGGTTAACGGTTAGACTCAAATCTCTCTCAAGAAAGGTAGTAATATTATCCATTACTCGATATCCTGCTCTTTTACTTTTCACATAGATATTACAATCATCTGCGTAACGAACGAATCGATGACCACGCTTTTCTAATAGTTGGTCTAGTTCATTTAAATAGATATTACTGAGTAACGGAGATAGGTTTCCGCCTTGCGGCGTTCCTTGTTCTGATTTTTCGAAGATACCGTTAATCATAATTCCACTTAACAAGTATCGTCTTATCAAGTGAAGCACTCGCTTATCAGATATCCGTTTTTCCACGAAGTACATGAGTTTGTCATGATTTACCGTATCGAAGTAGGATTTCATATCCAGGTCCACTACATATTTGTACCCTTGTTCGTAGTACGATTTTGCCCGTATGATGGCATGATGCGCACTACGTTTTGGACGAAACCCAAAACTATTATCGGAGAACGTTGGTTCAAATATTGGTTGTAACACTTGGTTGATAGCTTGTTGAAGCATCCGGTCGATGACTGTGGGAATCCCCAGTTTCCTCTTTCCACCATCTGGTTTCGGAATTTCAACCCGCAGAACGGGTTGCGGTTTATACTTTCCTTGACGTAACTGGGTTAATAATTCCTCCTTGTGTTCCTTCAAGTATGGGAGTAGCTGGTCGTACGTCATACCGTCGACCCCTGCTGCTCCCTTATTTCTGACTACTTGAAGGTAAGCTTGATTTAAGTTGTTCCTTGATAGGATTCTTTCAAACAGATTGGATACACCATTTTGATTGTTCTGTTCACCATGAAAGGTACTATGCGCTTCAACATACCCTTCATGTTCCACACTATCTCTCTGCCGATAGCCAGATTCTCCTGTTTTCTGCAGTTGTCGCACCTTCCACACCTCCTAGTGCTTTCAAAATTTCTATTGTTCGATCCTTCATGTTTCGTCAGCTAACATTACTATGACCTCTGCTGACTTCTTGTGATTCACCAAAACGTCACCACTTTGGTTGTGCTGGTTCGTTATCAATCAACTCCCACTGCACCCTCACAAGACCTCCCCCGGTAAGAACGAAAACTTTCCTCCCATGTAACTGTTAGATTTACTGTATAGGTTTCGGGCAGTATTGGACTTTATCTTGTCACGCAGATTTATCCGACCTAATTCAGCCTTCTATCTAATTTCTGTTCGTCAGTTCAGGAGTTTGCGTCCAGCTTCCTTCAGCCACTACCTCACGATAGCCACCTTGCCTTCCGCTAACAGTTCCTACTGCCAAGCCTGTAGTGGACTTTCACCACCAAGTTTTCGCCCATGCAGGGCGCACGTAAAAAACAGCTAATGCTTTAAAAGCACTAGCTGTTTTCTTCTAATAAGGAACGTCCCATGATAGATACACGTCTTGTGTTTTGCAAATCTTTCAATGAAGCTGCTCCGATTCCAAACATCGCCATTTTCAGTTCGAGTTCTATTTGATCCATATTGTGAATAACGGCTTCAGTCGATTCGGTAGCCGCCTGAAGTAACTGTCGGGCAAATCCAATTATATTTGCACCAATGGTTATAGCTTTTGCAGCATCCACTCCGGTTTTCATTCCTCCACTTGCTACAAGCGGAACATGAGGCAGCTTATTTCTTACAGATACAATACAATCCTTCGTTGGCAATCCCCAATTATTAAACGCTTCTGCAGCAGCTTTTCGAAGGGGGTCTTGTGATCGCAACTTTTCAACTTGGCTCCAAGAAGTTCCACCGGCACCTGCAACATCAATATAAGTAACACCTGCATCATACAACTGCTTCGCTACAACTCCATCAATCCCAAAGCCAACCTCCTTTGCACCAACCGGAACATGTAAATCATGACAAATTTGTTCAATTTTAGGTAACAGATCAGAAAAATTCAAATCTCCACCGTCTTGAACTGCTTCTTGCAAGCTGTTTAAGTGTAAGACTAACGAATCTGCTCCCGTCATATCCACGATACGCTTAGCCTCTTCAACACCATAACCGTAATTTAATTGTACTGCTCCAAGGTTTGCTATTAATGGCACAGTTGGAGCTTGCTTACGAATTAAAAAAGAATCTTTATGCGCATCGCTCTCTAGTAATGCCCGAGTTGATCCTAATGCAACAGCCCAACCTTTTTCTTCAGCGGCAAGTGCCAAATTCTGATTAATTTTCGTGGCGAGCTCAGATCCGCCAGTCATAGAGCTGACTAAAAACGGGGCTTGAAGTGATTTATTTAAAAAGCTTGTATTTATCTGAATCTCATTGAAATCTAATTCAGGAAGTGCATTATGTATAAAAGAAATGCCTTCTAAGCCTGTTGATTTGTTAACACCTTCTACATTTTCAGTTAAACAAAGCTGTATATGCTCCGTTTTTCTACGGTTGATTCCCTCTTCCATGCTCTAACCTCCCATTAGATCTTAAGTCTTATCATAACACAACTTATTCTTAATTCTTACTGATACGATTTTAGTTAAATAACAGCATGTGCTTCAGCTAGTTTTATGTGTATAATAATTGGTATACCTTTATGTAATGGGCTTTTTTATCACGGGAAAACGAAGTAGAATCCATAAGGTATTCGAAAAAATCACTTCTTTAATCGATGTGCTGTTTTTAATTTTATTGTTTGCGGCTTAGGCTTCGTTGTTTATTTTTTCATATATCTCACCACTTACGTTACGATATAAGGATCTTTTGATAACCATTCATTTAGACAAAAGCTAATTAACACGATCTCATCAAAATCAGGAGGGATTTTATATGTTACAAAAAGCGAAGGAATTTGCAACAATTGCTCATCGTGGTCAGAGGCGAAAAACTTCTAACCTTCCCTATATTACCCATCCGATCCGTGTTGCCAAAATACTTGAAGAAGCGGGTTGCAGTGATGAAGTAATTTGTGCAGGCTATTTACATGATGTCGTGGAAGATACCTGCTATACGATAAAGGATATAGAAGCCCATTTTGGTGAACAAATTGCTTCCATTGTTCAAGCACATACCGAAGATAAATCGCTAACGTGGCAAGAACGTAAACAACATACGATATCTCTTGTGAAATCTGCTAATCAAGAAATAAAGCAATTAATTGTTGCAGATAAGCTAGATAACTTATTAAGTATTGAAGAAGATTTAAACACTTATGGGGACATGGTATGGAGTAACTTCAGTGCTCCCTATGAAAAACAAAAATGGTATTACCACTCTATTGCAGATAATATGTATCATGGTCTTTCAGCAAATGAAATCCCAGCGTATTTTAAGACGTATGAAAAAGCAGTAGCCCGCGTTTTTGGAAATACTAACTAAAACGCATATGCTAAAAGCTCATTCATTTTTTGAATAACTTTTGCATCCCAATGAATAAATGTATTTTCTTATACGTATTTATGGTATTATTACTCATAAACTCTCCTTATAATTAGGGATTTGAGCAAGGACTACCATACCCCTAATTATAAGTTTTTTATACGTTTTTATAAATTGAATTTCACATTATTCATAGTATTCTTATAGTTTTTAGTTAACTTTTGCTTAAAAAGTTTATATAACGCTAGTGTATTTCCAAGACAATTAAAAAATCTGCCTCTATATGCTATCCACACTAGAGACAGACTTTTTATACTATTATCTTATATTCAATTCACTTGGTTCTGGACCAGTTCGTTCATAGCGATCTAACGCTTTAATTGCTTCCATATCCTCTGGAGTTAGCTCAAAATCAAACACAGCAAAATTTTGTTCCATTCTTGATGGAGTAACGGATTTTGGAATCACAATATGATTTGATTGCAAATGCCAACGTAACACTACTTGAGCTGGGGTTCGTCGATATTTTTCTGCAATTTTGGTAATGACTGGATCTTGAAGTACTTTGCCACCTTGCATTAGTGGACTCCAAGCCTCCAAGTAAATATGGTGCTGATCACAAAAATCTTTTAACTCGTTTTGCTGCAAATACGGGTGACACTCTACTTGATTTACTACAGGAACAATTTCACATTCTCCAATAATCCGCTCTAGATGCTCAACATTAAAATTGCACACGCCTATTGCTCTTACCCGACCATCCTTATAGAGCTTTTCCAAGGCTTGATACGTTTCTACATATTGATCATATTCAGGAGTTGGCCAGTGGATAAGATAAAGATCTACATATGTCAATCCGAGCTTCTCTAAGCTTTCTTCATATGCTTGAAGCGTATTCTCATAACCTTGATCCGTGTTCCACACTTTTGTTGTAATGAACAACTCTTCTCGTGGAACATTACTATTTGCAATTGCCTTACCTACACCTTGCTCATTTTCATAAATTTTTGCTGTATCAATTGAACGATAGCCTACTTCAATTGCTTTTTCTACTGCTGTTGTAGCCTCTTCATTTGGCACTTGCCAAACCCCAAAACCCAGTTGCGGCATTTTTAACCCATTATTCAGTGTAATATACTCCATCATTTAGCCCCTTTCCATCAGAATACTTTTATATTATCACAGCTCTTCCTGGTTGAAAAAATAAACATGAGATAGCTACTCATTTACCCCATTGCTGTCTGGCATACGTATAGTTCCCTTCAAAGCGCGTCAGCTGACTATTATGAAGCAAATACGTTACTGGAAATAATCGATCTAGAAAATAGCGGTCATGAGATACACAAATGATTGTTCCTGCAAACTGTTCTAGAGCTTCCTCAAGTACTTCCTTAGATTCAATATCGAGATGATTAGTCGGTTCATCTAAAATAAGTAAGTTGTGATTTTGATAAACTAATTCAGCTAATCGCAGGCGCATCTTTTCACCACCACTTAATTGTCCAACCTTCCGAAACACACTTACACCAAAAAACAAAAATTTAGCAAGTATTCCTCTTGCTTCTCCTTCTGTAACTTGGACATGCTCACGAAACTCAGCTAAAACTGTTCGTTTCCCATCCATTTCCTGTAAATGCTGTGTTAGAAAGCCAATGGACAAATTACTTCCTAATTGTATACTTCCTTTATCCGGCTTGAGGGTACCTAAAATCAGTTTTAGAAGTGTAGACTTTCCAGTACCGTTTTCTCCAAATATAGCAATTCGCTCTTGAAAGCGAACATGCAAATTTATGTTGTCAAATAATATTTTATCTTGCATCCTTTTTGATACATTCTCAAGCTTGACGACATCTTTTCCACTACGCGAATGGATTCGAAAATCAACATCGATACGCTTACTTTCTAAAATTGGCCGTTTTAATACCGTTATTCTAGCTAATGCTTTTTCCATACTTTTCGCTCGTCGATGTAACCCATCATTCGGTGGATTGGCTTGATTGGCCCATTCTTTTAATCGTTTAATGGTTTCCTTCATCTTTTTTATTTTCTTCTGTTGATCCTGGTATTGTTGGAATTCCTGAAGCAAACGTTCCTCTCGTTCGTGAACAAAGTTTGTATAATTTGTATTATATTTTTGTAAACTCCCTTGATCGAGTTCCAAGATGGCAGAAACTGTATCATCGAGAAAATATCGGTCATGCGAAACAATTACAACTGTACCGTTGTATTGTTGAATAAAATCTGTTAGCCATTCAATTGCTCTAAAATCAAGGTGATTGGTAGGCTCATCTAATAAAAGCAGATCAGGAGCAGTTAATAGTAATTGAGCAAGCCCTACCTTTGTTCTTTCACCGCCGCTGAGGTTTTTCCACACTTTTGCTCTTAGGCTGTTTATTTGTAGACCATCCATTACCCGACGTACACGTGCATCCATTTCATAACCGCCTTGATCTTGAAATTCTTGTTGAATAATGGCATACGTATCAACCAACTTCATCAGCTTTTGGGAATCTGTTTCCTCCGCTAATCTTTTTTCCAATCGCTCTATTTCGGATTTTAATTGATTGAGTTTAGTAAAAGCTTGTAATAATAATGTCTCCACCGTTATTTCAGGCCCTACAATGGGGGTTTGTTCCAAGAGTCCGATCGTTAAATTCTTTTTCCATGTAATCACTCCTTTAGCTGGTTTTGTTTTATTGGCAAGCAATTGCAATAATGTCGTCTTACCTTCTCCGTTTCTTCCGATAACTCCTATTCGCTCACCTTGAGTTATTTCGATTGTTATATTTTCAAATATACTATTTGCCCCGATTATTTGTGTAACCTGTTGTATACTAGAAACTATCATTTTCTCTTCCTCCAAATCAGAAGAGACATTCGCATGCCTTTGGCTCAGGCAACCGCCTAGTTGCACTTATAATTTAGAACATTAA
The DNA here is from genome assembly GCF_053667775.1 of Cerasibacillus sp. JNUCC 74. Next base: position 700,231 of record NZ_CM132207.1, on the reverse strand, counting down.
AATCTTATATTTTTCTAATGTACATAGAAAAAGACGTAAGAGGAGATTCCCCTTACGTCTTTCAAATTAGCATAACAAAGTATTAGCATTTTAAAGAATCAATAACATATTATATGCTTATCCGATTGTAGGCAGATGTCTCTTACTGGTATTTTTTCCATTATTTTGAAATCGCTAAGGGCATACGTATCCCTAGGAACAATTTTCCGGAAAAAATTGCATAACAAATCCAAAGATATGTTTCGAACTTCGTTATGCCACCAGTTTGATTCATCTAACCCACCTCCTTTTTATAATTATAAACAGTTTAACCAAAAACAGATCAACCGTCAAGAACTGATCTGTTTTATCTAGAAGTCAAAAAAGGTTCTGCAAATGAAATAATGATCCTCTATCTTACAGAATTTATAATCCTCACTCCCAATTCATTGAAGTGAAGCTTCATTCAATAGGAGTTTTCCTCCATCTCCTACCGAATAAGTTGAACAAAGGCTAGATCTTGGATGTTTGAAAAACTGCAGTGTATTGCTTTCGAATCTTTTCTTGTCTTGTTGCCCCGAACAAATTGTGAATTTAGATGCGTCATCTCCCACTAAGATTTCTTTTGTATTGCTTTCAACTCTTGAAGCGGGAGTCTTACGTTACCTTACATCTCGGAATAAAATTGGTTTTTATAGGCTTCTATCGTAATCTTCAATCCTTCTTTATAAGGGGTCTTTGGTAAAGGTCCAATCCATTTTGTATACTTTTCTCCACTTAAAATAACAGGTTGTTCATTTAAATACTGCATTTCTACAAATTCTCTCATCTGTCTATCGTATATTCCTAAAAACCTTAGCAGATTTGTAGTTACTATCGATACCTTCTTCTTAAACTCAGTTAATTCACGAATTTGGGTTATCAGTTCGTTACCTGAAATCGGGTGTGATGCTGGTATATTCCAATTTTGGCCATAGGCATCATCTCTTAGTGATAATTCTACTAATGCCTTTGCTCCATCTAAGGTAAAAAGATGCTCTCTAGCAATAGCCGGATTACCTATAAACTGAGCTCGCTTATTTTGTACGACAGAACGTAGCGTATAATTTAATTGGGTATTTTCTGCATGAGGTCCGTAAAAATCAGGGAAATGCGTAATAACATAAGAAACTCCAGAGTTTTTAATACATTTTTCTACTTGCAACCGCAGCTTACCCTTTTTAGTATGTGGTTGCCTTACCTGGGTTTCTACTACTAGACTTTCACTTTTACCATAAGCGTAGATATTATCTACTACAGCCAATTTAGCCTTAGCAAACTTTGCAGCTCGAATGATGTTTTCTGTAAGCGGAACTAATTTGCTCTCCCATTCTGGGTAAGGTAAATTAATAGCATGAAAAATAATATTCTTATGTTTTACTGCTTCTTCTAAATCCCTTTTATTAAAAACATCTCCCGAATAAATTGTAACTTCTGGATACGCAGCAAACAGTTTTTCTAGTTTACTGTTAGATCTAGCAAAGGCTGTTACTTTTATTCCTCTTTTTATTAACTCCATTACTATGGCGAAACCCATTCCTCCTGAAGCTCCAAGAACTAACGCATTTTTCATCAAATAACCTCCTTTTTATTAACCAATGGTCAATTAAATCCCTGAAAAAATTTAGGCCCGCATCCAAAAAGCGTTAGCCTAATTAGTTAAGAACGATCATAGTTATTGTTTTATCCACTGTAAAAGCAGCTCGACATGATGAGCTGCCATTTTTTCCACATCTATATACTCATTAACATGTCTTAAATAATGTGTTACAAATCCATGTAATGATAAAAACATCGACCATATTGTATTAATCGATAACCTTTTTTCACTCCATTGGGCAACTAAATTAGCAAATTTCTGATAGGTTTTTATCGGCCCTTCAGTTGAAAATGCTCGTACCTCGTCATCTTTTATAAGAAACATAATTTCATAGTGACTTTGATGAGTCAATCCAAACTTAATGTAATCCTTCATCAGCATGCGAAGCTTTTCTTCTTGAGATAGCTCAAGATATTGTATTGCACACATTCTCTCTTGAAGCAGTTGGAAATGCTTTTCAACTAATGCATAAAAAAGCTCAGCTTTATTTTTGAAGTGGTAATACAAAGAGCCATGACTATAATTTAATTTCGCTGCAATTTGCCTCATTGTAACAAGTTTATATCCTTTCTCAACGAAGAGCTCATTAGCCGCATCCATTATCATCTCACGAGTAAGTTCTTTAGCCACTGCTTTTCTAGCAGACATAGTAAACCTCCATTTAATTAACCATTGTTCAATTAATATTACAATGCTTTTTAATAACTGTCAATTAATTTTCACAAGTAAAATCTATCGATAGTAGCCGGCGGTTTCCTTTTATCCCGATAAATATGATTCCATTAATGGGACCCATAGCGAAAATGTTTGTAAAATATAAAGAAGATAAAAAAGAAGAAATGGGCACCTCAAGGACTATATAGTATGCTTTCTGTCATGCCAGCTTACCAAGGGAAACAATTCGAACACAATTTCATTCGTATGGTTGAAGATGAAGCAATAGAGAAAAAATCTTCCAAATTCTTAACTATTCCATTGTTTATTTGTTCATCTTGTAATAGGAAACTAATAATTCCCCCTATTACCACTGCAATAACTTTTTTATCCCTACCGGTTGCGTTACGAATCTTTGTCACCTTATAAATTCCTCACTATCAGTTTTGATGATGTGTTCCCCGAAGGTAAGATTATTTTTGATTCCTCTGTATTTTACGCTTTAAGCTTATAACAGAAAATGTTACGTACTTCGGATTACTTAATTTTTAGACCTAATAACGAAGCAAATTGTATCGCTTGAGACGTTGATACTATACATCCTTTTAAATTCTCTATGGAAACAGTTAAAGAATCAAAATCGCATGAGCTTATATCAATTCCTTTTAATGATGTCTCTTCAAAGCTTGCGCCATTAAGATTGCATGAAAGAAATTCTACTTTTTTGAGCTTACAGTCAAAAAGATCAGTGCTTTCTAACGCAGCCTCATCAAAAATCACCTTTTCAAGTTTTGAGTTACCAAACATAACCATATTAAGAATTGATTCCCCAAATCTTGTATTACCGATGTAAGACTCTGTTAGGTTGCTGCCTAGCAACTTACAATTAAGAAACTCAACTCGATTCATGGAGGCATTACCCAAATTAGCATTGGATAAATCACAATTCTCAAAGCGCACATCGGTAAGATCAATTCGGCTAAAGTCGGTATTAACAAAGCTGCAGTTTTTGATAACCGTTTGATAAAGTCGTAATCTATCTATGGACTCGTTATTAAATTGAGAATCTGTAACAAGGCACACTTCAAATTCTGGATCTTCTTCATAATATATATCTGTAAATTTCCTCTCTGTTAGATTTTCAGGGATCTTGGGGGTGTCAATTCTCATTGTATACCTACCTACTTTCAAAGAATTTAATTGATTTATAAAGTCTCTAGATACAAATATAAAGGAACCTATGTTCTCTTTCAAGACTTGATTTTTATGCATTTTATGATACATGGAGACAAGACACTCATATTGAGTAGGATTCACCTTATCGGACGGAAGATTCACTATTGTCGTCGATTCTATATGTCCTTTTTCTATTCTTCGCCATCAAAGTAATAATCCCTATAAAATTCCATGAATTGTTTTAAATTTGTTACATAGTAGGAGATTGCTTTTACTGAATCTTTTCTTGATTGGTTTACCTTGTAGTTTGCTGAACAGCCTCTACCAACCTATACTCACTCATTAGTAAACTATTGGCTTTGTTGCCAAATAATTTCTCCACACTGCTCCCAATGATCTATTTTTACATCAAAATAATGCTTGGTATAGAAATACTCTAATCGACGGACGTGATCAAAATCGCGCTCGACAATATCGCCTGTAATATACTGTTTATTTTCATCACGAGCTATTTCTTTTAAATGCTCCATTAAAACGGAGCCGAAGCCCTTATTTTCTATTCCTTTGATATTGTTAATATGAATGGTTGTCTCTGATTTATATTCTGCTTCAATTGCTGAGTCCCACTTTCCGCGATAGGGTTTTGTACATTCATGAAGCATTATTTGAAAAGAATCAGCTTGCCAGTTTGCATACACAATTACCCAATTCTCATCTTTTGTTTGATTAATACTTATAATGGAGGACTTTTTAGCTATAGCCTTTACATTTTCCTGCATACGATACAATTGAATCTCTAACGCATCGAGTTTTTGTTTCAGTTCTGGCTCTCCATCCTTTTCTGCGATGAAAGCAGATTTATACATATTTATCACCTACAATTTTTAATTTAAAAAGGTTGTTCAAATATACCTATGTTAGCTCGTTCCCCGTTGTCCATGTGACTCATCCAATACACTTTTTTCTCCTTGAACACATACTTAAACACACAGTTTCCCATTCTACATGATTGATGGTATATGCTGCAAATGTAAAAAAATTAGCAATAATCACTTTAACTTTTAGTAATTTAGACCGATATGTAAAAAAAGCCCTGTTTTTAGGTAAAGGCAATACAACCTACTTTTTGCGATTGCTTTAGATAGAAAATTTATCTATTTTTGGGGGGATACCATGAATAAAACAAACGAAAAAAAGCTTGTTTTTAAGAGAAAGGAGGCGAGAATTAATTTGCAGAAAATTCTTTTCAAATGGAGAAATGTCCGGATTAATAAAAAGTATTTATCTATATTCTTTTTTACTATTGCTTTACTAATTACATCAGCCCTTATTGTATATATACAATTAAAAGATGGTCAGCGGGACATTAATACCGTTAATGAATTAAGCAATCAATCCAACCAAATGTCGCAATTAGCTATCCTTATTCAAGCAAAGGATGTACAATCTGCAGATTATTTAGTAACAAAAAACGAGAAATATTTTACCGCCTTTCAAGAATATCAAAAAGACTTCGATGAATTAGCAGCTAAATTAGATAAAACAATTAAGACAAAGGATCAGCGCCTTATTTTTGACGAAATTAAAGTAAAAAACGAATCTATTGATGAGGCGTTTTTAAATCGAATGGTGCCATCCATTGAAGAAGGTAATGTGGAATTAGCAAATACTTTAAGGCATTATTCAACGAGACTGCGAAATGATACGCTAGATCTTGTTAATAGACTATTAGAAAAAATGCAGGAAGAACAGGCAAGCGCTCTAGGTGAAGCACAAACGAGCTCAAATAATAGTGTATACATATTAGCAATTACAAACTTATTAGCCTTAGCTATCGGTATTCCCATTATGATTCTTATTAGTCGTGGTATTACGTCTAGGCTGCAGCAGATTGTTCAATTAACCTCAGACGTAGCAGACGGAAACTTAAACACAACAGATATTGAAGTAGAAGGAAAAGATGAAATTGGACAGCTTGCTCAATCGGTTCAGCAAATGAAGGAGCGAATCAGAGAGATTATTCAAAACGTCCAAATTGCAGCGACCTCTGTGGCATCACAAAGTGATCAATTAAATAAATCAGCTAACGAAGTAAAAGAAAGCAATGTGCAAATAGCTGCAACAATGGAGCAGCTAGCAGGTGGTACCGAATCACAGGCAACAAGTGCCAATCAATTGTCGGAGAATATGAATGAATTTGTCGAAAACGTTCGGATCTCCGAAACTAGAGGGATAGAAGTAATGAAAAACGCTAATAACGTACAACATTTAACAGCAGAAAGCACACGATTAATGGAGCGATCTGTAACGCAAATGAATCAGATTGACATTATCGTAGAAAATGCTGTAGATCAAGTACAAGGACTAGATAGACAATCCGCACAAATTTCTAAACTAGTAAAAGTTATTAAAGATATATCAGACCAAACTAATTTATTATCACTTAATGCTACCATTGAAGCGGCCCGCGCAGGTGAGTATGGCAGAGGCTTTGCAGTTGTAGCTGATGAAGTAAGAAGTTTATCCGAACAAGTTGCTAATTCTGTTGGTGAAATAACATCCATTGTAGAGCGGATTCAATCTGAGACGAGTGAAGTGGTTACCTCACTTCATCGTGGCTATGATGAAGTGAAAACAGGGAAGGAGCAAATTGAAGAGACTGGTGATAACTTCCAAAATATGAATAAAGCGATAACGGATATGACGGGTAAAATGAAGGAAATTGCCATTAAGCTCAAAGAAAATAGAGAGAGCAGTGCAGTAATGGACAAGCTAATTAAAGAAATTGCTTCCATATCTCAGGAATCTGCTGCAGGCGTTGAGCAAGTAGCTGCATCAACTCAGCAAACAGCAAGCACCATGGAACAGGTTTCCTACAATACACATGAATTAGCGGATTTAGCAGAAAAACTGAACAAGCAAGTAAATGTCTTTAAACTATAGCAAAAAATCTACCTTTTTGATATCTAATGGGCACAAGTGCAAGCGCCGGTTACCGACATACAACCCGGAGATTCAGTAAAACTTCATTCCGTGAAACTTTTTTTCTTTATCCCCTACTGGAAGAAGGACAAAGGCAATAATCAGAACGTCCTTGGAAAAAAGACCGTTTTTCAAGGACGTTGCCATCTTAGTAAAACTCAGTTATTTCTCTCTTCGTTTGAACATCGGCTTTCATGTAAACACCATATTTTTTACTAAATCTGAGCAACTTCTACGTTAAAATTTATAACTTCTTACCGTATAAAAAACAATCCTTTGTATGGTCATTGACCATTCCTGTAGCTTGCATAAATGCATAACAAATAGTCGGACCAACAAATTGAAAGCTACGTCGCTTTAAATCTTTACTCATTTGTTCCGATTCTTTTGTGAATGCAGGTACATCTTCATGAGCTTCCCAATGGTTAATCATCGGCTTTTCGCCAACAAACGACCAAATATACGTATGAAAGTTACCAAATTCCTTTTGAACTTCTAAAAAGGATTGAGCATTTTTAACAAATGCATTTATCTTTCTGCGATTTCGAATAATTCCTTTATTTTGCATAAGCTCCGTTATGTTTTTCTCGCTATACTTGCTTATAATAGTTGGATCAAATTGATCAAATGCCTTTACATAGTTTTCTCTACGTTTTAAGATGGTTATCCAGCTTAATCCTGCCTGTGCTCCTTCTAAACATAGCATTTCAAACAGTTTTTGATCATCATACTCTGGTCTTCCCCATTCACAGTCATGGTACTGTATATAGATCGGATCATCCGTTACCCATTTACATCTCTTTTTATTCATTATTCCTCTTCACCAACTGCAACCTCATTATCCTCATAGGAAATCCAATCACTAAAACTTCCGGGATAAAGTTTTACATTTCTATAGCCAAGCATTTTTAAAGCTAAAATATTAGGACAAGCTGAAATACCTGAACCACAGGAAACAATAATTTCATCATCTTTTGGTAAGTCAGCAAAATGCTTTTGTAATTCTTCTTCCGATTTCCAGCTCCCGTCTGATCCCAGTACACCTTTCCAAAAGAAATTTTTTGCTCCTGGTATATGACCGGCTCGTGCATATAATAGTTCCGATTCTCCTAAATAACGTTCTTTGGCACGTGAATCAACCAATACCGCTGTTTTATTTTTCAGTTTCTGCTTCACTTCTTCCATAGTAACTGTTAGATTGTTTCTAATCTCTGGGTGAAACTCTTTCGCACTTAACTCCGGTATATGATCCGTCGTTTCATTCCCTTCCTCTTTCCAACGAGCATATCCCCCGTCTAAGACATAGACTTTATCATGACCTAAATAATGCAGTAACCACCATGCTCTTGCAGCAAACATATCATTATTCTCATCATAAATAACAACTGTTGTGTTCTGATCAATTCCCATTCTTCCTAATTTAAATGAAAGTGCGTTTACATCTGGTAAAGGATGGTTCCCCCCATGCATTTCTTTTTTTCCAGACAAATCCTTCTCTATATCTATAAAAATCGCACCGGGAATATGATCTTGCTGATAAGCTTTTCTCCCTGCGTCTGGATCCATTAAATCAAAACGCACATCCATAATGACGGTATTACCTTGCTCATTATGCAAATAATTTTTTAAGCGATTAATTGAAATGATATAAGACAATTGTTTCCCTCCAATGTGATTTACTGATTAACCTACTGCATTACTTCCTTGAACGCGTATATTATTTATTTTAAATGAAGTAAAGCTTAATTCCCACCCTTTCTTTAAAAGAAAGTAAACAGAACATATCGGTACATACTTAAAACAAAAATTCATAAAGTCGGAACAGAACGGTACGAAGTAGAATCTAAACTACAGAACTCGGAACAGATTTATTTTAAACTTAAGTTCACTTAGAAAACGTTTGAAATTAAGTTATAATAAAGGAAGACTTCATTCCGTGGAATGCTTTTTACACGGATTGTTAGTACCGCAAGGGTATGACCTAAAGGCCCTTGAACGAATCGGGCATTTAGGTGCCGTTTTCTATCACTCAGAACCTTTTGTACCAACTCAGGATCTTGAAGGGGGGTATCTTACGGCACCTTACATGCGGGATAATCGATTACAGAACTGCTTCACCTGTAATATACGATCAATTAAAACGATTAGGAGATGAAAGTAAAATGAAAGAAGCATTGATTGAAAGGTTCACAACTTATGTGAAAATCGATACACAATCTGATGAAAGCAATCAAGCTACCCCTTCAACACCAGGACAGCTTGAACTGTTAAATCTATTAGTAAAAGAACTTAGAGAAATTGGTATGGTGGATGTTACCATGGATGATTATGGTTATGTGATGGCAACGCTTCCTGCAAATACAAATGCAGATATTCCGACAATTGGCTTTTTAGCTCATGTCGATACAGCTACCGATTTTACAGGAAAAAATGTCAATCCAAAAATCATCGAAAGTTTTGATGGTAACGATATTGTTTTGAATAAAGATCTAAATATTGTATTGTCTGCGAAAAATTTCCCAGAGCTTGCTACATACAAAGGTCATACATTGATTACTACCGATGGCACTACATTACTTGGCGCTGATGATAAAGCTGGAGTAGCTGAAATTGTAACAGCGATGGACTTTCTGATCAAGCATCCGGAAATAAAGCACGGAAAAATTCGAGTCGGCTTTACACCAGATGAAGAAATTGGTAGAGGTCCACATAAATTCGATGTAAAACGATTTGGTGCTAGCTATGCATATACCATTGATGGTGGACCGCTTGGAGAATTGCAATATGAAAGCTTTAATGCAGCCGCCGCTAAAGTAACATTTACAGGAAATAGTGTACACCCTGGAACAGCAAAAGATAAAATGGTTAACGCCGGGAAAATGGCAGCAGAATTTATCAGCAAATTTCCAGAGCAGGAAGCACCAGAGCATACAGAAGGCTATGAAGGATTTTATCATCTCACTTCTGTAAATGGTGATGTGGAAAATGCTAATGTAAGCTACATTATCCGTGATTTTGATAAGACTGCTTTTCAAAATAGAAAAGACACGGTTAAACAATTTGTTAACGAATTAAAAGAAAAATACGGTGATGAAGCAGTTAAACTTGAATTGAAAGACCAATATTATAATATGCGGGAGAAAATTGAACCTGTAAAAGAGATTGTAGCTATTGCTTATCAGGCGATGAAAAATCTTGATATCGAACCGATTGTTGAACCAATTCGCGGAGGTACAGATGGTTCACAGCTGTCGTACATGGGACTTCCTACTCCAAATATTTTTACAGGCGGAGAAAACTTCCACGGAAAATATGAATACGTTTCTGTAGATAATATGGAAAAAGCTACAAGAACAATCATCGAAATTTGTAAGCTATTTGCCGAGCGAAGTTAATATTTTATAAAGAGACTAACTGTATAAAGTAAATAGCTGTAATGAATTTATATAGTTAGTCTCATATCAATCACATAAAATATCTGTACATTTATGCTTTTTGTTTATCTACAGAATCTTTATAGTGATGATTCGTACGATACAAATAATCATGGGTTCCATATCCTGTTATATTTCCATTCTCCAAAACTAATATCTTATCAGCACGCTTTACCGTGGATAATCGATGCGCAATCATAAATACGCCTATTTTATTTTGAGCTAGAGAAATCAATGTATGTTGTAACAGATATTCTGATTCACTATCTAAATTTGCTGTAACTTCATCTAATAAAATAAATTTTGATTTACGTAATAAAGCTCTAGCAATTGCAATTCTTTGTTTTTGACCACCCGATAAAAAATCACCAAATTCACCCACATGCGTATTATAGCCATGAGGAAAATTCATGATAAATTTATGGGCATTTGCTTTCTTTGTTGCTTCTATTAACTCTTCCATCGATACCTTCTCTTGCAATCCATAAAGTAAATTATCTTTAATAGTACCGTAAAACAAAGGAAAATCTTGCGGCACATAACTAAATACTTTTCGCCAAGAACTTATATCAATATCTTGATAAGACTTATTATTTAACATCATATCTCCACTTGAAGGAGGATAGAATCGCTCGATCAGACTAAAAATCGTTGACTTTCCTGATCCACTAGGTCCTACTAATGCCACTATTTCCCCTGTTTCTAGTGAAAATGATATATTATGTAAAATCTTTTGGTTTTCATCATAAGTAAAAGAAACATTTTTAAAATCTAATCTTGAAGTTTCACTATGAATAGGTAATAAAGAGTGTTTATTTATTTGATTGTCTATTTCATCTTTTTCTCTTAAAACTTCTAAAATTCTCTTCATTGAACCTTTAGCTTCCTGATAATCTGTTATAAATATATTCATCGCAAAAAAAGGGGTTACCACTTGAACCAAGTAGATAATAAAAGCTACTAATTCTCCCATAGAAATCGATCCATTGCTAACTCTCCATGCTCCAAGTCCCACGATTACAATCAATACAGTAAAGGAGAATAAACCCAATAATGGTGTTATAACTGAATTTAATATAGATGACTTTATCCCTAGTTTATACAAATGTTGGAATTTATTTTCACCTTTATTCTTTTCAATATCCTCCGCGTTAAAAGCCTTCACCATTTTTATATCTTTTAAGATTCCAGAAGAAAATGATGTTAAGTCTGCTATCCTTTCCTGCTCCTTGTATGAAATGCTAAAAATTTTTTCTCCTAAAGGATAAATGATAAATATTGAAAACGGAACAAGCACAACAAGGATTAAAGTTAAATAGCTATCTAAATAAAATAAAATAATTAGAGAAACAATAAGAGTTATTATTGATTCAAATAAGTCAACTAAGCTATGAGTCATAACATCCACTATTGCTATCGTATCATTTGTTAATCTGCTTACTAATTCACCAGAACGATTTTTTTGATGAAATTTTAATGGTAATTTAAGAATTTTGTCCCATATTTTTTCCCGTAGTTTTAAAATTATTTTTTCAGCTACCCGCGATAATAAAAAAGTGGAAACAGCAGAAAGTATAGTGCTAACAGTTAATAGTACAATCCCAATAGTAATCAATCTATAATCAATATATTTTTCTAAGTTATCCATGATTATCATTACAAACAAAGGTATAATTAAACTTAATACACTACTTATCGCTGTAATAATAAAAGGAATTAATAATGATCTTTTAGACATATTTATAATTTGCCAAACATACAAAATCGAGTATGAATTATTTTTTTTATTAATTCTAATCTCCCCCCCCTTTAGTTAAATAAACAAATTATTTTCTATTTCTGCTTTTTCCAGAAGACCTCTCCATTGATTACGTTCGTCCCTATGCTCTATGTATTTTTCTTTGCCCCAATTATAGATTAATGCGTAAACTTACTCTGTTAAAACAACAGCTTTATTTATATCTAGCACACATCTTTTAACAATTTCATAGACTCTTTAAACTATAATTAGCCGCTTCCCTTTTGGCAATTTATAGAATGTCTCAAGCACTGTTTAACTTATTAAACACTTACTATCTTTAACCCAGTAATTCGCTACTTTATAGACCTCTTTATGGTTATTATGACAAACTTTTCGCACGCCCCTTTAGTACTATCTGGATTAACCATTACGTTACCTTAATTCTAACCAGCGATCACGATTTATGTATTGTTCTTGTTTATCAAATTAACTCTTATTTACTGCAACCAGCTCACGAAAAGCGGATGATAGTCATCTCTTTCCTGTTGTATGTCACTTTTAATTCATGTTCCCCCTTGCCTATAGATTTGTTGAGTCGCTACTAAAAAATCATAGATTACTAGGGAAAAAAGTGCAAGGGTTTTTTGCCTCTATTCCATATCGCTCTAGGCGTCAAGGGACTTCAATCTTTAACAAAAAGGCTACTGGCCACTTTTATTTAATTGTATAAAAAATTGAAAATTAAGCTATTTATTCAATCAATAACCAAAAATTTGAAGCTCATAATACCTCGTTAGTTGGTTTATATTAAATTTAAAGCTAAAAAAGGTATTTATGTTTGCAAAAATAAAACAAAGAATAAAAAGGATAATGAATGGGGAAAAGTTTTACCTTCCTATTCCCCAACAAAAACTTAAAGCGTTCCAAAGCAATATATTGCACATACATACAATAAACTAGATATGAAGCTTTTTCCTATCCAATAGACCAAAAAAATCAGACAATCTTCTTTGTCTGATTTTTATTTAACCAATCATCAATTTGCTGATCCAAGAAACGAATCCGATCTAAAGCTTCATCATCACGAATGACCTTATAATGATGCTTACCCCCAACTTCCTCATCGGTTTCATCTGCCAGATGAACAACCTGCTGCAACGGTAGTAATTTCAGATCACCTTTTGGTAAATAGGAATCTGTATGAAGCAATATCGCTATCGCTATTTCTTTAGCTGCCTCAGGATCCTCCCCCATGCGAATTAATAATTTGTGCGCACGACTTGCTCCTTTAATCGCATGTATATCATTTTTCTTGTATAAGTCATAATCCCATTTGCCGTCCCGATACCATGTGTAATGACCGACATCGTGTAATAGTGCAGCTTTTGCAGCGTGATCGGGGTTCACATTATACTCTTTCGCCAACTTGAAAGCATTCTCTGCAACAGCAATAGCATGAGCCATGCCTGATCGTTTTAAATAGCGCTGTGTAATTGGGTGTAAAAATACTGTTTCTAAGGTTACTTTTCTCATTTTTTCTTCTCTCCTTTCCTTCCATATTTATCTAGTTATCAAAACGTTCGATCATTTCTTCGTTATCGTTCATACATGTGTAGTATATATTTAGATAAATTTATAAAACTATAGCATACATGCTAAATAAGTTGCAATAGAAATTTTCCATATGGTTAAAATTAAATATTTACTAGGTGAACTATAAATAAAGAGCCCAATTTGTCAGGAACCATACATACGGTATTTAGGAATAACAAGAGAAGCTTTTCAAGGAAACACCTTAAAACGTATAGGTGGCATAGGTTTCCAAGTAAATTAGTTTCTAGCGACTTTTTGCTCTCCCTCCTACTCTCCGTAAAAATCGGTTTCTAACTTTCACAAAATCGTCATATTCAATCTAAATATTGATTGTTTTTGAATGTTTTTTAACGATTTTGATTGATTTATGTAAGCGGTTCGTATATGATAAAGACGAAACCAAGCTTGGAGTGATATATTTTATGTTAACAGCAGAGAGACATTCTATAATTATACAATTATTAAACGAGAAACATTCTATTAAAATCCAAGATATTATTAAAGCAACTGCAGCTTCTGAGTCAACGATTCGGCGCGATTTAACAGACCTGGAAGCTCAAGGAAAACTAGTGCGAATTCACGGAGGCGCTATCTTACCTGAACGAAAACTACAGGAGTTCAGCCTAAAAGAAAAATCAACCAAAAACCTTCACGAAAAAACAAAAATTGCACAACTGGCAGCCTGTCTCGTTGATGAAGGGGATTGTTTGTTTATTGATGCCGGAACAACAACACTCCAACTAATTCCTTACTTAAAAGATAAAGATATTGTTGTTGTAACAAATGGGCTTTCTCATGTAGAAGCATTGATCAAACATGGAATACCCACTTACATTACCGGTGGACATATAAAGGCAAAAACAGGAGCATTAATTGGCGCACAAACCGTCCAATCCATTAGCAATTACCGCTTTGATAAATGCTTTTTAGGCGTTAATGGTTTTCATATAGAGTTAGGATATACGACACCTGACCCTGAAGAGGCAATGGTGAAAAAAACCGCCCACCGACACGCCTTACAAACATTTGTCCTAGCTGACCATTCAAAGAAAAATAAAGTTAGTTTTGCCAAAATTATTAGCTTACAGGAGGCGGCTTTACTAACCGACAAGCTTTCTTTAGAAGAAATAGAACAATTTGAAAAACAAACAACCTTAAAGGTGGCAAATAAATGATTTACACATGCACAATGACACCATCCGTTGATTACACAACTTATCTTCCCTCCTTTCAAGCAGGGACACTTAATCGGGCAAATCAGGTGAACTATTACCCTGGAGGAAAAGGAATAAATGTATCCAGAGTGCTTAAACGTTTCGGGATTACCTCTACTGCACTTGGGTTTATCGGAGGATTTACCGGAGACTATATTGCCCAAAAACTCGAAGAAGAAGGGATTCTTACGGAGTTTATTCAAACAAATGAAACAACACGAATTAATGTAAAAATTAAAGCATCGTCAGCAACAGAATTAAACGGACCAGCACCAATTATTTCGAAAAAACTACAGCATGAGCTACTAGCCAAAATAAATAGCTTTGAAGAAAATGATTGGTTTGTCTTAGCAGGTAGTATTCCTAACTCCATCACTCCTGATTTTTTAGAAGTGATTGCTGGAACATGCAAGCAAGCTGGAGTCCGTTTTGTTGCCGATACTTCGGGAAAGGCATTACAACAGCTGATTAAATTAAAACCATATTTGATTAAACCAAATGAACACGAACTTGGTGAATTGTTCCATACAACAATCACAACAACAGAACAAGCTATCCATTATGGTAAAAAATTAATAGCAGAAGGCATTCAGCATGTCATTATCTCTTTAGGAAGTAAAGGGGCTATTTACATTTCCAATGATATTATTGCAATTGCTGATCCATTACAAGGAGAGGTTATTAATACAGTCGGAGCTGGCGATTCCATGGTCGCTGGTTTTATCGCCGCAGATTCGTCACAAAAAAATAAAATAGACGCTTTTCGCTATGCGGTGGCTGCTGGTAGTGCAACAGCTTTCAGTAATGATTTATGTGAAAAATCATTAGTTGAATCATTAGTCCAACATGTAACAATTAGTCCATATTCTAATTAGGAAGTGAGTCAGAATGAAAATAACGGAATTACTAAAAGAAGAAACCATTTTACTTGATCTAGAAGCTTCTTCTAAGCAGGAAGTAATCGATGAATTAATTAACCAGCTGGATCAAGCCGGACGATTAACGGATAAAGCAGTCTTTCGTGAAGCAATCTTACAACGAGAACAACAAAGCACGACAGGAATTGGCGAAGGTATTGCTATCCCTCATGCGAAATCACACGCTGTTAAAACACCAAGTATTGCGTTTGGTCGATCAGCTTCAGGAATTGCCTATGACTCCTTAGATGGGAAACCTGCTTATTTGTTTTTTATGATTGCAGCAAGTGAAGGAGCCAATAATGAACATTTACAAGCATTATCACGGCTATCTACATTACTTATGGATGAACAGTTTCGTTCTAAACTAGTTAATGCCAGCAATGTAGCGCAAATACTGGAAGCTGTGAATCAAAAGGAAGCAGAATTAGATAAAAGAAACAGTGAAAAAACGAGACAAGCAGCCAGTAATATATTAGCTGTAACTGGATGTCCAACTGGTATCGCCCATACGTATATGGCTGCAGAAAAACTGTCAGAAACCGCAAAAGATATGGGTATCTCTATTAAAGTAGAAACAAATGGCTCTGATGGTGTTAAAAACCGATTAACCGAAGAAGAAATCGAAAAGGCAGATACAATTATCGTTGCTGCTGATACAAAAGTTGAGATGGGCCGCTTTAATGGAAAGCCAGTTATCCAAGTTCCTGTGGGAAAAGCCATTCATGAAGCAAAGGATTTATTACAACGAGCTATTCAAAAGGATGCTCCGATTTACCGTGCAGAACAAACAAAAGACATTGCAAAAGATAGCGGAATAAAAAATGGTTTTTATAAACACCTCATGAATGGTGTTTCCAATATGTTGCCATTTGTCGTTGGTGGGGGAATTTTAATTGCTCTATCCTTTTTCTGGGGAATTGAGTCCAGTAATCCAGATAGTGAGCAATATAATGCCTTTGCTGCTATGTTAAATGAAATAGGTGGAGGAAAAGCGTTCTTCCTCATGGTTCCTGTACTAGCAGGTTTTATCGCTTCAAGTATCGCTGATCGTCCGGGATTTGCACCTGGTATGGTTGGTGGTTTAATCGCTGTTACCGTTTCCGGTGTAGAAGGAGCTGGCGGATCAGGGTTTTTAGGTGGATTAATTGCTGGTTTTCTTGCTGGTTATATTACATTATTCGTGAAAAAATTATTAACAGGACTGCCGGAAGCATTAAACGGACTAAAACCTGTACTATTCTATCCATTAATCAGTATCGGAGTAAC
The DNA here is from genome assembly GCF_053667775.1 of Cerasibacillus sp. JNUCC 74. Next base: position 683,633 of record NZ_CM132207.1, on the reverse strand, counting down.
TGGTCTAATTATGATGACCATCAATCCGCCGCTAACGCAAATTTATACAGCTATTTCTTCTTTCTTAGAAGGTATGAGCGGTACGAACCAAGTACTTGTTGGAGTAATTTTAGGTGCCATGATGGCATTTGATCTCGGAGGTCCAGTTAATAAGGCGGCCTATACGTTTGGTATCGCTATGCTCGATGCCGGTAATTACACATTTATTGCCGCTATTATGGCAGCCGGAATGGTACCACCACTCGGTATGGCACTAGCAACGACTCTTTTTAAAAATAAGTTTACGAAAACAGAACGGGAAGCAGGAAAAACTTCCTATGTATTAGGTGCTTGCTTTATCACAGAGGGTGTCATCCCATTTGCTGCAGCTGACCCGACCCGCGTTATCCCATCTGTTATGGCTGGTGCAGCAGTTACCGGCGGACTAAGTATGTTATTTGATATTGGACTGCGCGCTCCTCATGGAGGTTTATTCGTTATTGGCTTCGTTGAAGGCGGCATTACCTCTATCTTTCTCTATTTAGCATCGATTATTGTCGGAGCATTTGTTACTGCACTTCTAGCTGGAGTATGGAAGAAAAAGCTGGTGTAAACACTGGATAGCAGATAATACAATTCATAATCGAAATCACCACGAAACAAGCGGAACAGTGTCAGCTAAGCTGTTCCGTTTTCATCATCTTCTACATAAATCAGAAATGCTCCAACCGGGCTAAATCTATGTAAGCCTTTAAGCATAAGTTACTGAAGTTGTATATCTTAACACAGTAGTTACGCTCCTTATATGTACAGATAATAGAAGATATATGCTTTACCGTTTTAACCAGAATTTTTTGAATCCACCTTTAAAAAGGTTTCGTAATCATAAGGACAATGATAATTAGAAATAAACTATTGATGATACGTTCATAGAAAAATAATTTAGCTGCCAATTGATCGTATTCATCCGGTATCTCCTCTTTTTTATACTCATTTAACATTTTTTTAATTGGCTTTGAACGTGGCGATAAAACAAGGGGGCCAAATGCTAAGGCAACCAAAAATAACAACAAGCTCAACACAAACCACACTTGCGAAAATAGATATGTCCTCAGAAAACCCATCAATAGCCCTGTTAGTAATAGCAAGGTCCCTCCTATCATCACAAACCAATGAAGTCTATCTCTGATAACGTATCCATATCGCAATTCGGTCATCGTTTGAGCTTTTTTAACAGGTAAAACCATGAAAAATCCAGGTCCCATGCCAACTATGGCAGAAAAAATGTGGACAAATACTAAAACATCATAAACAGACATACTCGTTTCTCCCATCAATCCCCAATATAATAATTTACTATTTTATCTACGTCCGATCCATAAATTTCACCAAATAAATTTAAATGGACAAGTAAGTAATAAAGTTGATAAAGTGGCTTACAATCCTCATAATAGCGATCGGTTGGATAGCATGCTTCATATGCTTGATAAAAGGCCTCTGAAAAACCGCCAAATACTTCGGTAAATGCTAGATCAAAATGTCTATCTCCATATAGAAATGACGGATCAATCAGAAAGGGGACTCCGTTCTGTCCAACTATCCAATTGCCTCCCCATAAGTCTCCGTGCAGATAAGACGGAGGAATATTATTGGGTATCCAACATTCTAATTCAGAAAGTAATTTTTCCAGCTTGCTTCTCCGTTTTCCGTTGATATGATTGTTTTCTATTCCTAGCCTTAATTGGGAGCTCAAGCGACGATCTCGATAATATTCCAGCCAGTTTGTATAGTAGCCATTTGGCTGCTGTAATGTTCCAATAAATGTCGGTTCATGAAAACCATGTTTTTTTCCCCTTGTTTGATGCAGTGCTGCCAAACGTTCACCTAATCGTTTATCTGTTTGTGAATGCTTGCTACCACTGATCCATTCCAGTACAAGAAAGGTTTTCCCTTTTTCATCTGAATAGTTAATTACTTCCGGAACATCAATCGTATTCGTCGATTTGATTAATTGCAGTCCTTTTGCTTCAAGTGTAAAGAAACGCTCAGGTGCATTTCGATGATACTTGATAAAATAGCTTCCCTGCTCTGTCTGGGCAACATACGCTTCATTGATTGACCCGCCTGATATTCGTCTCACATTTAATAACCGACTTGAGATGCCAGCTTGTTGTAAAGCGTGCCGAAAAAGCTGCTTCATTATAAAGTTACTCCTTTGCTAAAAAATATCATGCTAAGCAGTCATTTTAAAAAATCAATACATAGTAAGCAAATTTTCATTTTTGTTTCTGTACCAGTAAGTGTAGGGTTTTCCCTCGTCCACTACTTGAAGAAGTAGAATCACAGATAACATCTCAAGCGTCCTTGAAAAGCCATGATGTATTACTGTTGTAGCTGCTCTGTCCTTGAAAAAGAAAAGCACTTTTTCTGCGTGCGATGTGTAGCTTCCGTAGCAACTCTGTCCTGTCGTCCAGAACGAATTGGACATTTAGGTACTACTACCTCCCACTTAACTTCTATGCATTCTCTACCCCTCTTGTAGTTGAACCCTTAGAGCACCTTATAATGCGGGATAAATTCATAACCAGCACCACTATAAACGCTTCATTCCTTTTTATCCTCTTTTTTAAACACAAATTTTAACAAACATATACCTTTTTTAGAGACAAAATCTTCTAGCTGAAAAACCAGCTTTAAGCATACGTAATTTTCATATCACCAGCTTTAATCCATCCTACCCTTCGAAACCATTCGGCAAGAATCAGACTTATAATTGCTGGTGCTAGGATATGTAAAACAAGTATACTCCATAGCACAGGTAGAGAAAATCCCATTGACTCTATTGTCATAATCTGTCCAACAAACCCGCTTGTTCCCATTCCAGCTCCAGACGCATTATTCGTTAAATTCAACCATACGGTAGCGAATGGTGCAATAATTGCTCCTGCTATAGTTGGCGGTAATAAAATAACTGGATTTCTAATAATGTTAGCAACTTGCAGCATCGATGTACCTATTGCCTGGGCAATAAATCCACCAAGTCCATTATCTCGAAAACTTGCAATGGCAAATCCAATCATTTGGGCAGAACAGCCTACTGTTGCTGCACCTGCAGCTAACCCATCTAAGGACAGCATAATAGCAATTGCAGCGGATGAAATCGGCGCAGTCAATGCTACACCCATTAGTATTGCAACTAAAATCCCCATCATGAAGGGCTGCTGCTCCGTAGACCAATTGATTAATTGTCCAAATCCCTGCATCATCGAATTAATCGCTGGACCTATAAATTTACCCGTCATAAATCCAACTATAATCGTTACTAATGGGGTAACAATAATATCAACTCGCGTTTCCTGATATACTAATTTACCAAATTCTGTCGCAAACACTGCTGTCACATAGCTTCCTGCCGGTCCACCTAGTTCTGCTCCAAATGCTCCTGCAAATAATGCCGAAAATAAGACTAGCGGCGGAGCTTTTAATCCATAAGCGATTGCAACACCAATTGCTCCTCCCATGATTTTTGTATCCATTGCAAAACTGCCCATTTCTACAAGGGCATTTGCTAACGATGGAGAAAATAGAGCAATAACTTGTTCCCCAAATGTTTTGATGATTAGTCCAATAATTAATGAAGAGAATAAACCTAAAGCCATATAACTGAGTGCAGTAATAAAATAGGTTCTCCCAGATAAACGAACCCCTTTTCGCTCCAAAAAACGCAACCTTTTTCCCCCTTACTATTCGTGAAAAACGTCACATTTAAAATGAAATAGATCGATTATTGCAGATTCAATCTCCATTATTACGTTAAACTCTTCTTACTGCAAGCATAACAAATGATCAATTACTTACCAAAGAGAGTTGGAGGGAACTATCTTTATAACATAGTACATCGATTAATTCTCAACAGGATAACATATTTTTTAGTTTTTTCCCATTTGTAAGGAGTTTTTAGCAAAAAGCAGTTTCATTTATTTCAAATAGTGCTCCTATTATTTCATTAGAAAATTAGAATAGCATCATATTTCTAAAGCAGGCATCCTAATAGATATGCATGAAACTTTTAAGCTGCCACTTGCTGAATATGTAATACTTTCATTGCGCCATTTTAACTTTTGATGTGGTTTATGCTTGTCTAGTAATGTATCAACGATTTGAGCTTCTTACCTAGCAGTTTCCTGCATATACTTACACAGGTGCATTTTTACTCAAGGAAGAAAAATTGCTTTTCTAGTCTTCTTGAGCTACAATTTAATTGAAAATAATTATCAATTGTAACTGTAAACAGGGGAGATGGAGTAATGGAGAATAAAAAGAATAACTCACAACTAGCTAAAATCATACGTGAACGCCGTGCTATAAAAAAAGGATACACAGATAAAGAGGTAACAAAAGAAACCGTATTATCTTTACTGGAGGATGCTATTTGGGCTCCGACACACGGCATGCGTCAGCCATGGCGATTTATCTTTGTCGGAGCTGACAAATTACCGCAATTCGCAAAAAAAGTAGCAGCTACGTATCCGAAAGAAAGACAACAAAATCGAGAAGACTATTTAAACGAGCCTAATGCTATTTTAGTAGTTATTATGGAAGAACCCGAAGAACAGAAACAATGGGAAGAAAATTATGGTGCTGTCGCTTGTATGATTCAAAATTTTTGGTTATTAGCATGGGAAAAACAGCTCGGGGTTGTCTGGAAAACAAATCCTCATATTTATGATCCAAAAGTAAAAGAAATATTAAATGTCAAACCGAAAGAGAAAATTATCAGTTTTCTTCACTTAGGCTATTTTGATGACATACCACCTGTTAAGGAACGAATTGGTGTTAAAGAAAAATTTACAACTTTTGAAGGATAACAGATAAGGCTTGATGTCAGCTACTACATCAAGCCTCTTTTTATCCCGCATGTAAGGTGCCGTAAGACCTCGCTTCAAAATCTAAGTGGGTTAAACGGCACCGCTAAATATCCGATTCGCTTGAGTTGACAATGACAAGAAAAGCTACGTAGTGGGATGCATCGCATGACGAAAAAGAATTTTTCTTTTTCAAGAATGAGAAAAAACTTCGTAAGCGATACATCGCGGCTTTTCAAGGACGCTCAAGATTCTAGCCTTTGTTCAATTTCTATCAGTATGGGATAAAGAAAAACCCCTACGGATAGAAGTTTCACTTTTATGGAATACGTTTTCTTAGTCCCAAAGTGAGCTTTTTAGTTGATTATTTCGCTCATGACGCTCAATCGCTAATTCAATTAAGGTACTAATTAATTCTTGATAAGAAAGTCCACTTACGTCCCAAAGTTTTGGATACATACTTATCTTCGTAAATCCCGGTAATGTGTTCACTTCATTTAAGTATATTTCTTCATCCTCGGTTAAAAAGAAGTCCACTCTTGCCAGACCTTCGCATTCTAAGGTTTCAAATGCTTTGACAGCAATATCCTGTACACGCTTGGTTACTTCTTCAGAAACATCCGCAGGGATAGCAAGCTCTGCCCCCTTTTCATCAATATATTTTGATTCGTAAGAGTAAAAGTCTGTTTTTGGCAAAATTTCGCCTAACAAAGATGCTTTTGGAGTCTCATTTCCGAGTACGGAGCATTCAATTTCTCTCCCGATAATACACTCTTCAACGACTATTTTATGATCGTAATGGAAAGCTGCCTCGATACCTTCGTAGAATTCTTCCTCTGTCGTTACTTTACTTATTCCTACAGAAGAACCTTGATTGGCAGGCTTAATAAACATCGGTGTTCCTAATTCTTCCACCGCCTGTTCGTAATTAATTTTTTGCTTTTCCTTCTTTCGATAAACGATTCCTTTAGCTACTTTAATCCCGGCAGCTTGCAATAAACGTTTTGCAATATCCTTATCCATACAGATAGATGAGGATAATACATTTGGTCCTACAAAAGGAACATTTGCAATACGCAGCATTCCCTGCAGGCTGCCATCCTCTCCTAATGTCCCATGAACAATGGGAAACACTACATCCAGTTCATCTAAATGCCCGGCATTAGAAGCATGAATGAATTGTTTTTCCTGTTCACCGGGAACGATTGCAATCGTTTCGTTTGACTTGTTTAATTCAATGAGCTTTGGGTTATCTGCATGAAGCAGATAAGTAGACGGATTATTCAAATGCCATTTTCCTTCTTTATCAATTCCGATTAAAACAACATCATATTTATCACGATCAATTGCATCGACAATATTCTTAGCAGACTGAAGGGATACTTCATGTTCTGCAGATTTCCCCCCAAATATGATCCCGACTTTTTTCTTTTTCATAGTATTCGTCCTTCCCTTATCATACTTGTTCAAAAAGGGCAGACTGGTTAAATTTCACAACGTTTAGTGACTATATTAAAAAACAAAACACGTAAATATAAATCACTATCAAAAAACATATCCATACTGCCATGTATGAAAAACGTATAGAGCCACTAACATTTGTAACCTCCCGCAACTTAAAAGTACAATATGTGGAGAATCATTTTATTGCTTATGCTAATGAGCTTACACTGCTGGAGGATAAGTAAGGCTACCGATTTCTAATTCCGTTATTTTCCCAGACTGTTTGAACAACTAACATCAATTGTTTACCATGATTATAAAATAGCATAAAACAGCTTAAGCAATAAAGTAAAAAATAACAGACGACAATTATTTTTTAGTCGACTGTTACTATTATAATACGAATCGTATAATTATGCTTTGTCATTATCCAGCATTTATTTGAAACACATTCCTGCCCTCCAGATTATTTAGGTTTGCAAAGAAGATTTGAATTTCTGCATTGCTTAATGAAGGGAAAAATATTTGACATATTTCTTTTAACTATAATGGCTTGAATGTAGAAGGATAACGAGTTGGATCGGAAAATGGAATGGTGTCTATAAAACTTAAAAAGAAAATTGTTCACTTAAATTAGAACAATAATGGTCTAAAACTTTTTTAGATGTTCGGACAATGATTTATCCGATTGTGCAGCATTTTAATTAATAATTCCTCAACTTCCCTACTGCTAGTTGCTCTTACCCCTAATTGATTTGGCAATTGTACAGCATATTCCAAGGAAGTAATAGGTATAGAAGGGATAATTTGCTTCTTTAGAAAAAATGCTTCAATACTTGATGTGCAGCCGTTATGAATGACCACATCAGTAGCCAGTAACGGAATAACATGCACATTCGGAGACGATGAAAAAATTTGTTTATACACAGCGAAGATTTCTCTGGATGCGGTATAATTACTACATTCACCTCAGGAAATTTCTTAATCACATCCTTAATCATTTGTACAAAATGTTCATATAGGCTTTTGGTGTAGATACGCTGAGGATGCGTTTCCTTGATTCAACTGACCGCATTATATTGGGAAAATCTTGTATTTACTAAAATAAATAGAGCAAATCGATCGCTTATACGTTGTGTATCTTCCACTATATAGTTGCCTGTACTTTGGTTTTAACAGATCCATTCGCGGGCTTCCTGTACATGGCATTTATTTACTACTGTTGGGGGGGGAACCAGCAACAATTTGCTCTTGAAACCTACCCTTACAATAAACATGTTCGAGCTTTGTTTGTATCTCAGTTCTTGCTCGATCCTGTAAATAGGTTTTTTTATCTTGAATAATTAACCCTTCCTCCTCTAATTCAACTATTTTATGTCCATTCTCTCTTTCGTTTCTAATCACTTGCTTGCCAATATGCTTTGGATATCCTTTTGAGAAAAAAGCACTTGGTAGATAATGTTTTGCAACTAATTCGACCAATTTATGTTTGCCTATTTACAATGGTCTAACCTTTTATTGCTGCATATATGCTAGTAACGACTTTGCATCCAATTCTCTTACTTTTACTTTCACAGGTAAGCATTGCCTTTTGTGTTCATCCTTCTCTACCTTCCTTATCACGATTTTCAGAAACAACGGAACACCTTCATGTCTGCATTATCTATCTAGCATATTAAAAATCTCTTCAAATTCATTCTTATTTTCATCGATCATGGAGTCGAGGTTAGCTTCTATTTGCTCTAGTATATCTGTATCTAATGGATCAATGCGATGATCATATTTATTATCCATATTCATAAACAAATAGGTCATCATCATTTGTAGCATATTATTTTCTAAATAGACGAAACTTCTATTGTTAGCTTGCAAATCTTGACTTATCGTTTCCAAGTGATTCTTTATAAATAAATGGACAGATTGCTTAAATAACGTTTCCATTTCCTCATTCTTCATGGTCATCTTCCTCCTTTACATTTCCACTAATACTGATTTGATTTAGTGCAGCCATTCCTTCCTCCATCTCATCTCCATACGTAAACCCTGTAACATTGCCCACATAGGACATAGTAGGAATCCACTTTAATTGGAAGTTTTGAAAGGTTAATGTTTCTTGCGGATTCAATATTTGTTGATTGCTTGGTTTTAACCAAAATTCTTCTTGATTATCTGCATCATTTATTCTTAACCATGCATTGGCGAGCTTCATCTTTTGTTGGGTATCTTGATAAAAATATTTACCGGAGAAGTCAAATACAACTTCAGAGCCTAACTTTATACAAATAAATGGATTATGCAGCGGCTTACAACCTAAATTTTTTATATGATAAGAACCAACAATAAAATTTTCGCCCTCTTGTTCATGATTCAGATTAAGCGAATATGTAAAATAACTGATAATTTTTAATTGCTTTGTCTGCATTTCCTTTGCTAATGATTTTAAGTCCTTTAAATACGTATCATTTATTTTTTGTAAGTGCAGCAGCTTTTTTTGTATGTTTTTAAGTTTTTCCAATTCCATAACCCTCCTAAATAAAAAATAAAAGAGAGGATATGCTCCTCTCTTAATAACTTATGCCGACAGCTTACCCATTATCACCATTCGTTGGGAAAATAACTGGACATTGCGGTGGCATAGTTGGCGTAGGACACGGAGTAATTGGCAGAACATCTCTTGGTTCACAAAACTCTGCTACAATTTCAAGAGTTACTTCAAATGTTGATTGAATGCTTTGACATAGACGAACAGTAAGCGTTACATCAAGTTGATTTGGCTCAATTGTATCGTCACAAGCAGCAGTACATACAAAACAATCTAAATCTGTGTAACATACATCAATCTCTGTTCCATCAGGCGCACAAAGAACCACTTGTTCACAGCGTGTGAAATCTGCTTCACACACCTCTACTGTTCCTCCCCCAAGTTCTGGTAATAAATCAACAAAAACTGTTACTACAAAGTTTTTACGGATGTTTACCAGCTGTAACGTTACCTCCGTACCATCAATGATAAAATCCTGATCTACTCGATCCAAAATAACAATCGGATTCGTAGCACTAGGCGTAACTGTACATGTAACTGTATCTATATCGATATCTTCACATGTTAACTGTTCACCGGTATTAGGATTTAATGGCAATTCCAAATCCATCAAGTTTAAATCAAAAGTTGATTCATTAAGAATCCAGTCATATACCTTCTCTGTGTTAATACATAGGAGTTCCTGACCTCCAGATAAATTATTTGCCTGCATATAGCAAACACCTCCGAATAAGATTAATTTCTTTCATTGGTAGCCTATGAATAAAGCCCGCAAACGGTATAGTAATATAGCGGAATTGTTATAAAAATCATTGGAATTAGGTAATCGTCATAATCATAAGCATCTTTACAATTTAACGTTTAAATCAAGAAATCTGTGCATAAAATGGGGATATCAAAGCAATCATGTTCTGATTTTTTTTAAAATGCACTTTTGTCACATATTGCTGTTTCATAAATAGTATATTAATGTGCTGTAAAAGGGTGAATGAAAATGTATCGATATGAGTTGTATAATGTTGATGATATTGATAGGTTAAAAAAAGAGCTCGATTCCTACAAGCAAACTGTTAGAACAGTGACAGAGGGAAAATTAATTAAAGATTATCTTAAGACCAAAGAGGACTTTTATGATTTAAAGATGGAAATTTTTAAACTAAAAGGAGAAATGAAAGCTATGGAAAATAATTATCAAGAAAAGATTTATAATCATCAAATGGAGGAACAATATCTCACTAAACAACTTACATCTATTACGAGTTCCTTACAACAATTAAATCAAAAAGTTCAAATGATTAAAAATCAATTTGAACAATTGCCATTTAATGATCTTTCTGAAAAGATAAACCAACTAATAAATACTCAAAATACAAAATCTGAGGAGCAGAAAAAAGAGCTTGAAAATGTAATAGAAGAAATCTCACAAATAAAAAGATTAATGAAAACGAAGGAAGAGGATACTACAGCCAAAAATAGTCGTTCCGTTAAAAGGTCAGAATATAAACAATTACAAAGCATCCTACAATTTCCCAACAATGTTGAACAATCATTAAACAAAAAAAAAAATAACCAAGTAAACAGACAGAAATATAGTTTTACAAAGCCAAACAATGAAAACTCCTATTGTGTCCACCATTATGATTCACAGGATTCTGAAACCATTTCCATGAGTAAGGCAAAGAAGACGTTCCGAAATGCTCAATATGAAATAAATAAAAATATTATAACTCGTACAGCAACTCCCAACAATAAATCACAAGATGAAAGCAAAATGGAAAGCCTCGATACAGACAACACGTTAATTTCTTATGAAGATCATACTCCTACTGAAAATGACAGTTCATCCTTTGAAAATAATGTAGAGGAAGAAAAAGCGCCAAACCTTGAAATAGAAGAAACGTTAGAAAATAATACCGAGTCTATTGATAACCAGTTAGATGCAACAAATAGTAACTCAGAGCACTTAGAAGAATCAAATAAAAAACCAGACTTTACTTCATTCCTTTCCCTATTTAAAAGAGGATAAGATGAACCATGAGCAGATAATTATCCCACTATCTATACACAATCAAATGGTTGAGCATGGAAATTCAGCATTACCCTACGAAGCGTGTGGTGTATTAGCAGGAAATCAGGGGAATGTACAATCTATTTGGCACTTAGAGAACGAGTGGAAGTCTGATAGACGTTTTTATGTAAGTAAGCATGAAGTTGAGCGTACGATGAAGAGAATTAAACAAGTAAACCAGAATGTTCTTGCTATCTATCATTCTCACCCTTATACAGCACCAATACCTTCCACATTAGACATTGCTAATCACCCTGCTGACAACGTGAAAATGGTCATCATATCCTTTAAAGGGGGATCTCCCTTAGTTAAATGGTACCGAATACGTGATGCAAACTATGAAAAATGCCTTTTTTGGATAGATCCCTCACGATAGCCCAACCATTACCGAAAAATAATACTATAATACATTATAACACCTAAGGAGTTGAGGAATGTTGAAGACGAAAAAAATAAAGAAAGCAGAGGGTACCTATACTAAGATAAAGACGTCCTTGAAGCCAATTGTATTGGATTCATCACCGTCGATTAAAAGAGGAATGTTCCGAAGAGGCGGCTGTTGTGGTAAGGTAAAATAACACAAAAGACCAGTTACATCCTCCGAATAGGTTCTATGAACGGTCTAGAATAAAGGTCTTACTCTTATTTAAATAAACTTATTCCATAGAGGTTATCTTATTGGAATTTAGAATTATAGCAAATTGTAGAATATAGATATCGCTATTTATAATTTATATCTATATACGCAATTAAGCGATAATCCAATTTCTAATAAATAGCCTCTTTCTTTATCATTTCATAACTTCTCCTCATTTTCATGCACTGCATTTTTAAAAATAAAGACATATAACAGATGCCTACTTATATATATCCCCCCAAAAACACCCCGTTCAATAAGATGGCCTGCTGATAAAGTTGGTTCCTTCCCACATTAAGTGAAATATCTCCTCTTTTTGCAAAAATTATTCCAAACCTCCTTTTTAGCAAATTACAATTACTTTAAACTACAAGGCTTTTGGACAGCCCTTGTTTTAACTTGCAAGCATACTAGAAAATAAAGCCTATCATTCAGCTACTTATTTATTTAAAACTTCTAATTATATGTAGATAGGGGAATGACTTAATAATCAAAAAGTCCAATCACAAAGTGGCTTTGGCTAATACTATAATCTTGAAGATAACATTTTATTTTCGAAAAAAGAGTTTACGAAAGGAGGGAGGATGTAATGTCCTCTAAAAAATGTTTCAGTAGTGTTGTAATGACTGGGAAGCAAGTTAAAAAACACAGACCCCGCAAAAAACATGATTGCTGTAAAGATGATTGCTGTAAACGCGGAACTTGCAAATGCAACTTTAAAAAGCAAGAACTCAAAGAAACTAAATTAAATAGTGATTGTTTTGTAGTTAATTCCTTGGTAGGTGCCAAATCCGTTCAAAAGGTGGCCGAAAGATTTTTTGAACTTGCAGATTTAGGTATAGCAGACCTTGATGATATCATTTCTATAACCGTTACACCTAATCTAGCTGGAATTACTCAAAATGCTAGAATCATTAAGGATAAAGTCGTAAACATTGGACTTGTTCCGGCCACCATTACAATATCGGTAGTGGGGGTAGCTCTTCCTATTACGTTAACAACCAGTATCCCTTTCCAAGCGCATACGGATTTTCCAGGAGCATGTCCACAAGATCTGCTACAGGAATCACCGCTTGAAGTTGAGGGAATCTTCACTCAGGAGGTTCCGGGCATCGAGATTGGCGGCGTAGTAACATTAGCAGGTATTTTAGTTAAAGTTGTATTACGTACAACTATTACCGTCACTCGTCCAGTTATTAAGGATGCCGAAGGGCATTTTTGTGATGTAGATCCTAATCGCTGTGAAACGCTAGGCACTCCACCATCATTCAATTTTCCAGCACCACCTAATGGTAACGGAGGTACGCCATAATACGAAAATTCAACGAATCGGTACCACTTCGAAAAGTGGTACCGATTCAACCTTTACAGAAGCTGAATATGCTATCTCCTGCATTTATTAGGTTCAATTTGGCTCCGTTATTTTAAAAAGAAGAAGCAGTATTTCAACCGTATGATGATCTTCTCTATTCTCCTAGATATATCCTTATAGTAGTCGAACATTTAAAAAGCATCTGCAAGTTTACAAAAAATATTTACAGAAAAGGCTTGATTTTTTGATTTATCTTTTTTGTTATTATCACAACAACAAACCAAAATATTTAAGTAATGAGAAAGAATAGTAATCGAATATTACACCTTAGAGATCTAATGGCCGTGGTAATCAGTGTGATAGCATTAGAAGATTGGGCTTCCGCAATTTCCAAACCAAACTATGTATGTAGTAGAATTTGGAAAATTTGTCCTCATCGTTACCTGAGACGAATAGAAAAATTAATTCTTTGCTATTGTCGGAGTAAGCTACATGGCAGTTAATAAAGGTGGTATACGGTCCCTTCGTCCAAAAAGGACGAGGGGCTTTTAATTGTCTAAAAAATTGGATAATTGATAATCATGTTTGTATGGTATTTATACACACCAGCTCCAGGCTAGTCCCTCTATCATAATCAACTGTACATTAAAATAATTATATGCTCTAAACCTTATGGAAAATATTATATATGGTGTATCTTATTAAATACCCCAAGAAATTCGATTAGCTCATCTGATAAGTTATCCTGTTTTTATTTTGCAACTGAAACATCTCCTATCTTTTTCAGAGTTTTATATCCATGTCGTTGTTTTTTAATGGACCCGTTCGGATGCCAAGTATGAGCCCACATATTGAGTTAATCTAGGGTCATGCGAAAATCTAATCTCTTTTCCGTCCTTCACTGCCTCATCCAACGCTGGAACATTAAAGTATTCAAACATTTCATCATTAGTTAGTCGACACTTTTCTTGAATCTTGCTCCATTCACTTCTAAGTCAAAGTACATAGAGCCTTTTCCAGCTCGTCCATTATAAGAATCTGGACCGAGCTTTTCAATCATCCTAATAAGCCGACACATAATGATTTAAAAACCAAGATATTCTGAATCCTTAATTGATAGGTAAAAGCACCTGTTTTTTCCCTATTTTTACTTAAAAATGAAATATTTACATATATTTATTTTTAATAGATGATATTAGATTATTCCTATTAATACTTCTCATTAAATAATTACAAAATTTTGGTTGTATTGCATAAGGTACACATCAATTAACAATAATCTAAAGAGTAATTTGTTTTTTAAGTTAAATGAACTGGAAAATTTAACAGAAGAATTTGATAAATTCAATCAACTAGATAAAACCTTTTGAGCTAGTCGTATTAGGCAAATTAAAAGAGGAATTAAATGTCCCTATTCTATCAGAAAATGAACTTATGAGAATATAAAGGACATCATATTCTATTCGTCAGCAGTAAACGAGAAAGAGAAACGCTAATTAAATACATATATGCTTAATCGGAAAAAATAAAACACCAATAAATGACTGTTTTTCATTAGAGTATTTTAATGCTCTTTTAGCACTATACAAATAAAACAAGAGTAAATTAAAGAAATTGAAGCAGCTTAGAAAATAACTAATTCTCAAAGAATAGAATTCAATTAATTTCGTTTAATAATAGAGTAACAGATAGATTTCTGCATTCAAAAATTGTTTATCACGTAACAAGTTTCATCAAATAAATAGACGATGTAGAAATAAGTAAAAATTTATTCTTGGTGAGTGGCTCTTTCACGTGATGTTGGACATCACGTGAAAGAGAATTAACGAGAATAATGGCTAATTTTACGACTTTTTTGATTTGCAAATGGCAAAAGCTGCCGGCGTTCATTCTTGTGGCGTAACATGGGGGAGTCAATTATACAAAATAGAAGTGATGTTTTAAAATTACATCACCCTACTTACAGATATCAAAAGCTACTAACGTAATACAGCTTTCATGAATGTTTCCATTTCTCCCCCTAAGGTGTTCAATTGTTCAATGATTTCACTAAACTCCTGCACAAGATTTGCTTGTTCATTGGAAGCACCTTTAATCTGTAGCATGCTTTCTTTTAAGCTTTCCAAGTTATTTTTGACACTATGGAGAGACCCTTCAATTTCTTCTGTTGCCTTTGACGTTTCCATAGATAATTTGCGTACTTCCTGAGCAACGATGTTAAAACCAGCACCATGCTGTGCTGCACGCGCTGCTTCAATGGAAGCATTAAGACCGAGTAAGTTTGTTTGACGTGAAATGTCTCTGATCAACTCAGTAATCATATTCGTTCGATCAGAGTCTTCTAAAGCATGAGCAGTTTGTTCATTGATCTCATCACTAGTAGCTGCCAGCTCTTCTGAATGAGATGCAATTGTATGGACTTTATCTTGCAAGTTATTCGTAATCGAATTGATTGTTTCCATGTATTCTTCAAGCTTCTCTTGATTATCAACCGGCAACCCAAAAGCTAGTGCACCAGCAACTTGGTGATTCTCATAAATGGGAAAAGCAAAAGCACGGAGCGGGACACCGTACACATCTTTTGGTATATAAACATTTGTTTCTTTTCCTTGTAAAGCGCCTGTGATGTTCTCGTCAGCCGCATTATAAACATCCCCTACAACATTCCCCGTATGAACACGTTTACCAGGCATATAACTGACTAATGTTTTGTTTTCTTTTTCTACAACCGTAACGATCGCCTCTTCTTTAAATGCTTTGTGAATATAAGGGGTCGCTATGGCTAGAGCTTCTAAGATGTCCATCATACTAATCTCCTTTTGATTGAAAATAAAGAACAAGTACTAACCTAATTATTATACAATGATCTAGTATACTAAAATATAAAGTTTATGTATATTTTAATAGATAATAGATAATGAAAAAAACCTTCTAAATATAAAACAGATAAATCGCTTTCTAAAAAGAACTTACAAACAAATAATCTTTATTTGACTTTATTTATTGAAATAATTGCATGTTAAAATAGATATTTTTCAAGTAAAACTCGTTCAGTGGGTTTTTCACCTTGAAGCGACATAAATCACTGCCTATTATGAAGATTATTAAAAAACGCCATCCGTTTTGTGCTCCCCTTTTTTAATGCTTAAACCAATAATTTGATGAAGATTATTGACAGCATTTAAAAAAAAGAAAAAAAGGGTTGACTTTTTCATAAATCTCTTTTAACATTGTTTTCAATAAATCAAAATACTTAAGTTATGACGAAGAGTAGTAATCTAGCGTTACACTTTAGAGAGCTGATGTCAGGTGAAAATCAGTGTGATAGCATTAGATGAATGGACTTCCGAGCTTCCAAACCGAACTGTTTATGTAGTAGGCTTTGGCGAATTCGTCTCATCGTTACCTGAGACAAATAGCAAATTTTACTTCTTTGCTATTGCCAGAGTGAACTGCATTGCAGTTAATAAAGGTGGTACCACGGTCCCCCGTCCTTTTGTGACGAGGGACTTTTTTAAAAGATAAGAAAGTACAAAATGATGTGCTTATGGTTAACGAAATAACCGACTAGTCACGTCCGGCTCCATTGCCCGGCAACTATGCGACTTCACGAAATCGCCCTACGATAAGTCATCATCGGTTCGTCATCTCACCGTGATTCCTTTATCTCAGTTGATTCGTTCCATTCACTACGTTGCTAAACGGGCGCTTGCGCCTTTGTTCATTGTCTAGGAAACTGGTGGATATGATAATCATTTTTGTATAACATTTATCCATACAGCTTCACACCTCGCCCCTTGAGGTCGATTCACTCCTTCCGCTAAGCGATCAGCCTCCTTGTGGGAGTGCTTGCCGGGGATGATCAAGGCGCTTCTAGTTTTTATTCTAGAATAGATTTTTACATGGTGAATCATTTTTTGAAAAAGCAGTTACTTCTAGTTTTTTGTACTTGAATCAAAAAAAATCGATGCGTAAGAGGAGTAAGCTTGAATGAAGCGTTTTTAGAGAACTAGTGATGGTGGGATGCTAGTACGTGGAATCAAGCTGAATGGGCTTACAAGAGGCTTCCTGAACTATATAGTAGGGAAGCACGGAGTTCCGCCGTTATACGGATAGGATATCGGAATGAGCATGTAATATAATTCTTGTTACTTTTCTAAATTCCCGTATCTGAATAAGATGAAAAGCTATATGCTTTTTAAAAGAGGTGGCACCGCGGTCATCTATCGTCCTCTATTAACACGAATTATGTGTTTATAGAGGTTTTTTTATTGTCTAGGGCTAGTTCCACCCACGTTACGTTATCAACCAACGTTAAAATCAATAAGACCCTATTCAATACTCTACATCAACCCCAAAAAAAGGAGTGGAAAAAGTGAAACACCCATTAAAAGAAGCTCCATATCGACTATTAAAGTTAAACGCTGATACGTTAACACCAATTGAAATTTATATGCGTTTAACCGGAAAGAAGAAATTTATATTGGAAAGCACGTTTGAACATGAAACGAAAGGAAAGTATTCCTTTATTGGCTGTGACCCTTATGAGGAGGTAATCGGCATTGGAAAACAGACAAAAGTTTTTAATTATCGAACAGATAAAACGACCGTCATTAAGCAGCATGCACTGTCTTATCTGGAGCAAGAGCTGCCACAAATCAAACTAAGTCTACCGGTTCCTTTTTACGGTGGTGCGGTCGGCTATATGAGCTATGACGTTATTCGTTCTATTGAATACATTGGGGACAGATTACCGAATGATTTAGCTATGCCCGACATTCACTTTATGTTAGTCCAAAATCTCATTGTTTTTGATCATGCTACTGAGACGGTCTATCTTATAGCAATTCGTTTGCCTGATAATCAAGACAGCGATTTGGATAAGCAATTAAGCGATCTCAAACAGCAATTATTAAAGCAACGTCCCTTGAAAGAATCAGCAACAATGAATTTACGCTTTCAACCGGAAATAGAAAAAGATAGATTCATCGAAAAAGTAAAGCTGGCAAAAAAATATATTGAACAAGGAGAAATATTTCAAGTCGTTCTTTCACAACGGATGAAAGCACAATTAAATACCGATCCATTCTCGTTTTATCGCCAATTGCGAAAAGTAAATCCATCCCCTTATATGTTCTATATCGATTTTTTCGATTATTGCTTACTTGGTACTTCACCAGAAAGCTTAATTCAGACAAACGGAAAGTCGGTTATAACGAATCCCATTGCCGGTACTAGACCACGCGGTAAAACAAGTGATGAAGATGAAGAGAGGATGAAGGAGCTGTTAAATGATCCAAAGGAAATTGCTGAACATCGAATGTTAGTTGACTTAAGCAGAAATGATCTTGGGCGAGTTTGCAAAATTGGCAGTATCACTATCCCCACATACATGGCAATCGAAAAATACGAACATGTTATGCACATTGTATCTGAAGTGCAAGGCAGGTTAAGAAATGATAGAACCTCATTTGACGCACTCCGTTCATGTCTTCCAGCAGGAACGGTTTCCGGGGCACCAAAAATAAGAGCGATGCAAATTATTAATGATTTGGAAGACTTTGAACGGGGGGTATATGGAGGAGGGATAGGTTTTATTAATTATAATCATGACATTAGTATCACCCTTGCGATTCGATCACTCGTCATTAAAGGAGACCATGCATATTTACAAACAGGGGCTGGAGTTGTCTTTGATTCCGATCCGGAAAAGGAATATGAAGAAACATTATTCAAAGCAAAGTCACTTACGGAGGTGCGAACCAATGATTTTATTAATTGATAATTTCGATTCTTTTACCTTTAACATTTATCAATATGTTGCTGAAACTGGCTACGATGTACATGTAGTCCGCAATAATCGCATTTCTGTTAACGAAATCAACGAGCTCTGTCCAGAAGCAATTATTATTTCTCCAGGACCAGGGCTGCCACAGCAATCCGGCGCTTGCCTTGATATCGTTAAAACCTTTTATACAACGTTTCCCATCCTTGGTATTTGTTTAGGTCATCAAATTATTGGTGCAGCACTGGGCGGAAAATTACGACAGGCAAAGCAAATCATGCATGGTAAAACATCGCTCGTAACTCACAAAGGGCTTGGGATTTTTCAATATTTATCACAACCGCTTGAAGTCATGCGTTATCACTCCTACACTATCGAACCAGCTTCTTGTCCGCCACAGTTGGAGATTATGGCAACATCTATGGATGATCATGAAATAATGGCTATTCAACACCAAATCTATCCGGTGTATGGTGTGCAATTTCATCCAGAATCGGTAGGTACAACCGTTGGAAAAAAAATTATCCGTAATTTTGTGGATGATGTAACTACTAGGAAAATGGTCCCTACCAACTGGAGTGAAGGCTAGCTTCACTCAAAACGACGGGGAATTGCCCCCTAAAATAAAAAGCTACATTTCAAAAAGAGAGGAGATTAACAATGAAAGTTTATTTGAAGAAGTTAATCCAAGGGAAAAATTTAACTGCTGATGAAATGAAAAATGCTGCCCTTTCCTGCTTTAATAAAACCGTTACGGAATCACAAATTGCTGCACTATTAACTGCTTTACAAGCAAAAGGGGAAACTGCTGATGAAGTCAGCGGATTTGCCGAAATGATCCGTTCTCAATCATCCTTTCAAATCAAACTAGAAAAATCCGTTCTTGATAACTGTGGAACTGGAGGCGATATGTCAGGAAGTTTTAATATTAGTACTACATCCGCTTTTGTTATCGCTGGTTCCGGAGTAGCAGTTGCGAAAATTGGAAATCGCAGTGTTTCAAGTAAAACAGGTAGTGCCGATGTTTTAGAACGCTTAGGGATTTCTTTGTTTTTTACCAAAGAACAAATCGAAGAAGCGTTAGCTGAAAATAATATTGCTTTTCTATTTGCACCACATGTACACCATGCCTTAAAACCATTTGTCAAGGTGCGAAAAGATCTTGGCTTACCAACTATCTTTAATATTATCGGTCCCTTAACAAATCCTGTGGAGTTAGACTCGCAAATTATTGGAGTGTATCAAAAAGAAAAACTGGAAGTCGTCGCACAAGCCTTAAAAAATATGGGAAGACAACGGGCAATTGTTGTTACCGGAGCCGGCGGAATGGATGAAGCATCACTTGTAGGGGAAAATCATTTTATTTTACTGGAGAATGAAAAATTAACTCCATTTACAATACACCCCGAAGAAGTAGGCTTACCTGTTTATCCACTGGAAGCCATTAAGGGGGGAAATGCCAAAGAAAATGCCTCGATTACTCGAACCGTACTCGAAGGAGAACCTGGCGCCTATATGGATACGGTTCTGTTAAACGCGGGGATAGGTCTTTATGCTCACGGTACTGCTACAACGATTCAATCAGGAATTGAAATGGCAAGAGAAAGTATTCTATCAGGAAAGGCATTAACAACGCTAAACGGTTTAATCTCAATGAGCAAAAAGTATACAAGTGAGGTTGTTTAAATGACAATATTAACCAATATTATCGCTAAAAAGAAGCAGGAAGTAGCATCTCTTTTACAAGAAAAACCGGCATTTACTACGACTCATCAGCCAGTTCCCTTTAAAAGACGTGTAACCGCAGCTAAAAACCTGCAGATTATTGCAGAAATCAAACGGGCTTCTCCTTCCAAAGGGGATATCTGTACAGAAGTTAATCCTGTAGAACAAGCTAAACAATACGAAGCTTGCGGAGCTGCTGCTATTTCCGTGCTCACAGATAAGACCTTCTTTAAAGGTTCCATGCAAGATTTATCTGATGTAGCAAACGCGGTACATCTACCTGTGCTATGTAAGGACTTTATTATCCATCCAATTCAAATTGATCAAGCCAGAGCAGCTGGCGCTTCCATTATTCTATTAATTGTAGCTGCTTTATCAAAGCAGCAGCTACAGAATTTATATGATGATGCGATTGAAAATAATTTGGAAGTTATTTGTGAGGTGCATAATCAGCATGAACTTGAGGCAGCACTTGAATTAAATCCGGAAATCATCGGGATCAATAACCGTAATTTAAAAACGTTTACGGTTACGATGCAAACAACTGAAAAGCTCGTAAAACATGTGAAAAATAAAGATATTTTAATCATTAGCGAGAGCGGAATTCGCTCTATGGAGGATGCAATAACAGCGAGCAACGCTGGGGCAGAGGCTTTACTTGTCGGAGAAACGCTCATGTGTTCAAAAAACATTTCCGAAACATTCCAGCAATTACAAGTAAACAAACAAAAGAGGAGGCCACTGCATGTTAGTTAAAATATGCGGAATTCAGTCTGTAGAAGCCGCAAAAGCTGCTGTGTTAGCTGGAGCAGATCTAATTGGCTTTGTCTTTGCACCTAGCAAACGGACAGTAACCCCTGAACAAGCGACGTTGATTGCTAAAACAATTCCAAGTTCTGTAAAAGTAGTTGGCGTATTTGTAAATGAAAAAATAGAAACAATGAATGCGATCAAAGCACAAGTACCACTTGATTACATCCAATTACATGGGGAAGAGCCACCTAGTGTAGCTTTTCAATTAAATGTTCCGATCATTAAGGCTTACTCCATTGATAAACTAGAAAAGCTGGAGCAAATAAGCCTTGAGGCATATCCTTGCGATTATGTATTAATTGATAGTCCGGCAAAACAATATGCTGGTGGAAGTGGGCTTCCCTTTGATTGGAGCCGGTTAAAAAAGAATCTCCTTCCTCAAGAAAAGTTAATCATTGCCGGAGGGCTGACACCGACAAATGTAAAACTGGCGATTGAAACGTTAAAGCCTTTCGGAGTGGATGTATCAAGCGGTGTGGAAACAAACGGTGAAAAAGATCCGAAAAAAATAATCCAGTTTATTACACAAGTGAAAGGAATGGATAAAAGCGATGACAACATATACGACGCCTGATTATAACGGAAAATTTGGAAACTTTGGAGGAAGATTTGTACCAGAAACATTAATGCCTGCTCTATTAGAATTAGAAACTGCATATGAGCAGGCGATCAAAGATCCTGAATTTATTAAAAACATAAACAGCTATTTACATCACTATGTTGGCAGAGAAACTCCGCTCTACTTTGCCAAAAACTTAACACAAGCTTTCGGAGGGCCGAAAATTTATTTAAAACGTGAAGATTTAAACCATACAGGGGCCCATAAGATTAACAATACCATCGGGCAGGCATTACTTGCACTTAGAATGGGAAAAAGAAAAATTGTAGCAGAAACTGGTGCTGGCCAGCATGGTGTAGCTACAGCTACCGTTTGTGCTCTGCTCGGTTTAAAATGCGTTGTCTTTATGGGTGCAGAAGATATACGCAGACAAAAGCTCAACGTCTTCCGCATGGAGTTATTAGGAACTGAAGTTCGCAGCGTATCGAACGGAAGTGCAACATTAAAGGATGCGGTCAATGAAGCGTTAAGATATTGGGTTACTCATGTTGAGGATACGCATTACATCCTTGGTTCTGTTGTAGGCCCACATCCGTTTCCAAAAATAGTTCGTGATTTTCAAGCTGTCATTGGTAATGAAACGAAACAACAAATGCTGAAACAATATGGATATTTACCAGATGCTGTAGTTGCTTGTGTTGGGGGCGGCAGCAATGCCATGGGAATGTTCTATCCTTTTATTGAGGAAGCGCAAGTAAAACTTTATGGCATTGAAGCGGGTGGTGCTGGATTAAATACAAATCAGCACGCATCTGTATTTCATCAGCCGAAACCTGGTGTTTTACATGGGACATTAACAAACCTGCTCCAAGATGAGCATGGACAAATCCAAGAAGCATATTCTATTTCTGCTGGTTTAGATTATCCCGGCGTCGGACCTGAGCACAGTCATTTACATGCTACCAAGCGCGTAAATTATGCGGCTGTAACGGATATAGAAGCAATCCATGCTTTTCAGCAATTATCACAAACAGAAGGGATTATTCCAGCGCTTGAAAGTGCGCATGCAATAGCCTATGTGAAAAAGCTGGCGCAAGAAATGGATAAACATCAATCCATCGTTGTCTGTCTATCTGGTCGCGGTGATAAAGATGTTGAACAAATCAAGCAAATACTGGAGGGGAAAGCAAATGGGAAAAGCAAAACTCACTGATTATTTACAGCAACTACAAGCAAAGGATAAAAATTTATTTGTCCCCTATATCATGGCTGGTGATGGTGGACTGGATAAACTAAAGGAACGTATTCTCTTTTTACAGGATTGTGGAGTTGCCGCAATCGAAGTTGGCATTCCATTTTCCGATCCAGTGGCTGACGGGCCAACGATTCAAAATGCAGGAAAACGCTCACTTAAACGAAATACAACATTGGCTGCTGTTTTAGACACACTTGGTTCATTTAAGGATGAGCGGCAAGTACCAATTATAGTAATGACTTACTTAAACCCTATTTACGCCTGTGGCATGGAGCAATTTGCCAGAACTTGTTCTCAAGCTGGTGTTGATGGGGTAATTGTTCCCGATTTACCTCTAGAAGAAGAAGATTTACTGACAGATATGCTAACAAAATATGATATTGCATGTATTCGTCTAGTTGCCTTAACCAGCCCTAAAGAAAGAGTCGATGCATTGATTAGTAGATCGGAAGGCTTTCTGTATGCAGTTACCGTCAAAGGAACAACAGGTACAAGAACATCTTATGAAAACGAGGTAAATACCTATTTACAAAAGCTAAAGGAGCAAAGTGATATCCCTGTACTAGCTGGCTTTGGCGTCTCCACAAGTGAACAGGCACAAGCGTTAGCCTCCTGCTGTGATGGCGTTGTTGTTGGAAGTAAAATGGTGGATCTATTCTACGAAGAAAAAACCGCGGAGATAAAACAATTTATTTTGAAAAGTTTGTAATAAGATTGAACACTTGCTAAGAAGTTTAGCTCTCAAAGCAAAAAATTGTAGAATACTTGCTTCAATAAGGTCGCATCAGTTTGTCGATTAAGTGCAAGCACCGATTTAGCGTTAGAGTTGGTTAATGTTAGTATGCCAAGCTTAGGCTAACAATGTCCTACATCTGTCCCTATGCAAAATGCTTGTACCAAAACTGACCAATCTCTTGGGCATCCCAACTTCGTATGAGGCGCAATAAGTCTCACATCTAATCAATAAAGAAACCTAGCAATTCCTAAACCCTAAGATACACGTGGTTAAAGTTGCAATTTTTTGATGCTTATTTGTCGTGATTGACATTTATAATATAGTAGTTGCACATTTCATACCATCTTAAAGAAACACTTTTTATTAAATTCCATTTTTTCACAAATACTTTCCTATTTGGAATAAAAGCTAGTAGTGCTCGGTTAGCGATGTACACTGGAGATCTTCTGATTAGATAAAAGAAATATGCTTCTAAAATAGGGGTATGACAACGCATGAGCGGCTAGCCCGCTTTTAATCGACCTTCCTTTAGATTCGAACCGATGTTGACGTACATCCCACCATACATTCACTCTTTATTGTTGTACTCATAAAATTTTTTAAAAACAAGCACAGATTCAGCACCTGCCGCATATAGTATGGTAAATCATTATTAATGATAGGGGCCTCTAGAGCCCCTAATCAACAACTTTACTCAAAAGAACTGCTAATTTCTTTACACAAGTCAACAAATTCTTCTACGGACTTTTTATTTACTTTTAATTTGCCGGAATGGCCACTAAACAAACGTATTATAATAACAATGACTGCAATGGATAAAGCATTTGCTTCATTTTTAATAGTGATGTTTGGATTTCCATTGTTTTCAAATTTAGTTCGATCGCTTTGAGTTTGTGCCTGTGCTTGATTTTGATATTGGTTCTGTTTCTGTTGCTGAAGTTGAACTAGAATATCTTTCAACTTTACTTCTATACTACGTAAATCATCATGATAACATCCCATCATACGTTCACCCTTTCATTATTGATTCAGCACCTGTCGCATACAGTATGGTAAATCATTATTAATGACAGGGGCCTCTAGAGCCCCTGATCAACAACTTTACTCAAAAGAACTGCTAATTTCTTTACACAAGTCAACAAATTCTTCTACGGACTTTTTATTTACCTTTAATTTACCACCATGACCACCAAACAAACGTACTATAATAATAATAGCTGCAATGGATAAAGCATTTGCTTCATTTTTAATGGTGATATTTGGGTTTCCATTGTTTTCAAATTTGGTTCGATCGCTTTGAGTTTGTGCCTGTGCTTGATTTTGATATTGGTTCTGTTTCTGTTGCTGAAGTTGAACTAGAATATCTTCTAGCATCACCTCTAAATTACGTAAATCACATTTCTTGTCACAATCGCAATGCCCTGAACAATAACTCATATTTAACACTCCTTTCTGTTTATACTTGTAATATATGAATAATTATTAGTTATGGTAGGGTATCTGTCTTTTTACAACTAAATTGATAAAAAAAACTAAATTGATAATAGATATCGTTCTTAACAAATAAAAAACAAGCTTTCGTGAAATAGGATATTTTCCTGTAGCAAATATTTCTTGTAACATTCTTATGAACAAAAGCATGACGTCACTTTTTTACGTGCAAAAAAAGAGGCTATCAACCTGAAAAGATATCCCCTTAAAAAAATGAACGCATTTTTTTGAATTATTATAACCGACAAAGTAAAAATAATAGAAATAATAGATAAGGCATTTGTTTCATTATCTATAAAAATTCCTAACTTACTTGTTTTCAGATTTTTATTCGGTCACTTTCGCACAAATTCTGCATCTTCGTATTAATATGATAAATTGTTAATTCTATAGGGGCATTTAGCCCCCAATTAAGCAACTCTTTACTCAACATTATTTCTAATTTCTTTAAACATTTCAGCAAATTCTTCTACGGACTTTTAATTTGCTGTATGATCACTGAACAAGCTTACTAAAATAACAATAGCTGCAACGGCTATAGCATTTGCTTCGTTTTTAATAGTGATGTCTGGATTTCCGTTGTTTTCAAATTTAGTTCGATCACTTTGTGCTTGAGATTGTGCTTGGTTTTGATATTGACGTTGTTTTTGTTGCTGAAGTTGAACTAAAATATCTTCTAGCATCACCTCTAAATTTCGTAAATCATCATGATGGCATCCCATAATAACTTCACTCCTTCACTCTTTTTTCTTGTGTTCATAACTTTTTTTTAAAACAAGCACCAATTCAGCATCTGCCGTATATAATACGGTAAACCATTAATAGTGCCAGGGGCATTTAGAGCCCCTGATAAACAACCTTACTCAAAAGAACTGCTGATTTCTTTACACAAGTCAACAATTTCTTCTACAGATTTTTTATTTACCTTTAATTTGCCGGAATGACCACTAAACAAACGTACTATAATAACAATGACTGCAATAGCTATAGCATTTGCTTCATTTTTAATGGTAATGTTTGGATTCCCGTTGTTTTCAAATTTAGTTCGATCACTTTGTGCTTGAGATTGTGCTTGGTTTTCATATTGCCACTGTTTTTGCTGTTGAAGTTGAACTAAAATATCTTCTAGCATCACCTCTATACGTCTAAAATCATGTTTCTTATCAAAATCACGATGCCTTGAATAGCTAGTCATCTTTAACACTCCTTTCTTTCTGTTTACACTTGTAATATATGAATGATTATTAGTTGTGGTAGGGTATCTGTCTTTTTACAACTAAATTGATAAAAGAAACTAGAAGAAAGTCAACTTTTCATTTGGGTAACCAGATTCTCTGGCGCAGGGATCTGCGGTTATGCTTATACCAAAGTTGCTCGATCAAGGAGGAGAAATAGACTGAGGAGTTCGAGATAATGTAGTTTCGGCGAATGAATCTAGATATAGAAGCAGAGCAAAAACAAGCTAATGATCAAATTCAAATATGTCAATTATTCTGTATTTCATAAGCATGTTATTAAAATCTAAAAATTTTATGACGGCGTGTCCATTTCCTCGCTTCAACTAAAATTTTTACGCTTTATAACTTTAAAAAAAGAAGCTATCCCTAATAAATAGATAGCTTCTTAAGAATCTTCCTCGGTGAAATTTTATATTTACTCATATAACTACAAATTCTTGGCTATTTATCCAATAAATATAGCTAAAATAATAGCAGCAATAGCTATAGCATTTGCTTCGTTTTTAATAGTGATATCTGGATTTCCGTTGTTTTTAAATATAGTTCGATCACTTTGTGTCTGAGATTGTGCTTCATTTTGATATTGCCACTGCTTTTCCTGCTGAAGTTGAACTAAAATATCTCTGAGCTTCACCTCTAAACTACGAACATCATCGTGATGGCATCCCACTAACAAACACCCTCTTTGTTTACATAAATTTTTTTTAACAAACACAGCATCTGCCGTATATAATAGGATAAGGGGCACGTAGCCCCCGACCAATTATTACTCAGAAATGTTAAGTTCTTTAAACATTTCAGCAAATTCTTCTACGGACTTTTTATTTACCTTCTTACCTGAATGATCACTGAACAAGCTTACTAAAATAACAATAGCTGCAACGGCTATAGCATTTGCTTCGTTTTTAATAGTGATGTCTGGATTTCCGTTGTTTTTAAATATAGTTCGATCACTTTGTGCTTGAGATTGTGCTTGGTTTTGATATTGACGCTGTTTTTGCTGTTGAAGTTGAACTAGAATATCTTCTAGCATCACCTCTATACGTCTAAAATCATGTTTCTTATCAAAATCACAATGCCTTGAATAGTAACTCATGTTTAACACTCCTTTCTGTTTACACTTGTAATATATGAATAATAATTAGTTGTGGTAGGGTATCTGTCTTTTTGCAACAAAATTGATATAAAGTAACTAAATAAGTAGTCTTCATCACTATCATAGATAAAAAACTTAGCTAGCGACAAAGCCTCTGATCCAGGCACCCTTGTTGCACTAACGACTTCATATCTCATTTTCTTTGCCTACATTTTTAATACATAAAAAAGAGCCGACGACGTATCGGCCCTTTTTTTGAGGAGAACAATTCATGGGTAAATCATAACAAGCTTGTTTGATTTATATTATCGTATGCTTGCAAAAATAATTAGCATCAGCATCTTACTCACGGTATTCATACATTTTTACTAAAGTGAAACTTACTTTGTACGAGTATTCTTTCACCCCGGCTGATCAAACGCTTTTCTTTTTGCCGATCTGAACTTAATCGGGAAGGAACAAAAGCTAGTAGCGCTCGGTTAGCGACATACTATAATTTATCCATGTAATCACCCTCCTATAACCGATTTTGTTTATTAGCTAGACGTAAAACAGGAAGTCTACTCTTTCCTGTGATATGCTACTCGTAGGAGGGAATTATCAGTGGAAAAAAATAAATTTGCAGTATTGACGAATTTGGAGGACATTGATACATTTATCGAAGCAAATCAGCTTGCTTTTCTATATATTTCCCGAGAAGGTTGCAGTGTTTGCCATGGTTTATTACCACAGGTAGAAGTTCTGATGGCAAACTACCCAAAAATTGCTACGGCGCATATTAAAGCAGAGCAGGTAGAAGCGATTGCTGGACATTTTTCTGTGTTTACCGTTCCTGTGCTGCTCCTTTTCATAGATGGAAAAGAATATTTGCGTGAGGCGAGGATAGTTCATATGGATTTATTTTCAGAAAAGCTAAGAAAAATATATGACAATGTGGTTGGAGCTAGCTAGCAAACTCCAGCCACATGATTAATTATTGTATAAAAAAATCATACATATAGAAATAACAGTCTTCTGGCAACATAGCATCCGACTTTAACGTTCCATGATAAATCAGCTCTTGACTGTTTAAATCAATGATATACATAATCGGATTCCTTTTTTCTCCCTCCATAGGAGGAAAATTCATTGCATAATATAATTTTCCATCTTTGATTTGCTTAAATTCCTCAGATGGATCCAGTTTTCTCTGTTCAAAAAGTTCGATTTCAAACGGCTTTTCTAATTTCTGCTTAACAAAATCATATGGTATTATTTCCAGTCCTTTCTTATTTTGTTTAAAGAAGTAAATTTTCCCTTCATTTGTTGCTGGAATAAGTTCCTGATTAAGCAGTTCTTCTGGTACTTCTAACGGCATTTGCTCTTTTGTTTTTAGATTTAAAACAATTATCTTTCTGTCTTTAACAACTTCCTCATATATATCTTCGTCTTCATCTTCCGAACGCTCCATGTTTTCCCAATCAGTACCTTCGATTACAATATAATTATTTTTTTGCAGATCACGATTATCGTTAAGTATACCTACCTCTGTATAATCTCCATCTTGAGAATGGCTAAAAATACTCTCTTCATTGATCAGTTTTCCTCCAGCAAGGTTAAGAAGATACAATCGCACTTCTGTTGTTGCTTCATCCGATCCATGTACCATTAAATCGTTACTTGTAATAATATGAAGCTTACCATCAGTTACATTTACAGCTTCTATCGTCATATACTGATAATTATCTTGATTTGGTATATCAATTGTAAATGCTGCTTTTTCATCTTTATCCTTATAAAGCACCTCTACATTTAATTGGAAATCGGATTCTTTAAATCGATTACTATCCCATTTTGAGTTAATATCAGCATAAACAAGTACCTTTTCGTCTTCATAATAATTAGAAATACTCTCATATTTTCCGCGCATAAAACTGCGATATTTTTTTTGTAATTTTTTAATTTCAGGGTCATATGTGTAATTATTCAAACGGTCTACAATGGATAATTCACTAGTATATACAGTACTATTATTCTTAATGGTAAATGGTTCGTCTACACTATGATCCTCATCCGTAATTCCTCCAGATAGGATTATTCCTTCTAATACGTTATCATCACCAGCTTGTTTTTCCCAATTAAATTCTGGAAGCTTGTTAATCGCCAGCGCACTTTGTATGTAAAACGTGCCAATAATAACAATAAACAGGCTGGTAATAAAAATCATTTTCCAATATCGTTGCATTGTACTCCTCCTTAAACCGTAATCCGTTTCTTTAATAAATATCGACTTATGCCAATCGAAATAACGATAAGAATGAACCCGAAGATACTTTGTATAATCAGCCACTCCGTTGGATACAAGTAGGTCTTATCGAACATTACTGTCAAAATTACTGGTAACAAAAAGAAAGCAGTGGTCAAACCTACATAACCTATACCCAATAACAATCCTTTCCAGCGAAAACTACGTTCTAATAAGATGGCAGTAAATAAAATAAATACAGCCATTAAACCAGTACCATAATAAAGGATAAATTCTGTAAACGTAGGGGGATACAATATTCCCAATTCTGGAAATGATTGACTAATCTGCTGAATGGTCATTTCTTTAATAAATTCATTCGGAACGATCCAGTCCAAAATAATTCCTTCTATATATAACAAAATAATTTGCAATGCTACTAGACCAAATACCATTAGTAAAATCGCGGTTGCTTTAGCAAAAAATAGGTTAATTCTAGCAGTTGGCAACATTAATAATCGATAAATAAACGTATTTTTACCAAACCAATCCCGGTACCAAATCATAAACATATAAAATAATAAAGCAGTAATACAAATTGCAATTGGAGCTAAAAACCAAATCGTTTGAGCAAAATTCAATAAACTGATATACCCAAATCCGTCAAGGAATTCCTGTTTAGACATAGACTCTTCGTATATCGATCTATTTGCCTCGCCCATATAGTTGTTAGCAACAACGACAATACCGATAATTTGGCTGATTATGGTGATCCCCATTAACGTAAGATACAGTTTAAAAAATCTGCCCAGTTCAAACTCGGTTAATCTCAAATAGCTTTTCATGATTGATACACCTCTCTCATCACGTCGACAACTGATTTACCTTCTGTCTCACGAATCTCTTCAGTCTGAAACTCTTTGATAACAGTTCCATTATCCAGTAACACTGCTTTATCAATTAAATGCTCAATATCATGTATTTCATGAGTCGTAATAATAACCCCACGATTTTCGACTAAATGACTCGCAAACACATCGGCGATCTGCTCTCTGCTAAACATATCAATACCGGAAAAGGGTTCATCCATAAGTACATAATCTACATCTAGGGCTAATCCAAGCAGTAAGTTTGCTTTAGCGGTATTTCCTTTTGAAAGGCTAGCAATTTTTTCTTCCGGATTTAGCTTAAAAAACGTTATTAACTCCCTTGCCCGTTCCTCATTCCAAGTAGCATAATAATCTTTCATAAACTGCATGGATTCCTCTATCGTCATTTGCGGTAGTACGGTTATCGCATCTGGAATAAAGGTGATTTTATTAAATGTTTCCTTCTTTAACGTTTCTCCATCAATTAAAATCTGCCCTTTATTCATCGGTGTTAAAGCCATAATCATATTTAGAATGGTTGTTTTTCCCGCCCCATTTATGCCAATTAGACAAGTGATTTCTCCCTTATTCGCTGTAAAACTGACATCTTTTAACACCTGTTTACGTCCAAAGTGTTTGTTAATATTTTTAACCTCAATCATTGTGTCCCCTCCTTATCTGTCACCTGATTGTATTTACTGCGAAGGATGCTCACAACTTCATCAAACGGAACTTGTATCGAATGAATGGCTGTAATAAACTTATCCACTGCCTCCAAAATAAGCTCTTCTCGTACAGATTGCAGCATTTTCTCATTTTTCGTTACTTTACTTGGTAAATTTCCTTCTGTATAAATCAAGCCCTGTTCCTCCATTTCTTTATAAGCACGTTGTACAGTATTTGGATTAATCTTAAGCTCTCTTGCCATTTCCCGACGTGACGGCATTTCCTGTCCTGGCTCGAGCATATTTGTAGCAATTTGCTGTTTAAAATGACGGACGACTTGAACATAAACAGGATCTCGATTGTTAAATTTTATCTCCATTGCTAGTATCAGCCCCTATTTTGTTCCATTTTATCTATACACTGTGTATTAACCTCTTAGTACACTAATTGTTAGAAAAACTTGGCTTATCGCCAAGTCTTTAGCGAAAGCTGTAGTTTTTCTTATACTATAAACCTAAAAACTTTATATTTTCCTATAGTGTAAAAAATAGATGTATTAATCACTTAATACACCCATGAGTGTATTATATAGTTCATACACTTAGAAGTCAACACTTTAGTAAAACTTATGTAGCTTGAAACAGAACCCTTTATTGAAATATGGTAAAATAGTAGGCATGTAAATAAGAAGGGAACATAAAATCGATGAAACTCGTATCTTGGAATGTAAATGGCCTTCGCGCTTGTATTCGTAAGGGATTTCTTGATTATTTCCACGAGGTAAACGCTGATATTTTTTGTATTCAGGAAATAAAATTACAGCTAGGACAACTCGACTTAGAGCTAGAAGGCTATTACCAATATTGGAATTATGCAGTGAAAAAAGGGTATGCTGGTACAGCTGTTTTCACGAAGCATAAGCCATTAGCTGTCTCCTATGGTATTGGAGAATCAGATATGGAAGAAGAAGGGCGAATTATTACATTAGAGTATGAGGACTTTTATCTTGTTAATGTTTATACTCCCAATGCAAAGCGGGATCTTTCGCGACTTGATTATCGATTACAGTGGGAAGATGAATTATATGCGTACTTAATGGTGCTGGATGAGCAGAAGCCAATCATTTACTGTGGGGATTTAAATGTTGCCCATCAGGAAATAGATATTCGTAACTATAAATCCAATTATGGTAATTCCGGATTTACAATAGAAGAACGAGAGAAAATGACTAGATTGTTAGACAATGGATTTATAGATACGCTACGTTATTTCTACCCTGATACGGAAGGAATGTACACATGGTGGTCATATATGAAAACGGTACGCGAACGAAATATCGGTTGGCGGATTGACTATTTTCTTGTTTCCAACCGGTTATTAGAACACTTATTGGATGTTGGGATTGACTCACACGTATTAGGCAGTGACCATTGTCCAATTTGGCTGCAACTTAATAGTTTTTATTCTAAAACTATGCTTTAATTGATCGAGAAAGTGTAGATAAAAACTTGGAAATCGCTTTAAATTTTAATACTCCAGAAAAGAACAAACGAGAATTAAAAAAAGAAGTATTATCCAAAGTTGGTCTAGTTGAAAAACTTTAAAGTGTATCAACGAAGTGGTGGACAACAACAAAGAGTAGCTTTAGCCAGATTAATGTTAAAACCATGCTCCATCATCTTAGCGGATGAGCCTACCGGGGCATTAGATTCGGACAATAGAGATCTTGTGTTACAACATTTACAACAATTCAATGAAGCAGGTAAGACTATTATTGTTGCTACTCATGATGAAATTATGGCTAATTATCGGATTGAAATTCAAACGAATGTTGTCTGTTAATAATTTGTGGAGAACTACTAAATAAACTATACAGTTTAGTTTATCTTGTTTGGAATGAATCCCAAAACCACCTAAAAATTTGAAACAACGCCGATCAGAATTCTCTCTTGGACTCTGTATAAGCTTAAAAGTTTGCTCTTTTATACCAAAAGGAGTGAATTGTCCAGATATTCTTGTAAAAATAAGTAAGATTCCACAAAATGATTCTTCTTAGGATGGATTTCTTACCACGTTTAAATATTGCAATTTAAAAAGAGACTGTCCCAAGTTATTATCTATTTGGGACAGCTCTGCTTATTCCTTCGGGCAAAAATACAGCTCGTAAACCAACTTCGGATTGAACTTATTTGATGCATTTTTAATTTCTTGTTAACTATCTTTCTATCTGTATGGATTTTATTTTCAACATCTGTATGATATTAAAACGTTTCTCCGCCTGCTTCTTTTTTTAGCTCATCCATAGCCTACTGCGGAAAAACAGTTTTTTCATCTTCCATTGCTGTCAGATCAAATGGATATTTACCATTATTGCTAACCTGCTGAAGGAAACTGTAATCCTTTTAAATATTTTTATAACTCTCTATACGGATAGTAAAATGTTTCCAAAAACCAGTTGAGACAAAATGGTATTACTTCTAATTAATCTCAATTTATTTCAAAATTATTGTGTATCTTGATATTAGCATTAGAATTCATTCTTTTTTCAGACGCATCATTCCATATGAGAAACTATTTCATAAATATTATCTCTATCCATTTCTAATTTATTTTTTATTTGCAGTGCATAATTATAATAACTTGCAGCTAATTTGTACTTCCTATTATCAAAATAATAGTCAGCCAAAAGTTGTAACATAATTATTTTTTTATCGTAAAGTTTCCTTTCATCTAAAAATGGAATAATCTCATGAAGTATTAACTTATCAAATGAAAGTTTAATCCCTTTAATTAATTGCTCGTATACTTTTAATTCATATAGATAAATGGTTTCAACCTGAGCTTCTGCTAACAATTCTATTCCTTTTTCTAACCATTTCTTTGCTTTTGCTATATCATGTTTTTTATAATGCTCTTTTATTAGACTCAAAATTGGAACTAGTGTTTTTGTATTACTACTAGCTTGTAATTCATAGCTTTTAAGATAATATTCTAAAGCTTCTTGTGGTTTATTTAATTTAGAATATAAATCTCCAATACGCTGAACCGATTTCATAAGTAATTTTTTATTATTTATATGGTTAGCAATTTTCTTAGCGGTTTGATAATTTTTAAGGGCTTGTTTAAACCCATTCATTTGCAAAAATGTATAGCCTAACAGAATATGGCATTTTGCTGATTCTTTTAGTTTATAATCTTTTTGGTAATGATCTAATGCTTTACGGGTATATTCAAAGGCTAGATGACTTTTTTTTGCAAAACTTGCCGACAAACCAATCATATAGTGTAAATGATATCTTTCTTCAAACTCCATATAAAAGCTATGCTCAAGATAATTTTCAGCTGCTAGGAAGTTATTTAGAGATTTGTGATAAAAAAAGTTAGTTAAATAGTAATAACCTGAAAATTTTAACCAATAATACATTTCTCTCTCATTAAAGAGATTCAAAATTTCCTTTAATTTATTATATTGTTCCTTTGCTTTATTCTTGTCTTTTAATAAGAGGTATCTAAGTTTATGTATTTCGATAAGATTTAGTAATCCATTATTTGCTATTAGACTCATATTATCTTCAATTTGTTTAAAATGTGTACAAGTCTCTTGAATATTTTTATGAAACAATGCCTTAAACCACTTATTACACCATTCAAATATCTGTTTGTCCTCTTTGTCGGACCAAATTATATTTAACTTTTTGCATAAAAGTTCAACGATTTCACGTGAAGGTTCCACATAACCATTTTCTATTTTCGATAGGTAGGATACAGAAATAATACCTTTGGCTAATTCAGATTGAGTCATGTTTAATTTTAGCCTATAATATTTTATTGTATTCCCAATGTGTTGTATCATTTATAACCCTTCCTTAATTGTAAGCATCGACGCATTCGAACAGGCTTTGTATTCCATCACCAACCACAGTTTCCCCCCCTATATCAAGCTTTTTCACCTTTTTACTTTTTTTCTTATTGCGTTATGCTATAAAAAAACCGATAAAAAAATTCCATAAGGAGATGATTAAATCAATCTCCAAGAAACAGAACTCAAAAGTCTATAAAACAATTAACCAAATACTAATAGCCATAGCTACCCAATAATGATTCTGAATTCAATTTCAACATTTAATCTCTCTACTGTACTGAATTTATTTATCTATGTTGTTTTTAGATTCTTACTAAATTAGTATAATTTACCTACATTTTATTTTTATTATACTAAAAGCCCCTAAAATATGGAACTACTTTTATGAAAAACAAAGTGTATGTCATATTTATTTGTACATTTCCTTAAAATATAATATTTCAAAAAAATGTTATTATAATCAACTGTAAAAAAAGAAAAGTCCCTCTCCGCTATTAGGTATCGGACAGAAGATAGTTTAACGGAGTCGCTGCCAGGATAGCATTAAAATGGAAGACTATATCCTTTTTGGTCCTGTTTGCGTATCTCTCCCGCAGATGCTTCGTGCCAAATCGGCTAAATCGACTATGATCCTACCTTTCGTTAATGGCTCAACACTAAATAGCAAGAAGCTGAAAAATTACAAAAAAAAATGCTAACAGAAACAAGTAGGCAGTCGATCTCAGATCGATTGAAGAACCCAGATAAATATCTTATCTAGTATAGATTCGCAAAAAAATACAGGAAAGTCTAAAATAAATATAAGATAAAATTGTTAATAAATGCCTAAACTTTTTTAGTTAGATTGTAACTACCTAGGAACACCCAGTTAGCCTCTGTGCCATATACCTCTGGTTTTAAAAATAAATATATTCATTTTTAAAATTAAAACAACTAAACGGCCTCACCCTATGAAATATAGAGCTAAAGCCGCTTAATTATTTTTTATTATTCCCACTGTTTACTGGTAGAAAACAATTTATATGCGTTTCTATTTTCTAAAAAGGTAGTAGATAGTTATAAAAATAACGATACAAGCCATGGTGCAGCATACAAGGTCATAAATTGCACACCGTAATTGACTCCCTTACGATGCAGAAATCCTGCTACAACAGCTACCAAAATGACGCCGGCAATATTAACAATTCCAGCGTCCATATAAGCTAACATCATCACAAGACCAAAGAATACGCCAAGCATAGCTTCGTGTGGAATAAAACGAAAAACAAATGCACAAATTTGCTGTGCATATTTTATGGTTATGTAAAAGGTAATACTAATTGCCACTATTGAACCGATGACCGTTGCAATAATAAAGTCTGGTATCGACAATATATGGTGTAAATTATTATTCTCAGTAAAAACAGGCGGGGCGTTAAATAATGCACCAGCTGGTCCAATTGCAGTTGGCGATAATGGCAGACCAATAGCAATTAACGGAATGAGCGTACCCGAAATATAAGCTGCGTTAGTTAATCCATCCATACTAGACACTGCACGAGCAGCTTTTTTAATTGGATCCTTTATGCGGCTCGTTAATGTCTCACCAAGGAAAATCGTCATTCCTACCGGGCTCATGAAGAAAGTGAGCACACCTAAAAAGGAAGATAGCGATGTCGTACCAATTTCTTTACGATCTAAAATCTTAAATGGATTTGGAAATCCTTTCATTTTTGGAGCTTTTCTCATCATAATTTCTTTTTCGCCGTATCGAGGCAATTGACGTCTTACTTTACTATTAAGCAACTCGACTAACTTTAAGATAACCGGTCCGATCGTAATTCCTAAAAAGAAAGAAGTGAATACCGTTTTATCCTCAGGAACAATTCCTGTCTCCCAGTAAAATATCCGTAATCCTTGAATTAAAAAAGCAAACGGTAAGATAGACAAGAGAGCAACCCAACGATTTTTCGTCATCAATGCTAGAAAAATCGCTCCACCTAAAAAGATTTGACTTGCATATTTTGTTATTTCATCTGATAAAGGGGCGATGATATGTGCCAATAATAAACTCATTGGGACAGCAATTATCGTACCAACTACAGAACCAGATGCCATTTTCCGAATGCTCACCTCTGGCATACCGTGCTTTTTTAGAACCATAGCATGCTCGACCATTGGCGCAGACATGACTCCCCCTGGAATCCCTGCTATCGCAACAGGAATAGAGTCCGTAAGCTTTTTAGCAACAATCGCCGAAATAAAAAATGCTAGTATAACAATCGGTTTAAACCCTGATAATACTAATACAAGGGTTACTGGTGCTAACACAGCTGTTTCATCCGTCCCCGGCGCAATGCCTATAATTGTATAAAGAACAGCAGCAGCAACAGAAGCTATAATCATTTCGAAAATCAAACCAACATCCATTGGCTATTCCCCCTTATCATCAACATAACGAAATCTTCGTTTCGGCTTAATAATGATGCTGCTGATAATAAATCCAATAACAGCACCAATTAAACCAAAAACTAGTGGTTTTGGCGGTTCATTTGGAGCGATAAAATATGCCCCCATCGTTATAACCGTACAAATAACGATAGATAAAACTAAGTCTTTAATATGTACAAGATCCTCCCAGACCTCAATATACTCTCCCTGCTGTTTTTCATCATTTATATTATGCATAATCTTGTTTTCCTCCTTTACGTTTGAGAGTTCAAAAACAGTTTAAAGCCATTTGATGTGCTGAAGTGTATGCGCTTAGATGCATGCTGGCTTTAACAACAAGCTAGAAGCGCTCGGGTAGTGACGGACAAACTGAAGATCCTTTGGTCAGGTAAAGAAATCCATATGGTTTTTTATCTAACATTTGAACCAGCCTATTCATGAAAATAATGGAGTATAATATCTTATTATACAATGTACAAACCTATTCCTTAAAGTAATATACGATAGTAAGTTGTATGATTACGTTATGTAAACATAAGGAAAATAGCTTCTAATGCTTGTTTATAGTACAAATATAAATTCTCGCTGTATTTTCCTCACTCTCTCCCTCCTAACCCGTATTTTCTTTTAAATAAATCCCATTTTTATAATGTACATTTAAAAAAGTTACACAAATTCGAAGGAGTATCGTTTTGAATAGCGTAGGGTATACAGTTAGAAATACGTGGACCAAGCCGATTAATGAATTTCGATGCATGAATGATTTTTGAACATCTTCTTATAAATAATCATACCCAATTTGAAGCATACTAACTTATACTTCCTAGAAGGAGGTGATTCACTAATGGGACGCGATGAGCATCGAAAGAAAAAGAATAACTTCCTTTCCCAAACACCGAATAAAACAGATGGTAAAGACGTTGAATTTGCAATGGAAGCTGCTGATCAAGACGATTTAGAAGCATTAAAACGCAGCCAACAGGCAGATAGACGTACAAAACGAAAACAATAAAAACGTTATGATTGTGATACGTGTTTAAAAAGAACAAAAGCTAGAAGCGCTCGGTAACAACGCCCAAACAAGTGAAACTTCATTCCGTGGAACGCTTTTTACACGGAATGTTAGTACCGCAAGGGTATGACCTAAAGACCCTTGAACCAATCGGGCATTTAGGTGCCGTTTTCTACCACTTAGACTTCTCCTTATTCTCCATAATTTTGAATGTGGTAGTATTACGGCACCTTACATGCGGGATAAAGTGAAACTTCATTCAAGGAGTCTCTTCTCTTAAGCAGAGATCAAAGGCTAAGTTCATAACCTCCTTGAAAAATCGCGATGTATAGCTAACGGAGCTTCTCTGTCCGGTCTGAACGAACTGGGAAGTTAGGTGTTTTAACTTCACATCTAATTGAAGCAATTAAAGCGATAGAGGTTACGGCACCTTACATGTTAATAAAAAACTCGTACATTGTTTTTACATCAGCGCCTTATTCAATCTAGCGTATGGTTATATCACCAGACTTTTTGAACATCTTTTTATAGTAAGTATTGCTTTTTACAAAATTTGCTATCTGGTAAAGGTTAGACACATTTAAAACTTTTAATAATATAAAACACAGCACTATAAACCCCTATGGGATGATATACCTATATATTATTGATATTTTTAGAACAATCTAACCATTTGTTAAACAATGAACTTTCTTTGCTTCCTATGCCAGTCCTTTGTACAATAGAATTATCATAAGACAAAGTGAGGAAATAAATCATGAGCAAGAAGAATGTTGACGATTATCTCACAGAAGGAATGTATGGGACTAGACTTCCCAAAGATCATGAGCGAAAACAATTTTTAGGCACGCTTCGTGAACGAATTGTACTTGCATTAACAAAAGGTCAAGTCATGTCAAACAAGGGCCTAGAACATTTAGAAAAAGCAATGAAAGAAAACCCTGATGCCAAACTTATTATTAACGGACATGTATCTTATCGATTTTTAACAGAAGAAAAGAAAATAGCCGACAAATATAATATTCCCCATTCTACAATTACGGATGAAGATGCAAAAGACACCGACATTGGAGCAGTGTTAACGTATGATTATGCAATTGACAAAGAGGAAATTTTCATAAAAGAAGAGCCTGAACAAACGAAGCAAGAACCTGTTGAAGAAAAATCGCAACCATCATTGATTTCAAAAATAAAAAAATGGTTCAATTAATGAAGCGTGGCATCCATTGAATAGTAAAGAAAACATAGTTACTGTCGTTCACTTAATCTTAAAACATAAAAAACTTTACAACAACGATCCAGTTTCACTCGTATGTCCTGTGCAAAGAGAAAGTAGAAAACGAATTAGGATTTGCTGTCATGGCAGTGAACTTGAGAAAGTACACCGCCATGACAGCAAATGCCAGAACAGATCATAAAAATAATCCAACGAAAAAGGCACATAAAATTTTTATTGCAATATACTTTAATAATAGATAAAATGACTTTTGGTGTCAGGCAACTATATTGACAATTTAAACTTTTTTTATTATCTTTAAAAAAAGCGATTATGAATTCAATAAAACTTCGTATAACTCCAAAAATATGGTTTGGAGGTCTCTACTAGGAACCGATATTCCTGATTACGAAGAAAGTACAAGTTTTGTATTTTCTTTGTAATCAGGAATTTTTTATTCTTTATTTAAAAATCAAAACTTTATTTGGAGGTCAAAATGAACTTTTTTATGTTTCCAAAAATTGAACTTCACTGCCATTTGGATGGGAGCGTTAGGATTCAAACCATTATTGATATTGCTCAAAAGGAAGGAATACAGCTACCCTCTTTTGAGAAGGAAGAGTTGCAAAAGGAGCTGATTGCTCCTTTGGAATGTGACTCCCTTGAGGAATATTTAAAAAAATTTTCTCTTCCAAATTTGGTTATGCAGACCAAGGAGAGCTTAAAAAGAATTACTTTTGAGCTTTTTGAGGATACAACAAGGGAAAATGTGAAATATTTGGAGGTCAGATTTGGACCGTTACTTCACACATTAAAAGGACTAGATGTTGAAGAAGTTATTCAAAGCGTTATAGAGGGGATGAGGGAAGCAGAAAACTGTTACGAAATAAAGGGTAATATTATCCTTTCTTGCTTGAGATCAATGTCTGTAGAAAGTGCATTTGAAGTGGTTGAAATGGGAAAAAAATTTCTAGGTAAAGGTGTAGTAGCAATTGACCTATGTGCATCAGAAGAAGAAGGTTTTTGTGAAAGATTTGCAGAACCAATCCGATTAGCCAAAGAATATGGCTACAGAGTCACGATTCATGCAGGTGAAACGGGTATAGGTAAAAACGTCTTAGAAGCTGTTGAAATATTGGGCGCTGAAAGAATTGGACACGGAGTATTTATTAAAGAATGTGCTGAGGCTTATAGGATAGTGAAAGAAAGACAAGTTGTGCTTGAAATGTGTCCAACAAGTAATATCCAAACAAAAGCTGTTCAGCATTATTCTGAACATCCGATATATAAGTTTTATAAAGATGGAATAAAAGTGACCATTAGTACGGATAACAGAACAGTATCGGATACTACCTTGTCAAAAGAAATTCATTTAATTAACAAAGAATTTAATCTAAGGGAAGAGGATTACCGACAAATATATTCAAATAGTGTGAAAGCATCCTTTGCCGACCAAAAAACTAAAGAGTGGTGCTTGGCACAATACTAAAAGAAAAAATTAGTTTTAGCAACAAAGTTTTTTCATTACTTAGAAGTTAGTCTTTTTTTATTTTAATATTTGAAAAAGATGAAATAAATGAGAGTAGAAAAGTGTTTCACAACTTATACGAGGATTGCATTTTATCCGCTAGATCCAAGAATGCAAGAGGTTTCAACAATAGATATAGCACACGCCTTGTCTTTATAAAGTATAAAGCTTACTTTACATAACGAAAACGGTTACATATAATGGAGGAAGAAATCTACATCGAACAAGGGGGAGGAATATGAAGCAAGTTAAAGAAGGCACATTGCTATGGGAGCCTAGTGAGAAACGCAAACAAGCCGCGAAAATTAATCATTACATGAAATGGTTAGCTACACATAGACAGATGAATTTCCAGAATTATCATTCTCTATGGGAGTGGTCTGTTCAAGATATTGAAGGATTTTGGGAAAGTATATGGGATTATTTTGATATTCAAGCAATGAACCACTATAAAACGATTTTATCCTCTCATAAGATGCCAGGTGCAAAGTGGTTTTCAGAAGCAACAATTAACTACACGGAACATGTTTTTCGTAACAGAACGTCAAATGAACCTGCAATTATTCACAGTTCAGAAACCCGCCCTATTTCGGAAATCTCTTGGCAGAAACTATATCAGGATACAGCTGCGATGCAACAGACGATGAAGAAACTTGGCATCCAAAAAGGAGATCGGGTCGTTGCCTATCTCCCTAATATTTACGAAGCAGTTGTTGCTTTTTTAGCAACAGCTAGTCTAGGAGCAATTTGGTCAAGTGCTTCTCCTGATTTCGGAACGCAAAGTGTCATAGATCGTTTTCAGCAAATTGAGCCTAAATTATTCTTTACTATAGATGGCTATCTGTATGGTGGAAAGGAATTTGATCGCACAACAGTAGCGGCACAGATTCAGTCAAGCCTGCCAACATTAGAAGCAACCATTGCCATTCCATATTTAAACCAAAAAGCAACCTTTTCATCCTTACAGCCTGTTATTTTTTGGGATCAAGCTCTTCAGAAATCGGGAAATCTCTTATTGAATGTTGAATACGTTTTATTTAATGATCCGCTATGGGTATTATTTTCTTCCGGTACTACAGGAAAGCCGAAACCAATTGTACAAAGCCAAGGCGGAATTTTACTGGAACATTTAAAAGCATTAACCTTTCATGCTGATTTAGGTGAGGGAGATCGCTTTTTTTGGTATACGACAACAGGATGGATGATGTGGAATTTCCTTGTAGGAGGATTATTAACAGGCAGTACGGTTATATTATATGATGGAAACCCTGCCTATCCGACGAAAGATATTCTATGGAAATTAGCTGAAAAAACAAAGATGACATTGTTTGGCACAAGTGCAAGTTATATCACGTCTTGTATGAAAGATGCTTTAAAGCCTTATCAACAATATGATCTTCATTATTTAAAAAACATTAGCTCTACAGGTTCACCGCTTCCTCCAGAGGGGTTTCAATGGTGCTATGAAAACGTCAAACGTGATTTATGGATCGCCTCAGCCAGTGGCGGTACGGATGTATGTACTGCTTTTATTCTTGGAGTACCTATTTTACCCGTTTTTGCGGGAGAATTACAATGTCGTGGTCTTGGAGCAAAAATTGAAAGCTTTAATGATGATGGTGATTCCGTCATTGATGAGGTAGGCGAGCTTGTATTAACAGAGCCGTTTCCTTCCATGCCGATTTATTTTTGGAACGATCCAGATGGCTCTCAATTAAATAACAGTTATTTTGATGTGTTCCCTGGAATATGGCGTCACGGCGATTACCTAAAAATTACGAAACGCAATACATGTGTTATTTATGGGCGTTCAGATGCAACCATTAATCGTGGAGGGATACGGATTGGCACAAGTGAAATTTATCGCGCAGTCGACCATGTGGCTGAAGTTGCCGACAGCTTAATTGTTGATATTCCAAGGGCTGACGGTGACTCATTTGTTCCTCTATTCGTCGTTATGAAGGAAGGATACCATTTAACAGAAGCTATTAAACAGAACATTAAACAGAACATCCTTAACCATTGCTCACCACGGCATGTTCCTACAGGCATTTATCAAGTGCCTGATCTTCCAAGGACATTAAATGGGAAAAAATTAGAGATACCTGTAAAAAAAATTTTAATGGGAAAACCGATGGATCAAGTCGTAAATAAAGGATCACTGTATAATGCTGAAGCGTTAGATGCGTTCTACCAATTCGCAGAAAAAATGAAAGTTTAAAGCTCACATACATGCGTATTATTGAAACGGAGTTGCACTGTTTGGAATATGTCCACATAAACGATCCGATAACTATTTTATATAGAAAAACAAAAAAGCGATGCCTCTATGGATCGCTTTTTTTCATGTTTTTCCATTTCAATACTATTTTTATCCTTCTAGCCTTGTAACCTGTTTATCGGTAATTACACTAACGAATACATAAACAATAAACGAAACGACTACTGGCAGGACAACGGAATGAAGCCCAAATGGTTGTGGAAAAAAGCTATCTGATAGGATATATAATCCGACTCCAACAAACATAGATGCAAGCGCTCCGTATTTATTCCCTTTTTTCCAATATAATCCTAGAACAATCGGCCAAATAAACGCTGCTTCCAAACCACCGAAAGCAAACAAATTAAGCCAAATAATTAGATCTGGCGGGTTTAAAGCCATAAAAAATACAATGACTCCTAATAATGCCGTTATGCCAAAACTTAATCGTTTAATAAATTGATGCGACGCATGAGGCTTCACATAATTTAAAAATACATCTTTGACGATGGTTGAACTAACCAGTAGTAATAGAGAATCTACCGTTGACATAATTGCTGCCATTGGGGCGGCTAATACAATTCCAGCCAGCCAATTTGGCAATACTTCCAATGCGATAAGCGGCATTACCCTATCTCCGACCTCAATATCTGGTAAAATTGGCTTTGCAAAAACACCAATTAAATGCATATTTAACATAATAAATCCAACGACAATCGTACCGATAATAATGGCTCGATGCATGGATTGTGAATTTTTATAAGACATGGCTCTAACAGCGATTTGCGGAAGTGCTACAACTCCTACACCTACCAGTATCCAAAATGAAGAAACATAAGCAGGGGTTAACTGACCATTAGATCCATAGGGAGTAATTAAATTAGGATTCATTGCTTTTAAATCCGTAATAATCGTTGGCACTCCACCACCAGCAATAATAACCGCTACTAACAGAATGAGTGTGCCGATAAACATAATACTTCCT
The DNA here is from genome assembly GCF_053667775.1 of Cerasibacillus sp. JNUCC 74. The sequence goes on along the minus strand of NZ_CM132207.1, from coordinate 639,037 downwards.
TGAATTGCATCGGTTAAAGCTACAGCACGGAAACCACCGACGGTAACATAAATTAACACAGAAATAGCGAACACAAATAAGGCAGAAGTATAGTTAATTCCCATTAATGACTCAATTAGTCTTGCGCCGCCAATCCATTGAGCTGCCATCGCAGAAAATAAAAAAATAATAATACTTACTGCTGAAAAAATGACTACCCATTTCGATTGATACCGTTCCTTTAAAAAATCAACCATCGTTAAAGCTTTATATTTTCGTGTAACAACGGCAAATTTCTTTCCTAAAACCATTAATACAAAATAGCCCGTAGCAACTTGCGACATGGCAAGCAGTACCCAGCCAAGCCCTTCATTATATGCTGTACCAGGTCCGCCAATAAAACTACTAGCACTTCCATACGTAGCAGTCATTGTCATCGCCAGTACAAATCCCCCAAGGCTTCTGCCACCTAAAAAATAATCGCCGACAAAATCAGTGGATGTCCTTAAATAACCACCTGTCCAAATTCCGACCCCAAAGATAATAACTAGAATAATAATTAATGGTACTAGTGACTCCCAGTTCATTCTTTTTTCTTCTCCTCATCAAATGGAATAGCGACAAAAAACTTTTTCACAATTATAGTAACGATCACTACCATAACAATAAATCCTAGCACACAGCTATAGAAAAACCAATCTGGCAAGCCTAAAATATATGTATATTCTTCGGGATCTTTATTTCCTAGACCATAAGCAAATGCAAACCACCAGATAAAATTAAAAATGACTAAGCCAACACCAATCAGCGCTTCACGATTTGCAATTTTTAAATGTTGCTGCTTCACATACTCACCTCGTTTTTGTAAATATTTATTTAAGTTTTAACAAAACTATACCGTAATTCAATCTTTTTGAAAAGAACAAAAGCTAGAAGCAGCTAGAAGCAATCAGTTAGCTACCTGCAAACCGCAGAACTTCTAACGAGATAAAGTGAGCGTCCATTGGAAGGTGTATTTTTTCCTTTCATGTTAGTATCGAAAGGATATGACCTAAAGGCCTTTAAACCAATAGGGCATTAGGAGCCGTTTCTCTTACAATATCATCAAGCTATTACACTTGAAATGAGAGAAATACAACACCTTAGATCGGAATAGAAGAAACATACCGCTAAAACAGGGGTATGCCGACGGCTGAGCGGCAATCCTGCTTTTAATCGCCCTTCTCTTTAGATTCGAACCGATGTTGACTTATCGCAGGAAGTAGAGCGAAGTTTGCTAATAAATTCTAGCGCGCATTTAGTTAGACAAAGCTACTTATAAAAAAGATATTCATCATGTGAAAACGGATATAATTTCCTAAATAAGAATAAAAACCGACAACCTGTAAAAGCATCGTCGGTTTTTATCGTTATTCTAACGTATTCCCTTCATATATCGCTGGATCTTTGGTGAGACTAAAAATAAAATAACTCCCAAAAGAATCGATAAGCTACCAATAACTCCAAAATAAATAATTTCAGTTGCAGGTTTATACAGCTTTACAATTTGTGCATTAATTGCTTGAGCAGAAGCATTTGTTAAAAACCAAAGACTCATCGTTTGAGCCGAAAATGCTGTTGGAGCAAGCTTTGTAGTTGCCGATAAGCCAACAGGAGATAAACAAAGTTCACCAATTACCACTAAGAAAAAGCTGAGCACTAGCCAGATCGGACTTACCAAACTTTCTGTTCCGTTTAGTACAGCAGGAAAAATCATAACAAGAAAGGATAGTCCTGCAAAAAATAATCCAAGAGAAAATTTCTTTGACGTGGATGGTTGCCTCTCACCTAATTTTATCCACAATCCTGCAAAAACTGGGGCTAATGCCACAATAAAGATTGGATTTAATGATTGAAACCATGATGATTGCAATTCAATACCAAGAAAATCAAGGTCCGTCCGTTTATCTGCATACCTCGCTAATATGATGGAGCCTTGTTCTTGTATAGCCCAAAACATAATAGCTGCGATAAATAGGGGAATATAAGCTATAAGTCTTGATTTTTCATCTGCATTCGTTTTCGGACTGCGGTACATGACAATAAAATAAATGGTTGGTATTAGAATTCCCAAAATACTTACCAGATAAGTAAAACGATTAATTGTTAAAATTCCATTATTAATAGTTATAGCTCCTAGAACAATAATAGCCACAATACCTATTACAATTCGTGCAAAAACTTTTTTCTTTTCCTCTTTCCCGAGCGGATTTGGCACATAAGTACCCGCAAGTCCAAGATATTGTTTTTTAGTTACCATAAACACGATCAAGCCTACTAACATCCCTACTGCTGCGACACCAAAGCCTAAATGATAATTGTATTTTTGCCCTAAGGTACCTACAATGAAAGGCGCAATGAACGCTCCCATATTAATCCCCATATAAAAAATACTAAAACCAGAGTCACGTCTTGCATCAGATAGTCTGTATAGATCACCGACTACACTAGATACATTTGGCTTCAAGAGTCCTGTACCCATAACAATTAAAAACATGGAAATAAATAAGCCAGATATACCTGCTGGTAATGCTAAAACTATATGACCGACCATGATTAACAAACCGCCATAAAAAACGGTCTTTTGCGTTCCTAGTAAACGGTCAGCGATCCAACCACCAATAATTCCCGACATATATACTAGTGATCCATAAATTGCCATAATTGAATTGGCAGTACTATCTGCGATACCTAAACCGCCGCTGGACAACTCCGTATACATGTAATAAAGTAAGATCGCACGCATGCCATAATATGAAAAACGTTCCCAAAATTCCGTGAAGAATAAGGTAAAGAGTCCTTTAGGATGACCCACAAACCCCTTTTGCGGGACACTTTGCACGATTTCTTCTTTACTAATACTTGACATAATGAGTGAAAACTCCTTCAGAATTTACTGATAATTATATTTTTCGACAAATTAATATTACTCCTCCAGAGGTCATACGTCAAGAGTCATAAAATAGAATTTTTTTACATTCATACGACAAGATTAGAAATCAGACACCATTAAAGTTATTAAATACTAGAGTTTTGAAGCTTCATTCATAAAAATATACATATTCTTTCCAATCCATTTATTACATAAGTGAAACTTCATTTCTTGGTATGCTTTTCCCAAGAAATGTTAGTACCACAAGGGTATGACCTAAAGGCCCTTGAACGAATCGGGGATTTAGGAACCGTTTTTCTCATCTTGTTTGCAACATCATTAGCACAGTTTAAAATGAGAAAAATACGGAGCCTTACATCCGGAGTCAATTACTGAATATTATTATAATTTTTCCTGCTTTAATTTTCAAAGTTTTGTTTTATTCTATCAAAACACTTGAAAAAAATTATAGAGTTATTTATAATAGAATTTGTGTGTGAAAACACACTCTAACGAAAGAGATCACTCACGCTTGGATTTTTTCGTTAGTAAGTCTGTTATGGGGGTGTAGCTCAGCGGGAGAGCACTTGCATGGCATGCAAGGGGTCGTGGGTTCAATCCCCATCACCTCCACTCATAATAACAATCTGCACAAGTACCGCTCACCATGTGGGCCAAAGAAACCTTCTTGGGAAACACCGTATACGTTTCCCAAGAAGGTTTCTTGTTTAAGCAAAAAAAATTACGTCGTTTTGGAATGCATAACGAAAGCAAGTTTAACAAAAACGACTTTTTGAATTACGCCTATCTGATAATTCATTTCATCTTTAATCATTTGTTTCGATTAAAAACCCCGCTTTGCTTAAAGCTTGTTCAGCTTCTTCTATCTGCTCTTCATCTTTAGCAATAAGCGTGTGTAAGTGGACACCCCCAGTAAGTTCTGAAAGATAGGATGCTCCGGTAGTCATAATTTTGTTAACAAATTGTTCTACCTCTCTACGGTTAGATACCATAATAGATGCAGTTAAATCTCCATAAACACTATGTTCTATTTTAACATCTTTCACTGTGATACCATGGTCAACGAGAAGATTCAATTCTTCCTCTACTTGTTCAGGGCTATGTTGACAGGCAATCGTCCTTTCAATTGATCCAGTACCAGATTCTACTAAATACATATAGCCTTGACTAGTAGCAATGATGGATTCCCCTCGTGCTTTTAAAAGCGTTACATCATTAACAATAACTTGTCGACTAACATTTGTTGTTTCAGCAAGCTCACTGCCTGTTATAGGTTTATCCGATTCTTTCAGCATGTTTAAGATTAGTGTTCTTCGTTCCTCACCTAGAACCTTTCTCGTTTCACTCAATTCTGCTCACCACCCATTATTTCTATCCTGTATACTATTTTTTAACACTTGAACAAGTTGAATAACATCTTCTTTCTTTGTATCTTTCCCAAAAGAAATGCGTACAAATTCTTTTTGCTCATCTTCTGAATATCCCATCGCTATCATCGTTCTACCTGAAATCGACAATGCTTGACCACAAGCACTTCCTGTTGAAATACAGAACCCTTTTCTATTACATTCTAGCATAATTAATTGTCCCTCATATCCGTGAAACGCAAGACCAATAATATGTGGAATTTGCTGTTGTGGCGATTCCAATATTCTGTATTTACTTTTCAATTCTTTTTCTAAGTTATCTAAAAACAATTTCCTTAAAGCGTTGACATGACTCCAGTCAGTTTCTGTGTTTTTTAACGCTGCTCCTGCAAAAGCTGCAATACCTGGAGTATTAACGGTTCCACCCCTTAATCCATGTTCATGCGTTTCGAAAGGAAATATTCCTTTAACCGCGTAATTCGGATTAATAAATATGGCGCCTACTCCCTTTGGTCCATAAATCTTATGAGCAGATATAGAAAAGCTATCCACTAGCGAAAATAGTGGCTTTAAATCAATTTTGCCAAATGACTGTACACAATCCGTATGAAACATGATTTGCCGTTGTTTAAGACGTTCACTAATCTTCGCTAATGGCTGAATAGAGCCAATTTCTCCATTAACATGACTAATTGTAACCAAAATGGTATCACTGCGTATCGCCCTCTCTAATGCTAAAAAGTCTAATTGCCCATTTGCTAGGTAAGGTATATGGGTTATTTCAAAACCAAATCCTTTTAAATAACCTAACGCAGAAAACACAGAAGAATGTTCAGCCATTGACGTAATAATATGCTTCCCACGGTGAGATTGGCTAAAAGCAAGTGATGTAATCGCAAGCTGGTTAGCTTCTGTACCTCCGGATGTAAAATAAATTCCTCTAGCTGGAACATGTAACAATTTAGCTAATGCCATACGACTATTTTCTAACAATTCCTTAGCTTGACTGCCGATCTGATGCAAACTGCTTGGGTTTCCCCAATAAGTGGAAGCTACCGTTTGATAAACTTCCAATACTTCTGGATCCATAGGCGTCGTCGCAGCATAATCAAAATATTTCAACGCAAACTCTCCCTTTCGTTTTCTATAAAATGAAACTTCATTTCTTGAATGCCTTTCTCAAGAAATGTTAGTTGAACAAATCGGGCAGTTAGGTGCCGTTTTCCCTCACCTTGACCCTTTGTATCAACTCAAGATATTGAAGTATGAATCTTACGGCACCTTACATGCGGGATAAAATGAACTTCATCCGTGCGTTTTGCTTTGAAGTAAAATAAAGCTTGCCTAGTGTACTTATACATTGGTCATTAAAAATTTCATTCGCATCTTTATGCTAAAACGTTGCACTTTTTAACATATGATGAAATTTTTGAGCATCTTTATAAAACGACATTTAACACTTGTATTTATCTTAATAATATGTAATGATATGTGTCAAGACACCTGTAAATTAACAAGGGGAATTAAATTGAATAAAGTAGATGTTATCATTGTTGGCAGTGGCATAGCCGGATTACAGTTAGCCTATGAACTTAGCAAACAATTAAAAGTATTCATTATTACAAAAAACCGAATAACGAATAGCAATTCTTATCGGGCACAAGGAGGGATTGCAGCAGCTGTATCCATAAAGGATGATCCTTACCTCCATTTCCACGATACAATAATGGCTGGTGAAGGGCATGGTGTGGCATCAGCTGTACTTGAATTAGTAAATGAAGGAAAACAAGTCATCAAGGAACTAATCGAGGCTGGGGCACCATTTGATTTTCAAGCAGACGGAGAACTGGCGTTAGGCCTTGAAGGCGCCCATAGTGAAGCCCGAATATTGCATTGCGGCGGGGATCAAACAGGAAAATATTTGATTGAATTTTTCATGGAAAAATTAATGTTATCCCCTAATATTACTTGGGTCCAAGAAGAGATGGTTATCGACCTAGTGCTAAATAAAGCAGGCTCTTGTATTGGAGTAAAAACAAAAAACCAAGCTGGTAACTGTATAACTTATCTAGCACCACATACTGTGTTAGCAACAGGCGGAGCTGGCTGGCTCTATCCAAACACATCAAACGATTCAACGATTACAGGAGATGGGATAGCTTTAGCTTACCGCGCAAGTGCAAAAATTACCGATTTAGAATTTTTTCAATTTCATCCAACTCTGCTAACGATAAATGGGAAAGCAATTGGTCTTGTATCTGAAGCAGTTAGAGGTGCAGGTGCGATACTAGTTAATGATCATAATGAAAGAATTATGCAGCATGTACATCCCCTGCAAGATTTAGCACCAAGGCATATCGTCACATATGAACTGTTAAACCAATTAACAGCTGGTAATAGAGTATATTTAGATATTACTAATGTTAAAGATTTCACAATTAGATTCCCAACGAACACTACGATGTGTTTAACCCATCATATCGATTTAAATACTGGAAAACTCCCTGTCTCACCAGGAGCTCATTTTATGATGGGAGGTATTGTTATTAACAAATGGGGAGCTTCATCTGTAAAAGGACTTTATGCAATTGGCGAAGTAGCTGCTAGTGGCGTTCACGGTGCAAATCGTTTAGCGAGTAATTCACTGCTGGAAGGACTCGTATATGGTAAACGCTTAGGAACTTATCTGCTAGAAAATGGTATGAACAGAAACGGTATTGACTTTACCCCTGTTCTCCCAAAGAGACAAGCGCTTATTCAACTTCCTTTTACAATTCAAGAACTACAAACATCTATGTTGCGGTCAGTTGGGATTATTCGCAATCATAACGAATTGGCTACTCAATTATCGTGGTTAGAGTCTTGGGGAATTGATCCTTTTAGGCAAATTGAAAGCTGTGATCAGCCTCTGATTCAAACCTATTATATGTGGATTGTCGCACGCTTGCTAACAGAATCTGCTTTATTACGCACAGAAAGCAGAGGAACCCATATTCGTTCCGATTTTCTCGATAAAGATGAACACTGGCTGCAAAAAAGAATTATTCATTTTCAAACAAATGATAGGATGGAGATTACCTATGATCAATACTCTAAAACTAAGGGACCTGCTTGAGCAATTCTTTTTAGAAGATATAGGAAACGGTGATATTACCGCCCAACATCTATTTGCTAGAAACAAACAAGGAAACATGCAGCTAACAGCTAAAGCCCCAGGAGTTTTTTGCGGAGAAGAAATCATTCAACATGGTTTTACTTTATTAAACTCAATGATGCAAATAACCATACAACATAACAATGGAGATCGGTTAGTGGCAGGTGACGAAATCGCTGTGATAACTGGACCTATGGTGGATTTACTACAGGCAGAAAGAGTTATTTTAAATCTAATTCAACGAATGAGCGGGATCGCTACAGTAACTTCTCAAGCAGTGAAATTAGTCCAAGGTACAAATACTAAGATTTGCGATACCCGAAAAACTACTCCAGGCTTACGAATGTTAGAAAAACACGCTGTTCGCTGTGGCGGCGGCTACAATCATCGATGTGGACTTTATGACACAGTAATGTTAAAGGATAATCATATTTTGTTTGCCAAATCGATAACGAATGCCGTAGAAATTTTAAGAGCTCAACTTGGACACACCGTTAAAATCGAAATAGAAGTGGAAACAGAAGAACAATTAAGAGAGGCGATAGCGAATAAAGTAGATATTATTATGTTCGATAATTGTGCACCAACAACAATTACATCTTGGATTAATCAAGTACCTTCCTCGATTATTACGGAAGCATCGGGAGGAATTGAGCTAAGTCAAATACCAGCTTATGCTGCTAGTGGTGTAGATTATATTTCATTAGGCTATTTAACCCATTCGGCACCGTCTTTAGATATAAGTGCAACAGTCTACATATAGTATTCCTTGTGACTTTTTTTGCATAAGACAGATAAGAACAGTAAATTTTTATTCTGTCTTAAATCATCTCTTGTTGTCCCTTATAAATACGTAACGAAATTTTTATACCTTCTTCATAGGTTAAAAGGGCTGGGCATGGATCTAAATTAGAAAGGAGTTCTATCAAAATGCATTTACTAAAGCAGTTGACTCAAAGCTCTACTACTATTCCGGAAAAATACCTTCATTTATCTAAACAGGAAATGGAATATAACATAAGGCAAATTAAAAATCAGTTAGGGACTAGCTTGTTTATTCCCGGTCACCATTATCAAAAAGATGAGGTTATTCAATTTGCTGATGCAGTTGGAGATTCACTTCAGTTGGCACAAGTATCTGCAAAAAATTCAGCTGCAACCTATATCGTTTTTTGTGGTGTCCATTTCATGGCAGAAACCGCTGATATCTTAACAACCGACGAACAAATTGTTTTATTGCCCGATATGAGAGCAGGTTGTTCGATGGCTGATATGGCAGATATTTATCAAACGAAACGAGCGTGGGAAAAGCTAACCCAGCAATTTGGCGATACTATCTTACCATTGACGTATGTTAATTCTACAGCTGCAATTAAGTCATTTGTCGGGGAAAATGGCGGTGCAACTGTAACATCTTCCAATGCACACACCATGATTAAATGGGCATTTACTCAAAAAGAACGAATTCTATTTTTACCTGATCAACATTTAGGAAGAAATACTGCAGCAGATATTGGCATTCATTTAACGGAAATGGCTGTTTGGGATCCGATTCACGATGAACTTCTTTTTTCCGGTAAACCGGATAAAATAAAAGTAATTTTATGGAAAGGTCATTGCTCCGTGCATGAAAATTTTACGTTAAACAATATTGAGTATGTTCGAAAACAATATCCAAATATGAAAATTATTGTGCATCCGGAATGTAAAAAAGAAGTCGTTGATGCTTCAGATTATAATGGTAGTACTAAATATATTATTGAAACGATTGAACAGACAGAACCGGGGACAGCTTGGGCAATCGGAACGGAAATGAATCTGGTGCAACGTTTAATCAACAACCATCCGGATAAGGAAATTATCTCGTTAAATCCCTATATGTGCCCATGCTTAACAATGAATCGTATTGATTTGCCACATCTCCTCTGGTCTTTGGAATCCATTATGGAGGGAACACCAAATAATCAGATTATTGTTCCGGAAGACATTGCTGCTAACGCTCGTATTGCACTTGATCGCATGCTAGAAAGGGCATGAAATTATTTTTAGCAATAGAATAAGCTTATTCGGACTTTTCCTGAGCTTATACAACTTTGGTTCAATTTCTCACTTTATGCTGTTCTGTTTTATGCTCTCCCGAACATGCGTCGTTCTGTTTCGACCTTGGTGAATTCTCTCTCGAGTTTAGGGCACTCTGTCTCGACTTTGGTGCAATCTCTCCCGACTTCGAAGTACGACATTTGCTGTAGAAAAGAGCTCCTTCATAAAAAGGAGCTCTTTTTATTTTGTACTATTTTTTCTAATATAGAGAGTATCGTCTCAATACTTAATAAAGTAACACTGGCTTCTTTTGCAAATACGACCTCTGCATCTGTTTTAACAATACTACCCGTCCTGCTCACACACTGGTGTGTAGCCATATGATTCTGCTTCTTTCGGACTGGAGAAAAACACACGCTTTTCCACTGGTACTTCAGCCCAGTTATCTGGATTCACATATTCTTTTGTATCGGAGTTACCAACATATCGTAAAAAGCCTTTTTGATCATCATTTGCCCGGAAAGCAAAGGGCAATTCCAATAATAGATTATCTGCATTCCAAATGCCAAGTCCTTTATCTTTCGCTTCTTTCACTGCTTGCTGATATTTCGGATAGGCTTCTTCATCTAGGGGCGCAATAAAATAAGAAACTGCATAGCCGTCACGTACCATTTCCAAATTAACATTTTTTCCATCTGTCGTAATAACCTCTGCAAGTAAACGTCCATAATCGTCCATTGGTTGATCACCAACTTTTATAATTACTTCATCTCCTGGTTGGATGAGCGTTTGAATATGATCTGTAGCTGCATCACCATGTAACTTCTGGTTTCCGTTGATTTCCTCTCGATTTAGATCTTTATTTTTTGCCGGGTATGTTTCTGGCGTATCCATATTTACAAAACGAACCCGATCACTGCCTAGCACTGGATCTGAAATACGAATTGTATCTCCATCTGTGATTTTACTAACCGTTGTTTTATATTTACCTGCGGCGGAGGGAGGCTCCGGCTGCTCCTCGGCAACTTGAATATCTTCCTGTTCAGTAGGAATAAGCTGATAATCATCGTATTGACTAACAATTGCGGTTACATCATACCATTGCTTTTCTTTTACCCGAGTAATAGTTAACGAATTTTCCATAATGCGCAATAAAGTTGAATGATAATCCTTATCCATAAAAGGAATATTGTAACCACCACCCACAGGTGAGTCAGGAATCGAAGCAATGAAGCCGTTTACCCTTATCAGCTCTCCTTCATACGATTCAGCGATCTCTTTATTTTGCAAATCCTTTAAAGTAATTTGCTGTACTTCTGGCAGGGATTTGTCTTTAGCTAAAATATCAATGGATGTTGGAACCATCTTTTTTAATCCTTTATAAGAAGCTAGCTTACCAGTTACCTTGACATAATCGCCTTTTTCAAGCTCTGGTATTTTACCTTGGGCAAACAGAAACAGATTCATTCCGCCCGTCTCATCCTGAATATATGTAGAAAACTGGTTGCCATTACTAATTGCTTCTGAATTTACCGTCACTATTCCTTCAACAACAACTTCTTTACCATCACTTAATTGCCTTGCTTCTCCAATAGAATAACTTTCTAGTTCTGGACTAGGCTCAGGGTCAGTCGGTTCCTCTCCGCCTATCGTATGGCTGCCTAAATAAATAAACGTATCCTTTCCATACGTTGTCCATTCCGTTATTTCAAAATTTTGAGAAGGCACCATAATGTTTGCATTCCTGACGAGTGTGATATCCTTAGCAAAATCACTATCATCGCCAATAGTGCCAACTGCATCCATTACTTGTCCGTCTTTTTCTAAAACGATCGCATCATTCCCATTAAAATTTACAATGTTCGAAGTAATGTCTGCCACTTGCTGTATCGCATTACTAGCCTGGCTATGACTAATTACAAGGACTTCACCATCATGTAAAATACCTGAAAGACGTTCTGATTGCGAGGGCTCTGTTTTCCCGTTACTGTATAGTGCTAATTGGTACTTATCCAAGTTAACGCTTGCCCCCGTACCATTATATATTTCAATGGCCTTGTTAAAGGAACTTCCCTCAATATATTCCGAGATAAATAGTTCGTCTCTTTGTTTGTTTTTAGCAGCAGTTTCATTTATTACCATGGTAAAATGTAAAAAAATCAAAGCAACAATGAACCATATAAAAACTACTTTACTCCTTACATGTTTCCGCATGAATACCCTCCATCCCATATGATTTAAGTCAAATGAAATTACTATACTATTACTATGGCATATCAGAGATTATCTATCTACAAATCCTTTATTAAATTATTGTAAATTTTTCCATTACTTCGTTTGTATGATAAAAAAGATGAAGCCGAGTTAAGCTGCATGATTATTTGTTGGCTTGATAATGTTCCTGAAAAACCACTTAATTTTTATTGTAATTTTCAGAAAACAAACAGATGGAATAGATAAGATCTACTTATGAATAGTAACGATTACACCATTAAAGTTATCACCGGAAATTTCATATCCATAATCAGTAGGTACGATCACTGACTTTGGCTTCGTAATCGGATAATAACTTATGTTATATTTTATTCCATCCACTAGAACCTCAACATTCTTTTTATCTTTTAAAAATGCTAAATACTCCTCTAATACATAATCTTCATCATGCATAATCTTACTATGCGGCTTACCTACATAACGAATATGCCACGGTTCGTATTCAATACCAGTAATTGCTGTTTTATCTTTTGGATAGCGTAAGATAAAACCGTAGTTCCAAGCATTTTCGGCAATCCATTTTCCTTCATCTGTTTTTTCCATTTTCCCCTCTGATGAACCTACATCAAGCGATATACCTAATTGATGTTCACTAAAGCCTGCTGGTAGTGCAAATTCTTTTCCCATCTCTTGATATAGCTTTTCTTGTTGCTTAAAACCACGATACCCACTGCTAATTAAAAAGTCGGTTACTCCATCTTTCTTAGCAGCTTCTACCATGGCATTAAAGTGAACCATCACTTCCTTAGATAACTGAATATTTTTATCTAATAATCCATAATCAGCTATTAAATCCTGATTTTCAAATAAATTAATTAAATCGTTTTTTACATTATTTTCTTTAATACCGTATTCTTGATTTACTAACACTAAGTTTCCTTTATGTACATCTTCTGGATGAATAGTTAATTTAATAGTTTCTTCACCATTATCCCATTGTTCTTGATTTAAAGTAGTTGGTGCGTTTGATTCATCAAACCATAGGATTGCGATAACTATAATAATTATTGTTAAACATATAAATCTACTTATTTTCATATCGTTTTTCTCCTTTCATCTATAATGATAAAGAAAAAAACTTAAAAATTTGCTAGATTAAACTTTAAATTTTTCTTAAACTGCATATTCAAAAAGAGTAAGCCGGATAGAATGAAACTTCATTTAGTGAAAGGTTTTAATTAATTCCCTACTAATAGAAGTAGAACAAACGCTAACATCTTGGGCGCTCTTAAAAAACCGCGTTGTATTGCTGCCGTAGCTTGTCTGTCCTTTAAAAACCGCGATGCTTATTCAAGCAGTCTTCTCTAGTCCTGTCTATTCAAACGATTTGGGAGCTTTTCTCTTGCAATGTCATCAAGAAAATAGAAGATGTTGAAAAGTAGAGATCATAAGGCTTTTTACATGGGAGGTGAAAAATTCCACTACATCGTCTTACCATCAGTGTTGGAATTTTTTCCATTCTAACGTACAATGACATTCAATGTGTCACTTTGAGCATCCTCTTCTATTCATTTTTTGGTAACCGTACTTCAAATATGGTACGTATCACTGTGCTATCAACAGTAATCGTTCCTCCATGCTGTTCAACAATATTTTTGGCTATAAATAAGCCTAAACCCGTACTGCCTGCTTGATATTTTCTTGACGAATCGGTTTTATAAAACATATCAAAAATATGCGGTATAATTTCCTCCGGTATACAATCACCATAATTTACAATTTGCACTACGATCGTTTTTGAATCAACATAAGCTTTGATATCAATAAATTGACCATCGTAACCATAACGGATAGCATTGGTAAAAAGGTTCTCAAATACTCGAGCGAGCTGTTCCCCATCTGCATATACAATTAATTCTGATTGTACATCCAAACGAGTTTGTAGATAATTCTTTTTCAAAACAGGATAAAATTCTTCATTTAATTGCTGAAGTAAATCACCAAGGTTAATTTCAGTTTTATTTAATTGGAGCATTCCATAATTCATTTTGGTAATATCAAATAATTCATTAATTAATAACTCTAAGCGCTCCGATTTCTTATAGGATATGGACAAGTAATGATGCTTCTCCTCCTCCGTCAAATCATCATTTTTCAATACCAAATCCAAATAACCAAGTACCGAAGTTAACGGAGTTCTTAAATCATGAGCTAAATTAACGACTAACTGGTCTTTACTGCTCTCCGCAAAGTCTCCACGTTGAATCGCTGTTTGTAGTTTTTGCATTGCTATATTAATATCCTCTGCAATACTGTGGAATTCATCCTTTGTATCAATTTGTACATAATGTTTAAAATTCCCATTAGCTAGTTGATGAATGCCATTGGAAATTTCCTTAAAGTACACAGAGTAACGCTTCGTTAATAGAAAGAAAAAAAGAATCGATAGTGGGATGAACAAAAGCATGAAAAAATTAAAATCACCTATAGAGGCTATCCTGCCACGAATCCAGGCAAGCGGATCATCAAATTTCACATAGTTTTGATAATAGAAGCGGAGACCTAAAAAGCTAATATACGTAATCATACCCGCATACAACATACTTAAGCCAAACAGCATGACCATTTTAAATCGAAAGCTTTTTATCATTTTATCCATAAAAGCTATACCCCACTCCCCATATCGTTTTAATCCACTTATCTTTTCTTTGATCCTCTTTTAATTTTTTTCTTAACGTCCGGATATGTACCATCACTGTATTTGCACCTTCATAATACAAATCACCCCATACGTGGCGAAAAATTGTCTCCACATTAAACACCTTTTTTGGGTTGCTAGCCAATAGATACAATATGTCGAATTCCTTCGGTGTTAAATCTACTGGTTCTTCATACAATGTTACACTGCGCTGTTCTGGATGGATACGAAGTCCGCCAAATTCTAAAACATGCTCTTGTTCCTCTTTCGCTCCATTTAACACCATAAACCGCCTCAATTGTGCATTAACACGAGCAATTAATTCAATTGGCGTAAATGGCTTTGTCATATAATCATCTGCACCGATTACTAATCCTTTCACCTTATCAAAATCCGAAGTTTTCGCACTTAAAAAGATAATCGGCATTTGATACTTTTCTCTAATCCGTTTTGTTACTTCATAACCATCTAGCTTAGGCATCATAATATCTAAAATCACCAAATGAACTGGTTTTGTTTGAATGAGCTGCCACGCTTCTTCTCCATCTGCTGCCTTAAATACATCATAGCCTTCTTTTTCTAAATGAATCGAAATAAGATCAGCAATCTCTTGATCATCATCCGCTACTAAAATTGTCATTTTTCTCATTTTTTCCACTCCGTATTAGTTAGCTATCTTATTTATGATCATACAATAGTCAGCCTGAAGTTTACAATGCTTTATCCAACTTGTTTTTAAACGCACTTGCTAAAAGTAGGCAATTTGGACATAATGTCGATGACACAAAAGCAGTTTTCCAGGCTAATGCTCAAAGACCATAGACTGAAGCATACTTAAAAATAGACTAAACTCATTATCTAGCAAGCAAATTTACTACAAGTAGTACAATAGCAGATAAAAATGGCAAACTCGAATAAGCTTTGAATATCGAAATGTTTCAAAGTAATGCCTGTTTTGTTTTAAAAAAATCAATCTTATATTGGCTAAACTTAATTTTTATTTAACTTGGTGTGTATGCCATTAAACCTATAGATCCAAATACCATATAATGACTTTTTTACTAAAAAGAGTATAATATACTATTATATAGGGGGATTTATAAAATGGGCATAAGCATAATTACAAATGACGAAATATTTAATTTTGTTTCTAAGAAAGGCTGCTCTTGTTCTTGTAAAAAAGGTCAGATAATCAATATGGACACGGAAAAACAATCCTACATCTATGCAGTCATAGGTGGCTTTATGTTTGTTAAACAGTCAGCCTTCAACGGAAAGGAATTGATCATTAAAATCATAAAACCCGGTAATTTCTTTTTACTAGATATATCCGATTACGAATATATCAATTATCAATACTATGCATTGGCTAAAACAGATTGCCAGTTAGTGAAACTTAGGAAAAGCGTTTTCACTAATGCATTAGATAAAAATACGAACTTAAAAGCCAATTGGCTGACATATGTTTACAACCAAGTGAATAAAAAGAATCTAATCATAAGAGATTTTACTTTATTCGGAAAAAAAGGAGCACTATATTCAACATTAATTCGCTTAGTAAACATGTATAGTCGTCAAGTAGATATGGGTTATAAAATTTTGATAAAACTTTCTCACGAAGAATTAAGTCAAATTTGTGGGACAACAC
The DNA here is from genome assembly GCF_053667775.1 of Cerasibacillus sp. JNUCC 74. The sequence goes on along the minus strand of NZ_CM132207.1, from coordinate 623,005 downwards.
GTGAGTTTATTTCTCGAAGTATAAACCAGTTAAAAAAAGAGAATGTTATTTCATATGATAAAGCAGATCAATATATTATAGTCAAAAATATAGCCTTTCTAAGAAAATTTATTCATTGCGAACATTGTATTCTCCATTTTTGTGAACTTACATAAAAGCTGCTTCAACGAGAAGCAGCTTAAATCGCCATTTTGATCCATCGCTTTTTAGAAAAGCTAAGAATGATTACATTGATGATAATGATGGAGATTAAATAGAAAATAATAGATAAAATATCACTACTGTCAAGGTATCATATATCCGATTGCAGCACTCTATCTATTCGTGAGTACATGGTGTTACCCGCTTTAAAAGGAGCTATAAAGCCAAATACTTTCGTGCTTACAGCTACTAAAATAACAGAAGTGATCCAATAAATGATACTTACACCTATACTAATCAATATACTCGGACATAACATACTAATCGTCCCAATAATTAATATATTGTAATATAACCGCAGAAAATAAAAATAATAGTAATGTAAAATGAGAAAAATTATGATAAATCAATGATATAATCAATATACCAAGTGCTATAAATGCAAAACATTCTATAAATAAAACAGCTATCTTTTTATAAAAGAAGGAGTAGATGTTTTCCCCTATTAATTTGTAAAAGAGAATGTTTTTGTTTGAATATTCTCTATTAATAAAGAAAGCTACAACAAATGAAAATAACATGAACCCAAAACTCTGTAGCAACGGTATAGGAGCTAAAGAAAAACATATCGTATGTCACATCGCTGACCTTATCTATTCCAACCGGCAAAAAATACCCAAGTAAAAATAAAAATAAGAACATAGCTCCCACTATAATTAAAACTTTGTTGCTAACGCTTTTTTTTAACTCAAATTTCATCATATGCCTCCATTATTACATTTACTCATTTATATACACTTCAATTAATTTTTCCACTGAATCATATTTTTAAATCGCTAGGTTATGAAATAAATAATAATCCCCTGCGACAGCCTTTAGATCAGACAAGTTGTGGGTAATGTTTATGATTATCTTCTCTGGATTTTCATGAATATATTCGTTTAGAAAGCGATGTATTTCTATAACCGTTTTCTTGTCTAATGCATTTGTTATTTCATCTAAAACAATGATATTTTTGTCTGCGAGTAAGAAGCTAAGCAATTTTAATTTTTGTTTTTGCCCATCGCTTAAATTTTTGATCAGAACTTTACCGTCAATATTCTCAAGATTAAGTAAAGGGGTAATCGTATCTATCATTTTTGAACCGAATTTTCTACTTAAAAAGGATAATAAAAAATCTTTAGAAACATCATTAGGTATATTCGACGAGCTGGATATTAAAGAAACGTTTTGACTGATATCGTTACTGATTCGCTTACTATTATTTAATAGAAAGTCTTTGGCAAGTTGTGATTTCCCAACCCCATTTTTTCCGATGATATGACTGATTTTTCCTTTTGAAAAATGCAAGTCCGTGTCCTGAAGTAACGTTTTATCTTTCACTTTTAAGTATAGTTGGCTATGTTCATATGCATACTCCTTCTAATAAATAGTACCTTGAAAATGAAACCTCTGATTTAAAATCGAGTCACTAATGTTATCGTTCCTGAGCCACCTATCCCCTTACCAATTCAGAACTATAGGAAGTGAACGTTTCAAGTAATAATTTTGGACATTTTTGCTTACTTTAAATAAACCTATTAGAAAAACAGAACCCTTTACTTGAATAGAAATAGGTACAAACATGACCGGTGTTAATCTACGTTATAATTTTCTTTCTATTTCGCAAAATAGATTAACTTATGTATATTTTGCTGATTCATTCTACTTTTTAATGCTCCAACTGATATCATTGGGAAGTTATTAATCTTAACTCCTAAGATTGAATCACCTAATTCCTCCAAAATATGATTTGACATTCTATCTTTCGTAACTGCCATATTAAGAGAAACATCGAGATCTGGGTATTTCCTGCTATGTTCAAATATTCTTTTAATACTGGACGATTTAACAAAGGATGAATGGTATTCATCTTATAATTCATGCTACCACATCTAATGAGTTCTAATCACTAAAGTATTCTTCAACCTTTTTCCTGCTACCACCCCCCAAATCCATTTGAAATCACCGTTATTGTTTTTTATACGGTTTAATGATTTCCATTAGTTCTTTTAAAAAATAATAATCTAAAGGATTTCTCCACCCGTAAAAGAAATAACTTGGATAGTCTTATTTCTGCAAATTCAATTACTTAATCCCTTATATAATCTTTTTCCATTTTTACTGTAGAAGTTAGTGAACTAGAAAAACAGCAATGGTTACAGGATGTGTTACACTTTGAATCTAACTATGAATATTCGCCCAAAAAATGATTAAAGGAGAGATAAACGCTCCTTTATATTCTTGATTAATGACCGCTTCTAAGTATCATCCGATTTGCGTTTGATTTTCAAAAAATACAAGGGTATTAACTTTAGCTACCTTTTGTGATTCAACTACTAAACTCTTAAATTCTAAGTTTTTTGTGCCTTCACTATTTGTGTTTACCTATTCATATTTTTCCTCATTTTTCTCCATACATTACAAATATTATGTCATACGATATGTTTTTTCCGTGACTTTAGTCACGAAATATAATATCCTTGTAAAATTTTCCATTAAAAATGGTATCAAAGATTTATTATTCTCCAAAATTTTCTCCTTTATGTGTTCATAAAAAAATTGATAAATTCCCTAACAATTCTTCAAATTGGCTTCGTTGTCTTTTCCTGTTTGCTAGTTTAGGTAATGCAGCTGGACGAATATCAATTTAGTAAGGAGTTAAGTCATTGATAAATCAGGGCACAGCATTAGCTGATTGAGTTGGTTCCCTTAAATTTTACAATCCCTTCTTTAGACACTCAGTTATCGTTTACTAATTTATCGATATCTATCATTTCAAATGACAAATGTGACTGGTTTTGTTATCCTTAGATTACTAGCTTATGCTAATTTCAATTGAATAGCTGTTTTAGTGCGTGTTTAAAAAGGAGGATAAGTAGGATCAAGGTCAGCTCATTTCGCAACATCCTTGTTGCACGCTGACACTAACACATCCTATCTAGCCGAAGTTCGAGGCGATATAGTTTGGATAGTGGAGCTTGTACAGGAAATACTGACTTCTACGTTATCGACGTGGTCGCTTTTAGTAGAAGACCTTTTATTAGATACATGATTACTAGTATGCTTCCTCGAGTGTCACTCCTACGCAAGAAAAGTGTTTTCTTTTCTAAGGAGCACAGTTAATAAAGAAAACTTGGCTAGCGGCAAAAAGAGCATAGACGATAGCCTAGTTTGCACGTATACTTAGAACTTAAAAATTTTTGACTACGTTGAATGAACTTCAACGCTAAAATGTTATACGTTCTAATGTGCGAAGAAATTGAATGCGTTCTTATTACCGATCTTTTTGAACATGCTTTTAGAACTACTAGGGGGGCCCTATAGGGGCTGAGAAGAAGCAACTAGCTTCTGACTCTTATCGACCTGATCTGGTTAGCACCAGCGGAGGGAAGTAGTAGACATACGTCTTTCTATTTTCATAAATCCAAAGTCAGGTCCTTGCTAGACCTGGCTTTTTTGTATTCAGGAAGTATTTTTACTACAGGATTGATTTTGAGGTTTTTTAGCAGATTAGCCAAGCTATTACCTACAGCTATTTTTTAGGTTAGCTTTCATTTAATTTACCCTCCAAATCATCCACCTTTCCTCTAACCCAAATCTATGACGGAAGGGAGGCTACTATGAAAAAGATCTACCTACTAACATTAATGGCTGTTTTTGTAGCAATTGGCACACTGGGAGCGCAGTTTTTCTGGTTTCCAGCTGGAATTGCAAAAGCATATCCTGTTCAGCATGCCGTTAATGTAATGGCAGCAATTACATTAGGCCCAGGACCTGCTGTAGTAATAGCTTTTATGATTGGGTTATTACGTAATATGCTTGGACTGGGAACGATTCTTGCATTTCCCGGTGCTATGATTGGCGCTTGGTTAGCAGGAATGCTGTATCACTGGTTTGGGAAGAAAATATGGGCTATAGTCGGTGAAAGCTTTGGTACAGGAATAATCGGCGCTTTGACCGCAGTACCACTTGCCAACCTGTTTATGGACAGTAGTGCCGGCGCGCTATTCTTTATGCCGTCGTTTTTAGTAAGTAGTGTCACCGGTGCCTTTATTGGCTGGCTTGTTCTTTTACGCGTCAAACCGGAGAACATGATTCGATTACAAGGAAACTACTAGGGGCGCAATCGTTGCTGAGATAAGGTCGTATCCTTTGTCCCTTTGAACCTGATCTGGGTAATTCCAGCGAAGGAAAGTAGTGAAGATGAGTTTTTCTCTATTCCATCACCCCTTTAGTAGCTTCCAAATTAATTAAGGGGGCTATATATAATTTTGTTTACAAATAAGTTACGCGAAGAAAATGATGATATCTTTCAAATGATCTTTCACCATCCATTTGTTCAAGGCATTGGCATTGGTGAAATTTCTCATCAATCACTTGCTTATTATGTTAAAGCTGACTTTGAATACTTGAATGCATTTATGAGAATCTATGGGATTGCTATAGCTAAATCAAAAAGACGTGAGGATATCAGCTATTTTTTTAATCGTATTTACTTCATATTAAATGATGAAGCACATCCTCACCATAACTTTTGTAATTATCTTGGTTTGAAATATGTAGATTTGCAAGGCTATTCCCTTCCACCTACTGCTGATCATTATGTAAAACATATGTTGTACCATGCTCAGTTAGGGACTTCTGGTGAATTACTCGGTGTGCTGCTTCCTTGTCCATGGACCTATTTTGAAATAGGACAAGAGCTTATGAAGCAGTATAAGCCTACGAGTAATCATCCATTTTATGAGTGGATTACGTTTTACGCAAGCCCATCATCTGAAACAATGACAGCTAACATGCGAAATCGACTGGATCAACTGGCTGAAAAAGCCTCTAATGAGGAACTAAATAAAATTAGCGAGGCATTTCGCAAAAGCTGCCAATTAGAATTCAAGTTTTGGGAAATGGCTTATACATGTGAAGAATGGACAGGTAAATAAGGGAACCTATGCAGGAATTATCACTTTTTGCTACAATTCGAAGCTGAAGTGTCGTTATGGAGACCTCGTTGTTACGTGTGAGTTTTGCAAGCTTGAGGTAAATTAATTACTTTCCTAAATAAAGAAAGGCGGGATTCCAATGAAACAACCCCCATGTGCGTTAACAATAGCAGGAACTGATCCGAGTGGTGGAGCAGGAATACAAGCAGATTTGAAAACATTCCAGGAATTAGCTGTATATGGAATGTCCGTGATTACATCTATAGTAGCGCAAAACACTACTGGTGTCCAAAATGTTCATCATATACCAATTGAAATGCTAAAAGATCAATTGGAATCTGTTTTTTCAGATATGCCTGTTCACAGTGTCAAAACAGGAATGATTGCCAATGAGTCAATGATGAAAATTATTGCTGAACAACTGCCTAAAACAAATGCCAGTTATGTAATGGATCCTGTAATGGTAGCTACAAGTGGCGATGCTTTAATTGCAGAAGAAGCGCGTGACTTTTTAAAGGAACAGCTTTTACCTTTAGCTAAGGTAGTTACTCCAAATATCCCTGAAGCTGAATTTATTACAGGTCAGAAAATACATGATATTGATGATTTAAAAGAAGCTGCCAGAGAAATCGTTGAAAAACATGGAGCCCAAGCTGCACTTGTTAAAGGCGGACATATGCAAGGAGATGCTATCGACTATTTATATGATGGAAATACTATTCATACTTTCCATTCAGAACGGATTCATACCAAAAATACCCATGGCACAGGATGCACATACTCAGCCGCCATTACTGCCTATTTAAGTAAAGGACTGCCGCTTTATGAAGCCGTTAAACAAGCCAAACAGTTTGTAACAGCAGCTATTAAGTATTCATTCCCGCTTGGTGCTGGAAATGGTCCGACCAATCATTGGGGAATTCGCAAGGAAAGGGTTGAACAATGAGAGAATCTGTTATTCAGCACGTCAGAGTAAATAATCCTTTGATACACAATATTACAAACGAAGTCGTTATGAACTTCACCGCAAATGGTTTATTAGCTTTTGGCGGTTCACCAATTATGGCAAAAGCAAAAGAAGAAGCCGAGCAAATGGCGTCTATTTCAGATGGTGTGCTCATTAATATTGGAACGACTACGTTACAGGAACTGCCAGCCATGAAGCTTGCAGGAAGAGCAGCAAATAAAACTGGAATACCTGTGGTACTTGATCCTGTAGGTGTCGGTGCAACATCCTTTCGAAAGGATGTTGTAAAGGAGTTATTGAAGGAGATCCAATTTACAGCCATTAAAGGAAATGCCGGCGAAATGGCTCAACTTGTTGATATTCCATGGGAAGTAAAAGGTGTTGAATCTGTAGGCGCTGGTAATGCGGAAGAAATTGCTGTAAAAGTAGCAGAAACTTACAGAACTACTGCCGTCGTTACTGGAGAAATCGATTTTATTGGCAAGGATGGAAATGTGCTAAAAAATACATCAGGTCATCCATGGTTAGAAAAAATCACTGGTGCTGGTTGCTTATTAGGTTCTATCTTAACAGCCTGTTTAACAGCGGAGGAGGCTGCGGAAGAAAAGGCTTATGCTGCGGTTCAATTTTATGGTTTAGCAGCAGAGTATGCAGTAAAACAAAATCATGTATCTGGTCCGGGAAGTTTCCTTCCAGCATTTATTGATGCACTATCATTAGATTTAGAACAATTAGGGATGAACTAATTTTTACGTTTCATTTATGTCTTTTTTTAAAAAACTATGTCGATCTTCATTAAGAATCCTATCTGTAATAAAGTGAAACTTCATTCAGTAGGAGTTTTCTTCCATCTCCTACTGAATGTTAGTACCTCAGGGGGTATGACCTAAAGGCCCTTGAACGAATCGGGCATTTAGGTGCCGTTTTCTCCCACTTAGACCTTTTGTATCAACTAAAGGCTCTTGAAGTGGAAGTCTTACGGCACCTTACATGCGGGATAAAAGTTAAATTTTATCAGAAAAGGAGGTTATTTATGTCACCATTAGATTTGCGTAAATCATTAAGAAAATACTTTATTATGGGCAGTCAAAACTGTGATCGTGACCCCAAACAAATCCTTAAAGAAGCTATTGCTGCTGGTATTACCGCTTTTCAATATCGTGAAAAAGGCACCGGCTCTTTAACAGGCTTTCAAAAATATATCTTAGGCAAGCAACTGCGCGATATTTGTCGTTACTATCATGTTCCCTTTTTTGTGAATGATGAGGTCGAACTGGCTCAAGTGTTGGAAGCTGACGGCATTCATGTTGGTCAAGATGATTTGTCTCCAACCGATCTGCGAAGGAAATTTCCAAATAAATGGATTGGACTTTCCATATCAAATAATCAAGAATTATCAGCAAGTCCAATAGACTGTGTAGACTACCTAGGCGTTGGTCCAATTTTTGCAACAACGACAAAAGAAGACGCTAAACCCCCAGTTGGCACAACTTGGATCAGTGAGGTAAAGCAACGTTATCCAAATATGCCCATCGTTGGGATCGGTGGAATCTCTACTCAAAATGCGAACTCTGTAATTGAGGCAGGAGCGGATGGAGTCGCAGTTATCTCCGCAATTACCAGGGCAAACGATATTCAAGAAGCAGTAGTCCAACTTTAATTAGATTAGCAGCAATGCAGGGCAGAAAACATCTATTCTTGCCCTGCACTATGTTTTGCTGCATAAATCGCCATTGCTTCCTGCATAAACTTAGCTAAGCCATCACCAAATTTGTCAATGTTCTTCGTAAACCGTTCATCCTCTACATACATTTTTCCCAATCCTTTAAAAGCTGTTAACGAATATGTCCCTATGCAGTTAAGTAAATCAAACCACATCCCAATCCACTGTTGCGCTTCTTCGGAGGCAGGATCTTGATGACGGATCGTTGATAAATTACAATAAATCTCTATCATCGAATTTTCAAGGTCTTTTCGTTCGTACGATGACAGATTATTTATTTTTTTGTTCGCTTCTTCCACTTCATTCCCCCATCGTTCACGGGCTTCTTGTTCATAAGGATTACTGCGAAAATCAAACCCTTTAAAACGCTCTTGATTACTCATCGTTATCTCTCCTTTCGAATGTTTAATCGTTTTTTCAATCGTCTCAAGCATTGTGTTAATTTGCTTTTGTTTGGCAAGCAGCATTTTTTGTTGAACTTTCAATGCTTCTATTTGATTATAGGAAGGACTATCCATTATCTCTTTAATCTTCTTTAACGAGAAACCAAGTTCTTTAAAAAACAATATTTGCTGCAGCCGTTCCAACTCTTTATCTGTATATATGCGATAACCCGTTTCTGTCTTATGCCCAGGTTTTAACAATCCAATAGCATCATAATGATGAAGTGTGCGCACGCTAATCCCAACTAAAGCAGCTACCTCTTTCACTTTCATGTTAAGTACCTCCCTACCTGTTCCATCATAAACGATAACGTTACGTTAGAGTCAAGATTAAATTTATTTTTTTACATTCTGCTAAGTGTAACTTATTCTCTAAAAAACCCTACACAGAATGACGATAGCTGTACCCACGCTCATTCCTTCTATTGCAGGACACCAAAGCGCAAGCGTTCGTTTAGTGACATGCAAACGTCAGAAATGATGAAGGGGTAAATTGATACTTCATTCAAAGTGGGCTTTTGTCCTTGTTTAAAAATCGCGATGTATCGCTGTCGTAGTTGTCCTGCCAAACCAAACGAATCGGGAATTTATGAAGCTATTTCTCGCACATCTTACGTAAAAAGCGGATTTTTCGAATGAGGGAAATACGACTCCTTACATTCAGGATAAAGGAAACATCCCCCTGCAAAAAGGGTATGCCGAGCCTGAGCGGCAATCCCGCTTTTAGTCGGCTTTCCTTTAGATTCAAGCCAATGTTGACTTATTCTTAGAAAAAGAGCGAAATTTTCTACAGCTTGAACGCATGAACTGGACGTCGCTACAAAATTTATCCACTATGTAGAAAGCAGATATACATTTAGCGATACACTAAAAAGCTAGACAATAACGCTGATTGTCTAGCTACATGTTAAGGGAAATTTAGGAATTCATCTTGAATAATTTTATTATCCTTTGTATATGGTAAAATTTCCAGTGATTCTCAGCACATCTTCTCACATAGCGGAAGCAAATAATTCTTTAAAAAAGCAATGGCAGTGAACAGTTGAGGTAACAAAAATCAAAAAACTATTTACTTACACAAAGGATCGGTTTAACCTATTTTCTTACAGCAATATATATTTCAATATTCCCATTTGGGTCATACTTTTCATAATCATACGTGTGCGCTCGTTTTAAAGAACCTGATTCCTCTAATTCCCAAATTTTACTCCAAGCTTTCATGATACCTAGCTCATCGGTTGTGTCTACATCAAATATTTTATATTTTACATCTGGTATTTCCATAATCATTCGATTATCAACATTTGAATCACTGTCATCAATGGCAACACTTAGAGAATAGTCTCCTTTATAATTGCTCTCATAATCATAATAAACACCATACACATTACCTTTATGATGTTTCAGTTTACTAGAAGCTTCTTTCCACATATGTTCCATTTTTTCGATTAATTGATTATCATTAAAATTATTGGTTCTAATACTCTGGAGTAAGTTTAACTTCATTTTTTTCATCTCCCTCTCTTTTTAGAAACCGTAATTCACAATAAGCTTCTGGAACATGTCGCTACTGCTTAGTTGGACTTATACACGTTGGACATTAACGTTTTGCTGTATCAGCTTAAATGCTAGCGTCAGCATATTTTCCTAACGTATAAATAATGCAAAACAGGTCTGCTGTCTTCTTTGTCCTCCGCTGTTTTTAACAAACTACTATTTGCTTTCAGAAAATTAGTTACTATTATCTTATCCTATAAGAATGTGTTCTAAAAAAAGATAATAGAACTGGTTGGCTAATGATCGTAACGTCCTAGAAAACGCAGTGTACCACTTCGACGTTTGCCTTATCCCTGAAAAAATCGCCATGTATTCCTGTCGCAGCTTTCCTTGTCCCTTAAAAGAAGGACAATTTTTCTGCATACGATGCATAAGACTTCCTTGCCATGTCGATCCGGACAATCGAGTCATTTAGATGCCGTTATCTCATTACTTTTTTTGGATTTCAAGCACTCAAGCGATAGAGATTACGGCACTTACATGCGGGATTATAAATTCCACTGTTCTGTCTTAGTGCAGAACTTTTGCCTATTCTAACATACATTGAAGTTCACTTTGCCATTTTACGATTTTTTACACTATAGGAAAGTATAAAACTTTAGGCTTTATAGTATAAGAAAAACTACAGCTTTCGCTAAGACCTGGCGACAAGCCAAGTTTTTCTAAACATCCTTCAAAGCGTTGCCTCGTAGAGCTATATTATAGTTGTTGTTTCACTTCTTGAGGCTGCTCCCTCGGCACTGCCCGGTATACTAAAAATGCTAAAATTACTGCAATGACGGAAATTGCAAATGCTATAAAATAAACTAATTCTACTCCCAAAATCATCGCTTCGTTCACCGCCTGAGGATCATTTGGCGTAGGTGATTGACTAAGATAATGATCTTGTCTTGCATTTAAAATACTAATGAAAACAGACACACCTATCGAACCAGCTACCGGCTGCAATGTTGACATGACAGAAGTACCATGCGGATATAGCCTTTTTGGCAACTGATTTAAACCATTTGTTTCCGCTGGCATCATAATTGCAGAAACAGTCAGCATTAGTATGATGTACCCGACAATGATCATCCAGGCCTCGGTATTTGCATTTAGTCTGCTCATCATATACATCGTACTACTTAAAATTAGCGTTGCTGGAATCATCATTACTCTTGGACCAAATTTATCAAATAAATGCCCCATTAACGGAGACATTAATCCATTTATAATGCTGCCGGGTAATAATAGCATCCCCGCTTTAGCTGCTGAGTAGGCTAAGGCTCCTTGCATAAAAATTGGCAAAATAATTTCAGATGCAAACATTGTCATGATGATAATTAAAAACATCAGCATACCATGTGTGAACATTGGATATTTAAAAACCCGAAGATCCAAAACAGGTTCTTCTAATTTGAATTGTCTAATAGAGAAAATAGAAATACCGATTACCCCTACAATAATGAAACTATATACATCCGCACTAAGAAATCCTTTTTCTCCTGCTGAGCTAAACCCGTAAACAAGTGAACCAAAACCCATTGTTGAAAAAACAAGAGAAAGGATGTCTACTTTTGGTTTAGTCACCTCAGAAACATTCACTAAATATTTATAGGCGAATATAATAGAGAAGACAGCAAATGGAATTACTGTAATAAATAAGAAACGCCAACCTAAATATTCAACAATAATCCCAGACAGGGTTGGCCCAATAGCTGGGGCAAACATAATAACTAGACCAACAAGTCCCATCACTTTTCCTCTTCTATGCGGTGGGAACACGAGAAGAAACACATTAAAAATAACAGGCATTAACAGACCTGTTCCTGCCGCCTGAATAAGTCTACCTACAAGCAACACTGGAAAGGTTGGAGCTATTGCAGCAATTGTCGTACCCATCGTAAAAACAATCATGGTACCTAAAAATAACTGCCTCGTTGTGAACCACTGTAATAG